>DATAZG010000114.1:0-52445 GCA_036272155.1 Pseudonocardia sp.
ATCACCGCCCACGACACCGGCTGCACCACACCCACATCGTCCAACGCGGACGAGTCCTCATCCCCCAACACCGCGAACACATCCGGACCACCCACGGCCACCACCGCCACCGAACACTCCCGCAACCGCCCCACGAACACCCCCGCCGAACGACCACCACCACCCAACAACTCCCGACCCATCCCCACCCACTGCGCACCCTGACCCGGGAACACGAACACCACTCCCCGCGCGCCGGTGTCGGCCGTGCCCCGGGCGGCGGCGGCGGGCACCTCACCGGCGGCCAGCGCGCGCAGGTCGTCGAGTGCGCCGGACAGGTCGTCACCGGAGGCGAGCACCACCGCACGCTCCTCGAACGCGGTGCGGCGCACCAGGGCGGCACCCACCGCGTCGGCCGGCTCGCCGGTCCGCTCCACGTGGTCGGCGAGGCCGACGGCGAGGTCGGCCAGCTCGTCGGCGCCACGCGCGGAGACCGGCCAGGCGACGAGCTCCGTCCGGTCGGGGGTGGCCTGGCCCGCGCCGCTCCGGTCGGCGCCCGCCAGCCGCACCGGCGGGAGCGGCGGCTCCTCCAGCACGACGTGCGCGTTGGTGCCGCTGATCCCGAACGAGGAGACACCGGCCCGGCGGGGGTGGCCGTTCTTCGGCCAGGGACGGGATTCGGTGAGCAGCTCCACCGCACCGGACTCCCACGCCACGTGCGGGCTCGGGGCGTCGACGTGCACCGTGGCGGGGAGGACGCCGTGTTGCATGGCCAGCATGGTCTTGATCAAGCCGCCGAGTCCGGCCACGGTCTGGGTGTGCCCGACGTTCGACTTGAGCGACCCGATCCACAGCGGCTCGTCGCGCTCGGTGCCGAACACCTCGAGGAGCGCGCCGGCCTCGATCGGGTCCCCGAGCTCGGTTCCGGTGCCGTGGGTCTCCACGGCGTCGATGTCGGCCGGGCCGACACCCGCGTCCCGCAGCGCGTCGCGCAGGACGCGCTGCTGGGCGAGGCCGTTGGGGGCGGAGAGCCCGTTCGAGGCACCGTCGGAGTTCACCGCGGAACCGCGCAGCACGGCCAGCACCGGGTGCCCGGCGGCGTGGGCGGCGGACTGCCGCTCGATCATCACCACCGCGGCCCCCTCGGAGAGGGCGAACCCGTCGGCGGCGGCCGCGAACGGTTTGCACCGGCCGTCGGGCGCGAGCGCGCGCTGCCGGCTGAACCCGATGAACTGGTCGGGGTTGACCATGATCATTGCTCCGCCGACCAGGGCCTGGTCGCACTCGCCGGCACGCAGCGAGCGGACCGCGAGGTGCAGGGCGACCAGCGCCGAGGAGCAGGCGGTGTCCACGGTCAGGGCCGGGCCCTCGAGGCCGAGCACGTAGGCGATCCGGCCGGACGCGACACTGTTGGCCGCCCCGGTGATCAGGTGCCCTTCGGCCTCACCGTCCCCGCGCAGCAGGCGTGCGTAGTCCGAGTCACCCAGCCCCACGTACACGCCCGTGCGGCTGCCGCGCAGCGAGCGCGGCTCGACCCCGGCCCGCTCCAGTGCCTCCCACGTGCACTCCAGGAGCACCCGCTGCTGCGGGTCCATCGCGGTGGCCTCCCTCGGTGAGATCCCGAAGAAACCGGCGTCGAAGTCGCCGGCCCCCGCCAGGAAGCCACCGCGCCCGACCGTCGAGTGCCCGGCCGCCGCCGGGTCGGTGTCGACCAGGTCGACCGGCCACCCCCGGTCGTCCGGGAGGGCGGAGGTGCCGTCGCCACCGGCCGCGACCATCTCCCAGAGCTGTTCGGGGTTGGCGATGCCGCCGGGGAACCGGCAGGCCGCCGCCACGATGACCACCGGGTCGTCCTCGACCGAGGCGCGCGCGGTGACCGGGGTCGCGTGGCCGGTGTCGGACCCGGGGGCGGGCCGCAGCCGACCGAACAGCCAGCCCGCGAGCCGGTCCGGCGTCGGGTGGTCGTAGACGATGGTCGTGGCCATCGCGACACCGGTGGCCTCGCGCAGCGCGCGCCGCAGCTTGACCGCCCCCAACGAGTCGACCCCCAGCTCGGAGAATGCGCGAGAGCCGTCCACGACATCGGTGCCGGTGTAGCCGAGCACGGCGGACAGCTCGCTGTTCACCAGCTCACGCACCAGTCGACGCCCCTCGTCGGCGTCGACGGAGGCGACCCGCCGGCCGAACCCGGACGCGGCGTCCCCCTCGGTGGCGGCTCCGCCCGGCACGGCTCCGCCGGACACACTGGTCGGGGCCGGTGCCAGGGCGGCCAGCGCCTCGGGCAGGTCGTCCAGCAGGCGGGTCTGTCGTGAGCTGGCGAAAACCGGGGCGAACGTGGCCCAGTCGACCTCGGCCACCGCCACGGCCGGGTCGCCGAGGACGAGTGCGCGGCCCAGGGCGACGACGGCGGGCGCCGGCTCGATCGGCGGCACGCCGACGCGGGCCATGCTCTCCCCCAGCGACTCGGTGATCATCCCGCCGCCCGACCACGGGCCCCAGGCGACGGAGAGCGCCGGAAGACCGGCCGAGGTGCGGCGGGCGGCGAGTGCGTCGAGGTGCGCGTTCGCGGCGGCGTATGCGCCCTGGTCGGCCACGCCCCAGACGGCGGAGATCGAGGAGAACAGCACGAACCCGTCCAGCGGCCGGTCGCCGAGCGCGGTGTGCAGGTTCTGCGCTCCGGCGATCTTCGCGCGAGCGACGTCCTCCACCTCCGCCGAACCCAGCTCGGCCAGCGGCGCACGCGCGCCCACCCCGGCGGCGTGCACGACCAGGTCAGGGGGGTACCGGTCGACGAGCGCGGCGACCGCGTCCGGATCGGTGACGTCGCAGGCGACCAGGCTGGTCCGCACGCCGCGCTCCTCGAGCTCGGCCCGCAACGCCGGGGCGCCGTCGGTGTCGGGTCCGCGCCGTCCAACCAGGACGAGATGCTCGGCGCCGGCGTCGGCGAGCCAGCGGGCGATGTGCGCTCCGAGGGCACCGGTGCCGCCGGTGACGATCGCGGTACCCCGGGTGGTGAACCGGGCGACATCGGAGCGGCCGGCACCGGCCGCGTCCAGATCCCCCGCCGCCCGGGCCCGCCACAGGCGGCGGCCGAACGTGCCGGCGGCCCGCACCGCGATCTGGTCCTCACCGTCGTCGCGCCGGATCGCCGCGACGAGCCGAGCGGCCAGGGTGGCGGTATCGCCCGCGGTGTCCCCCGCGGTGCCCACCTGCTCGGGCACGGCCGGGCCGGGCAGGTCGACGAGTCCACCCCAGTGCCCGGGATGCTCCAGTGCGGCGACCCGGCCGAGTCCCCAGACCTGCGCGGCCCACGGATCGGGCGGCCCGTCCACCGCGGTGCTCGGGTCCGGGGCGCCGTCTCCGACCGCGGCTCGGCCCGGCGGCTCCACCGAGACGCCACCGAGAGTCACCCACCACAACCGGGCCACCGGGCCGTCGTCGCGGGCAGCGTCGAGCACGGCCCGCAACGCGGTGAGCGCGTCGCCGACCGCCGGGGTCACCGGGGGGCGGTCGTGAGTCGCGTCGGGGGTCGCTCCGAGCCCGAGCAGGCTGACCACCGCCCCGGCCCGATGGGCCCGCACAGCGGCGGCGATGTCGCGCGCCGGATCGGCGGCGTCGACGACGTGGCCCACCGTGCCCGGCGCCACGGCGGCGAGGGCGTCGGCCAGCTCGGCGACGCGCGCGTGCTCGCCGGCCGGGAGCAACAGCAACAGGGGGTCCGAGTTGGCGTGCGGCCGGTCCTCCAGCGGCCGCCAACCGATCCGGTAGCGCCACGAGTCCGTGCGTCGCTCGTCGCCGCGCCGGCGGCGCCAGGCGCCCAGCCTGGGGACGACCTCGGCCAGCGTGGCTCGTTCATCGAGCTCGAGCGCCCGGCCCAACGCCTCGACGTCACCCCGGTCGACCGCTGCCCAGAGCCGCGCGGACTCCGGGTCCGGGACCGCCGACGGGGCACCCGAACCGGCGGGATCGGCGGATTCGCGGGACTCCCTCATGGCCCAGTAGCGATCAGCGCGGAACGGGTAGGTGGGCAGGTCCGCCGGCACCCGCGCGGGCGGCAACAGACCGGTCCAGTTGACCTCGACCCCCAGGACCCACCCCTGCGCCAGCGCGGTGAGCAGGCGGGCCGGCCCGCCCTCGCCGCGCCGCAGCGACCCCGTGGTCGCCACCTCGTGCGCGGTGGCCTCGGCCGTCTCCTCGATCGCCGCGACCAGCACGGGGTGGGTGCTCGTCTCGACGAACACGCCATAGCCCTCGTCGAGCAGTGCCTGGATCGCCGCCCCGAACCGAACCGGACGACTCAGGTTGTCCATCCAGTAGTCCTCCGACCGCTCGTCGGTGATCCAGCCGACCTCGGTGGTGGAGAACCACGGCACCCGGGGCCGCGCGATCCGCACGCCGTTCAGGGCCTCGAGCACCTGAGGACGCAACGACTCCATCGACGGCGAGTGCGACGCGTAGGGCAACGGCAGGACCCGGGTGCGGACCCCGGCCTCGGCGGCCGCAGCCGCGACGGCGGCCACCTCGTCGACCGGGCCGGAGATCACCGTCGCGCCGGGCGCGTTCTCGGCGGCGATCCCGACCTCGCCGACCAGGCGTTCGCGCACCGCGTCGGCCGGCTCGGCGATCGAGGCCACCGCCCCGGTCCCGGCCACCGACCGCAACACCTTCGCCCGCGAGACCACGACCCGGGCGCCGTCCTCCACCGACAGCGCACCGGCCACGACGGCCGCCGCGATCTCCCCCTGGGAGTGACCCACCACCGCGGCCGGTGCCACCCCCGCCGACTCCCACACCGCTGCCAGGGCCACCATCACCGCCCACGACGCCGGCTGCACCGCCACCACGTCGTCGAGCGCGGCGGGGTCGTCATCACGGAGCACCGCGAGCACGTCCCGCCCGCCCGCGGCCAGTACGGCCGCCGCGCACTCCCGCAGACGGTGCGCGAACACCTCGGCGTGCGGGACCGGATCCCTGTCCTCGGTGGAGTCGCCCGTGTTGTCGCCGGCGGCCAGCAGCTCGGCGCCCATGCCCACCCACTGCGCGCCGTCCCCGGGGAACACGAACACCGCACCGCGCCCGCACCGGCCGCTCACGGTCCCGAGGGCGAGTGTCTCGCGGGTGACGCCGTCGAGGACCGCGCGGTAGCGGTGCGGGACCCGACGGGCCAGCGCGGCGGCGACCGGGGCGGGGTCGGCATCGTCCGGCAGCCCGGCGAGCAGCGCGGTCAGTACGTCGAGCCGCTCCCGCTCGACCGCCGAGCACACCCACGGCATCGGGGCGGACCGGTGTCCGGCAGGCCGCTCGAGCTCGGGCGCGGCCGGCGGCTCCTCGAGGATGACGTGGGCGTTGGTCCCGGAGATGCCGAACGCCGAGATCCCCGCCAGGCGCGGGCGCCCAGCCCGGCGCGGCCAGGGGCGTGGCGCGGTGCGCAGGGTGAGGGTCCCGGTGTCCCAGTCCACGTGCGGGCTGGGGGCGTCGACGTGGCGGGTGGCGGGCAGCTCCTCGTGCTCGAACCCGAGGATCGTGGCCAGCAGACCGGCGACCCCGGCGGCGGCCTGGGTGTGCCCGAGCACGGACTTGGCGGAGCCCAGCGAGAGCGGCTCCGTCCGCCCGGTGCCGTAGGCAGCCACCAGCGCGCCCGCCTCGATCGGGTCGCCGAGCCTGGTGCCGGTGCCGTGCGCCTCGACGGCGTCGACGTCACGGGCCTCGACCCCGGCCGAGGTGAGCGCGGCGCGGATCACCCGCTGTTGCGCGACCCCGCTGGGCGCGGACAGCCCGTTGGTGGAGCCGTCGGAGTTGACCGCCGTCCCACGCACGACGGCCAGGACGCGGTGCCCGGCGCGGCGGGCGGCCGAGAGGCGCTCCAGGAGCACGACGCCGGCACCCTCACTCCACCCGGTGCCGTCGGCGGCGGCCGCGAACGACTTGCACCGACCGTCCGGGGCGAGCCCGCCCTGCCGGCTGAACTCGACGAAGATTCCGGGGCTCGCCATCACCGTCGCCCCGCCGACCAGCGCGCGGTCGCACTCGCCGGCACGCAGACTGCTCGCCGCCAGGTGCAGCGCGACCAGCGACGACGAGCAGGCCGTGTCCACGGTCAGCGCCGGGCCCTCGAGTCCCATCACATACGCCACCCGGCCGGACACGACGCTCGTGGTGGTGCCGGTCAGCAGGTAGCCGTCCAGCCCGGCGGCGGGTCGATCCATCCGGGGCCCGTAGTCCTGGGCGAACGCCCCCAGGAAGACGCCGGTCGTCACGGGCTCGCGCAGGTCGACACCGGCACGCTCGACGGCTTCCCACGCGCACTGCAGCAGCACCCGCTGCTGCGGGTCCATCGCGGTCGCCTCCCTCGGCGAGATCCCGAAGAAGCCGGCGTCGAACTCACCCGCCCCGGTCAGGAACCCGCCCCGGTCGACCGAGGAGTGCCCGGTCGCGTGGGGGTCCGGATCGAACAGCTCCGCCGGCCAGCCCCGGTCGGTCGGGAAGCCGCTGCGCAGGTCCCGCCCCGAGGACAGCGCCTCCCACAGACTCTCCGGGGTGTCGATCCCGCCCGGGAACCGGCAGGCGGCACCGACCACGACCACCGGGTCGTCCTCGGGCGCGGTCGCGCGCGGGATCGCCCGCGCCCAGGCAGGCCGGTCCGCGACCTCACCGGTGTCCACCCCAACTGCGTCGGCCCCAGCGGCGTCGGCCCCGGACCGCTCCAGCAGCCAGTCGGTGATCCGCTCCGGGGTCGGGTGGTCGAACAGGACCACGCTGGGCAGGCGGACGCCCACCGCGCGCCCGAGCGCGGAGCGCAGCTCGACCAGGGTGACCGAGTCCATGCCCAGCTCGAGGAAGGTGGCGCCGGACTCCAGCTCGCCGCTGCCGATGTGGCCCAGCAGCTCGGCCGTGGTCCGCCGCACGACGTCGAGGATCTTCGATCGCCTGGCCTGCGGGGTGAGTCCGTCCAGGCTGTCGGACAGGGATGCCGCGGCACCACCGTCGGTGCCGCTCTCCGCCGCCGACACCAGAGCCCCGGGACGGTGCGTCAGCGGCACGCCGGCAGCCGAGGGCCAGAACGGCCGGTGCTGGAACGGGTACGGCGGCAGTGCGTACGGCGGGCATGCGGCGCGCCCTGGCATCGGCGTCACGTCCCCCCACCGGACGTCGATGCCGGCGGCCCAGGCCTGGGCCAACGCGGTCATCAGCCCGCTGACCCCGGGATCGGCGCGACGCAGGGTGGGCAGCACGATCGGCTCCGGGCCACGCCCGCCCGCCGCCTCGAGCAGCGTCGACTCGATGGCGCCCAGCACCACCGGGTGCGGGCTGCACTCGATGAAGGCGGTGTGCCCGGAGGCCAGCAGCGCGGCGACGCCGTCGGCGAACCGAACCTGTTCGCGCATGTTTCGGGCCCAGTACCGGGCGTCGGCGGGCACCTCGTCGGTCATCCAGGTGCAGTCGACGGTGGAGAACCACGGCACCCGGGACGCCCGGGCCGGGAGATCGCCGAAGCCCTCGAGGGCCTCGGCCAACACCGCATCGACCGCCGGAGAGTGCCCGGCACCGTTGGCGTTGATGCGACGGTGCCGCACCCCGTCGGCCGCCAGCTCCCGGACGAGGGCCTCCACCTCGTCCACGACCCCGGAGACGATGCAGGCCGCCGGGCTGTTGACCGCCGCGATCACCAGGGAGGTGCCTGCCAGGCGCGGCGCCAGCGCGTCCGGCCTGAGCGACACGGACACCATCCCGCCGTTGCCGGTAATCCGGCTCAGCGCGGCCGAGCGCGTGATGACCACGCGCGCGCCCTCGGCCAGGCTCAGCACACCGGCCACGACCGCGGCCGCGACCTCGCCCTGCGAGTGCCCGAGGACGGCCGAAGGCCGGACCCCGGCCGCCTCCCACACCGCGGCCAGGGCCACCAGCACCGCCCAGAGCACCGGCTGCATGACGGCCAGATCATCGAGGCCGTCCTCGGCCGCGGCGGAGAGCACGGCGGTGGCGTCCGGGCCGCCGGCCTCGATGAGCGCCCGCGAGCAGGCATCCAGGCGGTCGCGGAACACCCGCGCGAGCGGGTCGGGCGCGGTGATCAGGTCCTGGCACATCCCGACCCACTGCGAGCCCTGGCCGGGAAAGACCAGAACCAACCCCCCGTGGTCACGGGCAGCGCCTTCGCCGGTGACCACGTCGGGGCGCGCGACACCGGTGGAGAGCGCGGTCAGCAGGTCCCGGGCCGGGTCGCCGTCGCCGGCGCCGGTGAGCAGCACCGCGCGGTGCTCGTGCACGTCACGCCGGGTGAGCGCCCCGGCCAGGCCGAGCCGGGACCGCTCGGGCCCGGCCAGCGGGACCAGCCGCTCGGCCGCCGCGGTGAGCGCGGCCGGCGCGCGCGCGGAGAGTACCCAGGGCACGATCTCCCCGGCCGCCTCCCTCTCGGTCGGGCCACCCGAGGGGGTCCGGTCCGCCCCCGACGGCGCCTCCGTCAGCACGACGTGGCAGTTCGTCCCGCCCATCCCGAACGAGGACACCCCGGCGTACCGCGGCGTTGTGCCCTGCCGAGGCGGCCACGGGCCGGTCTCGGCCTGCACCCGGAGCCCGAGCTCGGCGAGTGGGATCGACGCGGGGGGACGGCTGAAGTTCAGGCTCGCCGGCAGCTCACCGTTGGCCAGCGCCAGCACGGTCTTGACCAGCCCGACGACCCCCGCCGCGCCCTCCAGGTGCCCCACGTTGGTCTTGACCGAGCCGACCAGCAGCGGCGAGTCCGATGGGCGGCCACGACCGGCGGCGCGGCCCAGCGCGGCGGCCTCGATCGGATCCCCGACGGGCGTGCCGGTGCCGTGCAGCTCCACGTACCCCAGCGACGTCGGCTCGATGCCACTGCGCGCGCAGGCCACCCGGATCACGTCCTCCTGGGCGGCCGGGGACGGCGTGGTCAGGGTGTCGGTGACACCGTCGTTGCCGACCGCGCTGCCCGCGACGACGGCCAGTACCGGGTCGCCGTCCCGGACGGCCTGGTCGAGGCGCTTGAGGACCACAAACGCGCCGCCCTCACCTCGGACGTAACCGTCGGCCCGCTCGTCGAAGGTGTGGCAGCGCCCCGTGGGCGAGAGCCCGCCGAAGGCCATCAGCTGGGAGGTGCTCAACGAGGTGAGGATCAGGTTCACCCCGCCGGCGACGGCGATGTCGGCCTCACCGTTGCGCAGGCTCTCCGCCGCGAGGTGCACCGCGACGAGCGACGACGACTGCCCGGTGTCGACGACCATGCTGGGTCCGCGCAGGCCGAAGAGGTACGAGATCCGGTTGGCCACGATGCAGCGGGCAACGCCGGTCAGGTCGTGATGGTCGGGACCCCGGGCATCGAGCAGGAGCGAGTAGTCGTTCCAGATCGTGCCGACGAACACCCCGGTGCGCGAGCCCCGCAGCGCCCCGCGATCGAGCCCCGCCGACTCGAAGGCGTGGTAGGTCAGCTCCAGGGCGAGCCGCTGCTGCGGGTCCATCGAGACGGCCTCGCGGGGCGGGATCCCGAAGAACGCGGCGTCGAAGCCGGCGGCATCGTCGAGCCACCCGGCGGGCCGCCCGGGCTCCTCGCCGAGCAGCGCGGCGCGCTGGCCCTCCAGGGGGCGGACGGCCTGGCGACCCTCCCGCACCATCTGCCACAGGGCGGCCGGGTCGTCCGCGCCGGGCAGCCGGCACGACACACCAACGACCGCCACGAGGTCCGCGGCGCTGTTCCCGATCAAGCTCATCGATCGCCTTCCTGACACCGTCGAGTCCACGCGCTTCCACCGCACCGCGACGTCAATCCGGAGCCGCCCGCACTGGGCGGAGCGGGCCCCGGTGGACGAGGTAACCAAATGTCGGCCCGCTCCCGGCGGTCGCGCGAGGGACTCTGGAACAACACCTAGGCGGTACGCGACCCCGTCGACCAGCAGGTCTGAACCCCGACCGGCGGTCGGCTCTTCGCAGGTCACCGAGCCGCGTCGGGCGGACATCTCACCGCGCACCGCCGTCCGGTCCCCCGATGGCGGGTGTACGGGACGTGGTGATCAGCTGGTGATCAATCAGCTAGTAGAGGCCTTCGGGCGCGTTGCGGGAGATGTGCAGGGGTGCCACGTTGGCGACACCCGGGCTCGGCCAGCGGCCCGGCGGGTTCCAGCAGGTGGCCTGGTCGCGTTCGAGCAGGTTGGGCAGGAACAGGTCGTCGTGCAGGATCGTGAGCCGCACCCGCCCGCGGGCCCCCACCGGGAGCACGGTCCGCCAGTCATCCGGGTCCACCACGGTTGTCGTCACCTGCGGGTAGTTCGGGACGTAGGGCATCGTGGCGCCGTCGTCCTCCGGGGGCAGCCCGGCGGAGCTGCCGAAGGTGTTGCCATAGCTCAGCCCGACCGGGCCGTCCACGGCCTCGACGAACTCGCGGTACTGAGCCTGGCTGACCTGCGTGCCGGACAGCCGCACCCCGCGCACCTGCCGGACCAGGTCGGGGCGGCGGGCGATCAGCGCCGACAGCAGCGCCGGCGTGGTGTTGAGGTGATCGATGTGCTGGGTTTCGAGGCAGTCGACGATCTGCTCGACCACGTGGTCGGTGTAGGCGACGACGTCGGCGAGACGGTTGTCGCGGATCAGCCTCTTGACCCAGCGCGAGTCCATGTCGATGGCGTGCACGAGGCAGCCGTAGAGCTCGGACAGCTCGGTCATCCCGTGACCGATCAGGTGCGGACCGGTAGGGGTGGCCTGCAGCCAGGTCCGGCCGGGCTCGAACCCCTCGATCACGAACGACCAACGCCGCCAGGCGCCGCGGTGGCGGATCATCTCCGGGGTGTAGAACACCCGGCACGGGAGTCCGGTGGTACCGCCGGACTCGTAGATCCGCCCGACCAGTGGCCGGGGGATGTCGCGAGGGACGACGTCCTCGGACCTACCCGAACGCAGCGCGTCCAGCCGGAACGGACCGAACGCGGGGAGCTGGTCGTACCGGGTGATGTCGCGCGGATCAAAGTCGAGCTCGGTGGCCCGCGCCAGCCAGTACGGACTGCCGGTCTCCGGGGCGAAGTTCCGTGCCACCACCCGACGGGTCCACGCGTCGAGGTCGGTGGCCAGCCAAGAATCGATCATGGCCTGGTACTCGGCGCCGCGCGGGCCTTTGACAGCGGTTCCTGAACGCGGCAACGGGGCGGTTGTGGTCATCGTGTAACTCCTAAGGAGGTGAGGCCCGGGACCGGCGCCCCGAGCTGGATACCGAGGTCGATCGCCATACCGACGGCGTCGGCGACCTGTTCCGGGGCGTCGACGTGCAGCACCGGCACCGGGAAGTCCACGAAACCCTCGGGCAGCGTGGGTCCGAGCACCATGAGCAGACCCACGTCGTGGCGGGCCATCTGGTCGAGCACGGCGGTCAGGTCGAACCGGTCCACCAAGTTGCGCGCGAACAGCTCACGGACGCCATCGGCGGTGGTCACGGTGCGGGATTCGAGTCCGGAGCACAGCGCCACGGTGGGATCGGTGAACCGGATCCGCGCGAGGGTCGGGGCCACGTAGTCGCGCGCCGAGGCTCGCAAGGGGGTGTGCACAGCCACCGAGCTGTGCGGCATCACGGTCACCGTGCCTTCCGGTGCGGCGGCGGCCAACTCCTCCAGCGCACGGCGGTGCCCGGAGAGCATGATCAGGCGCAGCCTGCCCTCGTGAGCCGATCGACCGAGGTCGCCACCCACGTAGATCCCGTCGGGCCGACCGTCCTCCTCGAGCAGCCGGTCCCCCGAGGCGACCACCGCTATCGCGGTCGCCTCGGGCGGGTCGTGCTCCGCCGGGCCCGGTGCGCGACGGTTGGCCTCGATGACTCCGAACAGCGAGTGTCGGTCGATTCCGCCCGCCGCGCAGGACATGATGAGCGATCCGAGGCTGAGTCCGCCGACCGCCGCCGGGACCAACCCGAGCTGGGTCAGCACATCGTTGATGCCCAGCACCACGGCCGCCAGCCGTCGCCCCGTCTCGCCGAACAGCTCCTGCTGGACCACCCCCTCGGGAACCGGCGAGAGCAGCGAGTCCACCGATACGCCGGCCGCGGTGGCACTGGCCGAGATCGACTCACGGAAGGCCTCATGCGCCTCGTAGAACGCGCGCGCACAGGCGGGGTCGTAGTCCAGGGTGTTGGTCCCAGCGATGAATCCGAGTCGCACAGCGGGCCCCTTCAGTCGCGGACGGTGGTCGGTCAGTCCTGGGCGCGGCGGTTGAAGCAGGCCGTCCCAGCGACGAGCACTGCCGCGCCGGCCACGACGAGCACGGGCAGGTCGATCCACAGCGGGATCGAGTGCACCTCGGGCACCAGCAACGCCCGCATCGCCTCGCTGACGTAGGTGAGCGGGTTGCAGGCGACGATCACTTGGAACCAGCGCAGGTGGGCCAGGCCCAGGAACGGGAACTGCGCGGCGCCGGTGAACATCAGCGGCATCAGGCCGGCCGCGAAGATCGAGCTGATGTGCCGGGGCGGCGCCGCTGTGCCGATCAGCAGGCCGAGCGCGCCGCCGGCCAGCGCACCGATGGTCATGACGCCGAGGGCGGCCGGCAACGCCGAGGGCGACCAGTACACACCGTTGAGGATCAGCAGACCGATCGGCACCATGATGAGGCCCGCTGCCAACCCGCGCAGGCCTCCATACACGACTTTTTCGAGCGCCACCACCACGGTCGAGACCGGGGCCATCAGCCGGTCCTCGATCTCCCGCTCCATGGCGAAGTCGACGGCGATCCACAGCGCGGTGTTCTGCGCCGCGGTGACGAACACCGTCATACTGACCACACCGGGCAGCAGAATGCGTTCGAACGTCAGCGAGACCAGCCCGAGCCCGTTGAGCACGGTGCCGAACACGAACAGCGTGAAGAACGGCTGGACCACCACCTGCATCACGAAGATCGGCAGCTCGCTCCAGGTCACGTACACGTCGCGCAGGAGCAGGGCGCCGAACGTGCCCAGCGAGCCGCCTCGGGTGTGGCGGCCCAGGATCCGCTGGTCGGCCCCGCTGTGATCGGAAGTGGTCGTGGTCGTCATCGCAGGTCCCGTCCGGTCAGTTCGATGAACACGTCCTCGAGGCCGGGGCGCCCGATGGAGACGTCCCGTACGTCCCAGTCCGCGTCGGTCAGCACGTCGAGCGTGGCCTTGACCAGGCGCGGCGCCGACGCGTCGGCGTAGAGCCGCAGGGTCACCTCGTCGCCGGCGCCCGAGGCGTCGGCGTCGGCGTCGGCGCCCAGAATCTCCACCCGCTGCGCCCCGGGGACACCCTGGGCCAACAGCTCGCGGGCTTGTTGGCCGGAGGCGTCCGAGCGCTGCACCAGGACCGTGATCGTCACGTTGCCGGGCATGGTGCGGGCCAGGGCTGCCGGGGTGTCCAGAGCCAGCATCCGCCCGTGGTCGACGATGCCGACGCGGTGGCAGAGCTTGGTGGCCTCCTCCATGTCGTGGGTCGTGATCACCACGGCGGTACCGTCCCGGTGCAGCTCGGCGACGCGCTCGTGGACGAAGATCCGTGCCGACGGGTCAAGCCCGTTGGCCGGTTCGTCGAGGAAGAGCACCTCGGGTCGGTGCATGAGGGCCCGGGCGATCATCACCCGCTGCCGCTGCCCCCCGGACAGCTGGCTGACCAGCCGGTCGGCTTCGGCGGTCAGGCTCAGCCGCTCCAGGACGTCGTTGGTCAGACGGGGGATCTCACGGCCCGGTACGCGGTGGTAACGGGCATGGAAGTTCAGGTTGTCCCGGACGTTGAGCGCGCGGTCCAGGTTGTTGTGCTGCGGGACGATGGCGAGCATCCGACGTGCGCCGATCGGGTCGGCGAGCACGTCGATCCCGCACACCCGGACCTGCCCTGACGTCGGCCGCACCCGGGTGGTGAGCACGCCGATAGTGGTCGTCTTGCCCGCGCCGTTCGGCCCCAGCAGACCGAACACCTCGCCCGGCTCGACCGAGAAACTCAGACCGTCCACCGCGCGCGTCGTCGAGCCGGGATAGGCCTTGACCAGGTCCTCGACGGTGACAGCTGCGCCGGTGCTGGCCGCTCGGTTCCCGGGCGGCGCCGCACTGATGCTCGGCGTGATACTCATGCACCGACCTCCCGTCCCCGGCCAGCTGTGCGCTCGTCCGCAACCACCAGAACCCCTCTCGCGGTGGCTGCTGCGGTCGTCTCGGGCATCGGTCGCCGATGCTCCCGACGGGTCGTTGGCTCGACGTCGTGGTCGCTGATCACAGGAATTCCTCCGGCACGGGTGTGTGGCTCCGTTCGAGGAGCAAGCACAGACGGTAGGTACCGCGGAGCCGGGAATACCCCAGACCACTGCTCGGTCGGTCCGGAACTACGAACCTGACCAGACATCGCTCCATCCGCGTGCGTGCACACAGCCGGTGTGGTCACGGTGGTGCGTCCGTGCCACCGTCCGCCGCCAGGAGTAGTGATGTCCACTGAAACGCCGACCGCGCACACGCCGGTCGACAACCCGGGCCAGGAGCAGGGCCAACCGCTGGCACCGATACCGATGGCCCGCACGTGCCCGTTCGACCCGCCCGAGGTCTACCGTCGCCTGCGCACCGAGGACCCGATCCACCGGATCCTGCTGCCCTCCGGCGACCACGCGTGGCTGGTGACCCGGCTCGCCGACATCCGCGCGATCCTCTCCGACCCCCGGTTCAGCCACCGCAACGACCTCATCGAGCCGCCGGTGCCGCCCGAGCCGATCGCTCCGTGGGTGCCCACCCCGCCCGCTCCCGGTGGGTTCAACATGATGGATCCACCCGACCACACCCGGTACCGCAAGATCCTGGCCCGCTATTTCACCGCCCGCCACGTGGCCCGCTTCAGCGCCCGGATCACCGAGGTCGCGAACGAGTTGATCGACCAGATGGTCGCGTCCGGGGCGGGGACCGACCTGGTCGCGGACTACGCGGCACCGCTGGCCGGGCGGGCGATCTTCGAGCTGGTCGGCGTCGACGACGGCGAGCGCGCCGACCTCCAGAGGGACATCGACACCACGTTCTGCCTCACCGTGACGCTCGAGCGCGCGATTCCGGCGATCACAAACCTCGGAGCCGCCGTCGAACGCATCGTCTCCGGCCGGCTGGCCGAGGTCGAGCGCTCGGGTGGGGCCGGCGGGCGCGACGACGTCCTGACCGATCTGATCGTCCGCGACGAGCTCGACGGCGACGAGCTCCGCACGGTCATCTTCATCCTGCTGGTCGGAGGGATGGACACCACGGCGAACATGCTCGCGCTCGGCGCGCTCGCCCTGTTACGTCATCCCGACCAGCTGGCCCTGTTCACGGCGGGTTCGCACCCGGGGCACGTGGACGAGCTGCTGCGCTGGCTGACCATCTCCCAGTGGGGTGCGTCGCGCCGGGCCCTGGCCGACGTGACGGTTGGGGCCGAGCCGGACGGATCGGGCGGCCACCCGGTCCGCGAGGGCGAGATGGTCGTGCTCGCGCTCAACTCGGCGAACCGGGACCCGGCGGCGTTCCCCGAACCCGACCTGCTCGACCTCGGCCGCCGACCGAGCAAGCACGTCGCCTTCGGGGGCGGGGTACACATGTGCATCGGTCAGCACCTGGCCCGCGCGACCCTGCGGGTCGGGTGGGACGCCCTGTTCTCCCGGCTACCCGACATCCGGACGGCACCCGGAACGGCTGAGCCGAGGTTCCGGCTCGAGATGACCCACTACGGGTTGTTTGACCTGCCGGTGACCTGGGGACCGAAGACGTGACCGCCCGGCCGGTCCCGTCCCACGCAGTGCCTGCGCGGACGGGACCGGCCGGTGTGGGCGGGTCCTGGGGACGCCAGCCGTCACGCGGCGCTGGCCGAGGTGCGGATGGCGTCCGGGAGCACCTGGGGCGGCCAGGAACCAATTCCGAGCACGCCCACGGCGTAGGCGCGGGAGACCAGGGCCGCGCGGTTGGGTGCGTTGAGGCGGCGCAGCAGGGTGGTCACGTGGTATTCCACGCCCTGGCGGCTCAGGTACAGCCGAGCAGCCAGCTGGACCGTCGTCATCCCTCGGGCGACCCCTTCCAGGACGCGCGCGTCCATCTCGGTGAGCAGCCGGCCCTGGGCGACCAGGGTGTCCTCGCTCGCCCCGGATGGGGCCGCCGCACGGTCCCGGCGGACCAGCACGATCACCGCCGCCGCGCGCTGCGCGCCCTCGCGTACCGCAACGCCGGTCATCTCACCGGTGAACACCGTCGCACACGGGCGCATCGCGACCATCCGGTCGGTGAAGCTGGTCCGGCGCCCGTCGGTCAGGCGCTCGAACTGCCTCCGCAGGACTGGATGAGTTCCCGGGTGCAACAGCTCGAAGAAGTTGCGACCGAGCACGCCGTCAGGTCGGCGGTCGAATAGCTGGCTGAAGGCCGGATTGGCGTCCCGGATGGCCAGATCCGTGCCGAGGTTCGCCATGCCCAGACCCGAGTCCTCGAAAAGCGACCGGAACAGCACCTCGTCGGCGACGAGCGGCGAGGAGGCTTGGGGCCACTCCGGGACAGCGGTCATCCGGGGAGCGATGGTGGAATGGTGGAACCGGATCATGGCACACTGCTTTCTGTCCTGAATGCGCACACAACAAATGCGCATAAGAAACGTGAACATGCTCAGCTGGCACACGACGTCGTGCTTTTCGGGGCGGCCGACGGGTCGGCCCGGTGCGCACCATTGCTACACACCACTGACCGTAGGAAATATGCGCAGCCGGCCACAACGCGTGAGGCACAATTTTGTGTAGTGATAGCCCCGCAGGTTCTAGGGGAATGCCAGCCCGACCAGTATCAGCGACAGACTCCCCGAGCCAACCGCGGCCGCGGGTATTCGGCCACCCCGCGCGGGGAATTTCGACAACGGCATCCCGCCGCCGCCCCTCTGCCACCATCACACCGCAAAGACCCCCAGTCCCAATGTCCACTAAAGCCTGATCTTTCACCTCTTACCCTGGTGAAGTCCCTACATCCGCCCGCGCGGGCGGATGTAGGGCCGCTGCCTCTCCTATCGTGACGGCATCGGATATCCCAGAGCCTGTACGAGATCTCCCCGGCCCGAAAAGGAGCGCTATGTCTGAGTTCTCGCCCGCCGCCACGGTGAACAGCGAGCCGGTGCTCGTAGAGCTGTCCTCGGATCTGAGTTGCTGGACGACTCCTGAACGGTTCGACCTGGTCTCCGAGATCCAGTTCATCCATGCCGAGATCTTCGAGCAGCGCTGCTACCTGCGCCACAGCCCGGAACTCCCCGCCGAGCCGGTGGTGCTCGACATCGGCGCGAACGTCGGTCTCTTCAGCATCTTCATCGCCCGGGAAAGGCCGAGAGCCAAGATCTGGGCGTTCGAACCGATGCCGGACACGTTGTCCGCCCTGCGCCGCAATATCGAAACCCACCACCTCGACGGAGTGTCACTCCAGACGGTCGCGCTGGGGGCAGAAAACGAGGACGCCGCACGATTCACCTTCTATCCCCGATTTCCCGGAAATTCGACGCGCTACCCCGACGACAAGGCCGTGGGAGCCGAGTTCTCGATCAACCAGATCGGCCAGGAGGCGCACGACTACGCGATGGAGGCCCACTCGGTCGAGGTGGACGTGCGGCGCCTGTCGGACGTACTGGCCTCGTCCGGACCGGAAGGCCCGATCGACCTTGTCAAGATCGACGTCGAGGGCGCCGAGCTGGACGTGCTCAAGGGGATGGACGAGACGGACTGGGCGCGGATCAGCTGTTTCGTAATCGAGGTGCAGGACTTGCGCGGGCGTCTGGCGACCGTTCTGGAAGTGCTCGACGCGCACGGGTTCGACACCGTCGTCGAACAGCAGGAAGAACTCTCGAAGATCTTCCACTACTTCATGGTGTACGCGCACCGTCGTGACTGCGCAACCGCGCTCGCGTGAACCCTCGCGCACCCAGCGTCACCATCTGGATACGCTCGCCAGGCTGGCGCGCGGATCCGGGTCACTCGTATGGAACACGGACCGACCTGCACGGCACAGACCGCCGTACCACCTCGGAGGGCCACGCAACATGAGTACTGGCGACCGCAGCACGGGAACTCGCGGCGACACCGACGAGGCCAGGACCGCCCAGGAACGGCCGTCGGCGGACCCCTCCGCCGAGCGGAAGCAGACCGTGCCACACAGCGGTGACAGGTTGGGCGTCATCTTCGCCGTGGCCGACGTGGTCGTGCCGATCGGTGGGTACTACGTGCTCCGAGCCTGTGGGCTCGGGGAACTCGACACCCTACTGATTACCTCGGTCGTGCCGCTGCTGAGCTTCGTGGTCCAAGGTGTGGCGTTCCGGCGGGTGGACGGTTTTGCGATCTTCATCGCCGCCGTGCTCATTCTGAATGCCGCCGCCGCACTGACCACGATGGACCCGAGGACACTGCTGGCCCGGGACGGCTGGATCATGGGGCTGACGGGTCTGTACTTCCTGTCGACCTTGTGGGCCAAGCGCCCGATCTGCTACTCGATCGCCCGCCCTCTGGCCGAGGGCCGGCTCGGTCCCCCCGGGATGAGCTGGGAGACGGTGTGGGAGACGGACCCACGGTTCCGGAGGGTCTGGCGCGTGATCACCATCGTCTGGGGCGTGGGCCTGCTCGCCGATGCCGCCATCCGCATCGTCGTCGCTTACACGCTGCCGGTGGACTGGGTCCCGGTGATCACCGGCATTCAGTACGTCCTCGTGTTCGTGGCCCTACAGGCCATCACGCAGATCTTCCTGCGTCGTTCCGGGATGACGCGGCTTCCTGGCTTCAAACTTTCGCGGCGCAAGACCACAGCAACCAGGTGAGCCGAGACCTTCACGGGCTCGTGGACGTGAGCTGAAGAAAGCTCCGGGACTCGCCCGATCCGTACGTCGGGACACCGTCGGCCACCGAGGCCGCACCGGTGGCCCGCCGTACGGAATCCGCCGCGCGCTCTGATCACCGCCGCCCGCGAGGTGAAGAAGAAGCACCGGTCCGGGGTCAGCCACCCACCGCGGCGGCGCCTGACCGGCCCAGGTTGTCGGCATTGTCGATGTTGGCGAAGCGTACTTCGCCTTTGGCGATGAGTCGCCCCAGTTCGTCTCTGATGAAGACCTGCCACAGTTGCTGGGTACGTCCGCGCTGCAAGGGCGTCGCCTCGACCTGCAACTGACCTGATCGCACTGCCCGGATGAAGTTGGTGGAGTTCGACACACCGACCACACGGCCCCGCGACCAGTTCCCGGCGGCCACGCTGGCCGCGTGCTCGACCACGGCGCAGTACACGCCTCCGTGGACGATTCCGGTTCGTTGGTAATGCTCGGGAGAAATCGACACTGTGCCGCACAATGAGTCGTCGGAGATGCGGACGACGGTGAATCCGAGATACTTTCCGAAGCCTCGTTGGGTGCCATCGTCGACCATGACTAGCTCCATTCCCGTACCGCACCACAAAACCAGGTCAGATCGGTAGCTGATGATCACGCCGCGGCCCGCCTCGAACACGACGCCGGTGTAATTCTGCGACGTCGGCTTCCAAGTCAATCCCTAGTGTCACGAAGCTGTTTCCATTTCCATGATCGCCCCGGACCATGGCACACCCCGCGACCGGGCGTTACTTGACCGGAACCGCGACGTCGACGGCGGGTGCGCGCCTCGGGACACGGCGTCCGTTGATCCACCGGCCGAGCCACGTGTGCCGCACGAGCAGTTCGTAGCTGATCAGGCTGACGGCCGTGGCGACGGTCAGGACCGTCAGGTACTTGACGTACCACGGCCAGGGCTCCGTCAGCACCAGTACCTGGACGAGCATGGCCACCGCCACGTGCACGATGTAGACCCAGTACGAGGAGTCGGCGAGGTAGCGCCGCACGGCGCTGTGGCCAGAGGCGAAACGCAGCGCGAGGGCGAAAGAAGCGAACGTCATGGCGTAGTCGGCGATCGCGCAGGCGCTGGCAGTGATGACCTTCATCCCCGGATCGGTCATCGGCCCCATGTTGTGCGGGACCGGGCCACCCACCAGATACAGCGCGGCGGCGCCGGACAGCACGGCGACGACAGTGAACAGGGGCCACCTCCGCTCGATCACAACCAGCAGGTCGCGGCGCCGGTCGAGCAGCACTCCGATCCCGAAGGCGACACCGAAGGCCGTCATGGCCTGCGCGTTCGGCACCAGACCCGACTCCGGCGAGGGGATGGTGAGGAACGGAATCCAGTCCGGGGTGAGGTAGAAAACCAGGGCCAGCGGTATCGCCAGCAGCACGGGGCTCCACCACCCGATCAGGAGGTCCGCGGCCCGATCCGCGGTGCGCACGAACCCGCCGGACCGATCGAGTGACAACACGGCGCGAACAGCCAGCATGACCGCATAAAGGATCAGCAGTACCCACAGGAACCACAGATGGGTCAGCGGCACGGTGCCGAGCGTCAGGGGCGGCGGGGGCGGGCCCTCATTGCCGCCGCCTTTGTGAATTGCCGCATTGAACACGGTGACCCCGATGATCGCGGCGCACACCACCGGCCACATGGCAAACAGCACCCCGGCGATCCGGATCGATCTGTCCTTGACGAAGCCCACCCAGCCGCGGCGTTGTATCATCAGGTGCGCGAACAGGCCGGCGACGACGTAGAACGCCGTCATCCGGAACATATGGATAAAGAAGAACAATGCCCCGGCAACACCCGACGTCTGGCTATTGATCACGATCCAGGACGGCGGAAGCATGTACGCCATTGCGGAGTGCTCGACAACGCCCAGAAACAGCGCGCAGCCGCGGAAGGCGTCCAATCCGTGCAGCCGGTCGCCCCCGGCTTGAGTCGGTGCCATGGTTTCCCCCGTATAGATCCGCCGAGTCTGTCATCACAAAATGATGTGCAATATGAAGGGGTTCTCGAGATAAGCCGCTGGAAGGGGCGGAGACGCCGCCGGTGCGCTGTGAACCTCGTCCGCGTCAGTCAGGCCACGCTCCGGCTGAGAGTGCCGGCCTGGGCCAGCGGGCTGGGGAAGTAGGTCAGGCCGCCGGCGGGCAGGCTCACCCCGGCGAGTCTCAGCTGGCTGACCCGACTGGCGAAGGCCGCGCCGCGCACCAGGTTGGCCGCGATGTCGACCACGTGGCGGTTCTCCATCGCGGCGAGGTAGGTCCCGGCGACCCAGTCGTTGAAGGCGCCCATCGCCGGACCGCACCAGATCTGGTAGTCGGTGGCTCTGCCGGTCTCCCCGACGATGCTCCAGGCCGAGGACAGGCCCAGATACCAGCGGAAGACCAGCGCCATGCGGCGTTTCGGGTCGTGCTCGGCCCGGGTGATCTGGTCGGGGTCACGCTCCCGGAAGAACCGGCAGGTGTCCTCCCAGACCTCGGCGAGCGGCCGTCGGAAGATCCGTTCCTCGAGGCTGGCCCGCTCGGCTCCCGGAATGTCCTCGATGCCGGCGTGCGCTCGGTAGCACTCGTACAGCCGCCGGGCCTTGACCGCGAACATCGTGCCGTGACCGAGTACCTGCACCTCAACGCCCATCTCGAACATGTCGGCCGAGGGCGCCAGCATGCAGTCGGTGGACCTCGAGGCGGCGAGCAGGCGTTTGGCGGCGGCGGACTGCCCGGCCTCGACCGAGGCCTGGTTGATCGAGCCGGTGACCACGTAGGCGGCGCCCATGGCGAACGCGGCGCAGGCGGAGGCGGGAGTGCCGATGCCTCCCGCCGCACCGACGCGGGTGCCGTGCCGCTGGCCGGTCTCCCGTCGCACCCGGTCGCGCAGCGCGATGAGCTCGGGCAGCAGCACCGAAAGCGGCCGCCCGTCGGTGTGCCCGCCGGAGTCCGCCTCGGCCGTCAGGTCGTCGGCCAGCGGCACCCGCCGGGCCAGCTCGGCCTGTGCCGCGGTGATCTCAGCGGCCTCCAGCAGTCCCCGGACCAGCGGCTCCGGCGCGGGACGGAGGAACCGCTCCGCGACCTCGGTCCGGGACACCTTGGCGATCACCCGGTTGCCGACTCGCACACCGCCCTGTCCGTCCCCGGACAGCCCGGCCAACCGGTAGCGCACCACCTGCGGGGTGAGGTCCAGGAACGCCGACGCCTCCACACAGCGGACCTGGTGACGCAGGCAGAGCTCCACGGTCGAGCGCTCCATGGCCAGCTCGGTGGGGCTGTGGATGAGGTTGCAGGCGAATGGCCGGCCGGGGGCACGCCGGGCGATGTCGGCCAGCGCCGCGTCCACTTTCGGCGAGGGCAGCCCGGCCGCGCCGAACGACGCGAGGTAACCGGCCGTGGCCATCGCCACCACCAGGTCGGCGGAGGCGATTCCGTTGGCCATGGCGCCGGCCATGTACGGCTGGCCGACGCCGTGGTCGCGCAGGAAACCCGCCGAGCCGAGGCGGGCCGGGGAGAGCGGTGGCACCGCGGCGAGCACCTGTGTCCCGGGGCCGCGCCTCGGCTCGTCGTTGGTCGCGCCGAGCCCGCGCTCGTCGCGGACCACGAAGCACGGCCGGTCGAGCGCGCCCAGCGTCTCGTAGAGCTCGCCCGGGTCGCGCGCCAGCGGCCGGCCCCCGCTGACGGTCACGATGCCCTCGCTCGAGTCTGCTCGTACGGGCGTCGGGCGGCCGATTCCGGTGCGGCGCGGCCCGGGTCCCTCGGCGGCAGCGCGGCCGCCGCCATTCGGTACTGCAACCGCAGCTGGGCGTCCAGGGCACTGGCGTGCGCGGCCGCCACCGACGCCCGAATGTCCCGGACGACCGCCTGGAGAACCTGGGCGGGGGCGAGCTCGGTCACCTCCCGCGCGGGCGCGTCAACCGGGCCGCCGAGTCCCCAGCGGCCGGGGTCGAACGGCTCCCCGACGAACTCCAACCGGTCGAGCTCGAGCTGGTCCGGCTCGGCCAGCTGGGTCATCGCGCACCATCCCCGCGCCAGGCGCTGACCGCTGTGGCGAACTTCGCGGCCATGTCGGGGGTGCTCACGCACGACACCCCGGACAGCCGCAGCAGCACGGTGCCGCCACGGTCGCAGGCGGTCACCGTCACCAGGCTCGAGGTCGCGGTGGAGCGCAGTTCGTCGGCCACCACGACAAACGGCTCGTCATCGGGCAACGGGGCGAAGCAGTCCACCCGTTCGACGCTGAGCGGCAGTCTGGGCCGACCGGTTCGCCAGGACCCGAGCACGGCACCCACCTGCATCAACAGGTCGGTGAGCACCGGGCTGTAGAGCGCGCCGGCGAACGGGCCCCCGGTGTCCGGATCGTCCGGCAGCTGGCATTCCACAATCAGCTGCCGGTCACCGCGGTGCAGCACGCGGCGCAGACCCTGGAGCCGAGGACCGTGGAACAGCGTGCCCTCGGCGTACCAGTCCAGCGCGTCCTCGAGCCCGGCCTCGAGCGGGTGGTCGCGCCAGTCAGCGAGTACACCACCGGCCGGAGGCCGGGCCGCCAGCACGAGGGTGGCCCCGAAGTGGGAGGGCGCGCGCGCCGTCCCGTTCGTTCCACCCGTCCCGTTGGTCCCAGCCGCGCCGCGGATCCTGGCGCTCGCCACCAGGCGCTGGTCCACGACCCGCGCCGGGTCGACCTCGACGAGGTAGTCCCCGCTATGCGCACCGTCGAACACGATGCCCCGGTGCACCTCGAACCCCCGGCACTCCACCACCCGCAGGCCGGGGTTGCCGCGTTCCAGCACGTTCACCAGCCAGCCGAGTCCGAACGTCGCGGGCAGTACCGCGTGCTCGCCGATGCGGTGTGCCTTGATCACCTCGGTGTCCTCGATACCGGTGAGGCTCCGGGCGGCGACGCGGGCGGGCGCCGGCCTCGGCTCGGGGGTGCCGGTCAGCGACATCCCGGCGAGGCCCGTGCCGGTGAGCGCGAGCGGCGGGGCGGCCAGCACCCGCGTCCGCGAGGCGGCCGTCGAACGCAGCGCGTCGAGGAACAACCGGATACCGGCCTGGACGGTGAGCAGGCCGACGCCCCTGGACTCGAACAGTGCCCGGAGATCGGCGTCGACCATGCCGCCGTCCCAGGCCCACCAGTCGATCGCCGTCACCTGCCGGTCCGGGTGTTCCCGCCGCAGGCTGGCCGCCATCCGGCACAGCGCCTCGTTCGCCGCGGCATAGTCGGCCTGGCCGGGGTTGCCGAGCAGCCCTGCGACCGAGGTGAAGAGCACGACGTGCCGCAGCGGCGCTCCGGGCAGCGCGTCGAGCACGGCGCGCAGGCCGGTCAGCTTGGGCGCGAGCACCTGCCGCGTGTCCGAGGCGGTTTTGTGCCGCAGCAGCCCGTCGCGCAGCACCCCGGCGCCGTGGACCAGCACCGTGGCTCGCTCCGCGTAGCCGGACAGCGCCGCACGCACCGCGTCCGGATCGCCGACGTCCACGTTCAGGTAGCTGGCCCGTGAGCCGGCGGCGGCCAGGGCAGCCAGGGTTCGGCGTACCTCACGGCCGGCGCGGATCCGGTCCAGCTCGGCGGCGAACTGACGCGGGGTGAGCCTCGCTGCCGCGCATTCGGTACCGGCGGCGGCCGCACCGGCTTCTCCGAGGGCGCCGGTGGCCAGGGCGTCGGCGAGCGCGGCGTCGGCGACACCCTGAGCCCAGGGCGGCTCCTCAGCCAGCGCGGACCGGCCCAGCAGGACGAACTCGGCACCGGTGTGCTCGGCCAGGGCCTGCGCGCAGCGCGCCGTGATGCCCCGGCCACCACCGGTCACGACCACCACGTCATCGGTGCCGATGTGGAGATCCGCCGAACCGGTGGCGGACGGGAGGGCCTGGTCGGCGTCCGGTCTGGGGGTCCGGCGCGCCAGGCTCGCGTCGACGCCGACCTCCAGGCAGTCGAGGGCGGCGTCGTGCAGCTCGGTCAGCAGGACGCTCGCGGCGTCTTCGGCGGCGAGTGCCGGGTCGAGGTCGAGGGCGCGGCAGAACAACGTGGGCTCTTCGCGGGCCAGGGTTTTTGTCACCCCGCCCACCCCGCCGACGACCGCCTCCGCCGAGGCTCGGGTGCCCCGCAGGCCGAGCCCGCCGTCCAGCCTGGTCACGGTCACGAACGCCGCGCGGTGGCCGGCCGCCGCGGTCGCGCACAGCGGCGTGACCGCGTGGCCGGCGAGCACGACCGCGTCAGCGAGCTGGTCGAGGGCATCGTCCCAGCGTTGTTGGCCGTCGAAGAGGCCGAGGCACAGGTCGAGGTGCTCCCCTGGTGGCAGTGCCTCGGCCAGTTGGGCAGGGAGTTGGGCAGGGAGTTGGGCGGGGAGCTGGTCGCCGCCGTCCTGGCCCGGACCGTTCGCGCCGACCGACAGCCGCACGCGGCGCACCGACCAGCCCACCGATTCCAGCGCGCCGGCGAACACACTCGCGTCCGTTCCTCCGTAGTCGAGGAGCAGCGCGGCCGGAGACTCCCGGTACACCCGCGTCGCACGGTCGACGGGGGGCAGCGGCACCAACCGCACCGGCAGCAGCGCGGCTACCGCCTCCGGGTCGGCCACCACGTCCGCCTCAACCGGCGAGTCCTGCACGGCCGGCGGATCGTCCGCGGCCGGCGGATCCAGCTCGGCCGGCGAATCCGACTCAGCCAGCCGATCCCCGGACTGGTTGGCGACGAGGTAGTCGGCGATGTCGTCGAGTGTGCGCAGCTCACCGAGTTGCTCCGGGCCCAGCACCGGCACGCCGGGCATACGTTCCCGAATCTCCTCCAGGATCTGTACCCGCTTGATCGAGTCGACGCCGAGATCCGCTTCGAGATCCATGCCGGTGTCGATCACCGGCGCCGGATAGCCGGTTCGCTCGGACACCACGGCGATCAGGACCGCGCGGACCGTGTCCGCCCCGAGGGCGGGCGATGCCGGTTCGGTCACCGTCGCGGGCGGATCGGCCGAGCCGGGCAGGTCCGTCCCCGTCGGGCCGCTCGGCGTGGGTGGCGGCGTGGGTGGCGGAGTGGGTGGCGGAGTGGGTGGCGGGGATGGCGCCGCGGTGGTGGCCGGCTCCGGGGCGTGGGCCCGGACCGGTATCTGGAACGTCGGGAGGGCCGAGACCGGCGCCCGAGCAGGCACCGAAGCCGGGAACGAGGTCTCGGTGCCCAGTGCGGCCAGGTCGGCCAGGATCTCGTTGGCCCGGGTGTGGGTGCGACCGATCCCGATGCTCTGGGCCTTGACCTGCTCGATCGTGCTCAGCAGCTGGTCCGAGGCACCGGGGTGCTCGGCGTGGCGGCGCACGGCGGCGGCAAGATCCTCGGTGATCCGTAGCTGGCCCTCCAGATACCGCTCGTGCAGGGCGAGGTGCTGCTGGAGCGGGTCGGCGGGTATCGGTTCGGCCTCCGCCCGGGTCGGCCTGGAATGCCCGTTGGCCGAGACCGGGGGTGCCGAGGACACCGACGGCACCGCGTTCGCCACCAGGGCCGGTGGCGCCGGGGCCGAGGTGGAAACCATGAATCCGTCGTCGAGAGCCTCGCGGTAGGCGGCCCGGCGGGAGTCCGGCACGTATTCCGCCCCGTTCAGGGTGATCGTCACGCCCCGGCTGGCGGACGGCTCGGGTGCCGGTGCGTCGTGGCGGTTGATGCCCTCGATAGGTACGCCGAGCACCGCGAGCCGTAGGGCGGCCCTCTTGAGCGCGGTCTCGCCGTCCCCGAGCGGCCCGGCATCGGTGGGGATCGCCACCACGTCGGCGCCGGGCAGGGCGCGACCGACCAGCTGGGTCAGCACCTGTTTGGGGCCGAACTCGACGAACACGGTGCAGCCGTCCCGGTGCATGGCGCGCAACCCGTCCAGGAACTCCACGGGCCGGCGCAGCTGCTCGGCGAGTGTGCGCTGGTTGGCCTCGACGTCGGATCCGTACCGGGCGCCAGGTGAGTTGGCGTACACCGGCGCGGACGGTGGGCCGATGGGGGTGGCCAGCACCGCCGCGCGGAACGCGTCGACCGCGTGCGCCACGTACTCGGTGTGGAACGCGGCGGACACCGGCAGCGTGCGGGACCGCAGCCCGAGGCGGTCGCACTCGGCCACCACCGCGGCCACAGCGGCCGTACCGCCACCGACAACGACCTGGTCGGGCGCGTTGTGGTTGCACAGCACGACATCCGGGAAGTCGGCGAGCAGCGCGACGACGTCGTCCCGCCCGGCCTCGATCGCCGCCATCGTGCCCCGGTCCCCGCTCGGAGCCGTCTCGTGCACAGCCGTCCCGTTCGAGGCCATCGCCTCGCCCCGGGCGCAGGCCAGCCGGAAGAACGCGTCATCGGCCAGCGCACCGGCCGCCCACAGCGCGGTCAGCTCGCCGAAGCTGTGCCCGAGGAAGCCGGCGCAGTGCAGCCCCAACTCGCGCAGGTAGCGGAACTGCCCGACCGACAGCGCGCCGATGGCCGGCTGGGCGCATTCGGTCCGGTGCAGGGCGGACTCCCGCAGCTTGCGGGTCTCGGCGTCGAACGTAGGGCGCGGGTAGACGATGTCCGCGAGGGACTCCTCGGCCGAGGTGAACACGGTGTTGGCCTCGTCGAACGCACCGGCCACCACCGGGTTGCCGAGCACCGCGTCCAACCCCATCTCCAGGTACTGGCTGCCCTGGCCGGCGAACAGCGCGCCGACCGTGACCAGGGCCGGCGCGGCGCGCTGGAAGTACACGCCGGCCGGCAGCGACCAGCGGTCGGCGTCCGGGTGGTCGGCGAGTTGGGCCAGCGCCACCTCGCGCAGCCGCGTCTCGGCCTCCGCGCCGGCGGCCACGAACCCGACCCGGGCGTGGTCCGGCGGGATCGGGCCGCCGTCGGCGCCGGGCGGCCCGCCGCGCACCAGCTCGGTCAGCCCGGCGACGTCGGGCGCGTGCCACAGGTGGGCGCGGGCGGTGCGGTGCAGCACCGGGGTGCCCTCCCGGCCCGATCGGTGCTCCTCGAGCACGATGTGGAAGTTGGTGCCGCCGAAGCCCGCCGCCGTAGCCGCCGCCCTGCGCACCGGGCGGCGCGGGTCCTTGATCCACGGCCGGCTGCTGGTGTTGACGTAGACCGGCGAGTCCGAGCCGCCCAGCGCCGCGTTCGGCCGCTCCACGTTGAGGGTGGGCGGGAGCGTCTTCTGGTACAGGCTCAGCGCCAGCTTCATCAGGCTGGCGGTGCCGGCGGTGCCCTTGGTGTGGCCGATCTGCGACTTGACGCTGCCGATGGCGGCGAACTCCCGGTCATCGGTCTCCTCGCGCAGCACCGAGGTGAGTGCCTGGAGCTCCGTCCGGTCACCGACGGCGGTGCCGGTGGCGTGCGCTTCGAACAGCTGCACGGAGGCGGGCGAGCAGTCGGCGTCGGCGTACGCCCGGCGCAGCGCCAGCTGCTGGCCCTCGGCCCTGGGGGCATAGATGCTCTTGGCGCGCCCGTCGCTGGCGGAGCCGATGCCCCGGATCAGCGCGTAGACCCGGTCACCGTCGCGTTCGGCGTCCGCGAGCCGCTTGAGCGCCACCATGCCGATGCCCTCACCGAGCAGCGTGCCGTCGGCCGACTCGTCGAACGGCCGGATGCGGTCGGTCCTGGACAGTGCCTGCGTCTTGCCGAAGCACAGGTACATGAAGATCGAGTTCTCGGTGTCGCAGCCACCGGTGATCATCATGTCCGCGCGGCCGTCCACCAGCTCCGCGATCGCCATCCGGACCGCCGCCAGCGAGGCCGCGCAGGCGGCGTCCACCGTGCAGTTGAGGCCGCCCAGGTCGAAGCGGTTGGCGATCCGGCCGGCCGTGACGTTGGCCAGCAGCCCGGGGAAGGTGCTCTCCTGCCACGCCGGGAACGCCGTCAGGTACTTCGCGGCGATGGCCTCGGCGTCCGCGTCGGACAGGCCGCAGCTGCGCGCCACCTCCTTGAGTACCGGGGTGGACAGCCGCGCGCTGAGCGGGTGGGTGAGCGCCACCGTGGCGGTGGTGCCCAGGACCACGCCGGTGCGGGACGGGTCGTACCAGTCCGAGTCGACCGCGCCGACATCCCGCAGCAGGTCACGCGCGACCACGAGGCTCAGCGTCTGCAGGGTGCTGGTGATGTCCAGCTGGCTGGGCGGCAGGCCGAACTCGAGGGGATCGAAGTCGACGTCGGGCAGGAATGCCCCGCGCCGCGCGTAGGTCTTGTCCGGCGCGGACGGATCAGGGTCGTAGTAGTCGTCGAGCTTCCAGCGGCTGGGCGGTACCTCGTCGGTGCAGTCACGCCCGTCCAGAATGTTCTGCCAGTACTCGCGAAAGTTGTGCGCCTTCGGGAACAGGCCCGCCATGCCCACGATGGCGATCGGATGGTTGGCCAGTTTTCCAGGGCGTGGCTTGTCCGCGCCGTTCACCGGTGTCCTCTCATAGCGGGTTCGATCGCCAATCCCACGGCCTGCTCGACCAGCTCCGCCATCGCGTCGGCGAACCGCATGTGCCCGACCGGGCCCGGATGCAGTCCATCGGCCGACCACAGCTCGGACCCGCGCCACTCCGGGGCGCCCGCCATGTCCAGACACAGCAGGCCGTAGCGCTCGGTGACCTCTCCCAGGAACTCGTTGGCCTCGGTGAACCGGGCGCTCACCAGGTCCCGGAAGGCGGGCGGGAGGCCGGCGATCCTGGGCACGAGCGGGTAGGTCGCGGTGCACACGATCGTGCTCGGGCCGGCCAGCGTACTGAAGATCAACTCAAGGTTGCGCCGGAACCGGGTCGGGTCGTAGTCGCTGATCAGGTCGTTCACCCCGACTCCGACCCCGACCAACGGTGCCTTGTTGACCAGCGCGGCGCCCAACTGCCGGTCGACCACGTCCTGCGTGGTCGACCCGTAGGAACCCAGGTTGCGACAGCGCTCCTGGGGTAGGCCCAGTCTCCGGGCGAGCCGCGACGGCCAGCCGAGCAGGCCGCCGTGCGCGTCAGGATCCCCGTGGCCGGCCACGAAGCTGTCGCCCAGCGCGGTCAGTGACGCGGGGGCCATCGGTCACCTCCTCGAGGTCGGGCTGTCGAGCGTTGCTACGGGCCGCGTGGGTAACCGGTTCAGACCGCAACCATCTCTTCGGTCTCGACGGTGGTCATTCCGGTGCGCACGGCGTTGACCAGCGCCGCCATGTTGCCGCCGGGGTGCGCGTTGTCCGCGAGCATCTGGTGCGCCTTGCCGATGGAGTCGAACTCCAGGCAGGCGGAAAGGCACGGGTTGAGCGCGCCGGACGCGATGAGCGCCGTGAGCTCCCGGCACTCCTTCAACCCGGCGAAATGCGAGCCCTGCAGGCGCTTCTGGCGCATCCACAGGTGTCGCAGGTCGACGTCGCCGTTGTAGCCGCTGGTGCCGCCGCAGATCACCACCATGCCCTGGGTGTCGCACACGTACAGCGACGTCGGGATGCTCTGCTCGCCGGAGTGCTCCAGCACGATCCTGGGCGCGCGGCGTTCGCCGAGGATCTCCCAGATCTTGCGGCCGAACGCCTGCGCGGAGCGGGTCCACGCCTTGCTCGCCGCGACGTCGTCCACGTCCGGCAGCCGGCCCCAGTGGTCGAACTCGGTGCGGTTGATGGTGCCCTGGGCGCCCAGGCTCAGGCAGAACTCCGCGCGGGCGTCGTCGGAGACCACCGCGATCGGGATGCCGCCGCGCAGCCTGGTGATCTGGATGGCCATGCAGCCGAGCCCGCCGGCCCCACCCCAGATGAGCACCGGGTCACCGGGCTTGACCACGTGCGGTTCCCACCCGCACAGCTGCCGGTACGCGGTGGCCCCGGTGAGCAGGTAGCAGGCGGCCTCTTCCCAGGTCAGGTTCGGCGGCTTGGGGTGGCACTGGTAGTCGTCGACGACGGTGAACTGGGCGAACGTGCCGTAGTTGACCTCGTAGCCGTACACGGAGAGGGTGTGGGAGCTCATCGGGTCCGCGCCGAGCCGGACATCCTGCGCGGTTTCGTCCCACACGCACCCCGAGATCACCACGTGCTCGCCGACGGTGACGCTCTTCACGCCCTCGCCGATCGCCCATACGATCCCGGAGCCCTCTGAGCCCCCGATGTGGAAGTCCTCGGTCTGGCCCAGCTTCTGTCGCATCCGGATGACGTCCACCGGTATGCCGAGCGCCGCCCACACGTTGTTGTAGTTGATGCCGGCCGCCATCACCATGACCAGGACCTGACCTCGGCCCACCTTGGGCACGTCGACCACCTCGCTGGCGAACGCCTGCTCGGGTCGGCCGTATCGCTCCTGGCGAATAACCGAGGCATACATCTTTTCCGGGACGACGCCCAGCGGCGGGATCTCCCCTACCTCGTAGAGCGGCTTGGTCATCTCGAGCTCCAATCACGGTCGGCGCGGAGCGGCCATGAACAATAAATCGCGTGGGAGGCGCCAGGACGATCCTGAGCGTATGGAGACACCACCTGACCGGGAAGCGAACCCGCCGAAGAGCAGGGGATTCCCCAGTGCCTTGGCGTTTAGCAATTTCACCAAATAAAGCGCGAAATTATACCTCCGAGAACTGTGGCGGCGTGCTCGACCGCGCCGGCAGCGACAGGCTGGTCGACGCCCTGGTGTCCGGGGCGACGCGGACGCCAGGGTGGCCAGGGTGGCTGCGCTCGCTGAGCTCCGGCTGAGCAGCTATCCCGTACTGACAGAGTCATAGATGATACAGTTACGTCGAAAATGTCGGGCCGAGTAGCAAGGGTGCCGTTCCGTCCGCGGGCGTACTTCGCGGAGAAGGTGTGTGGGTCCCAGAAGCCGAGGACCGACCATGGTGGCGATCATGGAGAAAGGGCTTCGAATGGCAAGGGTTCTCATCACTGGAACATCGCAAGGCATCGGGCGCGTGTCCGCGCTGGAAGCGATCCGCCGTGGCCACCAGGTCGTGGGAACGGCCCGCAACGTTGGTGACCTGGACGGCATCGAGGGGTTAGCCGCCGCCCTCAGGCTCGACGTCACCGATCCCCATTCGATCGAGGCCGCGATCCGAGATGCAGGCGAGCTTGATGCGCTGATCAGTAATGCCGGCGTGACAACCAATGGGCCAGTTGAAACGGTACCTCTGTCCGAGTTCAGCCGCCTGTTCGAGATAAATGCGCTTGGTGCGTTGCGTGTTGCTCAACCATTGATCGCACGCTTCCGCCGCCAAGGACACGGTCGTTTGATATTTTTGTCCAGTATTCTTGGTCAGATTGCCCTGCCGTTCAAGGCGCCGTACGCCGCCAGCAAGTTTGCACTGGAAGCGATCGGCGAGTCGCTCGCCGCGGAGACGAGAGAATTCGGGCTGCACGTGAGTCTCATTGAGCCGGGACCGGTCAGCGGCACCGCCGGTCGTGCCAATGGCACCAATTTCTTCAGCGACAACGACCCGTACCAGAAACTGTTCGACGCCGGCCCGAGCGGCGCCCATCTGGACACCGCAACGGTGACCGTGGAGGAGGTGGCCAGAAAGGTCGTCGACACCCTCGAAGAGGAGAGCCCGGCCCTGCACGTCCCCGTCGGTACTCTTGCCGTCGACCTGATCAGGACGAAGTACTCGAGCTTGAACGCGGCACTTTCCGGTCGCTGAGCTCGTGGTCACGCCCCCAGCAGCCCAAGCTGCCGCGGTCAGCAGCCGGGCGTCCACCTCACCGCTGCCCAGCCCAGCGCAGCACGAGCGGGTCGTGCCGCCGCGCCAGGTCGACCAGGCCCGCCCTGGTCCGGGGCGACACCGGCGCCAGTGGGGCGCGCGTGCGCTCGGAGCCGATCACGCCGCCCTCGGCCAGCAGGATCTTCTGGGCGCGCAGCCCGCACTGCCGGTTCTCGTAGTGGATCAGCGGCAGCAGGGTCTCCCAGGCCGAGACGGCCGACGCGCGGTCGCCGGCCAGGTAGGCGCGCACGATCCGGCCGAGCTCACCGGGCACCATCGAGCTGCACATGGTGCCCACCGCGCCGGCGTCCAGGTCGGGGATCAGGGTCACCGACTCCTCGCCGTCGAACGGGCCGGGCAGCGCCGGGCCGAGGGCGCCGACCAGCGCGTGCAGCTTGTCCGCCGCGAACGGAACCTCGATCTTGGCGTAGCGCACCGACGGCACCTGCTTGACGAGGTCGACCAGCAGCGCGGTCGGCAGCGGTGTACTGGACAGCGGCGCGTCCTGCACCATGATCGGCAGGTCGGTCGCGGCGGCCACCTCGGCGAAGAAGTCGAGCACCGCCGGGCCGGCCACGCTGAGCGTCGCGCCGAAGAACGGCGGCATCACCATGACCATCGCCGCGCCCAACCGCTCCGCCGCGCGGCTGCGCTGGGCGGTCACCCTGGCGCTGAAGTGGCTGGTCGCGACGATCACCGGGACCCGGCCGGCGACGTGCTCTAGGACCGTGCGGGTCACCAGGTCGCGCTCGGCGTCGGTCAGCGAGAACTGCTCGGAGTAGTTGGCCAGCACGCACAGCCCGTCCACGCGCGCGTCGACGAGGTAGTCGACCACCCGCCGCAGCCCGGGCAGGTCCAGCTCCTCGTCGTCCCGGAATACGGTCGGCACCACCGGCACGACACCGGTCAGCCGCGGCCCCTCCCCCGCCGGGGCGCCGCCGGTCACGCGGGCTCCCGGACCGGGGCACCGGCGGCGCCGCGCACCGGCAGCGGCTCGAACCGGCCGCACAGCACGAGGTAGCTCAGCGCGCCGACGACCACGACCGCGCCGGTGGCGACGAGCGGCACGACGAACGCGGTCGGCCCGGAGCCGGCGAAGAAGCCGAACACCAGCGGGCTCAGCACGCCGGCCAGGTTGGACGCGAAGTTCTGCAGCCCGCCCACGGAGCCGACCTGGGCCTCGGTGGGCGCCACGTCGGCGGGCAGCGACCAGATCGAGGACGCCGCGATGGCCAGGCAGCTCATGGACAGTGCCAGCAGCGCGATGGCCAGCCCGGCGCTCGGTGCCACCGCGGCCAAGGCGATCGACGAGGCCAGGCACATCGACACGACGATGGGGATCTTGCGCCCGCGGGTCGGGCCGTACCGCACGGTCAGCCGATCGGACAGCCAGCCGCCGACGAACTCGGCCAGGAACGCGCACAGCGGCGGGATCATGCCGAGGAAACCGGTCTTGAGCAGGCTGAGCCCCCGGGCTTCCACCAGGTAGCTGGGGAACCAGGTGATGAAGAAGTAGAACGCGAAGTTCAGCCCGAAGAAGCCGATCATCATGCCCCAGATGGTCCGGTGCCGCAGCAGGTCCACCCAGCGGCCTCGGGCGGCCGGCGGAGCTCCGGCCGGAGCGACCGTGCGGGCCCCGCCGTTCTCGATGTAGGCCAGCTCGGCCGGGTCGAGGCGGGGGTGCTCGCGCGGGTCGCGGTAGAGGCGGAACCAGCCCACCACCCAGACCAGCCCGAGGCAGCCGGTGATCAGGAACGACGCCCGCCAGCCGAACACCGAGATGATCACCGTGACGATCGGCAGCGCCAGCGCGGTGCCCAGCCGCGAGCCCGAGTCGTACACGGCGGCGGCCAGCGCGCGCTCGCGCAGCGGGAACCACCGCCCGACGACCTTGCCGAACGCCGGCGGCCCGACCGCTTCACCGATGCCCAGCCCGAGCCGGAACACGACCAGCGAGGCCAGCCCGCCGGCCACCGCGTTGACCGCCGTGAAGAACGACCACCAGATGGTGGCGAAGCCGGCGGCCAGCCTCGGCCCGACCGCATCGACCACCCGGCCCCCGATCAGCTGACCGGGCGCGTAGGTGAAGAAGAAACACGCCAGCAGTACGCCGGTGACCTCCTTGCCGATGTGCAGGTCGTGCTCCATGAACGGCAGCGAGACGGCGAGGTTGGCCCGGTCGATGTAGCTGATCGCGGTGCCGGACATGGTCAGCCAGGCGATCAGCCAGCGGAGCCTGGTGGCCGGTTTGATGCCGTGCGGGCTCGCTCCGGGCATGTGGCGTCCTCTCCGCTGAGTCGGCACTGGGCACCGCAACACTGTTCGAAATTTCGAATGCTGTCTGACAACTCGAACACCGGCAACGTAACCTGTGACCTGCTCGCCGGACAACCGCCCACCACCACCCTGGAGCGCCGATGTCGCCGACCGTGCCGCTGAGTGTGCCGCCGACCGTGCCGCCGACCGTGCCGCCAACTACAGCCCGCCGCCTGATCCGCCTGCAGCCGGTGGACACCGTCGCCATCGCCGCCGAGGACGTGCCGGCCGGGGCGCGGGTGGATGCGGGCGAGGGACCGTTCACCGCCCGCGACGAGATCGGCCGGGGCCACAAGGTCGCGCTGCGGGACCTGCGCGCCGGTGACCGGGTGTTGCGCTACGGCCAGGTGATCGGGTTCGCCGGGCGGGACATCGCGGCCGGTGAGCACGTGCACCTGCACAACCTGGAGTACCGGGAGTTCGCGCGGGACTACGAGTTCGCGGTGGACGCCAGGGTTGAGCAGCTGCTGGACGAGGCCGACCGCGCCACCTTCGACGGGTACGTGCGCTCGGACGGCAAGGTCGGCACGCGCAACTACCTCGGTGTGCTGACCAGCGTGAACTGCTCGGCGACCGCGGCCAGGCAGATCGCCAACCGGATGCGGTACTCCGGCGTGCTGGACGAGTTCGAGCACGTGGACGGCGTGGTGGCGCTGACCCACGGCACCGGGTGCGGGCTGGCGCCGGACGGCGAGGGCATCGACGTCCTGCGCCGGGTGATGCGCGGCTACCTGACGCATCCGAACTTCGCCGGGTTCGTGGTGCTCGGCCTCGGCTGCGAGGACAACCAGATCGCCCAGCTCACCAGGGACGTGCCGATCCGGGCCGACGTACCGGTGTTCGCCAGCACCATCCAGGAGATCGGCGGCACGAAGAAGACGGTGGCCGCCGGCGTCGAACGGCTGACCGAGATGCTGCCCGTCGCCGACGCGGCCCGCCGCACCCGGGTCTCCGCGGGCCACCTCATCCTGGGCACCAACTGCGGTGGCTCGGACTCCTACTCCGGGCTGACCGCCAACCCCGCGCTGGGCAACGCCGTCGACCGGCTGGTGCACAACGGCGGCACCGGCATCGTCGGCGAGACGCCGGAGATCTACGGCACCGAGCACATGCTGGTCCGCCGGGCGGCGTCGGAGGCGGTCGGCCGCAAGCTGCTGGAGCGGATCGACTGGTGGCGCGACTACACCGCGCGCAACGGCGGCTCGATGGACAACAACCCGTCCCCCGGCAACAAGGCCGGCGGGCTCACCACGATCCTCGAGAAGTCGCTCGGCGCGGTGGCCAAGGGCGGCACCACCACGCTGGCCGACGTCGTCGAGTACGCCGCGCCGGTCACCACACCCGGCTTCGTGTTCATGGACACCCCCGGTTACGACCCCGTCTCGGTCACCGGCATCGTGGCCGGCGGCGCCAACGTCGTCTGCTTCACCACCGGGCGCGGCTCGGCGTTCGGCTGCGCCCCGGTGCCCAGCCTCAAGCTGGCCACCAACACCCCGCTCTACGAGCACATGTCCGACGACATGGACATCAACGCCGGCGGCATCGTGGACGGCACCACCACCGTCGAGGAGCTGGGCGCGGTGATCTTCGACCGGGTGCTCGCGGTCGCCTCCGGTGAGCCCACCAAGAGCGAGGCGATGGACTACGGCGAGGAGGAGTTCGTCCCCTGGCACCTCGGTACGGTCATGTAACCCGCGACCATGATCGGATGAGGTGACGCCGTGGCCCGGCAGACGCCCGCGCTGCTGCGTGGCCTGGACATCCTCGAGCTGTTCCTCACCGAGAACGCCACGCTGTCCGCCCCGGACATCACCCTGCGCACCGGCCTGCCCCGCACCACGGTGCACGAGCTGCTGGTCACCCTCACCGCCCGGCACTACCTGACCAGGGACGAGCCGACCGGGCACTACCGCCTCGGCCTGCGGCTGTTCCAGCTCGGCAACGCCTACGGCGAGCGGCTCGACCTGGCGGGGGCGAGCACCGAGGTGGCCCGCGGCATCTGCGCGGAGTGCAACGAGACGGTGCACGTGGCCGTGCGGGACGGCGCCAACGTCGTCTACATCGCCAAGGTGGACAGCAGCCGCGCGGTCCGCATGGTGTCCGCCGTCGGGCGGACCCTGCCGGCGCACTGCACCGCGGTCGGCAAGGCGCTGCTGGCCGACCTGACCGACACCGAGCTGGCCGAGCTCTACCCCGCGCGGACCAAGCTCGCCGCGCTCACCGAGCACAGCATCACCGGGGTCGCCGAGCTGCGCGCCCAGCTGCGCGAGATCAACGAGCGCGGGATCAGCGTGGAGCAGTGCGAGTCGAACCCGGACGTGTGCTGCCTCGCCGCCCCGGTCCGCGACCACCTGGACCGCACGGTGGCCGCGCTGAGCATCTCGGTCCCCGCCGCCCGGTGGACGCCGGCCGGCCGCGCCGGTTGGGAGCGGCTGGTCGTGGAGGGGGCCCGCGAGCTGTCCAAGCAGCTCGGCCAACGGACTGGGGAGTCGCACTGAGCAGACCGCCTGACCAGCGGGGTTGCGTGCCAGACTGGACGGATGGCGCGGACCCAATCCGGTGAGTCGGTCCTGACCAGGGCCGTCCGGATCTTCGAGGCCTTCACGCCGGACGAGCCGGTGCTCTCGGTGTCCGAGATCGCCCGCCGCGCGCCGCTGCACATCGCCACCGCATCCCGGCTGATCGGCGAGCTGGTCGGGCACGGGCTGCTGGCCCGCCAACCGGACGGGCGGGTGCGGATCGGCGTGCGGTTCTGGGAGCTGGCACAGCGCGCCTCGCCCACACTGAGCCTGCGAGAGACCGCGATGCCGTTCCTGGAGGACCTGCACGGGGTGATCGGGCACGACGTGCAGCTGTGCGTGCGCGACGGCGATCATGCGCTGTTCGTGGAGCGCCTCACCGGGCCCGGCGCGGCGATCAACTTCACCAAGGTGGCCGGCCGGCTGCCCCTGAACGCGTCCTCGTCGGGTCTGGTGCTGCTCGCCCACGGCACCCGGGAGCTACAGGACCGGATCCTGGCCGCGCCCCTGCCCCGCTACACAGCGCACACGATCATCGAGCCGGACCGGCTGCGCGTCACCCTGGCCGACGTCCGCAGGTCCGGCTTCGCGCTGTGCGCCGGGCACATCCACGAGGACGCGACGGGCGTGGCGGTACCGGTGCGCAACGGCGCCGGCGAGGTCGTCGCGGCGCTGTCCTCGGTCATGCCCAACGACGGCAGTGCCTACCAGCAGGTGCCGCTGCTGATGACGGCCGCGCGGGGGATCCGCCGGCGGTTGGCCCCGGCACCGGGATCGACCCCGGGATCGACGTAATCACCGCGTTCCTCTCAATGGTTGAGAGCGCTCTGTGCGGAACGCGGCGCGGTGCCGATGCTCGACAGGACAGGCACGGGAGGTAGCGAATGGCCGGTACCGAAGTGAGCGCCCCGTCCACCACCGGCGGGTCCGCGCCGGCCGCGCACGTGTTGACGCTGCGGGTCGCGGAGAAGCGCCCGGCGGCCGACGGGGTCGTCGGGCTCGAGCTGGTGCACCCGGACGGCGCGCGGCTGCCCGACTGGACACCCGGCGCGCACATCGACCTGGTCCTGCCCGGCGGCGTCACCCGGCAGTACTCGCTGCGCGGGGACCGCTGGGACGCCCACCGCTACCGGGTCGGCGTGCTGCGCGAACCGGTCGGCCGGGGTGGCTCGGCGTACGTGCACGACGAGCTGCAACCCGGCGACCTGGTCGGCGTCGGCGGGCCCCGCAACAACTTCCCGCTCGTACCGGCGCCCCGGTACCGGTTCGTCGCCGGCGGCATCGGGATCACGCCGCTGCTGCCGATGGTGCACCAGGCCGACCTGCTCGGCGCCGACTGGCAGCTCCTCTACGGCGGCCGGCGCCGGGCGTCGATGGCGTTCCTGGACGAGCTGGCCGGTTACGGAGACCGGGTGCGGGTGGTGCCGCAGGACGAGGCCGGGCTGCTCGACCTGCCCGGTTACCTCGGCGAACCCCGCGCCGACACCCGCGTCTACTGCTGCGGGCCGGCACCGTTGCTCGCCGCGATCGAGGCCGCCTGCGCCGGCTGGCCGGCCCACACACTGCGCACCGAGCGGTTCGTCGCCGCCGACCGAGGTGCCCCCGTGCGCACCACCCCGTTCGACGTGGAGCTGGCGCGGACCGGCACCACGGTGACCGTGACACCCGGGTCCTCGGTGCTGGACGCGGTGGCCACCGTCGGCGTCGACGTGCTGTCGTCCTGCCGGCAGGGCATCTGCGGCACCTGCGAGACGACCGTGCTGGCCGGCGTCCCGGACCACCGCGACTCGATCCTGACCGACGACGAGCGCGCGGCCGGCGACTGCATGTTCCTCTGCGTCTCCCGCGCGCTCGGCGACCGCCTCGTGCTCGACCTCTGACCCCTGGAGCCACCGTGACCGTCACCGCCGGCCAGCCCAGCGCCGCTCAAGCCGCCGCCCGCACGATCCCCACCAGCGACGTCGACCCGTTCTCGCACGCCGTGCTGGAGGACCCGCTGCCGATGCACGCCGCCCTGCGCGAGGCCGGCCCGGTGGTGTACCTGAGCCGCTACGACGTCTACGCGTTCGCTCGCTACGAGCAGGTGCACGCGGCGCTGGTCAACTGGCAGGAGTTCCAGTCGGCCGCCGGGGTGGGGCTGTCCAACTTCCGCTACGAGAAGCCGTGGCGGCCGCCGAGCCTGCTGTTGGAGGCCGACCCGCCCCGGCACGACGCCCCGCGCCGGGTGCTGCGGGAGATCCTCGGCCCGCGCGCGCTGCACCGGCTGCGGGAGCAGTGGTTCGCGGACGCCGAGGACCTGGTCGACCAGGTGCTGGCCGAGCACGGCACCGGGGGCGGGGCCTCCGGCGGGTACTCAGCTGAGTACTCAGCTGAGTTTGACGCCGTGCCGGTGCTGTCCGAGGCGTTCCCGCTGCGGGTGTTCCCGGACGCGGTCGGCCTGCCCCAGGAGGGGCGCGAACACCTGCTGCCCTACGGCGACCACGCGTTCAACGCCTTCGGCCCGGACAACGACCTGGTCGCGAAGGGCGCGCCGCGCGTGGCCGAGCTGTCCGGCTGGGTGGGCTCGGTGTGCGCCAGGGACGTGCTCAGCGCGGACGGGTTCGGCGCCCGGATCTGGGCGGCGTCCGACCGGGGCGAGATCACCCCCGAGCAGGCACCGCTGGTGGTCCGCTCGCTGCTCACGGCCGGCGTGGACACCACCGTCAGCGGCCTGTCCGCCACGCTCTACGGCCTGGCCACCAACCCGGCGCAGTGGCAGCGGCTGCGCGCCGAGCCCAGGCTGGCCCGGGTCGCGTTCGACGAGGCGATCCGCTGGGAGTCGCCGGTGCAGACGTTCTTCCGGACCGCCACCACCGACGTCGGCGTGGGCGGCGCGGTCGTCCCGGACGGCAAGAAGATCCTGATGTTCCTGGCCGCCGCCAACCGGGACCCGCGCCGCTGGGCCGCCCCCGACGAGTTCGACCTCAGCCGCGACCCGTCCGGCCATGTCGGCTTCGGCATGGGGCTGCACCAGTGCATCGGCCAGCACGTCGCCCGACTGGAGTCCGAGGCACTGATCACCGCACTGGTCCGACGGTTCAGCCGGATCGAGCTGGCCGGCCCCGCCCGCCGCCACCACAACAACACCCTGCGCACCTTCGACTCCCTCCCCCTCCGCCTGACCTGCTGACGTTCGCGAGGTCGGCGACCAGCGGCGGGCGGCTGTGCGGTGTACCACCTTCCTTGACAACTGTACGGCGTATAGCCAACATTTCTGACCTACCCCTATACGCCGTATAGTTCGGAGTGGCTCACCCTCAGCAGAGGAACAACGTCATGTCCCAGAACACCGCGGAGCCCGCGCGCAGGACCGTCCGCATCTCCACCCCGTCCGGCCAGGCCATCGAAGCCTGGGTCTACCTGCCGGAAGGCGACGGTCCGCACCCCGCTGTCGTGATGGCGCACGGGATCGGCGCGGTCAAAGCGGGAGGGCTGCAGCCCTTCGCGGAACGGTTCCGCGCCGAGGGATTTGCCGCCGTGGTATTCGACTACCGCCAATGGGGCGGCTCGGACGGCGAACCACGCGACGAACTATCGGTCCCCCGACAGCTCCAGGACTACCGCACCGTGATCGACTGGACGGCCGCGCAACCCAACATCGACCCGAGCCGGATCGTCGCCTGGGGCACCTCTTTCGCGGGCATGCACATCATCGAGCTCGCCGCCTCGGACCGCCGCCTGGCCGCCACGATCGCCCAGGTCCCCTTCGCGGACGGTACCGCCGGAGCCGCCATGATCCCGCCGCTGCAGGGGCTGCGGCTCACCTCTCTGGCTGTTCTGGACCGCCTCGGTTCATTCGTGGGACGTCCGGTGCGCTACATCCCCAACAGCGCCGGACCCGGGCAGTTGGCGATAGGCGCCACCGAGGACGCCCTCTACGGGCTCAAGCTCATGACCCCGCGAGAGCCGGCGAACTTCCATAATCGCGTCGCCGCCCGCTCACTGCTCAGCGTCGTCGCGCACCGCCCGGTCCGACGCGCCGCCGCAATCCGACGCCCGATCCTGCTCATCGTCGCCCAGGAAGACACCATGGCGCCGACCGGCCCGGCGCTGACGGTCGCGGAGAAGGCCCCTCTAGCCGAGCTCTACCGCAGCCGCGGTGGCCACTACGACGTCTACGAGGACGGCAAGGACCACGACAACGTGCTGCGCACCGAAGTCGAGTTCCTGCACCGCCACCTCGGGCCCTGACTCCGGGACCTGAGCCCGGCACCTGGCTCGGCGCGGGCACGCTGCCCGACCACCCGTTGCGGTGGCTGGGCGACGGACGGATCACCGCGGGCCACCTGCGGCTGCTCCGGCAACTGGCCACCCGGACGCCGGTCGTCCGGTTGCTGCTCTTCGACAGCCCCGCCCCGGCCCGACGGACCCGGCGGCCAGGTCAGCGGAGCAGAGCTGGACGCTCCGCGACGACGCGATGGCCGGCCGGGTCGCCACCGCGATCGAAGGGGACGGCGTCCGCTGCCTGGCCGTCGCCGGCAACGCACACACGCGGCTCGGCCTCAGTCCCCACGGCACGCCCATGGGCGCGTGGCTGGCCGGCGACCGACCCGAGCTGCGCGCCATCACGGTCCGCTATGGCCCGGGGACGTTCTACAACGGCGGCTCCCGCTCCCTCGGCCTAGCGGCGCTTGATCCCTTCCGTCGCGTAGAGCGCCAGGTGCTGGCCCCGGACCGGTGCGTCGCCGAGTGCGGTGTCGATCGCGGCGAGCACGTCCTCGTCCAGCTCGATCCCGGCGGCCTTGGCGTTGGCGAACACCTGCGCCGGCCGCGAGGCACCGACGATGGCGGACGCCACCTCAGGCCGGCGCAGCACCCAGGCGAGGGCGAGCTCCGGCAGGGTCAGGCCGGCCGAGTCGGCGACCGAGGCCAGGCGCTCGACGGCCTCCAGCACACCGTCGCGGATCACGAGGTGCTCGGTCATGTTCATCGTGTCGCTGGCGAACCGCGAGTCCTCGGGGTACGCCTGCCCGGGCCGGTACTTGCCGGTCAGCACACCCTGAGCGAGGGGCGACCACACGATGTGCGAGATGCCGTACTCGGCGCACAGTGGGAAGACCTCGGCCTCGGGCGCGCGCCACAGCATCGAGTACTGCGGCTGGCTGGAGCAGAACAGCTCCGGGCCGGCGATCTCGATACCGGTACGGATCTGCTCCGGCGTCCACTCGGAGAAGCCCAGGTAGCGGGCCTTCCCGGACTCGACCACGGCGGCCAGCGCCTCGAGCGTGTCCTCCAGCGGGACGTCGGGATCGTTGCGGTGGGCCTGGTAGAGATCAACATAGTCGGTACGCAAGCGGCGCAGCGAGGCGTCGATCTGCTTGTGGATCTGGTCCGGGGACAGGCCCCGGTCGGTCGGGTCGTCGGACATCTGGCCCCACACCTTCGTCGCGAGGACGTAGGAGTCGCGCGGGCGATCGCTCAGGATCTCGCCCCAGGCGGCCTCGGCGGCGCCCCGGCCGTACATGTTGGCGGTGTCGAAGAAGGTGATGCCGGCGTCGAAGGCGGCGTCGGTGCAGGCCCGGACCTGGTCCAGCCCGATCCCACCCGCATAGGTGAGCCACGAACCCAGCGAGATCTCCGAGACCTTCAGGGTGGAACCGCCGAGGGTGCGGTAGCGCATGGTCGTTCCCTTCACGTTGGCTGACCTGTCCGACGCTAGGTCGATCGCGGCGCGGTTACCGCACCCCGCCAGGGTGCGGTAGCCGGCGCGGCGGGCTCCTATCCTGGAGATCGTGGACAACGTGCTGGGCGAGTTCCTGCGGGCACGGCGCCGCCTGGTCGACCCCTCGGGCCTGCCCGACCACCGGTCCCGGCGCGCGCCCGGCCTGCGCCGTGACGAGGTGGCGCTGCTCGCCGGGGTGAGCGCCCACTACTACGCGCGGCTGGAGCGGGGCCAGGACCGGCACCCGTCGCCCCAGGTGCTCGACGCGCTGGCCCGCGCCCTCGAGCTCGATACGGACGCGGCCGGCCACCTGCACCGGCTCGCCGCGGCCCAGCCGCCCCGCCGGCGCCGGGCACCTCGGCCGGAGCGGGTCAGCCCCGAGCTGGCGGCGCTGGTCGACCGCTGGACCGCCGAGGCCGCCGTGGTGATCAGCCGGTATCGCGACGTACTGGCCGCGAACGCCCTCGCGCCGCTGGTCAACCCGGGTTACACCGTCGGCGGCAACCTCCTGCGGCACGCGTTCCTCGATCCGTCCAGCCGTGAGGTGTACGTGGACTGGCGCGAGGTCGCCGAGGGCGCGGTCGCGGGGCTGCGGGCGGCGGCGGGCGCCGATCCCGACGATCCGCGACTGAGCGCGCTGGTCGGCGAGCTCTCGGTGAAGAGCGACGAGTTCCGCCGGATGTGGGCCCGGCACGACGTCCGCGGCAAGACGGGCGGGACCAAGACCTTCCGCAGTCCGCTGGTCGGCGAGCTGGCGCTGCGGTTCGAGGCGTTCGCCGTCGTCGGGACCCAGGGCCAGACCCTGTACGTGTTCCACCCCGAGCCGGGCAGCCGGGCGGCCGAGTCACTCGCGCTGCTCGCCGGGCTCGCCGGCCGGACCCCGGCCCCCGACCCGGCCTCGCTCGCCGCGGAGGCGTGACCAGGCGGACGCGACGTCAGCCGAGCGGGGGTGGGCCGGGCGTGGTGGTCAGCGCGTCCAGGCCGGGGTGCTCGGTCAGGGCGCCGTAGCGCTCGAAGTGGGCGCGCTCGACGACGACGAACAGCGCGGTGGCGGTGAAGCAGAGCTGGCCGTCGGCGCGCACCCCGGTGCCGGTCAGGTACAGCTTGCGGCCGTCGCGGCGGTCCAGCCGAGCGCTGATCCGGTGCGGCACACCGAGTGTGGTCGGGGCGCGGTACTCGATGGTCAGGCTGCGGGTGACGCCCGGCTCGCGGACCACGTACAGCAGGAAGCCGAACAGATCGTCACACGCCGCCGACACCGCGCCGCCGTGCGCGATGCCCGGCGCACCGACGTGGTGCGGCTGGAACACGACGTCGCTGTACACCTCGTCCCCCTCGCGCCACACCTCCATGCGCAGGCCGGCCGGGTTGTCCGGGCCGCAGCCGTAGCAGTCCACGCTGTGCGGGGGCAGCCGCTCCGGCTCGCGCGCGGGATGGGGTACGCGCTCCGGCTCGGTCACCGGCGAACCTGGTGAGCTCGGGTCACGGCGTCTCCTCGCGTTTCTCGACACGGCGTTTCTTGACACGAATGGCACCGCTGTCAAGATAATGCCATGCCGGAGCGGGGACAGCGATTTCCGGGCGCCGCCCGCGAGGTGCTGCACGGCGCGATCCTGGACGCCGCGGCCAGGCTCGTGGTGGAGTCCGACGGCCGCGAGGTGCGCATGGCCGACATCGCCGCCGCCGTGGACATCAGCCGGCAGACGCTCTACGCCGAGTTCGGCGGCAAGCAGCGACTGCTCACCGCCGTCATGGTCCGGGAGACCGAGCGGCTGATGGTCGCGCTGGACGGCGTGCTGGCCCGGCACGCGACAGACCTCGGGGCGGCCGTGCGCGCCGGCTGCGCGTTCGTGCTGCGCCGCTCACGGGGCGACGCGCTGCTCAAGGCGGTACTGGCCGGGCCGGCCCACCCGGAGCTGTTGCCGCTGGTCACCACGGAGGCGGACCCCGTGCTGCGGGTCGTGGCGACAACGTTCGCCGGACACCTCGCCCGGTGTGCGCCGCACACCGACCCGGCCCGCGCCGAGCTGGCCGCAGACACGATCGCCCGGCTGATCGTCACCCACGTGCTCCTGCCCGAACAGGCCCCGGAGCTCGCCGCCGACGCGATCGCCGAGGCCCTCGGCCCGTACCTGACCGACCTGGTCACGCGCCGGCCCTCCCCCGGCTGACCTCTACCCTCACGGAGTGGAACGTCGCCAGCTGGAGTACTTCCTCGCGTTGGTCGAGCACGGCGGGTTCACCAACGCCGCGCGGGTGCTGCGGGTGGCCCAGCCGTCGCTGTCGCACGCCATCGCCGCCCTGGAGACCGAGCTGGGCGGGCTGCTGTTCCACCGGCTGCCGCACGGCGCGGTGCTGACCCCGGCCGGCGCCGCGCTGGTCGAGCCGGCGCGGCAGGTCGCCAGAGACCTGGCCACCGCCACCGCGTCGGTCCGCGAGGTGCTCGGGCTGTCCGCGGGCCGGCTGGACATCGTCGCGCAGACCACGCTCGCGGTGGACCCGCTGGCCGCGATGCTCGGCCGCTACTCCGCGCTGCACCCGAGGGTGGAGCTGCGGGTGACCGATCCGGAGCGCGGCAGCGAGGTCGGCCACCTCGTGCGCACCGGGCAGTGCGAGCTGGGACTGGTCAGCGACGCCGTGGACACCCCCGACCTGGGCAGCGTGCCGCTGGCCGAGCAGGACCTGCTCCTGGTCTGCCCGCCCGGGGCCGCCGCCCCCGGTTCCCATCCGGTCGCCGGTGCGGAGGCCGACCCGGGGCCGCTGCCGCTCGCCGAGGTGGCCGCGCTGCGGCTGGTGGCGACTCCGGAGGGCACCGGGATCCGGGACATCCTGGCCACCGCCGCGCGCCGGCTCGGGCTCGGGCTGAACGTCGAGGTGGAAACGGCGCACCGGGCCATGATCGTGCCCCTGGTGCTGGCCGGCGCCGGGGCGTCCGTGCTGCCCCGCTCGATGGCCGACGACGCCGCCGGCAAGGGCGCGGTGCTGCGCGCCATCGAGCCGCCGCTGCGCTACCGGGGCCGGCTCGTCTGGCGGTCCGGTCCCCTGTCCCCGGCGGCGGATGCCTTCGTGGCGATGACCCGCGAGCACTTCGCCGCGCGGGATGGCACACCGGCACCATAGATCAACTGAATGGGCCTGATCGAAAACCGGTCTCGGCCCCGCCCCGGCAGGCATTGCCCGGCTGGATCACGCCGTGCCACCGTGCGGTGTGTCCCACGATCATTCCCACGGCGGTCATTCCCACGGCGGTCATTCCCACGGCCACGCGCATTTCTGCGGCATCGACCACCACAGCGGCGAGTACACCCCCGAGCAGCGGGCCGACCTGGACCTGGTGCTGGCGTTCAACCGCCGGCTGGCCGCCGCGATCGACGGGTGCCGCGACGTCTCCGAGGTCGAGAAGCTGATCGACCCCGACCCGTTGCGCTACATGTGGGTGGACGAGGGCGGCGGCCGGCTGGCCGAGTTCCTGCACCGGGGCGACGCGGCGCTGGCCGCCGCCGAGCCGATGCGCGGCTGGCACCGCGCCGGGGGTGAGCAGGTGCCGGGCACGCTGGCCGCCGCCCGACCCAGTGTCGCGGCGTCGGCGGCCGGGGACCTGCTCTGGACCTGGGTCGAGTGGCGCAAGGACATCGGCGAGACCGTGGTCGCCGCGCTGCGTGGCCCTGAGCAGGGCGAACACGGCGAACCCGGCGAACCCGCAGTGCTCTCCGGCGCCCCGGCGGACTGTTTCCGGCCGACGGCGGCGTTCGACCGGGCCGGTCGGGGCTGGGTCTGCTTCGCCCGGTCCGGCACCGACGGCAGCTCCGGCACCAACGGCACGAACGGCACCGACGGCGTCGCCGTGTGGGCCACCCGCTGTACCGACGGCATCTGGAGTGAGCCGGAGCTGGTCAGCACCACGAGCCACCCGTCGTTCAACCAGGAGGTGCTGGCGCACGCCGACGGTTCGGTCGAGGTGTGCTGGCAGGGCCGTACCGGCGGCCGGTTCGGCATCCACTCGCGGCGCTGGGCCGACGGGCGGTGGGGGCCCGCGGTGCTGGTCAGCGAGGAGTCCTCGGACAACGTGTGGGACCCGGCGCTGGCCGCCACCCCCGACGGCGGCACCGTGTACGCCTGGAGCGAGTACCACCAGGGCACCTACCGGGTCGTGCTGCGCCGGGTGGACGGCGCCGGCACATGGTCGGTGCCGAGGGCGGTCAGCTCCGGGACCGACTACGCGCTGCACCCGAGCGTCGCGGTGACCACCGACGGCGGCGTCTGGTGTGCCTTCGACGTGATCACCGTGCACGGCCACGGCGGCTCGGGGCCGACGAAGCTCCGGCCGGCCGAGTCGCTCGGTGGCCCCGCCGACCCCACCGGCATGCGCGCGCCCGGCGAGTTCGTACCGCCGGAGCTGCTGCCCGACATCGAGGCGTCCATGCGGGTCGTGCGCGTCGACGAGGACGGCGTGTGGGAGCCCGCCGGCGAGCTGGCCCCGCAGCTGGACACCACGCCGTGCGGCCTGCCCCGGCTGGTCGCGACCGCTAACGGCGCACTGGTGCTGGCCTACCGCGCGCACCGCAGGCTGCCGCTGATGACCTACTACTGGGAGGTCGCCACCCAGACGCTCGGGCCGGCCGGCTGGGCGCCCCCGACCACCTACGCCGGCAGCGACGCCACCCTGGAGGAGGCCAGCCTCGCGGCGGTCGGCGACGGCGCGGTGCTCTGCTGGCAGGTCGACGGGCGACTGCGGCGGGGCCTCGAGTGGACCGAGGGCTTCGGCGGCCGGGAGTGCCCGTTCCTGCTCGAGCACCAGGGCGAGGTGATCTGGCACAGCGTGCACGGCACCGGCGCCCTCCGCTACGCCACGGTGGCCACCCCCGAGGGCGCGCCGGCCACCTCGCACCGGCTGGAGGTCGTGAGCAGCGACCGCCGCCGCGAGGCCCGGACCTGGGTGAGCGCGGCCCGCGACCGGTACCGCACCACCGTCGGCGAGCGGACCTACCAGCTCTACTGGGGCGACCTGCACCGGCACTCGCTGGTCAGCCGCTGCACCTCCGGCGACGAGCCGTCCCTGGAGGACTTCTACCGGTACTCCTGGGACGTCTGCGAGTACGACTTCTGGGCGGTCACCGACCACGCCGAGAACAGCAGCGAGTACCAGTGGTGGAGCATCCAGAAGATGGCGGACCTGTTCCGCATCGACGGCCGGTTCACCCCGCTCTACGGCTTCGAGTGGACGGGCATGAGCGGCCACCAGAACGTGATCTTCGGCGACGTGGCCAGGGGCGCGCCGATCTACTCCTCCTACGCGCAGCCCTCGTCCACCCCGGCCCGGCTGTGGGAGCTGCTCGACCGGCACCCGGAGCACCCGGCGATCACCATCCCGCACCACCCCGGGTCGGCCATGGTGCCCTTCGACTGGAACTACTACGACCCGCGCTACCTGCGCCTGGCCGAGGTGTTCCAGGCCTGCCGGGGCAACTACGAGGACGACGGCAGCTACCGGCAGTACTCCGACGGCACGCTGCCGGGCACCTTCGTCGCGGACGGGCTGCGCCGGGGCTACCGGTTCGGACTGATCGCCTCCTCCGACCATGGCCACGGCGCCAGCTACGTGGGTGCCTACGCGGAGAGCCTGGACCGGGCGGCCATCTACGACGCCCTGGACCGGCGGCGGGTGTTCGGCGCCTCCACCAGGGACATCGTGCTGGACTTCCGCTGCGACACCGCCGACGGCACCGCGTTCATGGGCGAGGAGACCACCGCGGGCGGCCCGGTCGAGCTCGCCGGTTACGTGCGCGGCTACACGGACCTGGCCCGCCTGGACATCGTCCGCGACGGCGCCACGGTGCACTCGCTGCTGCCCGAGCTGGACCTGCCGCCCGGCTGGCTGGCGGTACCGCTGCGGTTGGAGTGGGGGCGGGGGCACGCCACCGTCGCCTGGGACGGCACCCTCGGCATCGAGGGCGGCGAGGTGCTGCTGACCCGGTTCTGGAGCCCGGAGGTCACCGAGGCGGACGGGCAACGGGTCAGCTGGGCGGCCACCACACAGAGCTTCGGCGAGCCGTACGGCGCGCAGCGCGGCGGCCTGGAGCTGACCCTGGTCGGGCCGCCCGGGGCCGCCGTCACGGTGCGCACCGCGCACGGCGAGCTGCGGGCCCCGCTCGGTGACCTGGCCGGCCGGGTCACCCCGATGCCGGTGAGCTGCCCCGGGATGTTCCAGCTGCAGCCCGGCATGGGCGGGTTGGCCAGCCTGGGTACCACCGAGGCCCGGCTGCGCTGGCCCGACACCGTCACCGCGCCGACCTGGTACTACCTGCGGGCCATCCAGGTCGACGGCGAGCTGGCGTGGTCCTCGCCGATCTGGGTCGACCCGCGCTGAGCCGGCCCGGGCCAGCTACCCGACCGACCGGCAGGGCGGCGGAGGTCGGGCTCGCCGGCCGAACGCGGCTGGTCGGACGTCCGCGCAGGTCAGCGAGGGTGGCGTAACACCGCCGTAACGTGCTTCCGAGGTAGCGTCGCGGCCGATGACCGCCCACCCGACGCGCCCCGCGACGGCGGCCGGCCCGACGCCCGCCGCCCCGGCACGTCCGTCGGTTGTGCCCTCGACAGCGCCCTCCACAGTGCCCTCGACTGTGCCCGTGACAGCGCCCTCCACAGCGCCCGCCACAGCGCCCGCCACAGCGCCCGCCGAACGGCCGCCCGAACGGGCCGGCACCGGCCTGCTCGCCGCCGCGCTCGGCCTCTGTGTGGCGCTCGTCGTCGGGCTGGTGTCCGCGATCAACCTGGCCATCCCGGCGCTGGCCGCCGACGCGCCGCGGCCCACCGCCACCGAGCTGCTCTGGGTGGTGGACACCTACGTCGTAGTGTTCGCCTGCCTGCTCGTGCCGGCCGGCGCGCTGGCCGACCGGCTCGGCCGCAAGGGCACCCTGCTCACCGGCCTGGCGATCTTCACCGGCGGCACGGCCGTGTGCGCGGTGGCCCCGGGCGTGCCGGTGCTGCTCGCCGGCCGGATGGTCGCCGGGGTCGGCGCCGCCGCGGTGCTGCCGACCACGCTGGCGCTGCTCGTCGGGGCCGCCGCGCCCGCCCAGCGGCCGAGGCAGGTCGCCGTCTGGGCCTCGATGACCGGGGTCGCCGCCGTGCTCGGCAACGTCGGCGGTGGGGCGGCGGTGCAGGCCGGCTCGTGGCGCGCGCTGTTCGCGGCCGCCGTGCCGCTGGCCCTGCTCGCGATGGCCGTCGTGGCCCGGGTGGCGCCCCGCCTCCCCCGCCGGCGCCGACCGCTCCCGGTGACCGCCGGCGTGCTGTTCACCACCGGCTGCCTCGCGCTGCTGTACGGGCTGGTCAGCGCCCCCGAGGCGGGCTGGACCGGGGTGCGCACGGTGGGCGGGTTCGCGGTGGCGGCGGTGGCGCTGTCGGGTTGGCTCTGGCGCGAGCTGCGCGGCCGGGTGGCCCTGCTCGACCCCCGGCTGTTCCGGGTGCCCGCGCTACGGGCCGGCACGCTCGGCATGGCGGTCGTGTTCGCCGGCATGTTCGGCCTGATGTACGTCAACGGCCAGTACCTGCAGTACGCCAAGGGGTACTCGGTGCTCGGCGCCGGGGTGCGGCTGCTGCCGATGGCCGCGGCACTGTGGCTGGCGCCCCGGGCCACCGCGCCGATCGCCCGCCGCCGGGGACCGCGCGCCGCCGTCGGGCTTGGCCTCGGGCTGCTCGCCGCCGGACTGCTCGGGGCGTCCTTCGCCGGTCCGACCACCCCGTATGCCTGGTACGCGCTGTGCGTGACCGTGGTGGCGGCCGGTTGCGGCACCGCTACCCCGCCGCTGTCCGACGGTGTGCTCGCCGCCGTGCCCGCCGACCGCGCCGGGCTGGGCTCCGGGCTGCAGGGCGTGGCCCGCGAGCTGGGCAGTGCGTTCGGCATCGCGGTCGTCGGCAGCGTGCTCAACGCCCGGTTCGCGGCGGCACTGCCGGCCGGGCTGCGCGGCCCCGGTGCGCCGTCGACCGTGGCCGAGGCCCGGCTGCGCACCACCGACCCCGCCGCCCTGCACGCCGTCGTGACCGGGTTCAGCCACGCGATGAGCGCCGGGCTGCGCACCGGGGCCGCCGCCGTCGCGGTCGCCGCCGCACTCGTGCTGCACTGGCTGCCGCGCTCGCCGCGCGCGGGTGATCCGCCGGCCGTAAGGTGACGAATTGAGGCTCCCCCTCCCCCATCCCGCCGCATTGCGAGGACTTCCATGACCACCGTCGGTCCGATCGTTCTGGTGCACGGCTTCTGGCACGGCAGCTGGTGCTGGAGCCCCGTGACGGAGGAGCTCGCCGCGCGCGGCCTGGCCTCGGTCGCGGTCGACATGGCCGGCCACGGGCTCGACGCCCAGTCGCCGGCGGCGCGCTGGCAACGACCGTTCGACCCGGCGGCCTTCGCCACCGAGCCGGCCCCCTCGGCGGCGGTGACCGCGAGCTCGGCGGCCGCGCGGCTGGCGGAACAGGTGCGCCGGATCGGCGGCGGCCGGCCGTGCCTCGTCGTGGCGCACAGCATGGGCGGCGCGGTGGTCACCGCGATGGCCGAACTGGCCCCGGAGCTGGTCGCGGGGGTGGTCTACGTGACGGCGTTCGCGCCGACCGGGGGCCGCTCCGCCGCGGACTACATCGGGTTGCCGGAGAACGCCGGCTCGATGGTGCACAGCGGCCTCGTGGCGGACCCGGCCGCGATCGGCGCGCTGCGCTTCGACACCGGCGACGGGAGCGGGCACGCCGGCATCATCGAGACGTTCTACGCCGACGTGCCGTCCGAGGTGGCCACCGCCGCGATCGGGCTGCTCAGCCCCGATGCCCCGGCCGGGATCGCCGCCGAGCCGGGCAACCCCACGGCCGAGCGCTTCGGCCGGCTCCCGCACACCTACGTGGTGTGCACCCAGGACAACGCGATTGCCGCACCGCTGCAGCGCCTGATGATCGCGGGCATCGACGAGCTCTCCGCCGCGCCCACCACGGTCGTCGAGCTGGACTGCTCCCACTCGCCGTTCCTGTCCCAGCCGGCCGCGGTCGTCGACGCGCTGGAGAAGGCACACCAGGCGGCGGCCGGCTGAGCTCAGCCGTCAGGGGTTCCTCGGCGGAAGCAGGCAGAACTCGTTGCCCTCCGGGTCGGCGAGCACGTGCCACGACTCGGAGCCGGTCTGCCCGACGTCGGCTGTCCTGGCACCCGCGGCGAGCAGGCGCTCCAGTTCGGCGTCGTGGTCGCGGTCGGTGGGGTTCACGTCGATGTGCAGTGGCAGCTTCCCGCGCCTCGGGTCGCTGCTCGGGCTGAACAACAGTGTGGGCAGCCCGCCGCCCGGCGGGCCGATCCCCAGGGCTTCGTCGTCCCAGCCGACTTCCACGTAGCCGAGGACTTCGCACCAGAAGTCGGCCAACCGTCGCGGGTCGACACAGTCGATGACGAGTTCGGTGATCCGGCAGGCCACACCGTGACCCTAGGCCAATGAGCCGGTGTCGATCAGCCTATTTCGATCAGGCCGTCCCCCGGCGGGCGAGTTCGGCGT
>DATAZG010000115.1:0-8492 GCA_036272155.1 Pseudonocardia sp.
GGGACTGCTGTCTCGCGTTCTCCGTCCTCGGCTGGAGGCCACCGCGCACTGCGACCTCCCCTGCGGCGTGTACGACCCCGCGCAGGCCCGGATCGAGGCCGAGTCGGTGAAGGCCATCCAGGAGAAGTACCAGGGCAACGAGGACGCCGCCTTCCGCGCGCGCGCCATCGAGATCAAGGAGCAGCGCTCCGACCTGGTCAAGCACCACCTCTGGGTGCTGTGGACGGACTACTTCAAGCCGCCGCACTTCGAGAAGTACCCGGAGCTGCACGAGCTGTTCAACAAGGCCACCAAGGCCGCCGGCGCGAGCGGCACCAAGGGCTCGAACGACCCGGCCACCGGCCAGGATCTGCTGGACTACATCGCCCAGATCGACAAGATCTTCTGGGAGACCAAGCAGGCTGCCTGATCCAGGCACTCAGAGCGGCGCTGACCAGCGGATATGGCTTCCCGTTGGTCGGCGTCGTTTTCTGTCTCTGGGTAATCTCTCGCGGCGCCCCGGTGTCGGGTGCACGTGGGGCCCTTCCGTGGGCGGCATCCGCTTGGCGTGGTGGTCAACCGGTGCTCGGTGTGGCCTGACCGATGATTTTTCCGCGCCGTGCTGGTCGGTACGACGAATACCGACTCACGGGAGCCTGACGCCATGCGGAAACTGACCTTCGGCATGAACCTGACCCTGGACGGCTACATTGCCGCGCCCGGCGACGACCTCGGCTGGAGCGTGCCGAGCGACGAGCTGTTCCAGTGGTGGTCCGACCGGGTGGGGGCGACCGACCTGTCGCTGTATGGGCGCAAACTGTGGGAGACGATGAGTTCCCACTGGCCGACCGCCGACCAGCAGCCCGGCGCCACGCCGGCGGAGATCGAGTTCGCCCGCCGCTGGCAGGTTATGCCGAAGGTGGTGTTCTCCTCCACGATCAGCACGGTCGACTGGAACACCCACCTGGTCACCGGCGACGCGGTCACCGAGATCACCCGGCTCAAGGCCGAGGATGGCGGCCCCATTGACATCGGCGGCGCCACACTCGCCGCGGCGGCGATGCGGGCCGGGCTGATCGACGAGTACGTGCTGGCCACCGCACCGGTTTTGGTGGGCAGCGGCACGCCGTTCTTCACGGCCCTGGACAACTGGGTGAACCTGACCCTGGTGGAGACCCGGACGTTTCCCGACGGCGTGGTCCTGACCAGGTACGAGACCAGGCACTGAGGCGCGGCAGCCCCGGGCCCAGTGACTAATTCTGTTACTGGATGTTCCCGTTCCGAGCGGCACACCCCTGGCCCCCACGGGCAGACTGTCGTCGTGCCCGGGTAGTGGGGCGGGTGGGACAGAGTCGACGAGAGGTCGCTATGACGGTTCGGGCACGGCTGGCCCAGGTATCGGCCGGCGCCGTCGGGTCGCGGGTGTTCGGCGAGCCGTTCGAGACCCCGGAGGGGACCACGGTCATCCCGGTCTTCCGGGTCAGCGACCGGTTCGGGCGCACGGCCACGCCGGTCGGTGTGTTCGCCATCCACGACGGCGAGGTCACGTGGCGGGCGGCGGTCGACGAGACCCGGCTCGCGCTGGTGGCCGAGCTGATCGGACTCGCGGCCGCCGTCCTCGGCACACTCGCGGTGGTCCGTCGACCTCCGTGGCCCGACCTGTCCCGTCGACCGAGAACCTGAGCTCGCCGCCCCGAGCGGCGCCGCCGGCACCCCACCACTACCCCGCGAGTCGGGGAATTTGTCAGGGTGAGTCGCGGATTCCGTCAGGCCGTAGCCGGGGTCACGGACCGCGGAATCTCCCGACTCACCCCGCGGAATCCCGCGACTCGCGCTCGGTGGTCGGCGGACTCGTCAGTCGGCGTCCCTGTCGCGGGTGGTGGCGTAGGGGCGGAGTGGGGGTTCGGCCGTGGCGCGGGGGGCGGTGGCCAGCACGGTGGCGACCTTTGCGCCGTAGCGGGCCTCGTTGGCCGGCAGGGTCGCCGGGTCGACCCCGGGCATGGTCGGCGTGGCGCACACCGCGCGGTTGATCCGGTGGGCGCTGGCCAGGCCACCGTGGGTGAGCGCGTCGACCACCAGCGCATACCCGACCGCGTCGGTGCTGCCCATGATCAGGTGCTCGGCGACGTGCCCTGGGCAGACCCGCTGCACGGCGATGTTGGCGATGTCGCCGCCGCCGGTGTGCAGCTCCGAGCTGGCGGCCGGCGGCACGTTCGGCACGACGACCTCGTCGGCGTAGGAGTAGATCTGCGTGTAGCTGATCCCGGGGTAGGTCTCGGCGCCGGCGTTCAGCGCGGCCAGGAACCGCGAGTCGGGCCGCTGCTGCCAGAGCGCCGGCGCGCAGGCCAGCGCGCAGACCGCGTCGGCGTCCAGCGAACCGTGGTTGGACGCGTCCAGCCCGATCACCGACCGGACCAGCTCCCGGGTGTCCGGCCAGTACTTCAGCGCCCACCTCGGCACCATGCCGCCCTGGCTGAACCCGACGACCTGGATCGGTGCGTCCGCCCGCTCGTGCATGGTGCGCAGCGCCGCGACGACGTACTCGGCGGCCACCTGGATGTCACTCATCGCGTCCCCGGGCAGCGCCACCGTGCAGTACGGCTGGTGCCGGGCCCGCAGCGCCGGCTCGTAGTTCCAGTCGAAGTTGGTCTCGGGGTCGAGCGTGGTGCCCGGGACCAGCAGGACCGGGCCGGTCGCGGCGGCGGCCAGGTCCCCGTGACAGGACAGGCTGTGGCGCAGCGCCCCGGCCGGCACGCGCAGCGCGGGACCGCTGCCGGAATCGGCCGAGTCCGAGTCCGATCTCGGCGAGGCGCTGGCCGGCACCGCGGCCGCGACCAGCAGCGCCGCCGCGACCGCCACCGTGCCGAGCACCACCGGCAACCGGCGGAACACCACCGCCATGCCCATTCGCCACCACTCCCGTCCGACGCCGCTGGAAGACGAGTCCTCGACCGGGCAACGAAGTCGGCCGCACCTCGGTTACGCCAACCGGGCTAATTGGGTCGCGACCAACCCAGCACCGGCACCCACACCGGCGCCGCCTTGCGCAATTGCATGCGCACAGTCGAATATTCGAATGTATTTATTGTCTTTTTGTCGCCTAGCCGGGGGCTTTCGCAATTCGGCGGGAGTACGTAGCGTTGATCGGGTCCGTTACCGAACCCAGGAGGATCACGGTGTCGCTCACAGTTCCGGCGAACTTGCTTGAGCAGGCGCAGCGCGGCGCAATTTCCGACGGAGACTTCATCGAATGCATTCAGAACTCGCTGCCGTATGCCTGGTCGGTGATGAGCGGGCTGGCCGGCGAGCTGCGGCAGACCGGCGGGCGGGTCGCCGTCAACGACACCGAACCGCCCGACGAGGCCAGCTGGGGCCAGCTGTTCCGGCTGGTGGGCAGCGACGCGATGCGGGGCGCGGTCGAGCGGCACTTCGGTGTCCGGATGGCGTTCCAGAACTGCTGCAAGGTCGGGTTCTTCGACCCCTCGGCGACCGAGGAACACGCCGAGTTCGTCACCCCGAGGGCTCAGGTGCTCAACCAGAAGCCCGAGCTGATTAACTGCTGACCGATCGATTAACCACCGAGAGTGCGTTCGGAGTAGTCGCGGGTGATAGCTGCAATAATCGCTCCGCGACTACTCCGTCAAGCTAGGTGACCGGCGGCGCCGGGATTTGTTCGATCGGCCCGAGCACCACGGTGTAGAACACGATTCCGGCCGCCATGATGACCCCGGCGACCAGGAACGCCGGCGCGAAGCTACCCGTCGCCTGCACGAGGAACCCGGTGACGATCGGCGCGGCCAGGCCGAACATGGTGTTCACGAAGTTCATCACCGACGCCACGGCGCCGACGCTGCCCTCGGGGGCGATCAGCGCCGGCAGGCTGTTGCTCACGCAGTAGGCCAGCGTGATGCCGACGGTGCCGACCGTGATCCAGAACAGCGCCACCGCCACGCTGGTGGTGAACGCGGCGCCGGAGATGCCCAGCGCGACGACCATGCCGGCGATCAGCACCGCCTTGCGCACCACTGTCTCCTGCCGGCCCCGCCTGATCAGGTGGTCCACCAGCCAGCCGGGGATCAGGAACTCCACGACGACCGCGACCAGCCACGGGATCGCGGTGTAGAAGCCGCTCTTGAGCACACTCATGTGGAGCGCCGCCTGCAGGTAGCCGGGCAGCCAGGTGAGCAGCAGCCAGGTCGTGTAGCCGGCGCAGGCCAGTCCGAGCGAGAGCCCCCACACCTTGCGCCTGCGCAGCACGTAGCCGAGGTTGGCCAGCGGGTTGGGCTGTACGACGTCCTCGTCCTGCGCGCCGCCTGTGCGGATGTGGTCGTACTCCTCGGCACTCAGCCGCCCTGAGCTCAGCGCCTCCTTCGGGTTGCGGTAGCGGATCCAGAAGACGATGGCGAACACCACGCTCAGAATGCCGGTCGCCCAGAACGCGCCGCGCCAGCCCAGGTAGACCACGGCGAGCGCCACCAGCGGGGTGCCGATCACGTTGGACAGCCGCTGCCCGGAGTCGAACACGGCGGTCGACAGCCCCCGCTCCGCGCGCGGGAACCAGTAGCCGGTCACCTTCATCGCGCCGGGGAACACCGCCGCCTCGCCGAGACCGAGCAGGATCCGCGAGGCCAGCACCAGGCCGGTGCCGCTGGCGACCGCGGTCAGGAAGCAGGCCGCCGCCCACACCCACGTGGTCACCCGCAGCACGCTCTTCATGCCGATCTTGTCCAGCAGCAGGCCGGCCGGGATCTGGGCCAGCGTGTAGGACCACAGGAAGCTCGACAGCACCAGTCCCAGCTCGCCCGGGGTGAGCCCGAAATCCTTGCCCATCGGGCCGGCGGCCACCGAGATGTTGGTCCGGTCGAAGTAGTTGATCAGCACGCCGAAGAACAGCAGCACGGCGATGCCCCAGCGCACGTTGCCCACCTTGGGCCGGTCGGCCGGGTGGGGACCGGCCTCCGACACAGGCGCCGCGGACGCTGAGGGCAACGCCGCGGCGGTCCCGGTACCCGGCTCGGTGCCCGTCGTGCTGGGTGGTTCGTGCGGAGTCGACACTGCGGGGGCTCCTCAAGTCGATCACGACGGACCCGACCGCCGTGGTAACGATTTCCCAGGAGTATCAATCCACGCTGGTGTTTCGTCCGGATTCGTAACCGGTTAACAGCGGTGCGATCGACCGGAGCGCTCCACCGGGCCGGTCGCGGACCGGGCCGGTGGGCCCGCCGGGGGGCCGGTCCGTGGCCCGACCGGCGGCGGGCTCATCGCGGACCGTCGCCGATCCGGTGGCCCGTTTCGGCGTGGTCTCTTCGCCGAGTTCAACCAGAGCGGGGTCCGTGGGGGTCAGAGTCCGGTGTGGTTGAACTCGGCGCCTCTGGTGGAGTCCGGTAACCGCAGGCAGACCGGCGCCCGGGGTGCCGTGGCGCGCGGGGGGCGGGTCAGAGCCCGATTGAGGTGGCCGGTCCGCGCCCGAGCGCCGATGATGAGGCGCGTGACAGGTGCGTCGGAGCCGACCGAGGAGCCGACCGAGGAGCCGACGCCCGCCGCGGTGCTGCTGCCCTTCTACCGGGACGACTCCGGCGCGCTGCGGCTGATCCTGATCGAGCGCACCCCGTACGGCCGCCACGGTGGCCAGATCGCGCTGCCCGGTGGCAAGCGCGAGCCGGTCGACGAGACGATGCGCGACACCGCCGTCCGGGAGACCTGCGAGGAGTTGGGCCTGGCGCCCGCCGACCTGGAGGTACTGCACGGGCTCGCGCCGCTGCGCACGCGGTCCACGGGGTTCCAGGTCTGGCCGTTCGTCGGCCGGCTGCACCGGGTGCCGACGCGGTGGCAGCCGGGCGAGGCCGAGGTCGCGTCGGTGCTGGACGTCCGGGTCACCGAACTGCTCGACCCCGCCGCGGCCGGCGAGCAGGACATGGAGTTCGCCGACCAGGTCGCGCACCGGGTGCCCGTGCGCCGGGTCGCCGGGCACACGGTCTGGGGCCTCACGCTGCGCATCCTGGAACCGGTGCTGCCGCTGGCCCTGGCCGGCGAGTACCCGGTGTGACCGCCGCAGCGCGCGAGCCGCCGAGACCCGGCCGCGCGGCCGGCGACCGCCCACCGACCGGTCACCCACCGACCGACCGGCACCCACCGACCGACCGGCACCCACCGACCGACGGCCTGCCGCCGACCGCACTGCCGCCGACCGCACTGCCCACACGGTTGCTCGCCGCGCTGCCGGCGCTGATCGGGCTGGCCGTCACGGCCGTGCTGATCGCGCTCAGCGGGCGCTACGGCTACCACCGCGACGAGTTCTACTACCTGGCCTCCGGCCTGCACCCCGCGTTCGGCTACCTGGACCAGCCGCCCCTCACACCGCTCATCGCCCGCGCCGAGTACACGCTGTTCGGGGACTCGGCGCAGGCGTTGCGGCTGGCGCCGTCGCTGGCCACCGGGCTGACCGTGCTGGTCACCGCCCTAATCACCAAGGAGATGGGCGGCGGGCTCGGCGCGCGGGCGCTGGCCGCCGGCGCGATCGCGGTGGGGGCGTTCCCGATCGGTACCGGGCACCTGCTCTCCACCAGCACGTTCGACCTGCTGGCCTGGGCGGCGCTGAGCTGGCTGCTGGTCCGGGCGCTGCGCGACGGCGGACGGGTCTGGCTGGCCGCCGGCGCGGTGGCCGGGCTCGCGGGGGAGAACAAGGCGCTGGTGGCGGCGCTGCTCGCGGCGGTCGCCGTCGGGGTGCTCGCGGTCGGCCCGCGCGGGGCGTTGCGGGACCGCTGGCTGTGGTTCGGGGTGCTGCTCGCCCTGGCGGTGTGGGCCCCGAACCTGGCCTGGCAGGCGGCGCACGGCTGGCCGCAGCTGAGCATGGCCAGCCAGATCGCCACCGTCGGCAACGGCGGCAGCGTGCCGCGGTGGCTGTTCCCGGTGTTCCAGCTGGTTCTGATCGGGCTGCCACTGGTGCCGGTCTGGCTGGCCGGCCTGTGGGCGCTGGCCCGCGACCCGGCGCTGCACCGGGCGCGGGCGTTCGCGCTGGCGTACGGGCTGCTGTTCGTCGCGCTGCTCGCGGTCAACGGCAAGCCGTACTACCTGGCCGGGATGTACCCGGTGCTGCTGGCCGCGGGTGCGGAGCCGACGCTGCGCTGGGTCGGCCGAGGCCGGCGCGACCGACCCGGCCGGCGGGGTGGCGGCTGGCCGTGGGCGCTGGGCGCGGCGCTGGCGGTGACCGGTGCGCTGACCGCCGTGCTGATGCTGCCGCTGGTGCCGGCCCGGCTGCTGCCCGGCAGCCCGATCGTCGCGGTGTCCCCGATCGCCGCCGAGACCGTCGGCTGGCCCGAGTTCATCAACACCGTCTCGGCCGTCTACCGGTCGCTGCCGGCCGACGAACGGGCGCACGCGGTCGTGCTGACCCGCAACTACGGCGAGGCCGGGGCTCTGGACCTGTTCCGCCGCCGGACCGCCCTGCCACCGGCCTACAGCGGCCACAACAGCTACGCCGACTGGGGGCCGCCGCCGGAGTCGGCCGGCCCGGTGGTCGCTATCGGCTTCGACGAGCCGGTGCTGCGCCAGTGGTTCGGCTCCGTCGAACTGGCCGCGCGCTTGGACAACGGCATCGGGCTGGCGAACATGGAGCAGGGCCGGCCCGTGTGGGTCTGCGCCGACCGGCTGGCGCCGTGGTCCGCGATCTGGCCCCAGCTGCGCCGGCTCGGCTGAACCCGCGCCTGCTCGGCTGAACCGCGACCGGGCCGCGACATTCCGGACCGCACCGGTCCGCGCCGGGGCCCGACTCACCCTCCTATTACCTGATTTGCGTGAGTGACCGGCGCCGGCCGCGCCGTTACGGTGATCGGGTGTCCGACACCGAACAGACCCACGGCCGGATCTACCTGCTGCGCCACGGCGAGACCGAGTGGTCCCGTACCGGACGGCACACCAGCTTCACCGACATACCGCTCACCGCGCGCGGTCGCGAGCTGGCCACTGCCTCCGGCCGGGTGCTGGCCGGGGTGCGCGGCCCGGACGCGCCGCCGTTCGCGCTGGAGCTGACCAGCCCGAGGCGCCGGGCCGGCGACACCGCCGCGCTGGCCAAACTGTCCCCCGAGGTCGACGACTCGCTGGTGGAGTGGAACTACGGCGACTACGAGGGTCTGACCACGCCGCGGATCCGGGAGACGGTGCCGGGCTGGACGGTGTGGACGCACCCCTGCCCGAACGGCGAGTCCGCGACCGACGTGGCGACCAGAGCCGACGGGGTGCTGGCACGCTGCCGACCGGTGCTCGCCGACGGCGACGTGGTGCTGATCGGCCACGGCCATTTCAGCCGGGTGCTCACGGCGCGCTGGCTGGGCCTGCCGGCGAGCGCCGGGGTCGGCTTCAAGCTGGACGCCGGCGGGCTGACCGTGCTGGGCGACGAGCGGGGTGTGCCCCGGCTGGACCACGTCAACCTCATCGAGCTGAGCGAAGCCTGGCTCAGCTGAGCCAGGCCGCGCCACACTGACCGCGGCGACCGGCAAAACCCCAGCTCAGACCCC
>DATAZG010000116.1:0-3893 GCA_036272155.1 Pseudonocardia sp.
GATATTCGGTCGACGTCGAGGACTCGGCTGGCGAGTCTGGGCGGATGGATGAGCAGGTGCTGGCCGGCGGTCGAACTGTCGGCGCGGTGCGGGTCGCCGACGCCGTGCACCGCACCGCCCAGCCGTGGACGCGGTCGGTGCACGCCGTCCTGCGTCACCTCGAGGCCGTCGGCTTCGCCGGTGCACCGCGGGTGCTCGGGTTCGACGAGCAGGGCCGGGAGATGCTCAGCTATCTGGACGGCGAGACGATCGGCGGGCAACGACCCTGGCCGGCCTGGATCCGCTCGGAGTCCGCGCTTGACCAGGTCGGTCGCTGGTTGCGGCGGCTGCACGACACCACCGCGACCTACGTGCCGCCCGAGGACGCCGTGTGGTGCGTCGGCCAGGCGTGGCGGCCGGGACTGGTGATCGGCCACCACGACGCCGCTCCGTTCAACGCCGTGTGGCGCGGCGATGACCTGGTCGGTTTCATCGACTGGGACACGGCCGGCCCCGCCTCCCGGGAGATGGACCTGGCCTATGTGGCGCTGTCCTGGGTGCCGCTGTACCCAGTGGATGCAGCCGTGGACCTCGGCTACCCCGCCTCCGACGACCGGGCCGGCCGACTGAAGGTGCTGCTCGACGCCTACGGCTACGACGGCGACCGCGTCGCGCTCGGGCCGATCGTCGCGCAGCGCGCCCGGATCAACGCCGAGGTGATCCGCCGCGCGGCCGCCAGCGGCGACTCCACCTATCAGGCACTGTTGCCTGTCGCCGAAACCATGGAGCAGTCCGCGCACTGTGTGGCCGCCTTGCCCGACACCTTCTGGCACAGCCCGTGAGGTGACAGAGCGGCTGATGAACCCGTTTCGACCCGGTAGCCATTCCCTGTCAGGGGGTCGTTTCGGCGAAACGACCACGGCGTTCGGTCCGGGCGGCTAGCGTCCCGACCATGATTGATCGACAGCGACACGCACCGGGAGCGGTGCTCGCATCGGGCCGCACGGGTCGGGGCCGTTCGCTCCGCGGGGGTGCGTGATGCTGATCGACCCGTTGGTGCCCAAGACGTTCAGTGGCTGGTTCTCGCGAGTCATCGGACTGTGCCGGCAGGAGTTCGGGCGGCTGGCGACGCTCGCCGCCGGGCCGGTACTCATCACCGCTGCCTACCTCGTCGCGCTCAACGCCGTCCGGCAGAGTCCGGAGGAGCTGCGGCAGCGATTCGCCGAGGCGGCGGCCGGGTCGCCCACCGGCGCGGTCGGGCCGGGCGACGCGTTCGAGATCGTGTTCGGGCGGATGCTGCCGATCATGTCGATCTTCGTGGTGCTCTTGCTCGTGGCGGGCGCACTGTACGAGGGCGCCGGGTTCTTCCTCGTGCTGCGCCGCGCCGTCGACCAGCCAACCTCCATCGGGGCGGCCCTGAGCTTCGCCGCGCCGAGGGTCCTGCCGTTCATCGGCTGGACCTTGCTCGGCGGGCTCCTGCTCACGCTCGTCATCGCGGTGCCCGTGTTGCCCGGCATCTTCACGCACATCCGCCCGCTGGTCGCGGTCGGTGCGCTGGTCGCCCTCGCGCTCGGTGTGCTGGTCGGGGTGACCGTGTTCTCGTCGCTGTTCGGTGTCGTGCTGATCGAGCGGGCCGGCATCGCGCGGTGCCGCGAGCTGATCAGGGGCCGGTTCGCGGCGACGACCGGGCGGATGCTGGTCGCCGCGCTGCTCTACGTCGGCTACAGCATCGTGACCGGGCTGATCGTGTCGGCGGCGGCCTCGGTGATCGGGGCCGGGCTGATCACGTCGGTCCTGCAGGCCGTGGTGATGATCCCGGCGCTCGTGTTCCAGGTCGCGGTCAACCTCGTCACCTACGCCGAGCTGCGCAACCGCGAGAACCGGTCGGTCAGCACCCGCACGCTGGCCGCCGAGCTCAGCTTCTCCCCGGCGATGGCGGTGCGCGCCACCAGGTAGCGCGCACCGCCCCACCGCCCGGGCTACTCCGCGCGCAGGTCCAGGCCCAGGTCCAGGGCCATAACCGAGTGGGTCAGCGCACCGACCGAGAGGAACTCCACCCCGGTCGCCGCGTACTCCCTGGCCACCCCCAGCGTGAGCCCGCCGGACACCTCGAACTCCGTTGCCGCCCCACGCGCCGCCCGGCGGCGGACCGCCTCGGCGCACTGCGCCGGCGTGAAGTTGTCCAGGAGCACCAGTTCCGCACCGGCCGCGAGCGCCTCGTCGAGCTGGTCCAGCGTGTCGACCTCGACCTCATGGCGCAGGTTCGGCGCGGCCGCCCGGACGGCCGCGAGCGCGGCGGTGACCGAGCCGGCGGCCACCACGTGGTTGTCCTTGATCAGGACCATGTCGCCGAGGCCCATCCGGTGGTTGCGCCCCCCGCCGCAGCGCACCGCGTACTTCTGCAGCAGCCGCAGCCCCGGCAGGGTCTTGCGGATGTCGAGGATCGTCGCGCCGGTGCCGGCGACCGCGTCCACCCAGGCCGCCGTCGCGGTGGCCACCCCGGACAGGTGACACAGCAGGTTCAGCGCGGTGCGCTCCGCCGTGAGCAGGCCCTGGACCTGCGCGCGGACCTGCAGCGCCGGCCTGCCGGGCACCAGCCGCGATCCGTCCGGGCGCTCGTCGAGCACGTCGTAGGCATCCCGCCCGAGCACGGCGTCGAGCACGGCGCGCACCGCCGGCACCCCGGCCAGCACCCCGTCGACTCTCGGGGTGAACTCGGCGATCGCCACCTGGTCCGGCGGCACGGTCGCGGCGGTGGTGACGTCCGGGCCGTAGCGCAGGTCCTCGGCGAGCGCCGTGGCCACCACGCGTGCCAGGTCCTCGGCATCCGGGATCAGCCCGGTGTCCACTGCGGCATTCATGCGTCCTCCTCGATACGACTACGACTGGTCGACCGCGACGGGGCGGCCGGGTGCGGCTGATCGGATTCCGACTGCGTCATGCGGCACCGGCCCGCCGGGTCAGCTCGGCCGCGCGCACCACCGGCCGCCCGTCCACCAGGGCCACCTGCAGGCTGCTGTGCTGGTAGGTGTCGTCGGTGCGGGGGAAGTCGGTGCGCACGTGACAGCCGCGGCTCTCGGTGCGGGTGCCGGCGGCGGCCAGCACCGCCTGGCCGAGCAGGGTGAGGGCGGCGTCCTCGACGCCACGCCGGTCGGTCGGCTTCGCCACCGCGACGGCCGACTCGATCGCGTCCGAGGCGGCGGCCAAACCGGCGCCGTCCCGGCCGATCGAGGCGCCGGCGGTCATGGCGCGCTGCACCAGGTCCCGGTCGGCGATCGGGCGGGGTGCCAACTCGGCGGCGGGTTCGGTGGTGAGCAGCGGGCGGGGCCCGGCCAGGTCAGCGGCCGCCGCCCGCGCCGCGCGTCGACCCATCACCAGGCCCTCCAGCAGGCTGTTCGACGCCAGCCGGTTGGCCCCGTGCAGGCCGGTGCAGGCGCACTCGCCGATCGCGTAGAGCGCGGTCGCGCCGCGGGCGCGGCCGTCGAGGTCGGTGACGATGCCGCCCATCACGTAGTGGCTGGCGGGGGAGACCGGGATGCGCTGCTTGGTGGGGTCCAAGCCAGCCTGCTGGAGCGCCTCGACGATGTTGGGGAAGCGCCCGCGATCGATCATCGTCATGTCGAGCTCCACCGCGGTGGTGCCGGTCTCGCGCAGCAGGTTGAAGATCGCGCGGGCGACCGCGTCGCGGGGCGCGAGCTCGTCGACGAACCGCTCGCCGTCCGGGCCGTGCAGCGTCGCGCCCTCGCCGCGCACGGCCTCGGAGATCAGGAAGCCCTCGCGGCCTTTGATGCCCGTGACCGCGGTGGGGTGGAACTGCGTGAACTCGAGGTCGGCGAGCGCCGCTCCCGCGTTGCGCGCCAGGACCAGACCGGAGCCGAAGGAGCCGGGCGGGTTGGTCGTGCGCGACCACAGCG
>DATAZG010000117.1:0-4551 GCA_036272155.1 Pseudonocardia sp.
GCACACGATGTCCATCCCGGACGCGGCGGTGACCTCAGCCGGCAGCGACATCGTGAGCAGCGGGTCGATCACGGCCAGGGTCGGGCGCAGCCGCCAGTGACTGATCCCGGTCTTGACCTTCATCGACAGGATGTCCAGCACGCACATCGCGGTGGACTCCGAGCCGGTGCCGGCCGTGGTGGGGATCGCGATGAGCGGCTTGAGCTGGCCGTCGGGCACGCGCGCGTTGCCGATCGGCTTGTTGATGTAGTCCATCAGCTCGCCGGGGTTGCTGGTCAGCAGGTTGATGGCCTTGGCGGTGTCGATCGCGGAGCCGCCGCCGACCGCGACGAAGCCGTCCCAGTCACCCTGCGCCCGTGCGTACTCGACGGCCTTGTTCATCGAGTCGTCGGTGGGCTCGACGTGCACCCCGTCGAAGATCTCCGACTCGATCTTGTAGCGGCGCAGGTTATCGGCGATGCGCTGCGGGGCCCCGAGCGCGTTGACCCCGGAGTCGGTGACGATCAGCACCCGCCGGACGCCGTAGCCGGCCATCTCGAAACCGACCTCGTCGGCCGCGCCGGCGCCGAACTTCAGCGGCGGCGCACCCCAGGTGAAGATCGTCTCCTCGGTCAGATTGATCCCAGCACTCATGTGTACGAGCCGTCCGGGGCGACCCTGAGCTGGTGGATCTGCTCGGCGTCGTGGCCGAACACCATCGTCGCGTTGGTCTGCTCCTGGATGCCGCGCAGCTTCTCGACGGACTTGTAGAAGTCCTCCAGGTTGTTCACGATCGCCGCCGGCGTGGCCGGCGGGCCGAAGCTCTCGCCCATGTACACCGCGTCCGAGGTGAAGATCATCGTGCCGGTGTCGGGCAGGTCGACCTGAATCGACATGGTGCCGACGGTGTGCCCGGGCGTCTCGATCAGCTTCACCCCGGGCAGGAAGTCGGTGTCCCCGGAGACGGTCTGGAACTCCAGGCCCTCGTAGTCGGTCTTCAGGTGCGCGCCGGTGAACAGCCCCTCGAAGCCGTACGCGAACTTCTTCTCCCGCTCGTGGCAGACCAGCTTCGCGTTGGTGTTCTTGAACATCTGCGCGTTGCCGGCGTGGTCGAAGTGCAGGTGCGAGAGGATCACGTAGTCGATCTCGTCCAGCCCGACGCCCAGCTGGTTGAGCCGCGAGTCGAGGTACTCGTCGTCGGCGACCTTGTCGTACGGGAAGAAGTCCTGCAGGCCGGTCGGCCCCCAGCGCTCCTCCCAGTCCCGGGGGCAGCTGGTGTCCCAGAGGATCTTGCCCTCGTCGGTCTCGACCAGTACGCAGTGCGTGGGCACGTCCACCCAGGGGGCCGGGCCGTCCTTGTGGTTGCGATCGGTGATCGAGCGCCCCGGCTTGAGCAGTAGCCAGGTCAGGTCGGCGGTCATCGCCCCGCAGGGGATGACGGTCACCTTGTTCGCGGTCGCCATGGCGGTCCCTTCGACGATGAGGGGTGCGGCTCGGTCCGACAGTGGCATGCCACATGCCACTCGTCAATCCATGCGCATGCGTTCATCAAGTCTCGATTTGAGACTCGCTCCGCGACTCCCCAGCCGCCCCGTAGGTCCACCCCAGATCGACGTCGACGGGGCCCGCCTCGGCGCCGGCCTCCTGCGCGACCAACAGTTGCGCGGTGTGCAGGATGTGCACCCGCATCGCCTCGGCCGCGCCGTCCGTGTCGCCGGCCAGCACCCGCTCCAGCACCACACGGTGCTCCTCGACGATCACCTCGAGCGTGCGGGACCGGTGCGCGGTGGACACGCCTCGGCGCAGCACCATGTCGCGCAGCCCGTCCACGTACTCGGCCAGCCGGCCGTTGCCGGACGCCTCCAGCAGCACGCGGTGGAACCGCCGGTCGTGCTCCCACATCCGGAACTCGTCGTCGGCGGCGGCCGCCGACTCCATCGCGGCGAACACCCGGCGCAGCTCGCGCAGGGTGGCGGCCTGGGTGGCGGCACCGAGCAGCCGCACCGCGCGCCGGGTCGCCGGCACCTCCAGCAGCAGCCGCAGCGCGAAGACCTCCTCGAGGTCGTGCAGGGAGGTCTGCAGGATGCGCACGCCCCGGTTCCGTTCGAACCGCACCATGCCCTGCTGGGCGAGCTTGATCAGCGCCTCTCGCACCGGCGTGCGGGACACCCCGAGCTGGCCGGCCAGGGTGGCCACCGAGTGCAGGGTGCCGGCCGGCAGCTCGCCGGTGATCACCGCCGCTCGCAGCGCATCGAGCACCTGCGCGTTGACGGCGGTGGTCTGCCGGACCTGCTTCACCGGGGCACCCGGGAGTCCGTGCGGCGCCGCTGACCACGGCGGATCATCGACAGAGCGTGGCATGCCACACATCGCCGGTCAACGAACCTCGACGACGACCCCGGCGCATTCCCCGCGCACCCCCGGCACAGCCCCGGCACAGCTCCGGACCAGCGGGTACCGGTCGGGCATCGGCATCCGGGGCGCCACCGTTGCCCCAACTACGTCCTCTCAGGTGACACGCGCCATAGCCCAATCGAGTGACAATGCGGCGCTTGTGCGGCATGAGGCGCTAGCGACCCATGTGTCTAATCGAGACTGGCGCGCAAAGTAGTTGCGACCGCGATCACTGTGTTTCTGCTCACCACACTCGCGTGACCTGCGGAAACAGTAAGACTCCCAAGTTGAATTCCATCAATGTAATTCGAATGGCCTAGTGCCCCAAGGAAGGGTTAACAGCGCGCGACATTGGTCCGTCAGTCGCAAATGGAATGTGGCCCAGTATCGGCCCCATGAATTGGTCGTTAACCCAGTCAAGAAGTCGAGCCGTATGCAAGACACGGCCGGCCCAGCAAGCGATTGGGGGATGTCGCCATGGAGCTCAGGTCCGACATTGCGGCCGCGGCCACGCGTATGACATCCGGTTACGAGGTCCACCGCGAGATCCGCCAACTCGGCGCGTACCTCCGGGAGGGCGAGACGGTGCAGCGGCTGGCCGCCGGCATCTACGGACCGGGCGCCGGGCTGCTGGCGGTGACCAACCACCGTGTACTGCTGCTCCGCGACGGCCGCAGCGGCCAGGCCAGCGAGGGCTTCCCGCTGGAGCGTCTCTCCGCCGCCGACTGGATGGCCGACGGCGTGCTCGGCACCATCACCGTGTCCGACTCCAACGTCACCGCCGAGCTCCGGGACGTCCCGGCCGCCGACGGCGCCGACGTGGTGGCCTTCATCCGCTCGCTCACCGAGCCGAGGGCGAGCGTGCCGCCGGCGCGGCGCTGGCCCAACTACGCCGCGCCCACCGGCTACGAGTCGGGGCTGCCCGGCGACACCGGTCCGGTCGGCGGTTCCGGGTATCTGCCGGCCGCCAGCTCGCCGGCACTGCGCGCGGTGCCCACCCAGTCCGGCGCGGAGCGCTCCGGCTCCATCGGCGGGCTGACCCGGGCGACCGCCCAGCACTCGGCGGCCGAGCAGTCCGGTGCCTACCCGACGCAGGTCGAACACTCCGGCGCCTACCCGACGCAGGTCGACCAGTCCGGCGGCTACCCGACAGAGCAGTCCGGTGCCTACCCGACGCAGGTCGAACACACCGGCGGCTACCCCCCGCAGATCGACCAGTCCGGCGGCTACCCGACCCAGGTCGAGCACACCGGCGGCTACCCGACCCAGATCGAGCACTCCGGCGCCTACCCGACGACGCAGGTCGAGCACTCCGGCGGTTACCCGACGCAGGCCGCGTACCCGGCCCAGTCCGAGTACGCGGGCCAGGCGCAGTACCCCAGTCAGGGCGACTACCCGAACCATGGTGGCTACCCGGGCCAGCCGAGCTACGCCGCGCGGGCCGAGTACCCGAGCCAGGCGCGGCACACCGGCCAGACCCCGTACGCGGCCCCGGCCCAGTACGCGCCGTCCGCCGACCCGTCGGCCGCCGCGGCTGCCCTGACCAGGGGCGCGGTGCCGATCTCGGTGCTGGCGCGCACCACGGCGATCCCGGCACAGCAGCCTGCCGTCGAGCCGACCGCCGTCGGCCAGGGCACCGTCGAGCACGCCCGGGTAGAGCAACCGAGCTTAGAACTGCCCCGGGTCGATCAACCCAGCCTGGGGCAGGCCCGTGTAGAGCGCTCCGGCCCGATCGGCAGCCCGGAGATCATGGCCGGCGAGGTGCCGGTGAGCCAGCTGGCCGCCGAGGCCACCGCCGGCGACCTGCTCGTGGACGGCGAGGCGACCGTCGCGGTCCCGCGCACCTCCCCCGAGCAGGCCGAACAGGCCGGACCGACCGAAGGCACCGCGACCACCGACGACGACGAGGCCACGACGGCCACCGGCGAGCGGCCGAAGCCGATCAACTGGACGGCCCCCTCGGAGTCCCGGTCGGAGTCCCGGGCCAAGGCCCGCCGGGGCGAGAGCAGTGAGGCGCGCACCGTCAGCCTCAACCGTCCGGTCCGCCTCGAGGCGACCAGCCGGCCGCCGAACAACTCCCCCGGCGGCCGCCCCGGCGCGCTGGCCAGGAGCAAGAAGTGGATCTGGCTCGGCGCCGGGGCCGCCGGCCTGATCGGGCTCGCCGCGCTGGGCAGCGCG
>DATAZG010000118.1:0-54246 GCA_036272155.1 Pseudonocardia sp.
TTCCAGGTGGTTGTTCCGTTCGAGGAGTCCGACGCGGCGAAGGTTGCGCCGAACCAGAAGGTCCAGGTCACGTTCGACGCTCTGCCGGACCTGACCCGTGACGGCACCGTGCTCTCCATCGCCCCCGGTGGTGTGGACATCTCCGGTGTCACGAACTACTACGCCACGATCCTGCTCACCGACACCGACCCCAGGCTCAAGACCGGTCAGACCGCTGAGGCGGGCGTGCTGGTGGCGGACCTGGAGAACGTGCTGGTGGTGCCGAACTCGGCGGTCATCAAGCAGGGCGGCCGCTCGTTCGTCAACGTGCCGGGTCCGGACGGCAAGCCCGCCCAGGCCCCGTTCCAGCCGGGTCTCGTCGGCGACGACAACACCCAGGTCCTCTCCGGCCTGACCGAGGGCCAGGAGATCCAGCTACCCCAGGCCCAGGTCTCCGCCAGCAACGGCGGGGCCGGCGGCGGGGGTGGCGGCGGCGGAGGCGGTCGCGGCGGCGGCTGATCCTTCACTGCCACAGAGTTACCGGCGCTGGCCCGCACCGAGTCGAGAACCTTCGACCGGTGCGGGCCAGCGGTCGTTGCACCTGCCGCCGGCCGGGGGAACGCGCATCAAGCCGGCGTCAGGACGCCCGCCGCCCACGTCAACGAAACGCAGTGTCCGGGCACCGCGGCGAACTCTCAGATTTGCTGGATGACGTGGAGAAACACCCGCAACGCGTGATCGTCGGAGTAAGTGGTTCCCCGGGCAGCCTGCATGCGCTGCGCCGGGCGGTGGCCGAGGCCAGGCTGCGTGATGCCGAGCTCTGGGCGGTGATCACCTGGGTGCCGAGGGGCGGCGAGCTGGCCAACCGGCGCGCGCCCTGCCCGCCGCTGCTCAAGCTGTGGCGCGACGAGGCCGCCCGCATCCTGTGCCAGGCCTGGGACGACGCCCTCGGCGGTGTCCCGGACGACCTGCACGTGCGGATGTTCGCGCTGCGGGGGACCGCGGGCCGCCGGCTGGTGGATGTGGCCGATGGGGAGAACGACCTGCTCGTGGTGGGGTCCGGGACCAGTGGCCCGCTGGCGCGGCTGGTCAACGGGTCGGTGGCCCGGTTCTGCGTCAAGCGGGCCCGCTGCGGTGTGCTGACGGTGCCGCCGTCGCTGGTGGAGCGCCAGCTGGCGCATCACCCGCTGGCCCGCCGCCGGCTGCTCCGGGAGCTCACCCAGCCGACCGCGGTCCAGCCCTAGCGCGGGCCGCGCCGGGCGGTCAGGCCCGCTCGGCCGCCCGGATGGTGTCGATCATCGTGGCCGCCGCGACCTGCAGCGGCTCCGTGTCCCGCAGCGTGCGGGCCAGCACGAACGCGCCCTCCAGGGCCAGGATGAAGGCCACGCTGAGCCGGCGGGCGACGTCCGGCGGGAAGCCCCAGCCGATGAACACGCCCGCGCCGGCCCGCGTCCAGCTGGCGAACACCTCGGCCGTCACCGCGCGCAACGCCTCGTTCGTGCTGGCCACCTCGAGGGCGACCATGGCGATCGGGCAGGCGTCCGCGTACTCGGTTTCCACCAGCAGCTGGGCGGCGGCGCCGAAGCCCACCCGCATCGCGTCGACCGCGTTGTCGGCCTGGCCCAGCACACCCATCACCAGGTCCTCGTACATCTGCCCGGACGTGCGGATCACCTCGGCGGCCAGCTCCTGCTTGCCGCCGGGGAAGAAGTGGTAGATCGAGCCGAACGGCGCGGCGGCCTCGGCGGCGATCTGCTTGAGGCCGGTGCCCACGTAGCCGTGCCGCCGGAACAGCTCGCCGCTCTTCACCACGATCCGCGTCTTCGTGTCGGCCATACCCACCCCTCGGTAATTGCTTGCCCGCGGCCGGGCCGGCCTCTAGTGTCGCTCATAGTAGAACGATCTATCAAGTGTCACCGCCGCCGAGTTCCAGCCCGGCCGACGCCAGCGAGGAGTGAGTCCGGTGCCTGAGATCGAACTGTCCGCCGGAACCATCGAGTACCGGGACACCGGCGGCTCCGGTCCGGTGCTCGTGTTCCTGCACGGCGTGCTGATGAACAGCTCGGCCTGGCGGCACGTGGTCGCCGAGCTGGGTCCCCACTTCCGCTGCGTGGCGCCCACCCTGCCGCTGGGCGCGCACCGGTACCCGATGCGGCCGGACGCCGACCTGTCGCTGGCCGGCCTGGCCGTGCTCGTCGATGAGTTCCTGGAGCGGCTCGACCTGCACGACGTCACCCTGGTGCAGAACGACTGGGGCGGCGCGCAGGTCATGGTGGCGCTCGGGCGGGACGAGCGGGTGTCGCGGCTGGTCCTGGTCGCCTGCGAGGCGTTCGAGAACTACCCGCCCGGGCTGCCGGGGCGGGCGCTCGTGCTGGCCGCGCGGGTGCCGGGCGGGCTGGCCGTGACCATGCGGCTGCTGCGCGGGCGGCTGCTGCGCCGGGCCCCCGGTTCCTGGGGGTGGATGAGCAAGCGGCCGGTGCCGGCCGAGGTGATGGACGACTGGTTCGCGCCGGCCACCGAACAGGCCGACGTGCGGGCGGACCTCGCCCGGTACGCGCTGAGCGTGCCGCCCCGCGAGGTGCTGCGCGAGTGGGCCGAGCGCAACCGGCGGTTCTACAAGCCGGTGCTGGTGGTCTGGGCGGGCGAGGACCGCATCATGCCCGCCGAGCACGGCGCCCGGCTGGCCGCGAGCTACCCGCACGGGCGGCTGGTCACGATCGAGGACAGCTACACCCTGGTCGCCGAGGACCAGCCGGCGAAGCTCGTCGCCGCGATCCGGGAGTTCCTCGCCGAGGCGGCGGCGCAGCGCACGCCGTACCGAGGCTGACGGGTCGGTCCTCGGCGGGCCGGTGTCGGGTCGTCCGCCCGGACCTCAGCGGGCCGGTCGCTGGGACCTCAGCGGGCCGGCGGCGGGGTCTCGCCCCGCAGCTCACCGAGCAGCCCGGTGATCGCCCGCATGATCTCCGAGGTGGCGGCGTTCAGGTTCTGCCTGGTCAACGGCGCGCCCTCGAACCGGCTCAGGTCCACCGGCGGGCCGGCCAGCACCCGCACGTCCCGGCGGGGCAGCAGCCGGGGCCAGACCGAGCCCGGCGGGAGCAGCCGCTGGTTGCCCCACTGGGCGACCGGGATGACCGGCCGGCCGCTCTCCAGCGCCACCCTGGCCACCCCGTTCAGCCCGCGCATCGGCCAGCCCTCGGGGTGGCGGGTGAACGTGCCCTCCGGGTAGAACACCACGCACTCGCCCCGGCGGACCGCCGCGACCGCGTCCCGGTACGCGTCGGCGGCGTTGGACCCGCCCCGGTACACCGGGATGTGGCCGCCGCCGGCGAGCACCCGGCGCACCACCGGCACCTGCCACAGCTCGGCCTTCGCCAGGTAGCGCGGCACCCGGCGCTGCGCCAGCACAAACGCGGTGTCGACGATGGGGTCGGCGAAGGACAGGTGGTTGACCGCGAGCAGGCAGCCACCGGCCGGCAGGTGCTCGCCGCCCCGCCAGCCGAGCCGGGTGAACCCCGCCAGCCACGGCCAGATCAGCTCGATGGCCAGCCCGAACCAGAAGCCCCGGCCCCGGCGGGGGAACCGGAAGGTGAGGGCGAGCTTGGCCGTCGCGGTGAGCGGCGGCACCGACGGCATCGGGTCGGCGCTCAAGTGCCGGCCGGTCGGGTCAGGTAGCCGATGAACATGCCGGCCAGCTCGTCGATGATCTGCTCGCGGGGGATGGGCGGCGGCGCCACCAGGTAGCGGATGGCCAGCTGGGCCGACCCCTCCACCATGATCCACACTGCCGCGGCCACATCGAGGTCCGGCCGGAACGTGTCGCGGTTGGCCACGAGGTAGAGCCGCGTGAGGTCGGCGATCCGGCGCTGCAGCGCGCCGAGGGCATCGGTGCCGCCGAGCTGAGGCACCCGTTCGATGATCGTGCGCAGCGGCCCGTTGTTCTGCTCGTACACCTCGAACTGGGCGGACAGCAGCGCCCGTCCGCCGTCCTGCCACGGCATGGTCATCGCCGCCGCGAGCTGTGCGTCGATCCGGGCGACCAGCTGGTCGCTGAACCGCTCGAGCACGGCTGTCACGATGGCGTCCTTGTTCGGGAAGTACTGGTAGAGCGACCCGCTGCTGACCCCGGCGGCGGCGGCGATCCGGTTCGTCGAGGCCCCGTCGTACCCGTGCTCGGTCAAAACGCGAGTGGCCGCGTCGATGATGCGCTCCACCGTCTCCCGGGAACGCTGCTGACGCGGTGTTTTCCGTGGTAAGAGCTCCGGTGAGCGGGGCATCGGCCTGCTTCCCGAATACGACTTGTACGCGATTATTTAACCGCGTTTCACTATACCTACGCGGCGTGGGCCACGTGGTGCCAGGAGGTCGACGGTGACTGCACAGACGACGGAGCCTTGTGAGCCGCTCGGGACCGGGCCGATCGGGACCCCGCCGATCGGGGCCGGGTCGCTCGGGGCACGGCCGGCGGGAGCCGAGCCCGCGGGAGCAGCCGAGCCGGAGCTGTTCGGGCCGGGCGACCTCTTCTGGTCGCTCAACGGGCACTACCTGTACGCGGCGACGCTCGGCAGCGCGTTCATCCTGCAGGTCATGCACCCCGCGATCGGTGCGGTCGTGGACCGCTGGTCGGTCTACCGGACCGATCCCTGGGGGCGCGCCGCGCGCAGCTTCGCCTCCACGCAGACCTGGGTCTACGGCGGGCCGACCGCGCTCGAGGAGGGCCAGCGGCTGCGTCGGATGCACAAGACGCTGAACACCGTCGACGACCAGGGCCGCGGCCACCACGCGCTGGCCGCCGAGCCGTGGGCCTGGGTGCCGCTGACCGCGTTCCACGCCCTGCTGAGCTACGCGCGCTACTTCCTGCCGCGCCCGCTGACCGCCGCGCAGGAGGAGCAGGGGTACCGCGAGACGCTGCGGATCTGCCGCATCCTGCAGGTCCCGGAACGGATGCTGCCGCCGACCCAGGACGCCTACTGGGCGTACTTCGACGACATGATCGACAACCACCTGGAGAACCACCGCACGGCACACAACGTGCTGGCCACCGCGGCCAAGTCACCGCCGCCGGCCGGGCTGCCCGCGCCGCTGCGCCGCCTGTGGGGGCCGGCCGGCCGAGCGGGCGGCGAGCTGAACCGGCTGGTCACCGTAGGCACCCTGCCACCGGCCGCGCGGGACAAGCTCGGCCTGACCTGGACCCGCACCGACGAGCTCGAGCTGCGCGCCGCCGGTGCGGTGGCCGGCCGCCTCAACGCGGCGCTGCCGGAACGCCTGCGCTACATGCCGATCGCCTACCACGCCCGCCGCGCCGCCCGAGCCAACCACAACCTCGCCCAAGCCCTGACCGCCCGCCCGATGTAGCCGGCCACCGCTGACAGGTCACCGCCGCCGGCGGGTCACCGCCGCTGACGGGTCCCGCCGCCGGCGCCACGCCGGAGGCTGGCGTGGGCGTGCAGCTGGCCAGTCGGCGGTAGCCGGGGTCAGGCGCCCGGGTCGGCGGTGAGGGCGGCGGCTTCGATGCCTCGGACGGCACACTCCTCGTCCCGGTCGGGCTGGTGGCCGCTGACGCCGACCGCGCCGATGATCCCGCCGCCCTCGCCATCAGCCGCCGGCGCCCGGACCAGGACGCCGCCGGGCACGGGCACCAGGTTGCCCTCGGCGAGTGTGGTCACGGCGTTGATGAACTGCGGGTGGGCGGCGGCCCGCCCGGCCAGCGCGCGGCTGCCGACGCCCATGTTGAGCGCGCCGAGCGCCTTGCCCCTGGCGATCCGCTCGCGCAGCAGGCTCGAGCCGTCCTCCCGGGCGAACGCGACCAGATGGCCGCCGGCGTCCAGCACCGCCACCGTCATCGGCGGCAGCTCCAGCTCCCTGGCGTGCCGCAGCGCGTGCTCCACGATGGTCAACGCCTGCGCCAGCTTCACCACGGGTACCTCCAGAAGATCGTGACCATACTTGCACTCGCTACATACGATGCATACATGACACCGGTCATCCGCGCCGCCCGACCCTCCGGACCGCACAACCAGGCCGAGCAGGCCTACCGCCAGGTCCGGGAGCTGTTGCTGGCCGGGCAGTTCCAGCCGGGGGACCGGCTCAACGAGGTCGACCTGTCCGAGTCGCTGGGCATGAGCCGGACGCCGGTGCGCGAGGCGCTGCGCCGGCTGCAGAGCGACGGCCTGGTCACGCCGACCGGGCGCGGGGTTGTCGTCGCCGCGCTGTCCACCGAGGACCTGCGGCACGCCCTCGACCTGCAGGGCGCCCTCGAGACGCTCGCCGCCGAGCTGGCCGCCGCCCGGCAGCGGGACGGCCAGCTGCCGCCGGCGGAGATCGACGCGCTGCACCGGGCCGCCGAGGAGGTCGAGCAGCGCGGCGCGGCCGGTGACGTGCTCGGCGTGTGGCGGGCGAACCTGAGCTTCCACCAGCGGATCGCGGAGCTGAGCGGCAACCCGCTGCTGGTGGAGTCGCTGGGCCGGATCTGGGCGAGGTTCGCGGTGGTCAGCCTGCACAACCTGCGGCGCCGCCGACACCTCGGCCCCGACCACCCCGGCCATCCCGGTCACCGCGCGCTGGTGGCCGCCATCGCCGCCGGCGAGCCCGAGACCGCCGCGCTGGCCGCCCGCGAGCACGGCCGGATCGGCCGGACGCACTACCTCGCCAGCCTGACCGAGGGGCGGACCGAGGCCAGCGCTGACACCGAGGTCGCCCGCCGGGCCTGACCCGGCCGGTGACCCGGACACCGGCCTGCGCACTGGCGCTCTTTGCACGCAATGTATACATTCATTCGAGCAGCTCGCCGAGCTGCCAGGGACCACAGAGCCAGGGCCGCTTGAACCAAGGACCACCGAGTAAGGGGCGCGGATGGGCACGCCGGAGCTGACCGAGCTGTACCGGATCCCGACCTCGGGGGCGAGGGCCATCGAGCCGTTCGAGCTGGACGGCGGGTCCTACCTGGCCATCCCGCAGCTGGCCACCGACGTGCCCGGCACGCCCGCGCACATGAACGGCGGCGACAGCGACACCGACCTCCTGGTGCTGCGTGCGACCGGCGAGGGGTACACGGAGTTCCAGCGGCTGGGCGTGCCCGGGGGAGAGGACGCCGAGTTCTTCCGGATCGGCGACGAGGCGTTCCTCGCCGCGGCGGGGATCCGCTCGGGCGCCGGCCCGTACAACTTCCACACGCGGCCCGAGGTGTTCCGCTGGGCGGGCGACAAGTTCGTCCCGTTCCAGGCGTTCAGCGGGTTCGCGGCCAAGCAGTGGAAGCACATCCCGGTCGGCGACCGGCACTTCCTCGGGCTGGCCCAGGGCGTGACGGTGCCGGGCACCGAGGCGGACAACCTGCCCTCGCGGCTGTACGAGTGGGACGGTGCGCGGTTCGTCCCGTTCCAGGACATCGCGTCGCGGTGGGCGTACAACTGGCACCCGTTCACGCTCGGCGGCGAGCACTTCCTGGCGCACGCCGACAACGTGGTGCCCTCGGTGCTCTACCGCTGGGACGGCGGCAGGTTCGTCGAGCACCAGGAGCTGGCCGAGCAGCACGGTCGCGCGTTCGCCGACTTCGAGGTCGACGGTGAGCACTACCTGCTGGTCGCGCGCCTGCAGAGCGACTCGGCGCTGCTGCGCTGGGACGGCGGGAAGTTCGTGCCGCACCAGTCGCTGCCCGGGCCGGGCGCGAGGGAGTGGGCGGTGCTGCGCGGCGAGCACGGGCTGTACGTGGTGCGGGTCAACTTCGTGCTGGGTACCCCGGACCACCCGACGACCCGGCTCATCTCGGTGGTCTACCGCTGGGACGGCTCCGCCCTGCGCACCTCGGCCGAGTTCCCGACCACCGGCGGCACGGACGTGGCGGTGTTCCACGACGCGGGCGGCACCCTCGTCGGCATCACCAACAGCCTGAGCGCCGACGTGCGGTTCGCGGCCGACACCGTGATCTACCGCTTCACCGGTTGACCCACCACATCCAGGAGGATCGCGCATGCCCGCGCAGGAGAGCGCCGAGCTGGTCGACCTGTTCACCGCCTACACCGCGAACCCGGACAGCATCGGCCGCCACCTGACCGAGGCGGCCTCGGCGCGCACCCAGGACGACCCGCTGATCGTCGCCACCGGCACCGACCTCGCCCTCTACCCCGGCGGCGGCCGCGAGCCGCAGGTCGAGGGCTTCCGGATGAGCACCCGCGGCTTCAAGGAGCTGGCCGGGGTGTCGCACCTCGGGCCGGCGCTGGCGTCACTGGTCAACCTCCGGGCGCTGGGCGGGGACAGTACCTGGCGGGCCGACGGCCAGCGGCTGCTCGGGCAGGTCGAGGTCGCACGGGCCGCCAACAGCGAGGGGCTCTGGCGCGACACCATCGCGGTGGCGGCCTACCGCGGCCGCGAGCGGCAGATCGCCGCGATGATCGACTACACCTGCGCGGTCACCGCCCGCTACCTGCGCACGGCGCTGGCCGACGAGAGCTACCTGACCGCCGAGACGCTGCGCGCGGACTACCTGACCCGCGGTGTGGGTGCGGGCGGCGGCCCGGGTGTGCCGATGAACCACATGATGATCGCGACGTTCTTCCTGGCCGGCATGGACATCGCGCACCGCGTGATCGCGTGGTTCGACGGCCAGGGGATCGACTGGTCGCGCGCCATGGTCCTGATCGCCGGCAAGCAGGGCCGGCCCACGTCCGGGGTGACCTGGCGGACCAGCAGCGTGGCGGCGATGGTGCTCGGCGCCTCCCGGCAGCGCCTGCCGCTGGAGCGGCTCTACATGGCGCCGCACGCGCCGGTGTTCGGCACCCCGGTGAACGGCGACCTCAGCGAGGTCAAGGCGTTGGAGCCGGCGTTGCGCGGCCTGTGGAACGGCGTGTGGGCGACCGTCGAGCTGGGCGCGGTGATGTTCGACGGCTACCCGGGCTTCACCCCGGGCGGCGCCGACCAGCCCGATCTGGACACCGGGCTGACCGAGGTCGCCGAGATGCCCCTGATCCACTCCGCCGACGACATGCTCGCCATGGTGACCCGGCTGCGGGTGGTGCTGGAGGACCCGCGCCAGCTGCTCTCCGGCTGCGTGGTGGACTTCGCCGTGGAGCAGCTGGCGGCCAACAACAACGACCCCGCCGCGGTCACCGTGCCCGGGCTGGACGGCGTCGACTACCCGGTCGGCCTGTTCAGAACGTGAAGAGGATCTTGCCGGCGCGGCGGAACCGGCCGGCCCGGCGGATCGCCTCCTCGTACTCGTCCAGGCCGAAGGTGGCCTCGACGGGCGCACTCAGTGAACCGTCGGCGACCAGGCCGGCGAGGTAGGAGAAGGCACTGTCGACCTCGGTGCGGGGCGCGGCGTTCATCCACTGGTTCAGCCAGAACCCGCGCAGCGAGATGTCACGGAAGATCAGCTGCATGAACGGCATGCTGAAGGCTTCGCCGGTCAGGGCTGAGTAGGCCACGATGCTCGAGCCCGGGCGGAGCAGGCCGGTGAGCTCGCCGGCCTGGCTGCCGCCGAGCGCGTCCACGAACAGCCCGAGCTGCTCGCCGCCCAGGATCGCCCGGACGTCCTTGACCAGGTCGGGGCCGGAGACGAGCACGTTCGGCACCCCGTCGGCCCGCAGCGCCTCGGCGGCCTCCTCGCGGCGCACGATGTTGATCGTGCGCAGGCCGGCGAGCCGGGCCAGGTCGACGAGGTAGCGGCCGACGGCGGAGTTGGCGGAGTTCTGCGCCACCCAGCTGTCGGCCTTGAGCTCGGCGTACCCGGTGAGGATCAGGTGCGCGGTGACCGGGTTGACCGCGATCATGGACAGCTGCAGCGGGTCGGCGTCGGAGTCCACGGTGAGTACGTCGCGCTCGTCGGCGACAGTGCGCTCGACCCACGTGTACTGGCGCAGGGTCGGCAGCACGACCACGCGCTCGCCGACCCGGGCCTGGTCCACGCCGTCCCCGACCCCGACAACCCGGCCGACGCCCTCCGCGCCGAGCCGCGCCGGCAGCTCCGGCCGCACCCCGTACACACCCCGGACCAGCAACAGGTCCGACGGGTTGATCGGGGCGGCCTCCAGCGCGATCAGCAGCTGACCGGGCCCCGGCGTCGGCTCGTCCACCTCGACCAGCCGCACCACCTCGTTGGGCGGGCCAAAACTGTCGATCCGCAGTTCCTTCATCGGGTCTCCTGCTCGCGCGAACGGACGGAACGTCACGCACAGTCTTACTTCGAAACCCAGGTTGTGTAAAGCACCAGCCGCCCAGCGGCCGTGATCTTGCCGAGCTCAACCGCAGCGGCCCTCGAACGCGATCCGGGGCCCGGTGTGGTTGAGCTCGGCGTCGACGGCGCTCCGGACCAGCACGGTGGCGGGCCCCGGGCGGCGGTCCGTTACGGCGTCGGGGCGGTGAGGACGGTGGTGTCGACGAGCTCGCGGAGCACGAAGCGCTGGATCTTGCCGGTGCCGGTCTTGGGCAGCTCGGCGACCTGGACCACGGCGCGCGGGCGTTTGAACGCGGCCAGGCCGGCGCGGCAGAAGCCGATCACCTCGTCGGGTTCGAGCAGGCTGCCCGCGCGCGGGACCACAAACGCGACCGGCTTGTCCAGGCCGTCGGCGTCGGGCACCCCGATCACGGCGGCCTCCAGGATGGCGGGGTGCTCCAGCAGCCGCGCCTCCACCTCGGTCGGGCTCACCCAGATCCCGCCGACCTTGAGCACGTCGTCGGCCCGCCCGAGGCACGTGTAGCTGCCGTCGGCGTTGCGCACGTACTGGTCGCCGGTGCGCATCCACTCTCCGTGGAACACCAGCCGGTTCACCGCGGTCCGGCACCAGTAGCCCTCGCACAGCGACTCGCCGGCCAGGTACAGCATGCCCGGTTCGCCGGTCTCCTCGATCACGCCGCCGTCCGGCCGGCGCAGCTGCACCTGGTAGCCGGGCACCGCGACCCCCGAGCTGCCCGGTACCACCTGGCCGGGCCGGTTGGAGATGTAGATGTGCAGCGCCTCGGTGGAGCCGATGCCGTCGAGGATCTCAACCCCGTACCGCTGCTGGATGCCGTGGAACAGCCGGGGCGGCAGCGTCTCACCGGCCGACACCCCCTGACGGACGGTGGCCAGCGCGCCGTCCGGCACGTCGTCCGGCGGCGCGGCGAGCATCGGCCCCCAGAAGCTGGGTACACCGAAGAACAGCGTCACCCCGTACTCGGCCACCCGCTCGCCGAACAGCCGGGGCGCGGGGCGGCCGGGTTCGAGCACCGTGCTCGCGCCCACCGAGAGCGGGAAGATCATCGAGTTGCCCAGGCCGTAGGCGAAGAACAGCTTTGCGGCCGACAGGCACACGTCGTCCGGGCGGATGCCCAACACCTGCTGGCCGTACGTCTGGGCCACGTACCGGAGGTCCGCGTGCCGGTGCACCGCCGCCTTCGGCATGCCGGTCGTGCCCGAGGTGTAGAGCCACAGCGCCGGCGAGTCCGGCCAGCTCGGGTACGGCACCGGGTCGGGCAGGTGGGCGCCGGCGGCCAGCAGCTCGGCCCAGCTCAGGCCGGCCAACCCGGGCGGCAGCCGGTCGGCGGTCGGCGCGCGGTCGCCGGTGAGCACCACCGTGCGCACCTCGCCGTACCGCACCGCGCCGAGCACGGTGTCGCCGAACTCCGCCGAGCCGAGCACCACGCGGGCCCGCGAGTCGGCCACCAGTTTGCCCAGCTCGTTGGTCGTGAGCATCGTCGAGCAGGGCACCACGACCGCGCCCAGGTACATCGCGGCGAGGATCGCGGTGAACAGCTCCACGTCGTCGGCCATGCAGCAGAGCACCCGCTCCTCGGGCCGCACGCCCAGCCCGAGCAGCCCGGCCGCCACCCGCCGCACCTCGGCCCCGAGCTGCCCGTAGGTGAGCTCGCCGCGCGGGTGGCGCACCGCGACGCGGTCAGGGTCCCCGCCCGCGAGCAGGTACTCCGCCGCGTTGAACACGTCGACCCCGGGCGCCGTCGCCCGGCCGTCGGACCGTTGGTCCATGCTGGTCGCTCCTGTCGTGCGTGTGGTGGTGGGCTCGCGGTTCGGGAATGCGGGGCGGTTCGGGAACGCGGGGAGCGCCGGAGGTCAGCCCTCGCGTAGGTAGGTCGAGACCAGGTCGGTGTCGGCGCCGACCCGGCCGAGCGCGGCCGCGCCGCCGGGGGCGCCGAGCGCGCCGTCCCGGCCGGGCAGGGTGATCTCGAAGAACCGGGCGTTGTCGTCGACGAAGTCCTCCTGGCCCTCGGCGACCCCCCGGTCCTGGGTGATCGCCTCGACCGGGCAGGACGGCTCGCAGGCGCCGCAGTCGATGCATTCGATCGGGTTGATGTAGAGCTTGCGGCCGCCCTCGTAGATGCAGTCGACCGGGCACTCGTCCATGCACGCCTTGTCCATCACGTCGATGCAGGGTTCGGCGATGACGTAGGGCATGGGCACTCCCACAGGGGTCGTCGGGGCTCGTTCGTCGCCCTGGGACGATCATTTTCCCAGGTTACGGCTCATTCTACGAGTCCATGGCGATCCGTCAAGTAAATGTAGAACGATGGTCTCAACCGTCCACCAGCGCGCCCAGCGGATGCTCCACGGCGTCGGCCACGTAGCGCAGGAAGCCGCCGGCGGCCGCGCCGTCACAGGCCCGGTGGTCGAACACCAGCGACAGCTGGCCGACGTACCGGGCCACCACCTCGCCCTCCACCACCCACGGCCGCTGGATGATCCGGCCGACGCCGAGGATCGCGACCTCGGGGTGGTTGATGATCGCGGCGCTGCCGTCGACGCCGAAGCCGCCGTAGTTGTTCAGGGTGAAGGAGCCCCGGGTCGGCTCGGCGGCGCCGGCTCGCGCCGCCTCGGTGGCCGCCCGGATCGCGGTGTCCAGCGCGCGCACGCTCAGCCGGTCCGCGCCCGCCAGTGCCGGCACCAGCAGGCCGCGGTCGGTCTGCGTGGCGATGCCCAGGTTGACCCCGGCCAGCTGGACGATCTCCTCACGCTCGGTGTCGATCCGCGCGTTGAGCTCGGGAAACGCCTGCAGCCCGGCCACGGTGAAGCGTGCCAGGAAGGCCAGCAGGCTCGGCGGTCGCCGGTCCGGCGTGGCGAGCGAGGCGCGCAGCGCGACCAGCTCGGTGGCGTCCACATCGACCCAGGTGGTGGCCTCGGGGATCTCGGTGCGGCTGCGGAGCAGCGTCTGGGCGATCGCCTTGCGCACCCCGCGCAGCGGGATCCGGTCGCGGATGGGCAGCCCGGTCCGGCGGTCCTCGGTGGCCGGAGGCGCGGTGGCCGGCTCACTGGTCGTGGGCGGCGGCGCGGCACGCTCGACGTCGTCCCTGGTGATCAGACCGGTCGGGCCCGAGCCCAGCAGCGTGCTCAGGTCCACGCCCGAGCGGCGGGCCAGCTGGCGGACCAGCGGCGACTTCACCCGGGGCCGCTGGGCGGTGACCCCGGCAGGGTTCGCCGCCGGTGCGCAGGCTTGCACAGCGGGCCGGCGGCGACCCCGGCGCCGGCCGGTGGCGGGCAGCTCCGAGGTGCCGTACCCGATCAGCACGTTCCCCGAGCCGGCCCGCTCCTCCTCGACGTAGCTGGCGGCCGCCGCGGCCGTCTCGCCGGTGGCGGACTCGGTGGCCGACTCGGTGGCCAACTCGGTGGCGGACTCGGTGGCCGACTCGACCGAGATGAGCGGGGCGCCGACGTCCAGGGTGCTGCCCTCGGTGCCGTGCAGCTCGGCGATCACGCCCGCGTACGGGCTCGGCACCTCGACCATCGCCTTGGCGGTCTCCACCTCGGCGACCGGGGCGTCCACCGCGATGGTGTCGCCGACGCCGACCAGCCAGCGGACCAGCTCGGCCTCGGTCAGCCCCTCGCCGAGGTCGGGCAGGGTGAACACCTGGCGGCTCACGACTCGTCCCACTGCAGGTCGTCGACGGCGTCCAGGATGCGGTTCACGCCGGGCAGGAAGTGCTGTTCGAGCTTCGGCGGCGGGTAGGGGATGTCGAACCCGGTGACCCGCCGGACCGGGGCCTCCAGGTGGTGGAAGCAGCGCTCGGTGACCCGGGCGGCGATCTCCGAGGCCACCGATGCGAACCCCGGCGCCTCCGCCACGACGACCGCGCGGCCGGTGGCGCGGACCGCCTCGGCCACCGTCTCGTCGTCGAACGGCACGATGGAGCGGACGTCCACCACACCGATGTCGCGGCCCTCCGCGGCGCCCTGTTCGGCGGCGGCCAGCGCGGTCGGCACCGAGGGGCCGTAGGCGATCAGCGTGGCGTCGCGGCCCGGCCGGCGCACGACGGCGCGCCCGATCGGCGGCACCGGCTGCTCGACGTCGACCTCCTCGCGGGTGAAGTAGTGCTTCTTCGGCTCGAGGAACACCACCGGGTCGGGGCTCTCGATGGCCGCCCGCAGCAGGCCGTAGGCGTCGGCGTTGGTCGCCGGGGCGAGCACCGTCAGGCCGGGGGTGTGCGCGTAGTAGGCCTCGGAGGAGTCGCAGTGGTGCTCCACGCCGCCGATGCCGCCGGCGTAGGGGATCCGGATGACCATCGGCAGCCGCACGCGGCCTCGGGTCCGGTTGGCCATCTTGGCCACGTGGCTGGCGATCTGCTCGAACGCCGGGTAGGCAAAGGCGTCGAACTGCATCTCGACGACCGGGCGCATGCCGTTCATGGCCATCCCGATGGCCATGCCGACGATGCCGGACTCGGCCAGCGGGGTGTCGAAGCAGCGCTGCTCGCCGAACGTCTCGGTCAGCCCGTCGGTCACCCGGAACACCCCGCCGAGAGCGCCGACGTCCTCGCCGAACATCAGGACGGTGTCGTCGGCGGCCATCGCGTCGCGCAGCGCGGTGTTGATCGCCTGCGCCATGGTCAGCTTCACCCCGGTCATCAGAGCTCCTCCGCCCCGTCGGCCGCGAGCTCGTCCCGCAGCAGGTTCCTCTGCTCGTCGAGCTGGCTGCTGCCGTGCGCCGTGAGGTGCGCGAACAGCTCCAGCGGGTCCACGGTGACCTCGGCCGCCATGCCCGTGCGCACGTGCGCGGCGAGCCGCTCGGCGTCGGCTGCGAGGTCGGCCTCTGCGGCGGTGTTCAGCAGGCCGCGGTCGACCAGGTAGGTGCGCAGCCGGGTCAGCGGGTCGCGCGGCACCCAGCGCTGCACCTCCTCGTCGGTGCGGTAGCGGCTGGCGTCGTCGGCGTTGGTGTGCGCCTGGATCCGGTACGTGTCCGCCTCGACCAGGGTCGGCCCGCTGCCGGTCCTGGCCCGCTCGACGGCCTCGGTGAGCACCGACGTCAGCGCGGCCAGGTCGTTGCCGTCCACCCGGACACCCGGCATGCCGTAGCCGACCGCCTTGTCGGCGAGCGAGGCGGCGGCGGACTGGCGGGCCAGTGGCACGGAGATCGCGTACTTGTTGTTCTGCACGAGGAACACCACGGGCGCGGCGAACACGGCGGCGAAGTTGAGCGCCTCGTGGAAGTCGCCCTCGCTGGTCGCGCCGTCGCCGCACAGCGCCATCACCACGGTCGGCTCGCCCTTCAGCCGCGCGGCGTGCGCCACCCCGACCGCGTGTGGCAGCTGGGTGGCCAGCGGCGTGGCCTGCGGCGCGACGTGGTGGGTCGGGGTGTCGTAGCCGCAGTGCCAGTCGCCGCGCAGCATGGCGAGCACCTCGACCGGGTCCACCCCGCGCGCCACGATCGCCGCGGTGTCCCGGTAGGTGGGGAACAGCCAGTCGCCGTCGGCGAGCACCCGGGCGGCCGCGACCTGGCAGGCCTCCTGGCCGTGCGAGGACGGGTACACCGCGAGGCGGCCCTGGCGGACCAGCGCACCGGCCTGGTCGTTGAGCCGCCGCGCCAGCACCATGTCCCGGTAGCCGGCGACCAGCTCGTCCGCCGAGGGCAACGGCCCGGCGCCGGGCACCGGCACCCCGTGCTCGTCGAGTAGCCGGACCAGCGCATTCGCGGGAAGTGGACGGTCGACCGTGATGGCCATGAAAACCTCCGCGCAGGACGACATCTAGCTCAAATGGTTCTCCTGCCAGAGGCGTACGGCCATCTTCAAGTGGAATGATGAGACACTTGAACCGGTGAAGCGCCCAGTCCGTGTCATCTGGTCCAACCGACCCGCGGTGCGGGGGAGGAGTCGAGACAGATGGCCGAGAGCCTGGACGACATCGACCTGCGCATCGTCGAGGAGCTGCGGGCCGACGGGCGACTGTCGGTGCGCGCCCTGGCCGAGCAGGTCCGCATCTCCCGCGCGAACGCGTACGCCCGGCTGGAGCGGCTCACCTCGACGGGCGTGATCACCGGCTTCAGTGCGACCGTGGATCCGGTCCGGCTGGGGCTGTCCACGTCCGCCTACGTCACGCTGTCGGTCCGGCAGAACTCCTGGCGCGACCTGAAGGCGCGGCTGCGCGACATCCCGGAGGTGCGGCACATGGCACTAGTCGGCGGTGACTTCGACGTCATCCTGCTGGTCCGGGCGGCCGACAACGCCGCGCTGCGCCGCGTCGTGCTGGACCAGCTCCAGGCGGTGCCCGGCGTGCTGGCCACGCGGACGTTCCTGATCTTCGAGGACGCGGAGAACCTCTGATCCGGCGAGCCTGCGCGATCTTCGGTCACCCGGCCGGGTAGCCTCTTGAATGGTTTCATCGGCGGTCCACCGGATCGTGCGAGGCGCCGCTCCCCGGTCGCTCCCTCGTCGCACCTTTGTCGCCCGAAGCTGGAGACTCTGATGGTTCGCGCAGCCTGCGCGTTGGTCGCCGTGCTGGTCGCGGTCCTGCTCAGCGCCTGTGGGTCGGCCGGGCGGGCCCCCGAGGCGCCCGCCCCGAGTGCCCCGGCCGTTCCGCCGCCCAGCTCCGCGCCGGCCGCCGCGCCGCCCAGCGTGCCGACGCCGCCCCCGCCGCCCCCGGTGGCCGCGCCCGGCAAGAAGGTCACCATCCAGCTCACCGGCTACTCGTACGCGGACAACACGCCGCCTGGCTCGTCCGAGGTCTGCTGCGCGGTGCTGCACCAGGTGGCCGGTGGCCAGGGCACCTTCGAGGACCCGATCACCGTCGCGGTGCCCGGCTCCGGCGGCCAGGGCATGCTCTACCCCAGCGGCACCAAGTTCTACCTGCCGACCGTGCTGCGGTACGTCATCGTGGAAGACTCCGGGGCGTCGTCCTACGCGCTGCCGCACCTGGACATGTGGGTCGACGGCCGGGGCGACGGCGCCTCCGACGTGGAGAACTGCATGGACGAGATCACCGGCCAGGTACCCGCCGAGCTCGGCCCACCGCCCGGGCGCCCGGTACTGGCCGGCCCGATCTCCTCCGGCGCCGGCTGCCGCATCCCGCACGGCCGGGGCTGACCGGCGTTCGCCCCGGCCGGCCCGGGCGAGGCGACTTCGCACACCGCGCCCGCGGTTCGCGCCCTCTTTCCGCCTCCGCTGCCGAGCTCAACCGGAGCGGGCCCCGCGGCCCGTTACGGGGCCGGTGCGGTTGAACTCGGCGTAGATTTTCGGCGCCTTGGCGCGTCGCGCACCGTCGCGGCACGCTCACAGGTCGGCTTACGGGTGGCTAGAGGTCGGCGCCGCCGTGCTGGGCCAGGTAGGCGGCGGCGTCGAGCAGTTCGACCGGACCGCTGACGCGCAGCCGGAACAGCCAGCCGGCGCCGTACGGGTCGGTGTTCACCGCGCCCGGCTCGTCGGCGAGCTCCGCGTTCACCTCGACGACCTCGCCGTCCACCGGGTTGTACAGGTCGCTGACCGACTTGGTGGACTCCACCTCGCCGCACACCTGGCCAGCGGTGAGCCGGACGCCGACGTCGGGCAGGCCGACGAAGACCACGTCGCCGAGCGCGGCGGCGGCGAACTCCGTGATGCCGATGGTCGCGATGTCGCCGTTCAGGCGCAGCCACTCGTGCTCGGCGGTGTACTGGAGGTCGGTGGGAACGGACATGATCGTGCTCCTTCAGGTACGCGGGGTAGGGGAGAGGCGCTGGTCAGCGGGTGTGGCGGTAGAACGGCAGCGGCACCACGCGGGCGGGTTCGGCCCGGCCGCGCAGGTCGATCGTGACGGCGCCGCCCGGCCCGGCGTGCTCGGCCTCCAGGTAGGCCATCGCGATCGGCTGGCCGAGGGTGGGGGAGAACGCGCCGCTGGTGACCGTGCCGATCGTGGCCCCGGCCTCGTCGCACACCGTGTACCCGGCCCGGGGTGGCCGCCGCCCCGAGCCCAGCAGCCCGACCAGCCGACGCGGCTCGCCCACCTCGGCCCGGGCGGCCAGCGCGGCCCGGCCGACGAAGTCCGACCCCTCGCGCAGCGCGACGACCCGACCCAGGTTGGCCGCGTACGGGGTGAGCTCACGGGTCAGCTCGTGGCCGTAGAGCGGCATGCCGGCCTCCAGCCGCAGGGTGTCGCGGCAGGCCAGGCCGGTCGGCACCAGCCCGTCGCCGGCGCCGGCGGCCAGCACCTCCGCCCAGATCACCGGGGCGTCCGCGGCCGCACAGAAGATCTCGAACCCGTCCTCGCCGGTGTAGCCGGTGCGGGCCAGCAGGCAGTCCCGGCCGGCGACGGTGCCGAGGCCGGCGGCGTAGTACCGGATCAGGTCGAGGTCGGTGTCGGTCAGCCGGGCGAGCACGGCCACCGAGGCCGGGCCCTGGATCGCCAGCAGGGCGTACTCGTCACCCCGGTCGGTGACCTCGGCGCCGAACGGCTCGGCACGCTCGCGCAGCGCGGCCAGCACCACGGCGGCGTTGGCCGCGTTGGGGACCGCCAGGTAGCGCTGCTCGGCGAGCCGGTAGACGATCAGGTCGTCCAGCATGCCGCCGTTCTCGGCGCAGATCATCGTGTACTTCGCGCCGCCGACGGCCATCGCGGTGATGTCCCCGACCAGCGCGTGGTGCAGCGCGGTGGCCGCGGCCGGCCCGGTCACCTCGATCTCGCCCATGTGGCTGAGGTCGAACAGGCCGGCGGCGGTGCGCACGGCCCGGTGCTCGGTCGTCTCGCTGCCGTAGCGCAGCGGCATGGACCAGCCGGCGAAGTCGACCATGGTCGCGCCCAGCTCGACGTGGGCGGCGTGCAGCGGCGTCGGCTTCGGCTGATCGGACTCAGGCAGCGCGGACTCAGGCACAGCGGATATCGCCGTCATGGCGGAGGCTCCCTCGACATGGCCGCACGGTGTGCGGCCGCTGGTGGGTGACCTCCCCGCTCTGTCATCGTGGCCTGAGAGCTTCACCATCGGCGACCGATGGTTTGCACCGTGGGCGCGGGAGCCCGGCCCTCCCGGGTCGGCTCCCGACTTTCCAGAGTTGCCTCGCCGCGGCGGTAGCTGTACCTGAGAGATTCTGGGGAGAGTTGCTCCTTCGGTGCCCGGCAGACCTGGCCCGGGGCTCTCCCGCCGCGGTTCGAACGGCGATATGCAGTTTTGCCGGACCCTACCCGGCAGGCCGACGACCAGGCAAGATCGTATCGGCTGAGGATATTTGAACGTACCGTTCATGGCATACGGTTTACCGTCGACGGTCAACGTTGACCGTTGACGAGACCGCGCGCTAGCGTCACGGGCGAACACCGGCAGTGGCACCCCCGACCGGGACTGGGAGAGCGCGTTGATCGTCAGCCCGATTCGGCAGGCGCCGCTCGGTGAGCAGTTGCTGGCCCAGCTGCGGGCGCTCATCGTGCGCGGCGAGCTGGCGGCCGGCACCCACCTGGTCGAGGGCTGGGTGGCCGAGCGGTTCGGGGTGAGCCGGGGGCCGGTGCGCGACGCGCTGCGCCAGCTCGAGCTGGAGGGGCTGGTTGACACCCGCGGGCGGGGCAGTTTTGTGCGCGGCCTCAGCGACACCGACCTCGGCGAGCTGTACGCGCTGCGCGGCGCGCTGGAGGGCCTGGCCGTCCGGGAGTGCATCGCCCGGCTGCCCGCCGGCGACTGGCTCCAACTCGACGAGGCGGTGCGGCGGATGCGCGCCGCCGCCGAGGCCGGTGACCCCGCCGCCTTCGCCGCCGCCGACCTGGACTTCCACGGCGGCTTCTACGTCATCGCCGGCAACCGCCGGCTGGCCGCCGCCTGGGCCACCCACCGCGAGCTGTTCGCCGCGATGCTCGACGTGACCAACGCCCGCGACCGCGACCTGCGTCCGGTGGCCGAGGGCCACGCCGCGCTGGCCACCGTGGTCCGTGCCGGCGACGTCCCCGCTGCTCTCGCCGCGCTCACCGAGCACCTGGACGGCGCGCTGGGCCGGATGCGCGCCGCGCTGGCCGAGCGGTCGAGCGCCCGGCCGGCCTCCTAGCTCCCGCCCCACCGCGCAGCCCCACCGCGCCGGACAACCGCGCCGGACAACCGCCAGCGCCGACCGACCACCCGGGGGAGCCCATGCCCGACACCGCTCAGCCGCCCGCCACCCGCCGCGCCGAGGTGATCGCCGCCACCCCGACCCTGTTCACCCCGGCCGGCGAACTGGACGACGCCGGCAACGCGGCGCTGTTCGAGTACCTCGCCGGCCGGGTGGACGGCGTCTTCGTGGCCGGCACGACCGGCGAGTTCCCCGCGCTGCACCGCGCCGAGCGGCACCGCCTGGCCGAGCTCGCGCTGGCCACGTTCGGGCCGGACCATGTCGTGGTGCACGTCGGCGCGGCGAGCACCCGGGACGCGGTGGCGCTCACCGAGGCGGCGGTCGCGCTCGGGGCCCGCCGGCTGGCCGCCCTCACCCCGTACTACCTGCCGGCGGACACCGAGGCGGTGCTGCGCCACTTCGCCTCGGTCACCGGGGCGGCGGGCTCGTCTTCGGAGTCGGCGGCCGTGTACGGCTATCTGTTCCCGGACCGCAGCGGTGTGGACCTGACCCCGGCCGACTACGCCGACATCGTGGCGGCCACCGGGCTCGCCGGGGCGAAGCTGTCCGGGGCGGCGGCCGGCCGGTTCGCCGAGTACCGGGCCGCCCTGCCGCCCTCGGTGCAGCTCTGGTCGGGCGCGGACACCACGCTCGCGGCGGTTGTCCGGGGCGGCGGGTCGGGCATCGTCTCGGGGCTGTCGGCGGCGTTCCCCGAGCCGTTCACCGCGCTGGCCGACGCCGTGGCGGCCGGCGATCCCGAGGCCGAGCGCGACGCCCAGACCAGGGCCGATGCGGTACTGGACGCGCTCGGCGGCACCGTCGAGGGCATCAAGCTGGCCGTGCACCTGCTCGGTCGGGGCGGCGCCGACACCCGAATGCCCCACCCGGCGGTCCCGGCGGGCGCGCGGGCCAAGATCACCGCCCTGGCCACCCCGGTCACCGCCTGACCCGGCGAAGTTGACCGCCGCACCCAACCCGGCCCTGCCCCCGCGCGCCCCGCGTCAGGTGGTGCGGGTGGCCAGGCCGCGGCGGAACGCGGCCGGCGTGAGCCCGGTCCGGCGCAGGAAGAACTTGCCGAAGTTGGTCGGCTCGCTGAAGCCGAGCTGCCGGCCGACCGTGCTGGCCGGCAGGTCGGTGTACGCGAGGAGCCGCTTGGCCTCGAGGGCGATCCGGGCGTCCACCAGCTCGCGCGCGGACAACCCGGTGGCGGCGGTACTCGCCCTGGTCAGCGTGCGCACGCTGTAACCGAGCCGGTCGGCGTAGTCGGTCACCCGGTGGGTGCTGGCGAAGTCGCGATCCACCTCGGCGGCGAACCGGGAGGCGATGCCGTCGGGATCGGCGGGTGCCGGCACGGCGCTGTCCAGCCGGCCGATCCGCAGCAGCAGCGCACTGAGCAGGTGCCGCCTCACCTCGTCGGCGGACGGGGCGGAGCAACCGGCCTCCACCCGCAGCTGGCGGGCGATCTCCCGGACTCCGGCGAACAACGGTCCCTCCGGGTGCCAGACCGAGCCGCCACTCGAGTCGCCGAGCAGCAGCGCAAGCTCCGAGGACGACGTGGACGACGCCGGCACCACCTGCGTGAACAGCACCAACTCACCATCCACCGGGGGACCGAACCGCTGCACCTGGCCGGGCCGCACCCACAGGATCGTGCCCGGGCCGAGCCGGTACTCGACGAAGTCCACCTCGTGCCAGGTCTGCCCGGCGTCGACCATCATGAGCTGGTGAAACTCCGTGCGGTGCGGCTCACCGAGGCCGGCCTCGCCGCCGCGCCGGCAGAGCTCCGGGCGGCTCACCACCTCGAGCTCCAGGCCGGGCTCGCCCGGTGCGTTGAACCCGATACGCCGCACCCCGTCACGTCCGATCGCGACCATGCGGAGTCCGCTCGTCACCTTTTCGCCGACCCCCGTCCGGAGTGCTAATTGAGGTCTCAATCGAATGCCCAGAATGACACGAGGGGAAGCACCCAATGAGCAAGGTAGTCGTATTCGGCGCCGCCGGGCAGGCCGGCAGAAGGATCATCGCCGAGGCGGCGGCTCGGGGCCACGAGGTGACCGCGGTCGCGCGCCGCCCGGAGACCGCGCCGACGTTCGGCAACGGGGTGGCCGTGGTGGCCGGTGACGTCACGTCGGCCGAGTCGGTCGGCGCACTGGCCAAGGACGCCGACGTGCTGCTGACGGCGGCGGGCGACCACGGGCGGCCCCTCTACACCGCGATCGCCGAGACCCTGGTCGGCGCGGTCGCCGGGCTGCCCGCGCCGGCGCCCCGGATCATCCACCTCGGCGGCGGCGCCACCCTGACCACGCCGGACGGCACCCGGTTCCTGGACCTGCCGTCGTTCCCCGCCGAGTACTTCGAGGTCGCCGCCGGGCAGGCCGACGCGCTGGACATCTACCGGGCCAGCTCCGACATCACCTGGACCTACGTCTCGCCGCCGCCGATCAACTTCCACGTCGGGGAGCGCACCGGGCACTACCGCACCGGCCTCGACCAGCCCGTCACCGGCGCGGACGGCCAGGCCACCATCAGCTACGAGGACCTCGCGGTGGCCATCGTGGACGAGATCGAACGCCCCCAGTTCCGGAACACCCGCTTCACCGCCGGCTACTGAGGTCCGCGCGGCTCAGCCTCCAGACCGGCCAGGGCGTCGCGCAGGATCACCAGCCCGTCGTGGACCTCGGCGAAGCTGGTACTCAGCGGCGACAGGCCCAGGCGCAGGCCGTCGGGCTCGCGGTAGTCGGGGATGACGCCGCGCTCCCACAGCGTGTCGAGCAGCTCCCGGAACCCGGCGCGGCGGATCGTGACGTGGCCGCCGCGCCGGTCCGGGTCTCGAGGTGACACCACGGTGGCGCCCAGCGGGACGATCCACGCGTCCACGAGCTCGAGGGCGAACGCGGTGAGCGCGACCGACTTGGCGCGCACCGCCTCGATGCCGGCCTCGGCCAGCAGGTCAAGGCTGGCCAGCAGCGGGACGGTCGCGAGGACCGGCGGCGTGCCGCTGACCAGACTCCGGATCCCGGGTGCCGGCAGGTAACCCGGCCCCATGGTGAACGGGTCGCGGCGCCCCATCCAGCCCTGGATCGGCTGCCGCAGCTCGTCGTGCAGCCCGGCGCGGACGTAGCCGAACGCGGGTGACCCGGGCCCACCGCCGAGGTACTTGTAGGTGCAACCGACGGCGAGGTCGACACCCCAGGCGTCCAGCTCCACCGGGAACGAGCCCACCGAGTGGCAGAGGTCCCACAGCACCAGTGCGCCGGCGTCGTGGACGAGCTCGGTGATCGCGGCGGCGTCGGCGATCCAGCCGGAGCGGTAGGCGATGTGGCTGGCCACCACGAGCGCGGTCTCGGGCCCGGTCACGGCGGCGACCTGCTCGGCCGTGATGCCGCCGTCCTGGTCGGGCTCGATCCACCGCAGCACCGCGCCGCGCTCGGCCGCGATGCCCTCCAGCACGTACCGGTCGGTGGGGAAGTTGTCGGTGTCGACGACGATCTCCCGGCGCGCCTGGTCACGCCGCTGGGCCGCGTCGAGCCCGGCTCGCGCGAGCTTGTAGAGCAGGACGGTCGTCGAGTCGGCCACCACGGTCTGGCCCGCCGCCGCCCCGAGCGCGACCTCGGCGATCCGGTCACCGACGCGCTCCGGCCAGTGCATCCACGGGCCGGTGACGGGATGCTCGGCGGTCCAGCCCCGGATCAGCTGCCCGCCCCACTCCTCGTGCACGAACCGGTCCAACCTGGTCACCGCGTCCGCCAAGGGCCGGCCGAGGGAGTTGCCGTCGAGGTAGGCGACGACCCCGGGGCTGGGTAGGAAACGGTCACGCAGCGGGGCGAGCGGGTCGGCGTCGTCCAGCTCGGCGGCTCGGCGGGCGAGGTCGGTGGCGGTGGCGGTGGATCCCAGGGTCATCGACCGATCTCCGTCCGGACGGCATACAGCTCGGGGAAGAACGTCAGCTCGAGCGCCTGCTTCAGGAAGCCGACGCCGCTGGAACCACCGGTCCCCGGCTTGACCCCGATCATGCGCTGCACGGTCTTGAGGTGGCGGAACCGCCAGATCTGGAAGTTCTCCTCGAGGTCGACGAGCTCCTCGCAGGTCTCGTAGGCCTCCCACTCGTCGTGTGCGTGCTCGTAGATGCGGCGGAACACCGGCACCAGCTCGGGTGTGAAGACGTGCGCCCGCGTGACGTCGCGCTCCAGCAACGCCGAGGGGACGGCGTGACCGTGGCGGGCCAGGTAGCGCAGGAACTCGTCGTAGAGGCTCGGCCGCGCGAGCAGCTCGGCGAGCCCGCCGCGGGCCCGCTCGTCGTGGCCGAACATCTCGAGCATCGCGGCGTCCTTGTTGCCCAGTACGAACTCCACGGCCCGGTACTGGTCGCTCTGGAACCCCGACGAGGTGCCGAGGAAGCCGCGGAACTCCGCGTACTCCGACGGCGTCAGCGTGGCCAGCACCGACCACTGGTCGGTCAGGGTGCGCTGGATGTGCTTGACGCGCGCCAGCCCCTTGAGCGCCGGCCGCAGGTCGTCGGCCGCGAGCCTGGACTGCACCCCGCGCAGCTCGTGCAGCATCAGCTTGAGCCACAGCTCCGACGTCTGGTGGGCGGCGATGAACAGCAGCTCGTCGTGGTGCACGGGCGTGCTCACCGGATGCTGGGCCGACAACAGCTCGTCGAGGTGCAGGTAGGCGCCATAGGAGAGGTTGACCCGGAAGTCCCGGACGATGCCGTCCTCCAGCGGGCGGGTGCCCGTACCCACACCGTTGGACGGGGTGGGAATGGTATTGCTCAAGTCCGAATCCTCTCGACCTGGTGATGGCACAGGCGTCGATGCTCGCCCCCAGAGCCGCCGGGGAGCAAGGGGCGGCGTGCTCTCCGGGTACGGTCGGGCGGTCGTCCAGGGGTGGGGGAGAGTCCGATGGTGGAGTCGCGGTACGGGCGGATCGTGGTCAAGGTCAGCGGCGAGGCACTGGCCGGCGAAGGCAGCTGGGGAGTCGACCCCAAGGGGCTGGCCCACCTGGCGCGGGAGATCCTGTCGGTCCGCGAGCTGGGCGTCGAGGTGGCCGTCGTGATCGGCGGCGGCAACTACTTCCGGGGCCGGATGGCGGACGGCTGGGGGATCAGCCGGGCCGAGGCGGACAACATCGGCATGCTCGGCACGGTGATGAACGCGCTGATGCTGCGCGGCGCGCTCACCGGGTCCAGCGCGTTCGACGTGCGCGTGATGACCGCGATGCCGATGAACAGCGTGGCCGAGCCGTTCATCCGGCTGCGCGCCATCCGGCACCTGGAACACGGGGCGCTGGTGCTGCTGGCCGGCGGGATCGGCCAGCCGTACGTGACCACCGACTATCCCGCCGTGCAGCGGTCGCTCGAGCTGGACGCGGACGCACTGCTGGTGGCCAAGCGCGGGGTCGACGGGGTCTACGACACCGATCCCCGGACCAACCCCGACGCCAGCCGGTACACCGAGCTGACCTACGCCAAGGCCCTGGCGACGGACATCCGCGTGATGGACGCCAGCGCGTTCGTGCTGGCCGGCGAGCAGAACCTGCTGATGCACCTGTTCGACGCCGCCGCGGAGGGAGCCATGCGGGCGATCTGCGAGGGCCACGACATCGGCACCCGGATCCACGCCGGCCCCTGAGCCGCACCCCGACCCTCATTCGGACCGAGCGGTCAAGATAGACGTACACTGTGGTATGGGCAGACCGCGGGAGTTCGACGAGCAGCAGGTGGTCACCGCCGCCAAAGAGGCGTTCTGGGCGCACGGCTACGCCGGCACCTCACTCGCCGAGCTGATGACGGCCACCGGTCTCGGCAAGGGCAGCCTCTACGGGGCGTTCGGGGACAAGCACCAGCTGTTCGTGCGCACCTTCGACGAGTACTGCCGCGACGCGCTGGCGGGGGTCGAGGCGCAGCTCACCGGCGACGGGCCGGCCTACGCCCGGTTGGTCGCGCACATCCGCGAGGCGGCCGAGTCGACCATCGCGGACGACGCGCGGCGCGGCTGCTTCCTGGCCAAGGGCACCGCCGAGCTGGCCGACATCGACCCGGCCGTCTCGGAGCGGGTGCGGCTGACCTTCGCCCGGCTGGGCGAGCTGCTCACCGACTGCGTCGCCGCCGCGCAACGCGAGGGTGCGGTGGCCGCCGACGTCGAGCCCGGCCAGCTGGCGGCCACCGTGCTGGCCACGCTGCGCGGTATCGAGGCGCTCGGCAAGGGCGGCGCCGAGCCGGCCACGCTGCGCGCGATCGCCGAGACCACGATCAACCTGCTGCCGCGCACCGACCGGGCCCCGCACCCGGCCTGACCGGCCGGACCCGGGCGGTCCGGCCTGACCCCGGCGCTGGTCAGACCGGCTGGTACACCCGGTCGACCGGCGCGCCGAGCAGCCGCTGTGCCATCTCCCGCTTGAGCACCGTGAGGTGGCGCTCCTGCTCACCGCTGCGCGGATCGGTGCGGGACAGCGCGATGAACTCGTCGGTCACATAGCCGCCGTCGCGCAGCACCAGGGTGACCGTGCGGTCCCGGTAGTCGAAGCGGAACACGTAGCGGGCCAGCGTCCGCCCCCGGTCGGCGCGCTCGAGCGCCGGGTCCACCACGTACCGGCCCTCGGTGACCGCCCTCGTGACCAGCTCGAACGCGTCCCGCGCACCCGGCCCGGGGAACGCGGTGCGCAGCCGGATCTCGCGGCGCTCGGGCGGCCCGCCGGGAGAGAGCAGCGGGAACGCCCTCGCCATCGCGGTGTAGCCGTGCGCGACACCGCCGGGCGCGAGCGGCCCGTGGTAGCGCATCAGGTCCGCCACCCCGAAGCGCAGCAGCTGCCCCTGGTCGAGCACGTCCAGCGTCCCGGGCGGCACCGAGCTAGCGGACATCGGACGGACTCCCGACCACGCTGGGGGACTGGGGGGTACGACCCTACCGGCGCCGATCCGGCCCCGGGCTTCCGCGTGTAAACGACCCGAGATGTCGCCCATGAACCCTAGGCTGACGCGAGTGGTGAACGAGGCGACCCGGTCCGGGCGGCACATGGTGATCTGCGGGGACAACCCGCTGGCCTACCGGTTGGCCGCCGAGCTGGTCGACCAGACCGGCGGTGCGCTGACGGTGATCGTCAGGTCGGCCACCCGCAACCACGCGCCCCGGATCGGCTCGCTGCCCGGGGTACGGCTGGTCGAGGCGGCGGAGCTGGGCGTCGAGGCGTTCCGCGCGGCCGGGGTGGACACCGCTCGGGCGCTGGCCCTGGTCGACCAGGACGACGTGGGCAACATCCACGCCGCGCTGCGCGCCCAGGAGGTCAACCCGGATATCCGGCTCGTGATCAGGTTCTTCAACATGAGCCTCGGCTACCGGATCCGCGAGCTGTTCCCGGGATCGGCGGTGCTGTCGGACTCGGCCACGGCCGCCCCGCTGTTCGTCGCGGCCGCACTGGGCGAGGTGGCACCCAGCCACGCGCGCCTGCCGGGTCGGCCCGGCCGGACCGCGTACGTCGCCCGGCGCACCGACGTGCCGCCGGAGCGCGTCATCTGCGGGCTGGCCGACCCGGAAGGTCACCGGCTGCCCGACGACGACAAGGCCGACCTGGTGCTCGCGCTCGCCGAGGGCGCCGCGCCCAGTCAGCTCGAGGTGCACCGCAGGGCCCGCTGGCGGCCGAGGGCCCTGTGGCCGAAGCTGCGCGCGGTGGCCAGCCGCAAGCTGGCGCTCGCCACGCTCGGGCTGCTCGTCCTGCTGGGGTTCGGCACCGCGCTGTTCGCCGACGTCGCCGGCTACAGCTGGCCGGACGCGGTGTACCTGACGGTGCTGGACGCCGCCGGCGCCGCGCAGCCGAACAGCACGATGAGCGCCGCCGAGAAGATCATCCAGGCGATGATCACGATCACCGGCATCGCGTTCATCCCCGTGCTGACCGCGGCGGTCGTGGACGCGATCGTCGGCGCCCGGCTGTCCGTCGCGCTGGGCCGCCCTCGGGAGGTCAGCGACCACATCGTGGTGGTGGGGCTGGGCAACGTGGGATCCCGGGTGATCGAGCAGCTGCACGACCTCGGCCTGGCGGTGATCGGGGTGGAGCGCGAGGAGGGCGCCCGGGGCGTGGCCAGGGCGCGCCGCCTCGGGCTGCCGGTGGTGATCGGGGACGCCAGCCGCGAGGACACGCTGCGGGAGGCCTACCTGGAGTCCAGCCGGGCGCTCGTGGCGGCGACCAACAACGACGTGACCAATCTCGAGGCCGCGCTGCACGGCCGGGCCATGCGCGGCAACCTGCGGATCGTGCTGCGGCTGTTCGACGACGACCTGGCCGAGCGGGTGCAGCGCAGCTTCAGCATCCAGATCTCCCGCAGCGTGTCGTTCCTCGCCGCGCCGGCGTTCGCGGCGGCGATGCTGCACCACCAGGTGCTCGCGACCATCCCGGTCGGCCGCCGTGTGCTGCTCATCGCCGAGGTACCGGTCACCGCCGGGTGCGCGCTCGCCGGCCAGCGCCTGGACACGACCGACCTGGTCGGCCGGGCCAGGGTGTTCGCCGTGCAGCGCCAGGGCAGCGACCGGCTCGAGCTGCCGCCGTCGCCGGGGCACGTACTCGGCGGCGGGGACCGGCTGGTCGTGGTGGCCACCCGGACCGGCCTGAGCGCGCTGCTGTCCCTCGCCGAGCCACCCCAGCCGCAGCGCGCCGTCGCCGGCCAGTGACCGTGCTCGGTAGGGTCTGCGCCCCAGGGAGGCAACGGTGAAGTACCTGATCCTGATCTACCACAACCCGACGGCCACGCAGCTCTGGGCGAGCATGCCCACCACCGAGCGGGCCGAGGGCATGGCCGTCTACACCGCGCTGAACGCGGACCTGGCGGCGTCCGGCGAGCTGGTCACCACGTCGGCGCTGGCCGAGGTCGACGAGGCCAGGCGGGTGCTCGTCCGGGACGGCCAGACGATCACGACCGACGGGCCGTTCGCCGAGGTCAAGGAGCACCTGGCGGGGTTCTACCTGGTCGACTGCGCGAGCCTGGACCGGGCCGTCGAGATCGCCGCCCGCATCCCCGAGGCGGTACTGGGCACGATCGAGGTGCGGGGCCTGCGCGGCCTGTCCGACTTCGAGCTGTAGCCGACCGGCGGGACAGGCGCCCGGTCAGGGCATCGGCGGGTGCACGGAGAGGAGGAACTCGACGGGCTCGGCGGACTCGTTCAGGTACCGGTGCGGCTGGCGGGAGTCGAACGTGACAGCCTCCCCGGCGGCAACGGTGTGGCGCACGCCGGCCACCTCGGCGGTGAGCGAGCCGGCGACCACGAAGACGCACTCCTGCGAGGGGTGGCTCCACGGCTCGCCGGCGGTGGCCTCGCCGGGCTGCAGCACACCGCGCAGCACCTCGAGCTGGCCGTTGCCCGGGGTCAGCCGCTCGTAGGCGACCTGCCCCTTCGGGCCGAGCAGCCGCGACCGCTCCCCGGGCCGGCTGATCCACAGCTCCGGGGCGGCCGGGTCCTCGAACAGTGTGGCCAGCGACGAGCCGAACACCCCGGCCAGCCGGCGCAGCGTGGCCAGGCTCGGCTCGGTGACGCCGCGCTCGATCTGGCTCAGCAGCGTCGCCGAGACGCCGGCCTCGGCCCCGAGCGCGCGCAGGCTCAGGCCGCGCTCGGTGCGCAGCTGCCGCAGCTGATCGCCGATCATGACTCTCCCCGTGCATCTCAACTGCACACTTGACCCGTGAAATGTACGGCCGACGCCGCAGCGCGAGCAATCAAAACGAGGCTCGGTTACAGGGACGTGACCACGTGATTCACCCGCGCGGCCGCCTTGACCGGGCGCCAGAGCCGGCCGTACCTTGCGGAAACGGTTGTGCAGTAGAGCTGCACACTAGCCAGAGCGTCCGCCGCTCTCGAGCACCTGGAGCCGCCGTGGCAGCCCCACCGCCCGCCCCGCCACCCGACACCTCGACCGAGCGGCCGACCGGCCCCCGCTCGCTGGCGCACCGCTGGCTGCTCGTGGTGCCCTTCGTCTGGCAGGTCGGCCTCGTCCCGGTGGTGAACGACGTCGACCTCGCGCCGCTGCACATCCCGTTCCCGATGGTCTGGCAGCTGCTCGGCATCGTGGTCACCTCGGTCGTGGTCGCCGTGGTGTTCCGGCTGGACCGCGGGGCCGGCGTCGAGCGCGAGGAGGCGGAGTTCCTGGCCGCCACCGACCGGGGCGGGCTCTCGGCCGGAGCCCCGCACGGCGCGGGGGAGGCCCGATGATCATCGGATTGGTGCTGGTCATCGTGCTGGGCACGATGGCGGGCGCGATGGCGTTCGGCCGCCGCGCCGGTACCGATGCCGGGGACACCGCCGGCGAGCCCAAGGCCGGGGCGAAGCTGGTCGACTGGGCGGTCGGCGGGCGGCGGTTCGGCACCGTGCTGTTCTGGTTCCTCAACGCCGGTGAGGTGTACACGACGTTCGCGGTTCTGGGTATCGCCGGCTACGCCTACGCCCTGGGCGCGCCGGCCTACCTGGCGTTCACCTCGGTATCGCTGAGCTACGCGATCGGCTACTGGCTGATGCCGAGGATCTGGCGGGCCGGCCGGGCGCACGGGCTGATCACGCAGCCGGACTTCTTCGCCGCCCGGTTCGGGGCCGGCTGGCTGGGCGTGGTGACCGGGCTGGTCGGCATCGCCGCGCTGGTGGTCTACGTGCAGATCCAGCTGGTCAGCCTGAGCCTGATCGTGCAGCTGACCATGGGCAACGCGGTGTCGGCCGGGGCGGCGGTGGCCGTCGGCGCGGTGCTCATGGTCGCGTTCGTGCTGTTCGCCGGGCTGCGCTCGGCGGCCTTCTCGGCGGCGGTCAAGGACGTCCTGATGATCGTCATCGTGGTGCTGCTCTCGGCGACGGTCGCCAGCCGGGTCGGCGCCGCGTCACCGCTGGACGTGTTCCGGCTGGCCGAGGAGGCGCACCCGGGCATCGGCCGGTTCCCCGGGATCGACCCCAGCTCGCCGACGACGTCGGTCTGGCTGATGACCTCGGCGTTGAACGTGGCACTGGGCAACTGGGTGTTCCCGCACCTGTTCCAGGTCTCCTACGCGGCGCGCTCGGGCACCGCGATCCGGCGCAACGCCATCTGGCAGCCGCTGTACTCGCTGGCCTACTTCTTCATCATCCTGCTCGGCTTCGCCGCGCTGCTCGCCGGCACCAAGCCGGCGGAGGGCAACTCGAACGGCGCGCTGCTGCAGTTCGTGTCGGACAAGTACCCGGCGTGGGTGGTCGGGCTGGTCGCCGGCACGGGGTTCCTGCTGGCTCTCGCCCCGGGCGCCACCCTGCTGCTGACCTCGGGCTCGATCTTCACCCGCAACGTGCTCGGGCCGTTCGCGAGGGACCTCAGCGACCGGAGCACGATGCTGGCCACCCGGCTGTCCATGGCCGCGTTCGCCGCCGTGGCGGTCTGGCTGACCATCGGCAACACCCGGTCACTGGTCGACATCCTGCTCTACGCCTACTCGGCGATCGGCATGCTCGCGCCGAGCGTGTTCCTGGCCTTCCTGTGGCGGCGCACCTCGGCGTTCGGGGTCCTGGCGGGCATCGTGGTCGGCTTCGTGGCGCTGCTCGCCTCGTTCGCCAAGCACTTCTGGTCGACCCACCTGCCGGAGTGGGAACCGGGCCTGATCGCGATGGCGATCAACCTGGTCGTGGTGGTCGCGGTCAGTGCGCTGACACCCCGACCGACGGACGCGGCGGTCGCGGTCGGGCTGCCACCGGCCGCCGGCCCGGCCCGGGTGCTCGACGCAGCCGGCGGGGGAGGTGGCCGGGGTGGGGTCTGAGCCGGAGTCCGACCCGGGTGCCGAGGCCGTCACCGAGCTGTACAACCTGCGGGTCACGGTGGACCGGATCGAGGGGCGCTCGGTCTGCGGCATGCGGGTCGGCGACTACTTCGAGCTGGTCAACAGTGCCCAGCTGACCCTGCCACCCGGCCGGCCGTTCTGCGTCTACGCCCTCGCGGCGGTGTTGCCGCTGCTGCCGGCCAAGCAGCGCCAGCTGCCCGAGGGGGACTGGCTGGAACGCGACTCGCTGGTCTGCTGCCCCGACCCGGAGGAACGGATGATCATGCGGGTGGAGCGGACCGGGCGGTGCCGGATCGCCACGGAGGAGCTGACATGACCCGCACCGAGATCGGGCTCGGCCTGCAGGGCGACAAGCGCCCCGGCGACTACGCCCGGCTGGCCGAGCTGGCCGAGCGCTACCCGTTCGACGTGCTGAGCGTGTTCGGCGACTTCATGTTCCAGCCGCCGATCGTGCCGCTGCTGGAGATGGCGGCGGCGACCTCCCGGGTGCGGCTCGGGGCGGCGTGCTGGAACCCGTTCTCGGTGCACCCGTACGAGATCGCCGGCCAGGTCGCCGGCCTTGACCTCGTCTCCGGCGGCCGGGCCTACCTGGGGTTGGCCCAGGGCGCCTGGCTGGACGCGGTCGGCGTCCGGCGGCCCCGGCCGGTGCGGGCGGTGGGGGAGGCGGTCGCGCTGGTCACCGCGCTGCTGGCCGGCGACGACCGGGAGCTGGCCGGCGAGCTGTTCCCGCTGGCCGCCGGCACCCGCCTGCACTACCGGCCGCTGCGCCCCCGCGTGCCGGTGCTGATCGGTGCCTGGGGGCCGAGGATGGCGGCGCTGGCCGGCCGGGTGGCCGACGAGCTGAAGATCGGCGGCACGGCGAACCCGGCGATGGTCGACGTGCTGCGCCGCCGGATCGCGGTCGGCGCGGCGGAGGCCGGCCGCGACGCGGGCGAGGTGGGCATCGTGGTCGGCGCGGTCACCGTGGTCGACGAGGACGAGAAGCTGGCCAGGGCGAAGGCCCGCACCGAGGTCGCGCTGTACCTGGGGGAGGTGGCGCACCTGGACCCGACGGTCACCGTGCCCGTCGACCTGCTGACCGAGGTACGGCGGAGGGTGGCCGACGGCGACCGGCCCGGCGCCGGCGAGCTGATCCCGGACCACGTGCTGGACCTGTTCGCCTTCGCCGGCACACCCGAGCAGGTCGCCGGCCAGGCGCAACAGCTGATCGACGCCGGGGTGCACCGGGTGGAGTTCGGCACCCCGCACGGGCTCACCGACGACGATGGCGTGCGACTGCTCGGCGAGCGCGTGCTGCCGCTGCTGAAGCGCGACCGACCGGACCTGCCGAGCGTCGCCACTTTTTCTAATATAGAATAGAAAGTCGGCAACGGAGCGGAGGCCGCGATGCACGTCGGCATGGGTGTGTTCTTCCAGGGCCTGGACTCACCCCGACCCGACGGCGACCTCGTGCGGGACGAGCTCCGGCTCGCCGACCAGGCCGAACCGCGCGGCTTCGGCTCGGTGTGGACCGCCGAGCACCACTTCACCAGGTACCACATGATGCCCAACCCGGCCCAGTTCCTCACCTGGATGGCGGCCCGCACCCGGACCGTGCGGCTGGGCACCATGGTCATGGTGCTGCCCTGGCACGACCCGGTCCGGGTGGCCGAGGAGATTGCCTGGCTGGACACGGTGTCCGGCGGCCGCGCCGTGCTGGGACTGGGCCGGGGCCTCGGCTCGATCGAGTTCGACAACTTCCGGCTGGACATGGGGGAGTCGCGGCAGCGGTTCGTCGAGTACGCCACGGCGATCTCGGAGAGCCTGGAGACCGGGATCATCCGGTCCGACGGCGAGCTGTACCGGCAGCCGCCGGCCGAGCTGCACCCGCCGGCGGCCGCCACCTTCCGGGGCCGTACCTACGCCTCGGCGGTCTCCCCGGAGTCGGCCAGGATCATGGCGCGGCTCGGCTACGGGTTGATCCTGATCGCGCAGAAGCCCTGGCAGACCACGGTCGACGAGACCGCCGCCTACCGGGAGCTGTTCCTCGAGCTGAACGGCTACCCGCCGCCGCGCCCGGTGCTGCTCAACTTCACCACGGTCGACGCGGACGCCGGCCGGGCCCAGGAGCTGCACGAACGCTATGCGATGGCCTACGCGCGCTCCACCATCGACCACTACGAGTTCACCAACGAGCGCCTGGAGCACATCCCCGGCTACGAGTACTACGCCGGGCTGCGGCGCAACATCCAGAAGCACGGGCTGGCCCGGTTCAACCGCTTCCTGGCCGACCTGCAGATGGGCGGCACACCGGACGCGCTGGTCGAGCAGACCGTCGAGCGGGTCCGCGCCCTGGACGCCGGCGGCGTGATCAACGTGTTCGGCTTCGGCGGCATGTCGCCCGAGGTAGCCCAGCGCAACCTGGACACCTACGTCGAGCACGTGCTGCCCCGCCTGCGGGCCACAGACCCGTCCCGCGAGATCTGCGCGGTCGAGCCGGTGACCAGCTGACGCGGTCAGCGAGGCCGCCGGGCACATCACCGCCGGACCGGGCAGTCGTCCCTAGGTCTGCTCGACGCGGAGCGAAGCTGGATGGGGCCCTCTGTGAGGGAGTTGCCGAAAAACGCACACTGACCGGTCGAATGTGCGCTTTTCGGCAACTCGCCGCGAAAACAGTCCGCCGCCACGCCGGAGCACGCGCTAGCCGGGCTGGCCGTCCACCTCGGTGGTCAGCTCGTTGTGCAGGAAGCTGCGGTAGCCCTTGATCCGGGCGGCCTCCGGCAGCGGCTCCAGGTAACCCCACGCCACGTCGGCCAGCTCGCGACCCGCCACGTTCAGGGTCCAGTAGCTGGCCCAGCCCTTGTACGGGCACACCGTGCGGGTGTCGGTGGCGGTCAGCAGCTCGGTGCGGATGTCCGCCTCGGGCAGGTAGTACCGGTTCGGCAGGCCGGTCTCGGACAGCAGCAGCGCCCGGTCGGACTCGGCCACCACCGTGTCGCCGGCCAGCACCCGGACGTGCTGGCTGTTCGCCCGCACGTCGACCCGGTGGAACGGGTCCGGCAGGTGGCCGACCGCCTCGTCGTCCTCGTCCAGCCAGCGGTCCACCCGGTCCCAGTACAGAGCCGCGTAGCCGACCAGCCAGGACGCCGACCCGATCGGCTCCGGGTAGTGCCACACCGCGTTCTCCGCGACCCGGTCACCCACGTGGATCGAGCGGTAGGAGGCGTCACCCTTGAACGGGCAGTGCGTGTGCAGGTCGGTGGCCTTCAGCAGGTCGGTGCGCAGGTCCGCCTCCGGCACGTAGAGCTGCGGCTGCAGCCCCGTCTCGTGCACCAGGACCCCGTTGCGGGTGTCCAGCACCGTCTCGCCGGCGAACTCGGCGCGGATCCGCCGGGGGAAGGGATGCTGCAGCAGCCGGTGCTTCGGACCGTCGATCCGGTAGTTCGTGAGCTGGTCGTCGGAACCTGCCAGCGGCCCGGGAAGCCGGGTGAGCGTCATGGTGATCCTCTCGATCCGTGTCGCGGCTACTCACTAGCCTCCTCCTATGAGCTATTCAGCACCGGGTGTTGTTCCCTCGGCCGCCTACCAATCCGAGATCTACCTGGCCGGGCTGAGCGGCACGACCCCGACGCTGCCTACCGACCTCACCCAGCTGGAGGCGCTGGCTCAGCAGCGGCTGGACAGCGGGCCCTTCTGGTACGTGGCGGGCGGCGCCGGCACCGGCGCGACCATGCGGGCCAACCGGACCGCGCTGGACACCTGGCGGATCGTGCCCCGGATGCTGCGCGAGACCAGCACGCGGAACCTGGCCACCACCGTGCTGGGCACCGAGCTACCGGCGCCGGTGCTGGTCGCGCCGGTGGGCGTGCAGTCGATCGTGCACCCCGACGGTGAGCTGGCGACGGCCAGGGCGGCGGCCTCGGTGGGCCTGCCGATGGTGCTGTCCACCGCGTCCTCGCACACGATCGAGGAGGTCGCCGAGGCCTCCGGCGACGGTCCGCGCTGGTTCCAGCTCTACTGGCCGACCGAGGACGACGTCACGATCAGCCTGTTGTACCGGGCCCGCGCGGCCGGCTACACGACGCTCGTCGTCACCCTCGACACCTGGACGCTGGGCTACCGGCCGCACGACCTCGACCAGTCCTACCTGCCGTTCATCCGAGGCGTCGGTACGGCCATCCCGTTCTCCGACCCGGCGTTCCGGGCGAAGCTCGCCGCCGCGCCCGAGGACGACCTGATGGCCGCGGTCGGGCGCTGGCTGCCGATGTTCACCGGCACCGCCCTGCGCTGGGACCGGCTGACCCTGCTGCGCGCGAACTGGGACGGCCCGATCGTGCTCAAGGGCATCCAGCACCCGGACGACGCGCGGCGGGCCATCGGGGCCGGTATGGACGGGATCGTGGTGTCCAACCACGGCGGCCGGCAGGTCGACGGCGCGGTGGCCGCGCTGGACACGCTGCCCGGCATCGTCTCGGCGGTGGACGGCCGGGCGGCGGTGCTGTTCGACTCCGGCGTCCGCACCGGCGCGGACGTAGTCAAGGCACTCGCGCTCGGCGCCGACGCCGTGCTGCTGGCCAGGCCGTACGTGTACGGGCTGGCACTGGGCGGGGAGGAGGGCGTGCGGCACGTACTGCGCTGCCTGCTCACCGAGCTGGACATCACACTCGGGTTGGCCGGCTACGCCGACATTGCCGACCTCACCCCGGACGCACTCGTACACGGCCGCCCCTGACCTGCCGCGCCGACTCCGGCCCGTCGACCAGTGGGTGCAGCGTCACCCGACAAATGGTGGATGGTTGACTCGTCGGGGTCGGACACGTTGCGCTGTGACGTACCTATGAGCACCTCGATCGAGTGATCCCAGTGCCATAGTGGGTCCCAGCAAACGTCAGGGGAGGAGCGTGGGCGACCGGTGGACGCGCTGGTGACGCTGGTCGGTGCGGTGCTCTCCTGGCTCCGGCCGATCTTCGGGGTCGACGTCTGCCCAGGTGGTTGGGCCTGGACGACCACGGCGTTCGGCGTACTGGTCGGGCTGGTGCCGACGGCGGGCGCCGTCACGGTGGCCCTGCTGCGCCGACGGACCGGCGAGAACGTGCCGCTCGTGCCGGTGATCGGCCTGCTCACCTGCGGCCTGCTGCCCTGGCTCGCGTTCGGTGCCACCGGGGCGGTGTACCGAACCGCCCGGCTCCCCGGCTTCGGGCTCACGCCGACCGACCGCGCCTCGCTCGCCGAGGTCGCCTGCTTCGACGTCCCACAGCGCGCGTACCTGGGCTCGGTCCCGGTGTCCAGCGCACTCGGCCACGGCGCGGTGCGGACCGCGCTGTTCGCCGTGCCCCTGATCCTCTTCCCGCTGCTGGTGGCGTTGTTCGTCTGGTGGCAGGCCAGGCTGGCCCTGCGCCGGGGTCCGCACCGGCTCGGCCGGCTGGGCCGGTACTTCTGGGTGCCGGTGCTGTTAATCGCGCTCGTCAGCGGGCCGATGCCGGCCGGGTCGACCGCGCAGCTCTGGCTCGGCGCGCTCGTGGGGTCGGTCGGCGGCGTATTCCTCCTGCTGCTGGTGCCCCCGCCGCCCCGGCGCGCTGTGCACCCGCTCCCGCCGGCGCACGCCATCCCCGCGCAGCGCGCGCCCAGCTCGCCGCGCTCCGCGCCGGGCTCGCGGCCGTCCGCGGCTCGCCCCCCGGCGGCCAAGACGCCTTCGGCCAAGACGCCCGCCGCCAAAGCCTCCACCGCCAAGGCCTCCGCCGGTAAGCCGCCGACCGCGCGGCCCCCGGCCGCGGCCGCCGCGGCCGGCCGGGCCCAGCAACCGGCCGGCTCGCGGGCGAAGCCCTCGGCCCACGCCCAGTCCGCCGGCTCGGTGGCCGGTCAGGCGGGCGCGGCCGTCGTGGCGGCCAAGGCCTGGGCGGCGAACGCCTTGGCCAATGCCGGGCTGGCCGGCGGCCGCGCGCCCGGCACCGGGTCACCCCAAGTCAAGGCGGCGCAAGCTAAACCTCCGGCGGCCAGGCCAGCGGCACCGCGGGCTCCGGCGGCCAGCGCGCCGTTGGCGGCGAACCCCGGGCCGCTGCCCGCCTCGGTCGCGGCCGCGATGCCTCGGCCCCGCCCACCGGCCACGCTGGTCGAACGCGCCGATGGCAACAACCGGCGGTTCGAGCTGGTGCGGCAGCTCGGCGCGGGCGGTTTCGGCGGCGTCTGGCTGGCCAACGACCACCGGCTCGGCCAGCAGGTTGCGGTCAAGGCGGCGCACGCCCCGGACCCCGACACCGAGCTGCGGATCCGTCGCGAGGCGCGGGCGCTCGGCGCGGTCGTACACCCCAACTGCGTCCGGATCCTCGATCTGGTGGACAGCCAGGCCTACCCCGGGCTGGCCGGCCTGCGCGGTCTGGTGATCGTGATGGAGTACCTGGACGGTCAGTCGCTCGGCGACGTGGTGACCGCGCGGGGTCCCGTGAACGACCTGGTCGCGGCCAGGATCTGGCTGCGCACCGCCGGCGCGCTCGCCGCCGCCCACTCGCAGGGCGTGCTGCACCGGGACGTCAAACCCAGCAACGTGGTGCTCGACCCGCGCGGCGAGCCACACCTGATCGACTTCGGCATCGCGCGGGCCCGCGGCGACATGACGCTGACCATGCACGGCATGGTGATCGGCACGCCCGACTTCCTGGCCCCGGAGACCGCCAGGGGGGACCGGGCCACCCCGTCGTCGGACTCGTGGCAGCTCGCCGCGACGATCTCCTTCGCGCTCACCGGCGTGCCGCCCCGGGGCGATCACACCAACGCCGTGTCCGGCCTGCGGGCCGCCGCCGCCAGCGCCTCGCCGACCAACCTGCCCCGCCGCAGCGTGCACCACCAGCTGCTCGCCGCCTGCCTGGCCACCGAACCGACCGCCCGCCCGGCACTGGCCGACGTCCGCCGCACGCTCGACCACTGGCTGATCAGCCAACAACCCGCCGGCACCGGTGCCCGGCCGACGGCTGCCGCCCCGCCGAGGCAACGGACCCGCGGCTGATCATTCGATCGTGGTAGGGCGGTAACCTGCGCTCCCTTCGGGGCAGCGAGCGCCCACCGGACAGCCGGCGCGGGTCGGGCCCCCGGAGCACAAGGGGGATGGGCATGCACCGCTCTCGGATCGGCCTCGGCTCCGCCGGCCGCGCCGGACTGCTCGCCGCGGTCGCGGGGCTGGCACTGGCTGTGGCCGGCTGCGCCGGGGCGCCGACCGTGACCGCGCCGGCGAGCACCAGCGACACCGCGGCCCCGTCCTCCGCCGCCGAGACCGCGCCGACCGAGTCCCCCAGCCAGGGCAGCACCGGTAGCGGCACCGGGGGCACCGCCGCCCCGACCCGGCCGGCCGGGCCCGCGCCGTGCCGCGCGAGCACGCTGCGGGTGAGCCTCGGCAGCGGGGACGCCGCGGCCGGTACCAGCTACGTGCAGCTGGAGTTCACGAACACGGGCAGCCGGTCGTGCGTGATCCAGGGCTTCCCCGGGGTGTCCTACGTGACCGGCGACAACGGCACCCAGGTCGGGGCGCCCGCCGAGCGCGACGGCACCAAGGGCGGGGCGGTGACGCTCGCGCCGCGCGGGGTCGCCTCCGCCACCCTGGCGATGGTGCAGGTGCTCAACTACGACGAGTCGGTGTGCCGGCCGACCCCGGTACGGGGCCTGCGGGTGTACCCGCCGGGCGACACGGCCTCGGTGTTCGTCGCGACCAACGGCACCGGCTGCACCGGCAACCCGCCCGGCCCGCAACTGCGGATCAGCACCATCAAGTCCGGCCCCGGCGGCAACTGACCCGTCCGGCCCGGGCCCGACGGCCGCTCACTGGAGCGGGATCTCCTGGCCGTGCTCGCTCTGCGGCCGCGTGCCGAAGATCCGCCGGTCCGACTCGTCGATCGCGAGGTCGTTGATGCTGGCCTCGCGCCGGCGCATCAGGCCGTTCTCGTCGAACTCCCAGAGCTCGTTGCCGTAGCTGCGGAACCACTGGCCGTCGGCGTTGTGGCTCTCGTACTGGAAGCGCACCGCGATCCGGTTGTCGCCGTGGCACCACAGGCTCTTGCGCAGCGCGTAGTCCAGCTCGCGCTCCCACTTCTGAGCCAGGAACGCCACGATCGCCGGCCGACCCGTGACGAACTGGTCGCGGTTACGCCACACCGAGTCCTCGGTGTATGCCAGCGAGACCCGCTCGGGGTCGCGGCTGTTCCAGGCGTCCTCGGCGGCCTGCACCTTCTTCAGGGCATCCTCGTGCGAGAACGGGGGAAGCGGCGGGCGCTGGTTCACGGCGGGTTCCTCTCCACGGGCGACAACACGGCGAGAACGATCGCTCTCGATTTGTCGCACAGCGTAGAGAACGCCGGTTCTCTAGACAAGATGCTCTGAGGGTCGACCTCAGGCGTCAGTGCCGGGCGGGCACCACCGGGCGGCCGATCTCGGGCACCATCAGCGGCAACCGGTGCGGGCAGATCTGCCAGAACCGGGCTTCCGGGTCACCGGAGCGCCAGGCGTCCGCCAACCGGGTTACCGCGCCCTCGTCGATCACTCGGCGTGGCCGGGGGCGCAGCCCGCAGCGGGCACGCACCTCGCGGTCCAGCGCACGCCACGCCTCGTCGGCGGTGGAGTGCACGCTCACCGTCGCGGGGCCGTACTCATCACCCAACATCAGGGTGTAGACACTCATCACGTCGTACGACAACGGATCAGACCTTCCGCTCTGGACCGCGGGCCCGGCTGGGGGAGCGTGCGCGCGAACCGTGCCCATTCAACTCCATCGGGGTGCGACGGTTACGCATCGCCACGCCCCGATCGCCGGCTGGCAGCAACCCACGGCTCACCAGCGGGCGCGGTGCCGCTCCAGCACACCGAAGCCGGTGGCCAGCTCGAGCCGACCCGGCAGCGTGCCGGCGAACGTGCCGAACGGCTGGACGTACTCGCTGCTGATCAGCCCGCCGAGCACCCGGTCATCCCGCCGGCGCACCGCTTCCGCGCTGAACCGCAGGTTGCCGCCGTCCACTGTGGTCACCCGGTCGAGGTCGTCGGACATGCTCATGGCCCCGGCCGGCACCGGCACACCGCCGCGCCAGACCGCGCGCTCGGTCACCGGGCCGGCGTCGTGCACCCCGGACACCAGGTTCCAGGTGACCGCCCGCCCGTCCGCCGTGGTGCCGACGCCGGCGCACCACCGCCATTCCGTCCGCCGGGCGTGGTAGCCGGCCGAGTCGTCGGCCAGTCCGCGGCAGCGCACCGGCCTGGCCACGCCGTCCAGCCGGAGCGTCCCGGTCAGCTCGATCGGCGTCTTGCGCGTCCAGATGTACGACCCGCCGTGCGGCGACAGCACCGTCAACGGCTCGCCGTCCGGCCGCACATGCAGGTCGAGCTCGGCGCCCGGGGCCCGCACCCGCGCGGACCCGAGCGGCGTACCGGCCGCACCGAGCCGCACGCCCCGCCGGCCCAGCGCGGTCCGCTCGGCGAGGCGGCGGCCGGCCCGGTCCCACACCGCCCAGAACGACTGCACCCCGAGGCCGACCTGGACCACACCGAGGCACAGGCACACGTCGTCGCCGTAGCCGCCGAGATAGCGCCAGCGCTTCAGCGGCCGGCCACCCCGCAGCGGCCACATCCACTCCGGTGGCACCGGCTGTCGTCGTCCATCCGACACGGCACGGAGCATGCCGCACCCACGCCGACCCGCCACCACCGGAACGCGCCACACCGGGGCCGCACCACTCCGAATGATGATCAGATCAGGGGTGAACGTTCTGCTACCTTGCCGCCCATGCCGAGGCGCACGTCCAGTCCCGATGTCGCGGCGAGCGGCGGACCGGGGGAGTCGGGGGAGCAGGGGGAGCGCCCGACCAGCCGGGGGGGCCGGCGCAAGGCCAGCACGCGGGCCGCGCTGATCACCGCCGCCCGCCAGTTCCTCGCCGAGGGCAGCCGGACCGACGTGAGCATCCAGGAGATCACGGACAGGGCCGACGTGGGCTTCGGGTCCTTCTACAACCACTTCAGCAGCAAGGCCGAGCTGTTCGGCGCGGCGGTCGCGCAGACGCTGAATGACCACGGCCAGCTGCTCGACGCGCTCACCGCCGACCTCGAGGACCCGGCCGAGGTGTTCGCGGTGAACGTGCGGCACACCGGGCGGCTGCCTCGCAGTCGCCCGGAGCTGGCCAGCGTCCTGATGCACACCGGCCTCCCGTACCTGATGGAGGACGCCGGCCTCGCGCCGAGGGCGCTGCGCGACATCCACCGCGCGACCGAGTCCGGCCGGTTCATCGTGCGGAACCCCTCGGTGGCGCTCGTGGCCGCCGGCGGCGCCCTGCTCGGACTGCTGCAGCTGATCGAGTCCTCGCCGCGCATCGACGTCGACGAGGTGGCCGACGAGCTCGCGGTGGGCGTCCTGTGCCTGCTCGGCCTACCCAGGGAGGAGGCGGTCGAGCTGTGCGCCCGGCCGCTGCCGACTCTGCCGAACTGACCGGGCTGGGCGAGCGGCAGAAGTTGATCAATGAAAATCGGCGGGGGGAGTGGCCGCCCCAAGGGGAGAGGCCGACCTATCCCGCACCGACCTCGCCCGGGGTCGATCTCAGCCAGCCGGCCCACGCCGGCGTCCTTCACTCGAAAGAGGCAGCCCGCAGGCCTTGGGGTGCACCTTCGGCCACCGGGCGTTCAGCTGAGGCCAAATACCGCGCGGACAGGTAAAGAGCCGCCTCGCCGTCACACGGCACACTCGATACAGACCATTCTGATTGCACAGTCAACGTAACGGACGCGGCTCAGGTGTCGAAATATCGGACAGCTGTTGTGCACAGCCCGCGACTCAGCGGACAGTAATTCGGTATACATTCGGACCTGCCGCGTAGCAATTACTGTCGGAGCAAAGAGTTGTCGCGCGCAGCGACAGGGCGACGGACCAACTCGAGGATGACGCGACAACCCGCATACCGGAACACACCGGGAAACGGGATCCCGCGGGGTTCGGATCGAACTCGTTGCCGCACGGCCCGCGAGGCTTGGTGTACGGCCCACGAGGCGCCGGCGTCCAGGTGCCTCGACGATGTCTGATGTCAACGACACGGCATACACGTTGCCCGGCCAGGCTCGCCGCTGAGCACCCCGGCGTCCGGGTCCGGCCGGGGGGTGACCCCCAACTACGGCCATCCGCCCTGCCGTCCCAGGTCAGCCAGATCCCGCTAGGTTGACATAATGTCGATTATCGGCTCAGGAGATAACGACGGCAGGGTAGTGGCCGGTACACCCGCCAGCCACCGACACCCAGTCACCGACACAACGCGACCGACACAACGCCGGCCACCGGCACACCGCCAGGCCCGCACACATCTACCGTCCACGTCGACGCACACCAGCCGGTACACGGCGAGTTCGCTCGCCACATCACCCGGCGCCACCCGCACCCAACCCCTGGTTCCGCACCCTCGACCCCCGCGAGTGGCGAATTGGGTCATAGCCCCATTCGCCACTCACGGGGTCAGTGGCGAGCCGTGTCGCCGGCCATATCCGCCCAGTCAACCGTCAACCCCTGATCAACAATCATCCGACCATGAGCTACTGCCCTATCGAAATTCGCAGATTAATGGTCATATACATCTGGCCAACCAACAGCACACGGCGTAATCGACACACAATTGTCCGCCACGGCAATTTGCCCCGCCGGCAAGGTGCGCGGGCGGGGCAAATGAGACCGGGCGGCGCGGTTCCGTGGGGTTGAACCGCGCCGACCGGGGTTTCGGGAGGTCAGCCGTTTGTCGGCGGACGCTCGACGAGCTGGCTCAGGTAGAGCTGTTCGCCGAGTTTCTCGACGAGCTCGAGGTTGGTCTCGAGGTAGTCGATGTGCTCTTCCTCGTCGTGCAGGATCTCCTCGAGGAGGTTCGCGGTGGTGATGTCACCCTTTTCGCGGCACATGGCAATGCCGGGACGCAGCCGCTCCACCACCTCGAGCTCGACCGCCAGGTCGCAGGTGAACTGCTCGGGCACGGTCTGGCCGACCCGCAGCGAGAACAGCCGCTGGTAGTTCGGCAGCCCCTCCAGGAAGAGGATGCGGTTGGTGATCTTCTCCGCGTGCTGCATCTCTTCGATGGATTCGGCACGGGTGTGCTCGGCAAGCTTGGTGAATCCCCAGTTGGCCTGCATCTTGGAATGCAGGACGTACTGGTTGATTGCAGTGAGCTCACTGGTCAGCTGCTCGTTCAGCAGAGCAATGATCTCGTCGTCTCCACGCATGAGTGCGCATCCCCCTCGTCAATCTCAGGAATGCGGCCGACCGTACACCTAACTCTGCGTATTAGGACACAGTCACAGTGAGTTAGGGGAGCATGTGGTGGGCTTAGGGAAGCGCACGGTAACTAAGTCTTACCAGAGTAAAAGGGCTCAAGCGCTCCGTGGTAATGCACACATTCGCTGCCCGCTCAGCACTCCGCCAGACGCCAACATCTGCTCGATGCTCTCACGACAGCCCCCACATCCGGTACAGGCAAATGAGAGCTTGCTTACCTCTTCCACCGTGCGGGCGCCGGCATGGATGCAGTCCCGGATTTCGCCCTCGGTGACCGCGACACACATGCAGACGAACATCGCGGCCCGTTCCCTTCACCCGACGACTTAGTGAGGCAAGCCTAAGGAAAGCATGCCTAGCCTCCGCTTCGCAAGACCGGCCGCCTTGGCCACACTCAGCGGATCCGGGCATGCTGGCTGGCGCCGGGGCACCTCGGCGGCAGCGCGCGGAAGGAGGCAGGGGTGCCGCTCGACGAGTACCGCCGCAAGCGCGACCGGGGCCGCACCCCGGAGCCGATCCCGCCCGGGGACCCGACTCCGGCCGAGCCGCGCGGCGACGTGTTCGTGATCCAGCAGCACCACGCCCGCAGCCTGCACTGGGACCTGCGGCTGGAGCGGGACGGCGTGCTCGCCTCGTGGGCGGTGCCCAAGGGGCTGCCCGAGGACCCGGGCACGGTGCGACTGGCGGTGCGCACCGAGGACCATCCGATGGAGTACGCCGACTTCGCCGGTGACATCCCGGCCGGTGAGTACGGCGCGGGCCGGATGACCATCTGGGACCGCGGCCGCTACGACACGGTGAAGTGGACCGAGACCGAGGTCCAGTTCGTTCTGCACGGCAGCCGGGCCAGCGGGCGGTACGTGCTGCTTCGGCGGGGCCGCACGCCGAAGGAATGGCTGCTGCGCAGGGGAGACCCGGCGCGGGACCCGGACCGCCGGCCGCTCCCCCGTGAGCTCTCCCCCATGCTCGCCACGCCCGGGCAGCTGCCCGAACCCGACGAGGGCTGGTGCTACGAGGTGCGCTTCGGCGGGACCCGGGTGCTGGTCAGGGTGGACGGCGGCCGGGTCGAGCTGCTCGACGACCAGAGCGTGCCCCTGCCCGAGCGGCACCCCGAGCTGGCCGGCCTCGGTGCCACGCTGGGCAGCACGGCCGTCCTGCTGGACGGCGAGATCGGCGGGACTCCCCCGGGCCTGTGGATCAGCGACCTGCTCCACGTGGACGGCCGGGACTGCCTCGAACTGCCGTACACCGAACGCCGCGCCCTGGCCGAGTCGCTGCCGCTGACCGGGCCGCACTGGCGGCTCGCGCCGTCCTATCCCGGTGGCGGCGCGGCGGTGCTCGCGGCGGCCGCCGAGCAGGGCCTGCCGGCCGTGCTGGCCAAGCGCGCCGACTCCCCCTACCGCCCCGGCGAGCGCGGCGGCGACTGGATCGAGATCAACACCGGCGCCACTCCCCCGGCGTCTGCCCCGCCGGTGGAGGGGCCCGACCAGCCGCCGGTCGCGGCCCCCTCGGACACCGGCGCCGCACCCGCGCCGGCCGCCAAGCCCAGCACCACCAGGGCCGGTTCCCGCACGGTGTCCAGCGTCGAGGTCGCCGGCCGGCGCGTCCGGCTGGCCAACCCGGACAAGGTGATCTACCCGCTGACCGGGTTCCGCAAGCGGGACGTGCTGACGCACTACCTGGCGGTGGCCGAAGCGATGCTGCCGCATCTGGCCGGCCGCGCCGTCACGCTGCGGCGCTGGCCGGACGGCGTCGAGGCGCTGTCGTTCTTCGAGAAGAACGTGTCGCGGCACGTGCCGAGCTGGGTGCGCACCGTGCGGCTGCCCACGCCCGGCAGCGCGGCCGGCTCCGAGTTCATCGACTACCCCTTGATCGACGACGCCGCCGGGCTCGCCTGGGTCGCCAACCTGGCCGCGCTGGAGCTGCACGTGCCGCAGTGGACGGTCGGCCCTGACGCGACTCAGAATGCCCCTGACCTGCTGGTCTTCGACCTGGACCCGGGCGAGGGCGCCACGGTCGTCGACTGCGCCCGGGTGGCCGAGCGGGTCGCCGGCGTGCTCGCCGAGGACGGCCTGGCCGCCTATCCGCGGACCAGCGGCGGCAAGGGCATGCAGCTCTACAGCCCGGTACGGGTGAGCCGGGCGGAGCAGACCAACGAGTACGCGAAGGCCGTCGCGGAGCGGCTCGCCGCCGCCGACCCCGCCCGGGTGACCGCGGTGATGGCCAAACAGCGTCGCCGGGGCCGGGTGTTCATCGACTGGAGCCAGAACAACCCGGCCAAGACCACGGTGGCCAGCTACTCGCTGCGCGGCCGGCAGCGACCGACCGTGGCGACGCCGCTGACCTGGGACGAGGTCGGCGCGTGCCGCCGCCCGGAGGACCTGGTCTTCACCGCCACCGACCTGCCGGACCGGTTGGCCAGGCACGGCGACCTGATGGCCCCGCTGCTCGCCGGGGGCCAGCCGCTGCCGGCCCCCTGAGCCTGACCAAATCCCCGACTCACCCTGACCAAATCCCCGACTCCCGGGGTGGTGGCCTCGACTTGTCGGGCCCCGGGGGGCGTGGGCTCCTAGACTCGGGGGTGTGAGGCCTGATGCGTCGGGTGCCCGGTCGGGCGCCACGCACCCCTATCTGGCCGGCCCGTACCCGCGTGCCCTGGTGCACCGGGGCTGGCACCTCGACGAGCTCGCCGGCCGGGAGAACTCGATGTCCTCGTTCCGGCGGGCGCTGGCCGAGGGGTTCCGGTACCTGGAGCTCGACGTGCACGCGACCGCCGACGGTGAGGTGGTCGTGTCGCACGACGCCACCCTGGACCGGACCACCGACGCCACCGGCCCCATCGCCGAGCAGTCCTGGGCCCGGGTGCGCCAGGCCCGGATCGCCGGCCGCGAGCCGCTGCCCACGCTGCGCCAGGTGATCGAGGAGCTGCCCGGCGCGCTGCTCAACATCGACGTGAAGGCCGCCCCGGCGGTGCGCCCGACCCTGGACCTGCTGACCGAGACCGACGCCTGGCACCGCGTCTGCCTCGCCTCGTTCTCCGCCGCCCGGCTGGGTCAGCTGCGCCGCGCCGGCGGGTCCCGGCTGATCACGTCCTGCTCACCCCGGGACGTGCTGAGCCTGCGGCTGCGCGGCTGGCTGCGCCAGGCCCGGGTGGGCCGGGCCGGCGGCTGGTTGCCGGTACCCGCGCAGCTGGCCCAGGTACCGCGCCGGCAGGGCCCGCTGACCGTGGTCGACCGGGCGTTCCTCGACACCGCCCACGAGCTCGGCATGGAGGTCCACGTGTGGACCATCAACGACGCCGCCGAGATGCGCGCGCTGCTGGACCTCGGCGTCGACGGGCTGATCACCGACCGCCCGGACCTGCTGCGTGAGGTGCTCGTCGACCGGGGCCAGTGGCCTCGGTGACCCGTCTGACGGGCGCCCAGCGCGCCTGGTGCGTGTACGACTGGGCGAACGCGGTGTTCAAGATCTCCGTGCTCACCGTGTTCTTCTCGCTGTACCTGACGGACGTGGCCACTCGGGACGCCCGCGCCGCCGGGCAGCCCTGCCAGAGCGCGCTGCGGGACTGCGCGGTGTCGCTGTTGGGGGTGCCGGTACAGGCCGGCTCGCTGTTCGGCTTCCTGCTGGCCGGTTCCACCGTGCTGCAGCTCGTCGTGCTGCCGGTCACCGGGGCCATCGCCGACCGGGCCCGCAACAAGCGCACGCTGCTCGGTGGGTTCGCGATCGCCGGCGCGGTGGCGACCTGCGGCCTGGCGCTGGTCAGCGGCACCGACTGGCAGCTCGGTGCGCTGCTGTTCGCGCTCGGCAACGTCTGTTACTACGGCTCGGTGGTGGTCTACTACGCGTTCCTGCCGGAGATCGCCACGCCGGACCAGCGCGACGACGTGTCCTCCAAGGGCTGGTCGTTCGGCTACCTGGGCGGCGGGCTGTGCCTGGCGCTGAACATCGGGCTGATCGAGGCGCGCGGGCTGTTCGGGCTGTCCCAGGCCGGGGCGATCCGGGTCTGCTTCGTGTTCTGCGGGCTGTGGTGGGCGGCGTTCACTCTGGTCTCCCTGCGCTGGCTGCCCGAGCACGGCGAGCCGGTGGGCCGGGAGGGCGGCCGCGCCCAGCTGGTCGGGGGCTTCCGGCAGCTGCGGACCACGCTGGCCGACGCCCGCCGATTCCCGATCACGCTCGCCTTCCTGGCCGGGTTCCTCGTCTACATCGACGGCGTCAACACGGTGAACGCCACGGCCGGCCTGTACGGCGCGCAGGAGCTCCGGCTGCCGGTCGAGGTGCTCACGCTGACGATCCTGGCGGTGCAGTTCGTCGCGTTCGGCGGCGGCCTGGCCCACGGCTGGCTGGCCGCCCGGATCGGCGCGAAGCGCACGCTGTTGCTCAGCCTGGGGCTGTGGGCGGTGGTGATCACGGGCGCCTACTTCGTGCAGTCCGGTCAGCGGCTGCAGTTCTACGCGGTGGCGCTCGGCATCGGCCTGGTGATCGCCGGCCCCGCCGCGCTGTCCCGGTCCCTGTTCAGCCAGCTGGTGCCGAAGGGGCGGGCCGCCGAGTACTTCGCGCTCTACACACTCGGCGAGCGCGGTACCTCGTCGCTGGGTCCGCTGGTGTTCTCGCTGGTGGCGAACGCGACAGGGTCATTCCGCCCGGCGATTCTGTCGCTGATCGGGTTCCTGGTGGTCGGCTTCGCGATCGTCGCGGCGGTGCCGCTGCGGCGCGGTATCCGTGCCGTGGGCAACCCCGAACCTCGCCTGGTCTGACCGCGGCCCTGAGAAGTGTGACGTAGCTCACACACGGCGACCTGGTCACAAATAGGATTGCAAACGGTCCGGATGGGGGACACTAAGGGACGGCGCGGAGGGGTGGCGTGTGTCGGCCAAGAGTTACCGACGCCACGTCGACCGACGTGCCGGAGAGGGAACGTACGCGCTAGGGGCGACGTTACACGAGGTGCTGCGAGCCCGGGATCCCTCCTCCGGGCCACGAAGTGAGAGGACTACATCATGGCGGACCGTGTGCTGCGAGGCAGCCGGCTCGGGGCTGTCAGCTACGAGACCGACCGCAATCACGACCTCGCGCCGCGCCGGTCGGTCCAGTACGCCTGCCCCAAGGGGCACGACTTCGACGTCCCCTTCTCCGACGACGCGGAGCCACCGATGACCTGGGAGTGCCGCCTGCACGGCAGCGTCTCCAAGCTCATCGACGGCGTCGAGCCGGAAACGAAGAAGGTCAAGCCCCCGCGTACGCACTGGGACATGCTGCTCGAGCGTCGTTCGCTCGCCGAGTTGGACGAACTGCTCGCCGAGCGGCTCGAAGAACTGCGTGGCCGTCGCTCCAAGAGCGCGTGACGCAAGGCTGACGTTCGCAGTCAGCGCACTGAACCGAACCGGCTGCCGCCGCGTGCTCCACGGCGGCGGCGAGATAGCGGTGTCGGTGTCGGCCCGGTCCCCTCGGGGGCCGGGCCGACACTGCGTTCCGGGTGAGGTTCCGGGCGCCGCCAGGCTCCCGGCCGCCCGTCTCAGGCCGAGACGGCGTCCCGGGGACGGCCCTCCTCGCCCAGCCCGAGCCGGCTGCTGACACCCCATCGGGTGACGCGCCACAGGGCCTCGCGGACGATGGAGCCGCTCATCTTGGAGTCGCCGCGCTCCCGCTCGGTGAACGTGATCGGCACCTCCCGCACCCGGAAGCCGGCCCGCACCGCACGCCAGGCCATGTCGATCTGGAAGCAGTACCCCTGCGAGTTGACCTCGCCGAGGGCGAGCTCGGCCAGCACGTGCCGGCGGAACACGCGGTAGCCGGCCGTGATGTCCCGGATCTGTACCCCCAGGGCCAACCGCGAGTACAGGTTGCCGCCCCGCGACAGGATCTCGCGGTGTTTGGGCCAGTTCACCACGCTGCCGCCGCTGACGTAGCGCGAGCCGAGCACCAGGTCCGCGTCGGCCAGCTCGGCCAGCATCGCCGGCAGGGCCTCCGGCGGGTGCGAGCCGTCGGCGTCCATCTGCACGATGGTCTGGTAGCCCTGCTCCAGCGCCCGGGCGAAGCCGGCCAGGTAGGCGGCGCCGAGCCCGTCCTTGGCCTGCCGGTGCATCACCCGCACACGATCGTCCTCGGCGGCGAGCTTGTCGGCCAGCTCGCCGGTGCCGTCCGGGCTGGCGTCGTCGACGACCAGCACGTGCGCCTCGGGGACCGACGCGTGCAGGCGGTGCACGATCGGCAGCAGGTTCTCCAGCTCGTTGTAGGTCGGGATGACCACCACCAACGACCTGGTGCCGCCCCCGGCGTGCTGGTCAGCCATCCTCGTCTTCCCCTCGCGTCTCATCCGGTTGCTCCGGCGGCACCGATACCCCACCGGCCGCGCCACGGCGCACGGCAACGCCGAAGGCCACCAGGCCGAGCACCGCGAGCAGCCACTCGGGCGCCGCGCCGAACCGGGTGGCCAGCGTAGTCGTCGTGCGCAACGGCACCTGCTCGACCAACGCCGCCGGGGTGAACACCGGCGACCGGGCAAGCTCGGAACCGTCCGGGGCAATGATCGCACTGACCCCACTCGTGGCTGCGACCACCACCGCCCGGTCGTGCTCGACCGCCCGCAGCCGGGACATCGACAGCTGCTGGTAGGTCATCTCGGACACGCCGAAGGTGGCGTTGTTGGTGGGCACGGTGAGCAGCTGTGCCCCGTTGCGGACACTGGCGTTGACCAGGTCGTCGAAGGCGACCTCCCAGCAGATCGCCACCCCCACCGGGATGCCGGCCATGGTGACCACGCCCGGCCCGTTGCCCGGCACGAAGTGGCCGGCCCGGTCGGCGTACGGCGAGAGCAGCCGGAAGAAGCTCCGCCACGGCAGGTACTCGCCGAACGGCAGCACGCGGCGCTTGTCGTTGCGCTCGGTCGGCCCCACCCCAGGCGTCCAGACCAGCGCGGAGTTCGCGGTGTGGACGCCGTCGGGCAGCACCAGCACGGCGCCGACGAGGATCGGGACGCCCATCCGGTCGGTGGCGGCGGTGATCTCGGCGTTGGCGTCGGGGTTGCGCAGCGGGTCGATGTCCGAGGAGTTCTCCGGCCAGATCACCAGGTCGGGGCGTGGCACCCGGCCGGCGGCGACGTCGTCGGCCAGCTGCATGGTGCGCCGTACGTGGTAGTCCAGCACGGCCCGGCGCTGGGAGTTGAAGTCCAGCCCGAGCCTCGGCACGTTGCCCTGTACGGCGGCGACCGTGATCGTCCGGACCGAGGCCCCCGCCGCCCCGGTCAGCCAGGCCGGCACCGCCAGCGCGACCAGCACGGGCAGCAGCACGCAGGCCACCGGGGTCCAGCCCGGGCGCCAGCCGGCGGGAAACCGGCCCTGTCGCAGCGTCTGTACGAGCGCGGCCAGCCCGAAGCCGGTGAGCACCACGGCGAAGGAGACCAGCGGGGTGCCGCCGACCGCCGCGAGGCGCAGGAACGGGCCGTCGGCCTGGGAGAACGCCACCTTGCCCCAGGAGAAGCCGCCGAACGGGAACCGCGCGGTGAAGGCCTCGGTGGCCACCCAGAGCGCCGCCATCCAGACCGGGGCGCCCGGCAGGCGCGTGCTCACCGCGATGAGCGCGCAGCCGAGCCCGACGAACAGCGCCTCCATCGCGGCCAGCGCCAGCCACGGCACCGCTCCGACGTAGATCCCGACCCAGGGCAGCAGCGGTGCGAAGTAGCCCAGCCCGAACAGCACGCCGAGGCCCAGCCCGGCCCGCCACCGCCGCCCGCGCAGCACCGCGCCGAGCAGCGCGAACGCCACCGGAGCCAGCCACCACAGCGTCCGGGGTGCACAGGCGAGGTACATCAGCACGCCGCCGGCGGGCGCCGCCACCAGCCGGGCGACCGGCGCCCGCCAGTCGGGACCGCCGAACCGGGCCGGCCAGCCGGGCCGCCCCGCGCGACCCGGCGGCCGGACCGGGTTGGTTGTGGAGGCCGGTGAGGACGTCACGAGCTCAGCCTAAGCGCCGCGCCCGGGCGTCCCCAGCGCGGCCGGCGCCGGCGCTGAGACTCAGGCCTGGCGCTTCGGCATGATCACCCACAGCACGAGGTAGATGATGAACTGCGGGCCAGGCAGCAGGCAGGACAGCACAAAGAGCAGCCGAACCACGAACGGGCTCATCCCGAACCGGTCGGCCAGTCCGGCACACACCCCCGCGATGACCGTTCCGTGCCGAGGACGACTCAGCGGCGCACTCACGACTGCCTCCTTCATGCACGGCACCGGGTGCGCCGCGCTCTCTTCAGAATGCCCACCTCAGGGTGGCCCTGAACTCGGTGGCGGCCCTGATTTCGGCCTCGGGGTGACCCCGAGCCGTCCCTCGGTGGAGCAACGGGCACGCCGTTCGAGGCCGGTCGCTGCCTCCGTCCGGGCACAGTGCCTACACGTTCGGTGAATTCACCCGCGTTCGATCACCGATTACGGTGATCCAGTGCACAGACGTGTCACCAGCCTCACCAGTCTCGTCCGTACCGTACTCGCCGTGGTGCTGTTAGGGCTGGTCACCGCCATGGCACCCGGGGGTGCCGCGGCGGCCGCGAGCACGCCCTCAGCGCCAGCGGCGACCACGCTGGCCGCCTCGGTGGTGGACGCGCCGGCGCCGAGGCCCGGCCCTACGCCCAGACCGGCCCCGAAGGCCGCGACGAGGCCGGGCTCGAAGCCCGCACCGGCGACGCCCGGTGGCAAGCGCACCGCGATCGTGGCGCTCGGGGACAGCACCGCCTCCGGCGAGGGCGCCGGCGACTACGACGCGGGCACCAAGGGCGAGAAGGGCGACTGGTGCCACCGGTCCTCGCACGCCTACATCCGGCACACCGGGCTGGCCAGTACCGCGTTCAACCTGGCCTGCTCGGGCGCGACCTCGGCGAACGTCGGGTTCGGCACCGCCGTGCAGGACACCGAGGGATCCCAGGCGAAGCGGCTGGCCCAGCTCGCCAGGAACTTCAAGGTGACCACCGTGGTCACCCAGTTCGGCGCGAACGACGACCCGTCCTTCGGCAGCGTGATGGTGCGCTGCGTCGCCGTCTACCTGAACCCGTCGCTGCCCAGCTGCGCCAGCACCCTGGGCGGCCAGTGGCAGGCCAAGCTGGCCGCGATGAAGCCGAAGGTGCAGCACGCACTGGCCGACGTGCGCGACGCGATGCGCCAGGCCGGCTACCGCGACCAGGACTACACGCTCGTCGTCGCCTCGTACGCCTCGCCGGTCACCGAGTCGATGGTGTCCACCCACGGGTTCATCGGCTGCCCGTTCCGCGCCGAGGACGCCCGCTGGGGCCGGACGACGGCGGTGCCGCAGCTGTCCACCGCCCTGCGCTCGGTGGCGGACCAGGAGGGGGCGCGCTTCCTGGACCTGTCCCGGGCCACCGAGGGCCACGAGGCGTGCACCAACAAGGGCGTCGAGTGGCAGCGGCGGCTCAGCGTCGACCCCAAGGTGTTCGCGCACGGCGGCATCTCGGCCGCCAGCCACCTCGCCCAGGAGTCCTTCCACCCGAACGCCATCGCCCACGCACAGCTGGCCAGCTGCCTGGCCGCGTTCGTCCGGGGCAGCGCCAAGCACGGCCTGTGCGTGCCGGGCAAGGACAACAAGCTGCACGCCCAGGCCGGGGACGCCGGCCCGGTGCGGGCGCTCGCCAAGTAGCCGGCTCCCGGTCTCGCGGGCTGACGGAATCCGCGACTCACCCTGACGGAATCCCCGACTCGCGGGAGGTTGGGGGCTCGGTCTGGGGGGCGGCGTGGGTCAGGCGGAGAACTCGTCGGCGATCAGCGCGCCGAGCTCGAGGAACGCGAGCTGCGTCTCCTCGCGCATGGCGCCGAGGTCGAGGCGGCCGCCGGTGGCCAGGTGCGGGTCGTACGGGATCTCCACCACCGCGCGGCAGCGGGCCAGGAAGTGCGCCCGGACGCGCTCGCGGTCGATCTCCGGGCTGACCCGGTCACAGCACAGCACCACGACGGCGTCGGCCACCTGCTCGGCGTAGCCGTGCGCGACCAGCCAGTCCAGCGTCTTCGACGCCCGCGAC
>DATAZG010000119.1:0-16673 GCA_036272155.1 Pseudonocardia sp.
GTGACGAACAGGATCGCGTCGGCGCCCTCGATGGCCGCCTTGAGCGCCTTGCCGACCTCGGGGTAGTCACTGTCGAAGTCGTGGTTGTACAGCGGCAGCTCGGCGATCGGGATCTCGGCGAGCTCCAGGTCGTTCGGCGCGATCTTCTCGAGCGCCCGCGCCAGCCGGCGGTTGATGGACTTCTTCGACAGGCTGCCGACGATGTATCCGACCTTGTAGGCCATCGTGTGGTCTCGTTTTCTGTGAGTGGTGGGGCGACGGACGCCGAGGGCCATCCCTCGCAGACTAGTACAAGTCTATGACAGTCCTTTTCCGTGACTGTAACCGGGCCCCGGTCGGCGGGTAAGTGAATCGGAGGCTCGGCGTGCCGCGCGCCCGGATGAGCCTGCTCACCCCGGATCGGTGCCACGCCGAGATCACTCCGACGGGCGAGGCCGCGACTCTGCCGGCGCGGCGGCGCCCCGCCTGGAAGGCTGGCCGCATGGACCACTCGCGCACCGACGAGTCCGCTCGGCCCGCCAGTTCCGCCGCCACCCCGAGGATCGCCCGGCTGGGCAGCTGGCCGACCCCGCTGGAGCCGGCTCCCCGGCTGGCCGAGCGGATCGGGCTGCGCCCGGGCGACCTGTGGATCAAGCGGGACGACCGGACCGGGCGGGCCGGCGGCGGCAACAAGGTGCGCAAGCTGGAGCACACCGCCGGCGCGGCGCTGGCCGCCGGCGCCGACACCCTCGTCACCACCGGCGCCGCGCAGAGCAACCACGCCCGCTCGACGGCCGCCGCCGCGGCCCGGCTCGGCCTGCGCTGCCTGCTCGTGCTGGCCGGCGAGCCACCGCCCGTGCCGGTGGGCAACCTCGTACTCGACCACCTGCTCGGCGCCGAGCTGCACTGGGCCGGCCCCGCCGACGACACCGCACTGGAGGCCCGCGCCGCCGAGCTCGCCGATGCACTGCGGGCCGGCGGCCGCACGCCGTACCTGGTGCCGTTCGGCGGGTCCGGCCCGATCGGCAGCCGGGGTTACCTCGAGTGCGCGCGGGAGCTCACCGAGCAGGCGCCCGACCTGGCCCACGCCGTCGTCTCGGTCGGCTCCGGCGGCACCATGGCCGGCCTGGTCGCCGGGCTCGGCGCCGAGCGGGTGCTGGGTGTCGACTCCGGCGCCGTGGCGGACCCGGCCCGGCGGGTGCGCGAGATGGTCACCGCGCTCGGCGGCTCCCCCGACGGGTCGCGGCTGCGCGGCGACCAGGTCGGCGAGGGCTACGGCAAGCTCACCGAGGCGGCCCGGCAGGCGATGTCCGACGTGGCGCGCGCCGAGGGGCTCGCCCTCGACCCGGTGTACACCGCCAAGGCGTTCGCCGGGCTCACCGCCGCCGTGCGGGACGGCGAGATCCGGCCGGGGCAGCGCACGGTGTTCCTGCACACCGGCGGCCTGCCGGGGCTGTTCGGGCACAGCTACGCCGCTGAGCTGGGCTCCGACGGCTGAACCGACCGGCCCGGCCGAGCCGACCGGACCCGGCCGAACCGACCGAGTCGACACTCCACCCCCAGCCGGCGGCCTCGGCCGGGTAGGGTCGCACGGCATGGAGCGAGATCATCCCGAGGTCGCGGACGATGAAGGTCTCCTGCGGATCACCCCGGTTGATGCCGGTGGCGCGGTCGTGGTGACCGCCGCCGGCGAGGTCGACCTGGCCACCGGCCCGAAGCTGCGCGCCGCGCTGTCCGACCTGCTCGAAGGGCCGGCCCCGGTGCCCGTCGTGGTCGACCTGACCACGGTGGACTTCCTCGGCTCCACGGGCATCGCGGTGCTGGTCGACGCGCACTGGCAGGCCGTCCAGCTGCACGTGCCGCTGAAGATCGTGGTGGTCGCCGACGGCCCGGTGCACCGCACCCTGCGGACCACGGGCGTGGACCACCACCTGGCGCTGTACCACAACGTCGGCGCGGCCCTGCGGGACATCGGAGCCCGCTGAGCGGTTGTCCAGACCGCCGCCCGGTCCACGCGGTCGGCCCCGAACGCCCAACCCGAATGCCCGAGGAGACTGCCATGCAGGCGGTTCAGGTGAGCTCGCTCGACGGACCCGACTCGGTCGGCGTAGTCGAGGTCGACGACCCGACGCCCACCGGCGACCAGGTGCACATCGAGGTGCACGCCGCCGGCGTCTGCTTCCCCGACCTGCTGCAGACCAGGGGCCAGTACCAGCTCAAGCCGGAGCTGCCGTTCGTACCGGGCTGCGAGGTGGCGGGCGTGGTCCGGGCCGCGCCCGAGGGTTCCGGGTTCGCGCCGGGCGACCGGGTGGCCGCCTTCCCCGGCCTCGGCGGCTTCGCCGAGCAGGTGGTCACCGACCCCCGGTTCGTGTTCGCGCTGCCGGCGGCACTGTCCTTCACGGCCGGCGCCGGCCTGCCGATGAACTACCTGACCGTGCATTTTGCGCTGGTCCGCCGCGCCCGGCTGCGGGCCGGCGAGACCGTGCTGGTGCACGGCGCGTCGGGTGGGGTCGGCACGGCCGCGATCCAGCTGGCCAGGGTACTCGGCGCGCGGGTGCTCGCGGTGGTCTCCACCGAGGCCAAGGCGGAGGTCGCGCGCCAGGCCGGCGCCCACGAGGCCGTGCTGGCCGACGGGTTCCGCGACGCGGTCAAGGCGCTGACCGGCGGCCGGGGCGTGGACATCGTGGTCGACCCGGTCGGCGGGGACCGGTTCACCGACTCGCTGCGCAGCCTCGCCCCCGAGGGACGGCTGCTCGTGATCGGCTTCACCGGCGGCGAGATCCCCACGGTCAAGGTCAACCGGCTGCTGCTCAACAACATCGACGTGGTCGGCGTCGGCTGGGGCGCGTTCTGGCTGCCCCGGCCCGACTACCTGCGCGAACAGTGGGCGGACCTGCTGCCGCACCTGGAGTCCGGGGCGCTGTCCCCCGTGCTCGGCTCGTCCTACCCGCTGACCAAGGCGGCCGAGGCGCTGCGCGAGTTCGACGAGCGCCGGGCCAGCGGCAAGATCGTGCTGCAGGTGCGCTGATCCGGCCGGCACCACCGGCAGATCGTCAACGATTTCGTTCGAACTTCTTGTGACGATCGACGGACGGCGACTACCGTCGCGGTATGGCCGACATTCAGCGGTCCCCATCGGAGCGGGCCGGACCACTCGTCGCGGGCGCCGGGTGGAGCTCGAGCGGGCATGTCTGACCGGGCCGGGCGGCGGCTGACCGGGCCCGCCCGCGCCGCCGTCGTCGGCGCGTCCTTCGGCTTCTTCGTCGACATGTTCGACGTGTACCTGCCGGTCGTGGCGCTGACCCCGGCGATGGACTACTTCCTGCCCGGCTCGGTCTCCCCGGACAGCCGGGCCATCGTGAACTCGCTGATCTTCGTCGCGACCCTGGTCGGCCGTCCGCTCGGCTCGCTGGTGTTCGGCCGGCTGGCCGACCAGATCGGCCGGCGCCGGACGACCCTGTACGCGGTGACCGGCTGCGGGGTGTGCACCGGCCTGATCGCGGTGCTGCCCGGCTACGCGCAGGTCGGACTGGTCGGGGTAGCGCTGCTGGTGCTGCTGCGGCTGGCCGACGGCGTCTTTCTCGGCGGGGAGTACGCCGGCGCGACCCCGCTGGCCATGGAGGCGGTGCCGACCGGGCGGCGGGGTTGGTACGGCGGGCTCGTCGGGATGGGGTTCCCGCTGTCGTACTGCGCCATCGCGCTGATCACGCTGCTGACCCTGCGGATCGCGCCGGCCGGCTCGGCCACCTCGCCGTACGCGGTGTGGGGCTGGCGGGTGCCGTTCGTGATCGGCGCACTGCTGTGCCTGGTGTTCGTCGTGTACTACTCGCGCTCGGTGACGGAGTCGGAGGTGTGGGCCTCGTCGAAGAAGTCGCGCAACCCGGTGCGTGACGTGCTGTTCGGCTCGGCGCGGCGGGAGTTTGTGCAGGTCTTCGTGTTGATGAGCGGCATCTGGTTCGCCTCGAACCTGGCCTCGGGGCTGCTGCCGAGCGCGCTGCAGACCCAGGGCCACGTGTCCGCCACGGCGGTGACGGGTGCACTGGTGATCGTGCAGGCGGTGCACTCCGTGCTGTTCCCCTACCTCGGCGTGCTGAGCGAACGGATCGGCCGGCGGCGGTTCCTGGCCTGGTGCGGCGTGGGTATCGGGGTGCCCACCGCGGCGGCGTTCGGCACCATCTCGGCCGGCTGGTGGACGGGGTTCGGCTCGGTGCTGGCGCTGACCGCGGTGATCCGGCTGGCCGGCGCCAGCGCGTTCGCCGTCACCCCGTCCTACCTGTGCGAGCGGTTCCCGGCGGCGCTGCGCGGCAGCGGCTTCGGCCTCGGCTACAGCACACCGCTCGTGCTCACCTCGTTCTACGCCTACTACCAGAACTGGCTGGGCGCGATCCTGCCGCGCGGCCTCACCGCGAGCGCGCTGCTCGTCCTCGGCGGCGCGCTGGTGCTGGTCGGCGCGCTGCTCGGGCCGGAGAGCCGCAACGTCGAGCTCGGCACCGAGACCGGCACCGACCCCACCCCAGCGCCCGCCGAGCCGCGGCTACCGTGATCATCAGGACGTGCGGGCTGTGCGGGCCCACTGAAAACCGCCCTGAAGTCCTGATGATCACGGGTCTGCCGGTACGCCGGGGCGGGGTCAGCCCTGTAGGACGCTCTGGGTGGCCGGGTGGTCGCTCTCCCGCAGCGCGTCGAGCACGCTGGCCAGGTGGGCGCGCGCGGCGGCCTCGGCGGCCCGCTCGTCCCGCGCGACGATCGCGTCGATGATGGCCAGGTGCTCGGGCAGCGACCGCTGCGGCCGCCCCGGGCGCAGCGCCAGGCGGAACTGGTGGCGCACCATCTGCGCGTTCAGCCGCTCCAGCAGGTCGGTGGCCACCGGTTGCTCGGCCAGCTCACGGACGCGCTGGTGCAGCTGGGCGTTCAACGCCGAGTACCTCACCGGATCGCCGGCACCGACCGCCGCGCGCATCCGTTCGCCTAGCTCGGTCAGCTCGGTGGCGGCCGCCTCGGTGACGTTGTGGGCCGCCTTCGCCGCGCAGAGCGCCTCCAGCATCTGGCGGCACTCGACGATCGCGACGGCCTCGGCCAGTGACACCACGCGGACCCGGGCGCCCCGGTTGTGCACACGCTCGACCAGTCCCTCACCCGTGAGGTCGATCAGCGCGGCGCGCACCGCACCCCGGGAGACCCCGAACAGCTCCGCGAGCTCGGGCTCGACCAACCGCTGCCCCGGCGCCATCTCCCCGGTCACGATCGCCTGCCGCAACGCCGCCACGGCATCCGCCACGCCGACTCCTCCCCGCCCACCGAACCGCTCAAGCCCACCGAACCGCTCAAGCCCACCGGACCACGGCCAACCCCGGATCGTGAACGATTTCGTTCGGGATCAGTGTAGCGATGCACCCCACCTGCGATGTCTCCAGCGCGGAGCCGACCCCGAACGAACGGGAGCCCGCCTCCCCCGAGGGGAAGGCGGGCTCCGGTCAGACCTGTGAGTCAGTGATCAGACGACGCGAACGCCGGTGGCCTGGGGGCCCTTGGCGCCCTGGCCGACGGTGAACTCAACGCGCTGGCCCTCTTCGAGGCTGCGGAAACCCGCGCCGTCGATCTCCGAGTAGTGCACGAAGACGTCCGGGCCGGACTCGTCCTGGGAGATGAAGCCGAAGCCCTTCTCGCCGTTGAACCACTTAACAGTTCCCTGTGCCATGCAATCTGCTCCTAGCAGGTTGGTGGGTTCCGCACCGTGCGAAACCCTGGCCGAGCCTGATAGCGCTGATCAGCAAGTTGACACGCTGCTCGCGCGACCGAGACCGTTCCCGCGAGCGTGCAAGCACAAACACTGAAACTAAACGACCATCTCTACTGTACCGCGCATTGAGCCGGGCCGGTGCACCGCCCCGCCGGACACGCCACCGAGCCGCCCCGAACCCCTAGATCAGCCGGGGGCGCAGCTGCTCGGCCCAGTCACGAAGCAGGTCCAGGATCGCACCGCGCATGACCTCCGGCGCCATCCGGTCGGTGTGGCAGCCGAGGTTCAGGGCGGCGACCGGCTGACCGTCCCAGCGGCGCAGCGGTACCGCGATGGACTGGAAGCCGGACTCGACGTCGTTGGCCACGTAGCAGTAGCCGTCCGCGCGGACGGCGTCGAGCGCGTCCCGCAGGGCGGCCTGCTCACCCTCGGGCACCAGGGCGGCGAGCTGCCGGTCGCGCTCGCCGTCGGGCAGGTGCGCGAGCAGCGCCCGGCCGAGTGCGGAGCTGACCGAGGGCACCCGGTAGCCGATACCGCTGCCGACCGCGATCAGGCGCCGGGGCACCGCCCGGGCAATCATGATCATCTCGGCGCCGGAGAGCACCGCGACCGAGCAGGACTCCTCCACGTCGGCGCAGATCTCGTCGCAGGCGGGCTGCAGCACCGAGCTCACCAGGTTGGACGTCAGGTAGCCGGCGGCCAGCCCGAGCACCTGGGGGGTGAGCTGGTAGGAGCGGCCGTCGGCCTCCAGGTAGCCGAGGTGCTCCAACGTCAGCACCGCGCGCCGGACCGTGGCCCGGGACAGGCCGAGCTCGCGGGCCAGCTCCGCCTGGGTCAGCCGGCGGTGCTCGGACCCGAACGCGGCGAGCACGGCCAGACCCCGGGCCAGTGCCTCGGAGAAGTCGGCGGCGTTCGACGCACCGGCGAGCTCACGCCCTCGGCGCACCGCACTGTCCCCCACTGAGAGTCGACTCATTGCGGGCCCCCTCCCCCGGCGGTACCGTTTGCCCCACGGTAGCGAACATTTGTGCGTTAGTCGAACACGATCAGTCGAACGCGATCACTCTCTGCCGGTCGAACGGAGCCTCCGATGCGAGCCGAAGACAACGTGAAGATCACCCGGACCGGGCCGAACACCCTCGCCGGCGACTGGATGCGGCTCTACTGGCAGCCGGTGGCGCTGGCCGAGGAGCTCGCCGGGCCGCGTCCCGTGGTGCCGCTGACCGTGCTCGGTGAGGACCTCGTGCTGTTCCGCAACGACGACTCCTCCCTCGGGCTGGTCGAGCAGCGGTGCGCCCACCGAGGCGCGGACCTGTCGCTCGGCCGGCTGGAGGACGGCGGGCTGCGCTGCTACTTCCACGGCTGGCTGTACGGGGCCGACGGAGCCTGCCTGGAGATCCCGACCGAGCCGGACGACAGCCCCGTGGCCGGCCGGATCCGGCTGCGGTCGTACCCCGTCCAGGAGTGCAACGGCATCGTCTGGGGCTACCTCGGCCCCGGCGACCCGCCGGACCTGCCCGCACTGGACTGTTTCCTCGCGCCACCGGAGTACACCTTCGCGTTCAAGGGGTACCTGGACTGCAACTGGCTGCAGGCGCTCGAGGTCGGCATCGACCCCGCGCACGCCTCCTACCTGCACCGGTTCGAGCAGGACGAGGAGCCGGCCGACTCATACGGCAAGCAGTTCCGCGGCGTGTCACTGGGCAGCGACCTGCCGATGACGAGGATCCTGCGCGAGTACGGCCGCCCGGAGATCCTGAACGCGCGCACCGACTACGGCCAGCGCATCGTCGCGCTGCGGCGGATCGACGGCCCCGGTTACGACGGCAGCCAGACCCACGTCCGGATCACTCACCAGGTGTTCCCGCATGGCATCACGATCCCGCTCAGCTCGACCGTGGCGATCACCCAGTGGCACGTGCCGGTGACCGACACCGCCTGCTACTGGTACGCGATGTTCACCAGCCTCGACGAGCCGGTGGACCGGGTGAAGATGCGCGAGCAGCGCCTGGAGGGCATCACACTGCCGGACTACAAACCGGTGCGCAACCGCGCCAACCGATACCTTTTCGACGCGCACGAACAGCGCACCGCCACCTACACCGGCCTCGGACGGGACATCAACGTGCACGACCAGATGGCCGTCGAGGGCCAGGGGTACATCCACGACCGCGGCCGCGAGCGGCTGACCCGCACCGACAAGGCGATCACGACGTACCGGCGGATGCTGCTGGCCGCGATCGACACCGTCGCCGCCGGTCGCAGCCCTGACCTGCTACTCAAGGACACCGCGCAGGTCGAGAGCCGGGGACCCATCCCACTCGACGGCATCGGCCCGACCGGCAGGTGGGAGGACTACTGGGCGGAGTCCCTGCACACCCTGCGCCGGGCCAGCCCCTGGGCACAGGACTCCGACGCCGCCAGGGCCAGCGGTCCGGCCGGCGTGCCCGACTCCATACCGGAGCCGGACGACGCGCCGGATGAGCAAGCGCTCACCGCGGCGTCCGGCCGGGACACCTGATGGCCGAGCCGGGGTTCGTCGAGCGCCACGAGCTGCACTCCGAGGAGCAGCTGGCCGCCGCCGCTCAGGTGCTCGAGCGCGTGGAGCGCGAGCAGCTCGAGCTGGTCCGGGTGTCGTTCGTCGACCAGCACGGGCTGCTGCGCGGCAAGACCGTGGCTGCCGCCGAGCTCGGCTCGGTGCTGCGCAACGGGCTGGCCATCGTGTCCACGCTGCTGTCCAAGGACACCTCGGGACAGACCGTCTACTCGGCGTTCGCGCCCGACGGCGGCGTGGGCATCGCCGAGATGGCCGGCGCCGGCGACATGGTGATGGTGCCGGACCCGAGCACGTTCCGGGTACTGGAGTGGGCCGACCGCACGGGGTGGCTGCTCTGTGACCTGCACTTCCACAACGGCGAGCCGGTGCCACTGTGCAGCAGGGGACTGCTGCGCCGCGCGGTGGGCCGGGCGGCCGACCTCGGCTACACCGTGCAGACCGGGGTCGAGCTGGAGTTCCACCTGTTCCGCGCCACCGGAGCACCCCCGGGCGCGAGCCACCCGGACGATGGGCCCGCCCCGGCCGGGTACGAGCTGCTCAACGACGGTTACCAGCTGCTGTCGGAGGACCGGATGGACGCGCTCGGCCCGATCGTGGCCGAGCTCGCCGGGCAGCTGCGCCGGCTCGGCGTGCCGCTGCGCACCCTGGAGGTCGAGTTCGGGCCGAGCCAGCTCGAGGTGACACTGAGCCCCGAGCTCGGGGTGCGCGCCGCCGACACGGTGATCCTGCTGCGGGCCGCGCTCCGGCAGCTGGCGCGCCGGCACGGGTACCACGTCACGTTCATGTGCCGGCCCCGGATCCCCCGGGTGTTCTCCAGCGGCTGGCACCTGCACCAGTCGCTGCTGCTCGCGGGCGCGGACGGCCCACGCAACGCGTTCCTGCCCATCCCGGCCGACGGCGGCGGTCCGCTGTCCCAGGTCGGCCGCGGGTTCCTGGCCGGCCAGCTCCGGCATGCCCGGGCGGCCTCGGCGTTCGCGGTGCCGACGATCAACGGCTACAAGCGGTTCCAGTCGTACTCGATGGCACCGGACCGGGTGCTGTGGGCGATGGGCAGTCGGGCGGCGCTGCTGCGGGTCACGGGCTCGGCGGCCGACGGCTCGACACACCTGGAGAACCGGGTCGGCGAGCCGAGCGCGAACCCGTACCTCTATCTGGCCGCACAGCTGGTCGCCGGCCTCAACGGGGTGGAGCGCGGTTGGGATCCGGGCCCGGCGGCGGACGAGCCGTACGAGACCGAAGCACCCCGGCTACCGGCGACGCTCGGGGAGGCACTCGACGCGCTCGCCGAGGACACCGAGTTCCGGGACAGCTTCGGGGCGCGCTTCGCCGACTACTACATCGGGATCAAACGCCACGAGCTGGCCAGGTTCCACGCCGCCGTGACCGACTGGGAGCAGCGGGAGTACTTCGAACTCTTCTAGGAGAGGTACTAAGGAGCGGACTCAGCCGACGCGGGGGCCCCGGTCGAGCGCCTCGTCGCAGCTCGCCACCGCGTCGCGGGCCTCGCGGAAGGTGCCGGCGTCAGCGCCGGACTGGGTGGCCAGGCACTGCAGCAGGCGCCGGAACACCGGGCGGTCCACGGCGTCCAGCGGCGCGAGCACGTCCTCCTCGGCCGCGCGCAGCGCGCGCTCGAGGCCGCACAGCTGGTCACCGCCGGACTTGGTCAGGGTGATCTGACGGGACCGGCGGTCGGCCGGGTCGGGCCGGCGCTCGACGAAGCCCGCGCGCTCGAGGTCGTCGAGCAGGTAGGTCATCACGGTCCGGTCGACGCCGAGCTGCTGGGCCAGCGCCAGTTGGCTGCGGGCGGTGCCGCGCGCCGCCGCGACAAGCACCTGGTAGCCGCGCGGGCCGCCGGGCAGGTCGTCCATCACGTGGTTCGCCGAGCGCAGGTATGACCGGAACACGACGCCGAGCGCCCAACCGAGGTCAGTCTCTACGGCGGCCGTGCTCTCCGTGGGGGTCACGTTCTCCGTAAGGGTCACGCGTCGGAGGGTAACCCACAACCGCTGCCACCGATATGATCTGATAAGCAGATTATCTTTCCCGAAGACAATTAGTTGCGTCACACACACTGACATCGCTGAGAGACCAACTGAGGCACTTCTCGTGAGCCGGGTCACTCCGTTGAACCTCGGACGCCAACCCTCAAGTGCGGTATGTCCGACGTGGACGCCAGAACGTTACTGGTAAACGGCCAAATTCTGGCTTTGATGCAGTCGCGTGACCCGAAGGTCACCTCGGGTTCATCCGCCGGCCGTCAAGGGGCACTTGCGGCCTCCCGCGCGCCGCGTAACCCGCTGTTATTCCGAAGTGTGGCCAGGGATACGGTCTGTTGACGGGATCGTCTGTCACCTAGAACATCGGCCTGTCAGCACACTGTGTTCACAGGAAGGACTTCCGATGACTGCGTCGCGCCCCGCTCCGAGGGACAGCGCCGACCGGTCGGCGATCTTCGGGATCGCGGAGTCCGTCCTGCTGGCCGGCTGAGTCAGCCGAGACCCAGACCAAGTTGAGGGGAAGGCCCATGAGGGGGCAGAGGAACTACAGCGCGGCCCAGGAGCCCGAGCAGGGCCCGAGGGCGATCGCGGCCGCCGCCGCGCCGCTGGTGTGGAAGTTCGGCGGCACCTCGGTCGCCGACCACGACCGGCTGCGGGCCGTCGCGGAGCGCATGGTCGCCGCGCAGCGCTCCGGCCGCGGGGTCGTCGCCGTGCTGTCCGCCATGGGCCACACGACCGACGAACTGGTCGCGATGGCCGACCAGATGTCCGCGCGGCCCCCGCTGCGCGAGCTCGACGCGCTGCTCTCGGTCGGCGAGTCGATCTCCTGCGCGCTGGCCTCGATGGCCGTCGCCGAGCTCGGCTCGCACGCCGTGTCGCTGACCGGCCCCCAGGCCGGCGTGTACACCGACGACTGTCACGGCAACGCCCGGCTCCGGGAGATCCGCCCTCAGCGCATCCGCGACGCACTGGCCGAAGGCTCCATCGTCCTGGTCACCGGCTTCCAGGGGGTCGGCCCGGACGGTGACGTCACGACCCTGGGCCGGGGCGGCTCCGACGCCTCCGCCGTCGCGCTGGCCGCCGCCCTCGGCGCGACCGAGTGCGAGATCTTCACCGACGTACCGGCCGTCTACACCGCAGACCCGCGCGTCGTGCCGGACGCCCGTCGCCTGCGCACCATCCGGCCCGAGGAGATGCTCGAGATGGCCGAGGCCGGCGCCGCGGTACTGCAGCCCCGGTCCGTCGAGCTGGCCGTGGCCCACGGTGTGGACATCCACCTGCGCTCCAGCTTCAGCACCGAGGAGGGCACCCTGATCGGGCGGGGGGCCGACACCTTCGAGACCGGGCAGGGCGGCGACGTCACCGGCATCGCCCACCGCCGCCACGAGAGCCTCTACACCGTCAAGGACATCGACGGCCCGACGCTCGCCCTCACCCTGGCCGAACGCGGCATCGCCCTCGGCGCCGTCCTCCCGGACACGCCCGGCCTGCGCTTCACCGCCCCCGGCAGCGCGACCGCCGAGATCACCGCCGCCCTCGACGCCGCCGGCGCCTCCGTGCGCATCGACGAGGAGCTCGGCTCCGTCTCGGTGATCAGCCCCGGCATCGCCCGCAGGCCCGACGTCATCGTGCGCACCCTCGCGGCGCTGCGCGACGCCGGCATCGAGCCCCGCCTCGTGCAGACCACGCCGGCGCGCATCTCGGTGCTCGTCGACACCCCGCTGCTCGACGACGCCGTCCGGCTGCTGCACCAGACCTTCCTCGCGGCCACCCCCGAGAGCCAGGCCTCCCACCCCCGCGCCATCGCCTGACCCGCGCCGGCCAGCACCCCGATCCACCTACCGCTTCAGCTCGAGGAGTACCCCGTGTCCGTCCTGGTCCGCGAATTCGACCACTGGCCCGACCCGCGCTCGGACGGCCTGCCCATCCTCATCGACGGTGCCTACCAGCAGGGACCGCGCACCCGCGACGGCGAGCGCCTGCACGACGTGTTCGAGGAGCGCGTCGACTGGATGAACGCCTACGCCGACGCCGGGCACCTGGCCGTCGACGCCGGTGACATCGCCATGACGTTCGCCGAGCTCGACGAGAGCGCCAACCAGCTCGCCCGCCACCTGCTCGCCGAGGGTGCCCGCCCCGGCGACCGGATCGGCCTGCTGTTCGACCGCGCGGTGTACTCCTACATCGGCATGCTGGCCGTCTCGAAGATCCACGCCGCCTACGTGCCGCTGGACGCCGGCTTCCCGTCCGACCGGATCGGCTACATCCTGTCCGACGCCGGCGCGCGGCTCGTGCTGTCGAACGCGCACGTCCGCGAGCGCGTCGAGGGACTGGCGGAGATCGCCCCCGAGCTGCTGTTCGTCGACGAGTCCGCCGCCGCCATCGCCCGCCGGTCCCCCGCCCGGCTGACCGACGACGAGCGCGGCGCCCCGGTCGACGACCTGGCCTACCTGATCTACACCTCCGGCACCACCGGCCGGCCCAAGGGCGTCGCCATCGGGCACGCCAGCATCTGCAACTTCGTGCGGGTGGCCGCCGAGGTCTACGGCATCCAGGCCGACGACCGGGTCTACCAGGGCATGACGATCGCGTTCGACTTCTCCGTCGAGGAGATCTGGGTGCCGTGGATGGCCGGCGCGACCCTGGTGCCGAAGCCGGCCGGCCCGAGCCTGCTGGGCGTCGACCTGCACGAGTACCTCACCGAGCAGCGGATCACCGCGATGTGTGTGGTGCCCACCTTGCTGGCGACCATCGAGGACGACCTGCCGAACCTGCGCTTCCTGCTCGTCTCCGGCGAGGCCTGCCCGCAGGACCTGATCACCCGCTGGCACCGGCCCGACCGCCGCTTCCTGAACGTGTACGGCCCCACCGAGGCCACCGTGACGGCGACCTGGACCGAGCTGAACCCCGACCGGGCGGTCACCATCGGCCAGCCACTGCCGACCTACAGCACCGTCATCCTCGACGCGGAAGACCCGCACCGCGCGCTGCCGCACGGCAAGATCGGCGAGATCGGCATCGCGGGCATCGGCCTGGCGATCGGCTACCTGAACCGCGACGACCTGACCGAGAAGGTCTTCGTGCCGGACTTCCTCGGCATCCCGAACAACCCGTCGGGCCGGATCTACCGGACCGGTGACCTCGGCCTGGTCAACGAGGCCGGCGAGATCGAGTACCACGGCCGGATCGACCTGCAGGTCAAGGTGCGCGGCTACCGGATCGAGCTGACCGAGATCGAGTCGGTGCTGCTGCAGGTACCGGGCGTGGCCGCCGCCGTGGTGGACACCTTCTCCCCCACCCCGGGCTCCGTCGAGCTGGTCGGCTACTACAGCCTGCGCACCGGCGTCACCGAGCTGGCCCCCGAGGTCATCTACGACCACCTGCGTGACCGCCTGCCGGCGTACATGGTGCCCGCTTACCTGGAGCACCTCGACGCCATCCCGATGACCACCTCGGACAAGGCGGACCGCAAGGCACTGCCCGCCCCCACCGCGCGGCGAAGCGCCTCGGCCGGCGAGCACGTGCCCGCCGAGACCGGGACCGAGCGGATCCTGGCCGGCGCGCTGGCCGCCGTGCTGGGCGTGGGCGTCGACGAGGTCTCCGTGGTGAGCAACTTCTTCGACGACCTCGGAGCGAACTCCCTGCTCATGGCGCAGTTCTCGGCCAAGGTCCGCAAGACGGGCGCGCTGCCGGCCACCTCGATGCGGGAGATCTACGGGCACCCGACGATCCGGTCGCTGGCCGAGCTGCTGGGCGGCCCGGCGGGCAGCTCGGCCCCGGAGCCCGCCGCCCCGGCGGCCACCGGCCCCGTGGTCCGCACCAGCAGCGTCCACTACGTGCTCACCGGGGTGGCCCAGCTGCTGATCTTCCTGGCGCTGACCTACCTGTCCGCGCTGCTGATCGACATCGGCTTCACCTGGGCCGCCGCCGGCGTCACGCCGCTGAAGGTCTTCGAGCGCTCCTCGCTGTACGTGGTGGCGCTGCTGCTGCTCACCTGCGTGCTGCCGATCATCGCCAAGTGGCTGCTCATCGGGCGGTTCAAGCCGCGCGAGATCCGCCTGTGGAGCCTGGGCTACCTGCGCTTCTGGACGGTCAAGACGCTGATCAGGGTCAGCCCGCTGGCGCTGTTCCCCGGGTCGCCGGTCTACGTCCTGTACCTGCGCGCGCTCGGCATGAAGATCGGCAAGGGCACCACGATCCTGTCCACCAACGTGCCCGTGGCCACCGACCTGATCAGCATCGGCGCCAACTCGGTGATCCGCCGGGGAGTCTCGTTCAGCGGTTACCACGCCACCAGCGGCAAGCTGGTGACCGGCCGCATCACCCTCGGCCACGACGTGTTCGTCGGCGAGACCAGCGTGCTGGACATCGGCACCGCGATGGGCGACGGCGCGCAGCTGGGCCACAGCTCCTCCCTGCACACCGGCCAGCTGGTGCCGGCCGGCGCGAGCTGGCACGGCGTGCCGGCCGAGCCGACCACGACGAACTACCGCGTGGTCGAGCCGGTCCGGATGCGCACGGTGCGGCGGTTCCTCTTCAGTACGGCGCAGCTGATCGCCATGCTGATCCTGGTGCCGGTGGTGTCCGGTGTGGTGGTCACGCTGCTGACCGCGGTCCCGGTGGTCGCCACGTTCTTCGACCCGACCCGGCTCTCCTTCGTCGCCTCCCGGTACTACGTCTCGATGGTGGTCATCTCGGCGATCCTGTTCTTCGGCTTCGCGCTGCTCGGGCTGCTCGCCATGATCGTCCTGCCCCGGCTGCTCACGCCGCTGGTGCGCCCGGGCCGGACCTACCGGCTCTACGGGTTCCACTACCTGGTCGCCCAGGCGATCACCCGGCTGGGCAACTCGCCGTTCTTCATGATGATGTTCGGCGACAGCTCGGCGGCCGTCGGCTACGCCAAGAGCCTCGGCTACAACCTGGGCGTCGTGGAGCAGACCGGCTCCAACTTCGGCACCGAGATCAGCCACGACTCGGCCCTGCTCACCACCGTCGGCACCGGCACGATGCTCTCCGACGGCCTGCTGATCATGAACGCGGACTTCTCGCACACCTCGTTCAGGATGTCCCGGATCAACATCGGCGAGCGCAACTTCATGGGCAACAACATCGCGCTGCCGGCGGACGCCAAGATCGGCCGCAATGTGCTGCTCGGCACCAAGGTGATGGTCCCGATCGACGGCCCGGTGCGCGAGAACGTGGGGCTGCTGGGCTCACCGCCCTTCGAGATCCCGCGCTCGGTGGCCCGGGACTCCGCCTTCGACGAGCTCAAGCGCCCCGAGGTGCTGCGCAAGCGGCTGCGCGCCAAGGCCCGGCACAACGCCGCCAGCATGCTCGTGTTCCTGGTGTACCGCTGGCTGCAGGTCCTCGCGGTGTTCTTCATCATGACGGCCGCCGCCGCGCTGTACAGCCGGTTCGGCCACTTCTCGGTCGCCATCGGCCTGCTAGCGGTGATGGCGTTCAACATGGTCTTCGTGGCCGTCGCGGAACGCGCCGTGCTGGGCTTCCGCCGGTTGACCCCGCGCTTCGTGTCCATCTACGACCCGTACTTCTGGCGCCACGAGCGGCTGTGGAAGGTGCTCGCCGCGCCCCTGTTCGGCGGTACCCCGTTCCGGAGCCTGAGCTGGAGGCTGCTGGGCGTGCGGGTGGGCAAACGCTTGTTCGACGACGGTGCCGGTATCCCGGAGAAGACGCTGGTCACCCTCGGGGACGACGTCGTGCTGAACGCGGGCGCCGTGATCCAGGGCCACTCGCTGGAGGACGGCACCTTCAAGTCCGACTACATCACTCTCGGCTCCGGCGTCGTGCTCGGCGTCTCGGCTTTCGTGCACTACGGCGTGACCATGGGCGACGGCTCCGTGCTCGAGTCGGACGCCTTCCTGATGAAGGGCGAGGAGACCGCCCCGTTCACCCGGTGGGTCGGCAACCCGGCCACCGAGGCCCGGCCCGAGGTCGTCGCCTTCGAGCCGCTCACTGCCCCCATCAAACTCCCGCTGATCGGTGACCGGCCGCTCCGCCGGCTCGCCGCCTAGTCCCAGGAGCTCGTCATGACCCTCACCGTGCCCTCCGCCTCGGCGGTACCGTCCGACCAGCCGTCCGACGCCCCGTCCGACTCCCGGTTCGGCGGTCCCAAGGTGACCACCGCGCTGCCCGGCCCGCGCTCGGCCGAGCTGCTGGAGCGCCAGGCCGAGCGCGAGTCCAACGCCCGCGTCTACCCCCGGCACTTCCCGTTCGCCGTGGCCGAGGCCGCCGGGTCCTACATCCGGGACCTGGACGGGAACGTGTTCATCGACTTCCTGGCCGGTGCGGGGGTGTTGTCCTTCGGGCACAACCACCCGGAGCTGGTCGCGGCGGCGACCGAGCAGATGGGCGTGTTCACCCATGGGCTGGACATGCCCAG
>DATAZG010000120.1:0-58812 GCA_036272155.1 Pseudonocardia sp.
CTGCGCGCGGCCGGCATCCTGGTCGCCCTGACTACCGGGTTCAGCCGCGACACCCAGCAACGCCTGGTCACCGCCCTGGGCTGGGACTCGGTCGCCGACCTGGTGCTGTGCCCGGAGGACGCCGGCGGGCGCGGGCGGCCCTACCCGGACATGGTGCTCACCGCGCTGCTGCGGCTGAAGGTCGACGACGTCGCCCAGATCGCCGTGGTCGGCGACACCGCCAGCGACATCCGCACCGGCGTGCGGTCCGGCGCGTCGATCGTGGTCGGCGTGCTCACCGGGGCGCACGACGGACCGACACTGCGCGCCGCGGGCGCCACCCACGTACTGACCTCGATCGCCGACCTGCCCGCGCTGCTGCGGCCCGCCCAGCTCGCCAACACCGCCAGCTAAAGCCAGCTAAAGCCGACCGGAGCCGGCCCAAGCCGGCTGAAGCGGACCGAAGCCACCCCTGGAGAGACCATGCGTATCCGACCGCTCGCCACGGCCGCATTGGCCGTCCTCACCGTCCTGCTCGCCGGCTGCGGAGGCACCGCCGCCAGCGGTTCCGGCAGCGCCGGTGGCGCCGCCGTCACCGTCTACAGCGCCGACGGGCTCGGGCCCTGGTACCAGACTCAGTTCGCCGAGTTCACCAAGCAGACCGGAATCCCGGTCAACTACGTCGAGGCCGGCTCCGGCGAGGTCGTCTCCCGGGTGGACAAGGAACGCGCCAACCCGCAGGCCGACGTGCTGGTCACGCTGCCGCCGTTCATCCAGCAGGCCGCCGAGCGGGGGCTGCTGCAGAACGGCGGGATCGGCACCGGGAACGCCGCCGCGGTGCCCGACCGGGACAGCCAGGGCCGCTACGTGCCGGTGGTGAACAACTACCCGGTGTTCATCGCCAACCCGACGGCGGCCGCTCCGGCGCCCACCACCTGGGACGACCTGCTCTCACCGCGGTTCGCCGGCAAGCTGCAGTACTCCACCCCGGGGCAGGCCGGCGACGGCACCGCCGTGCTGCTGCAGCTGCAGCACGTGTTCGGCAAGCAGGGCGCGCTGGACTACCTGGCCAAGCTGCAGGCCAACAACGTCGGCCCGTCCTCCTCGACCGGCAAGCTGCAGCCCAAGGTCAGCAACGGCGAGCTCGCGGTGGCCAACGGCGACGTGCAGATGAACCTGTCGTCCATCGTCAACGACAAGGCCAACTTCCGGCTGTTCTTCCCGGCCGACACCAGCGGCGCGCGGTCCACCTTCTCCCTGCCCTACGCGGTCGGGCTGGCCGTCGGGGCGCCGCACGCCGACGCCGGCAAGAAGCTGATCGACTTCCTGCTGTCCGCCCCGGTGCAGGGCACCATCGGTGCCGACGCGGTCGGCGTGCCGGCCCGCACGGACGTCAAGCCGACCGACGCGAACACGGCGAAGATCAACGACGCGCTGCGGGGCGTGACGATCTGGCAGCCCGACTGGGACACGGTGGCCAAGGAGATCAACACCGACGTGACCGCCTACCAGGGGGCGGTGAACAAATGAGCGAGCAGACGCGGGACCGGGACGCGGTGCTGCTCGACCGCATCGACCTGGACTACCGGCAGGGCCGCACCAGCACCCCCGCGCTGCGGGACGTGACGATCCGGATCAGGGCCGGCCGGACGCTGGCGCTGCTCGGCCCCAGCGGCTCCGGCAAGTCCACCGCGCTGAAGGTGCTCGCCGGCTTCCTGCAGCCCACCGCCGGGCGCGTCTACCTGGACGGCCGGGACGTCACCGAGCTGCCCCCGGCGCGGCGGGGCATCGGTGTCGTGGTGCAGTCCTACGCGCTGTTCCCGCACCTGCGGGTGGACGACAACGTGGCCTTCGGGCTGCGCGCCCGGCGGCTGCCCAAGGACGTGATCGGCTCGCGGGTCGCCGAGGCACTGGCCCAGGTCGGCATGTCCGAGTTCGGTCGGCGGCTGCCCAGAGAGCTGTCCGGCGGGCAGCAGCAGCGCGTCGCCATCGCCCGCGCGCTGGCCATCCGGCCCAAGGTGCTGCTGCTGGACGAACCACTGGCCGCCCTGGACATCCATCTGCGCCAGGGCATGCTCGTCGAGCTGCAGCGGCTGCGGGCCAATCTGCCGGACACCGCGATCCTGTTCGTGACCCACGACCAGGCGGAGGCGCTCGCGCTGGCCGACCAGATCGGCGTGATGCGGGCCGGCCGACTGGTCGACCTGGCCGACACCGGGGAGCTGTGGCACCGCCCGCCCAGCCGGTTCACCGCGTCCTTCCTCGGCGGGGCGAACCTGATCCCGGTCACCGTCGCCGCGACACCCGACCGGTCCTCGGCGGTGGTCACCGTGGCCGAGTCCGAGTCCGAGTTCGTGGCCGAGATCGCGGCGGGCCGGGGTCGGGACTGGGTGCCCGGCGCACCCGCGGTCCTCGCGGTGCGCCCGCACGCGCTGCGGCTGACCAGCTCACTCAGCGGACCGGACATCCTGCCCGCCAGCGTGACCAGCGCGCAGTGGCGTGGCCCGGCGACCCGGGTCACCATCGCCGTCGACGCGCTGCCCGACCTGCTCGTCGAGATCGACCAGCCGGGCGTGCCGCAGCACCAGGTCGGCGACCGGGTCGGCCTGCACATCCCGCCCAGCTCGGGCGTACTGGTGCCCGCCGACCGGTCCGAACCGGACTCCGCCACCCCTAGCGGGGCCAGCAACGGCGCTGGCATCCGAGTTGGGGTCGGGGTCGGGTCAGGAGACGGGGCGGCGGCCGGCGTGCCCGGTCCGAGGACCGCGCCGCTGGAGAGTGCGCCATGACCACCCTCACCGCGCCGGCGCCGCCCCAGCCCCCGGCGCCCCGGGCCGAACGCGCCCAGCTGCGCATCCCGGCCGCCGCCTGGGTGGTCCCGCCGCTGCTGCTGATCCTGGGCTTCGTCGGCTGGCCGATGGTGACCGTGCTGGGCGAGTCGGTGCACGACGAGAACGGCGCGCTGAGCCTGGCCAGCTGGTCGACGGTGCTGACCTCCGCCGAGTTCCGCAACGCGCTGCTGCGCACCGCCCAGATCGCCGTCGGCTCGACCATCGGCGCCCTGGTCCTCGGCTCGTTCCTGGCGCTGGTGCTGGCGTTCGTGCCGTTCCCCGGGGCGGGGCTGGTCGCCCGGCTGATCGACACGGTGCTGGCGCTGCCGTCCTTCCTGATCACGCTGGCGTTCACGTTCCTGTACGGCAGTGCCGGGGTGCTGCAGGCGGTGCTCACCGGCCTGGCCGGCCCGGGCGCCACGCTGCCGCCGATCCTCACCTCACCGCTCGGCGTCATCCTCGCCGAGATCACCTTCTTCACCCCGTTCGTGGTGCGCCCACTGCTGGCGGCGCTGTCCGTGCTGCCCCGCGAGCAGCTGGAGGTGGCGGCCAGCCTGGGCGCCGGCCCGTCGCGGGTGCTGCGCACCGTGGTTTTCCCCGAGGTGCTGCCGGCGCTGGCGGCCGGCGGCAGCCTGGTGCTGCTGCTGACGCTGAACGAGTTCGGCATCGTGCTGTTCACCGGCGCCAAGGACGTCATCACGCTGCCGGTGCTGATCTACACCCGGGGCGTGGTCAGCCTGGACCTGCCCAGCGCCGCCGTGGTCGCCACCGCGCAGGTGGTGCTCTCCCTCGGGCTCTACAGCGCCTACCGCTTCGGGTTCGCCCGCCGGGGCGCCCGGAGCGCCACCCCTCGGGAAGGAGCCGGCAATGCTGCTCTGGTCGCGCACCAGTAGGACCGTCGTGCTCGCCGTATTCGCGGTGCTGGTCGCCGTCGTGGTGGTCGCGCCGCTGGGGACGGTGCTGCTGGCCGCCGTCGCCGGCCGGTGGACCGGCGCCCTGCCCGCCGAGCTGACCGGCCAGCACCTGGTCGAGGCGGTCGGCCCGGAGGGACTGGCCAGCCTGCTGGTCAGCGTGCAGACCGCGCTGCTCGCCGGCATCGCGTCAGTGGTGATCGGTACCTGGGCCGCGATCGCCGCCCACGACGCCCCCGGCCCGGTGCGCCGGGTCACGCTCGCGCTCTGCCACCTGCCGATCGCGGTGCCGTCGGTGGTCGTCGGGCTGGGCCTGCTGATCGCGTTCAACCGGCCGCCGCTGCTGCTCGGCGGCACGAGGTGGATCGTCGTCCTGGCGCACGCGGTGCTGGTACTCGCGTTCACCGTGAGCACCGTGACCGCCGGGCTGGACCGCCTCGACCCCGCCTACGAGCAGGCCGCCCGCAGCCTGGGCGCCGGGGAGGCCCGGGTGCTCCTGCGGGTCCGGCTGCCGCTCCTGCTGCCGTCGCTGGCGGCCGCCGCCGGGCTGGCCGTGGCGCTGTCCATGGGCGAGCTGGGCGCGACGATCATGGTCTACCCACCGAGCTGGCGGACGCTGCCGGTGACCATCTTCACCGTCAGCGACCGGGGCGACGCCTTCCTGGCCAGCGCCAGCACCGTCGTCCTGCTCGCGGTCACCGCGCTGCTGCTGTTCGCGCTCAGCCGGGTGCGCTCCCGCGCCGCGTTGCGGTAGCCCGTGAGTGGCGGGGCGTGGCGGGCTCGACTCACGGCGCGCTGGCAGGATCGTGGGGTGACCCAGCACTCCGGCGAAGCCCTGACCGACCGCCCGTCCAGCCACCCGCCCGCCGAGGCACCGGAGCACCTGTTCGACGACCCGGACCGCGAGCAGCGCTGGCGGGCCCGGTTCACCGCGCCCCGGATCGGCCTGCCGGACTGGGCCAGGGACGCCCCGGACCGCTGCACCTACCCCTCCAACGCGAGCGGTACCTGGGAGATCTACGCCTGGGACCGGGCCACCGACCAGCACCGCCAGGTCACCGACCGCCCGGCCGGTACCCACTCCGCCACGCTCACGCCCGACGGGGGCCAGCTGTGGTGGTTCGCCGACACCGACGGCGACGAGTTCGGCCACTGGGTCGCCGAGCCGTTCGCCGGACTGGCCGCCGATGCCGCGCCGGAGCCCGCCATCCCGCTGCCCGCCGGCGCCGGCCCGGACGCGCTGGACGGGTACCCGGCCGGCCTGGACATCGGCCAGCGGGTGGTCGCCATCGGCACCGCCACCGACGACGGCAGCCGCATCTGGCTGAGCCGCGACGGCGGCCCGGCCGAGCTGGTGTACGAGCACGCCGAGGACGCCGGGGTCGGCGCGCTGTCGCACGACGAGACGCTGCTGGCCATCTCGCACTCCGAGCACGGCGACTCCCGGCACCCCTCGCTGCGGGTCGTGCGCACCGGGGGCGAGCACCCCGGCGAGACCGTCGCGGAGCTGTCCGACGGGCCCGGCAAGGGGCTGGCCCCGATCGAGTTCCCCGACCTCGACGGCGACACCCGGCTGATCGTCGGGCACGAGCGGCGCGGCCGCGACGAGCTGCTGATCTGGGACGTGGCGTCCGGTGAGCAGACCGAGCTGCACATCGACCTGCCCGGTGACCTGATCGCGGGCTTCTACCCCGACGGCACCGCGCTGCTCGTGGTGCACACGCACGCCGCGCGCAGCACGCTGCACCGCTACGACCTCGGCACCGGCGAGCTGACCGCGCTGGGCACCGCGCCCGGCTGCGTCGGCTCGGCCAGCGTGCGCCCGGACGGCACCGTGGAGTACAGCTGCTCGTCGGCCGCCGCGCCGCCCTCGGTGCGCGCACTGCACCCGGACGGCACCGACCGCGAGCTGCTCGCCCCACCCGGCGAGCGGGCGCCCGGCTCGGTGCCCGTCACCGACGCCTGGGTGGCCGGCCCCGGCGGCACCGTGCACGCCCTGATCGCCGCGCCGCCGGACGCCGCCGGCCCGCTGCCCACGGTGTTCTCGCTGCACGGCGGCCCGCACGCGGCCGACGAGGACCGGTTCTCCGCCGTCCGGGCAGCCTGGGTGGACGCCGGCTTCGTCGTGGTGGAGGTCAACTACCGGGGCTCGACCGGCTACGGCAGCCAATGGCGCGACGCCATCGAGGGCAAGCCGGGGCTCACCGAGCTGGCCGACGTGGCCGCGGTCTACGACTGGTGCGTCGAACAGGGGCTGACCGACCCGGCACGCAGCGTGGTGAACGGCTGGTCGTGGGGCGGCTACCTCACGCTGCTGGCCATGGGCACCCAGCCGGAGCGGTGGGCGGCGGGCGTCGCCGGGGTGCCGGTGGCCGACTACCTCACCGCGTACGCCGACGAGATGGAGCAGCTGCGGGCGTTCGACCGGGCCCTGTTCGGCGGCTCCCCCGAGCAGCTGCCGGAGCTGTACCGGGAGGCGTCGCCGCTGACCTACGTGGCCGAGGTGCGCGCCCCGGTTCTGGTGCTGGCCGGCGAGAACGACCCGCGCTGCCCGATCCAGCAGGTCGACAACTACCTCGACGCACTGGCGACCCGGGGCGACGTGGACTACCGGGTGCTGCGCTTCGATGCCGGCCACGGCTCGCTCGTGGTGGCCGAGACGATCCGCTACACCGCCGCCGAGATCGCCTTCGCCCGGAGCGCGGTGGGGCTGTAGCTGATGGGTGGTCGAGCCGGAGGTGGCGGGCGGTGCCGAAGCGGTGCCGCCACCTCCGGACTCCGGTCAGACCTTGGCGATGAGGGTGACCTCGACGTTGCCCCGGGTGGCCTTCGAGTACGGGCAGACCTGGTGGGCCTTGGCGACCAGGTCGTCGGCCTGGTCCTGGTCCAGCCCGGGCAGGCTGGCGGTGAGGGTCGCGGTGATGGCGAAGCTGGTGTCGTCCGGCCCGATGCCGATCGCGGCCTCGACCGTCGCGTCGTCGCTGATCTTGATCTTCTCGTTGCGGGCGACCAGCCGCAGCGCGCCGTGGAAACAGGTGGAGTAGGCGGCGGCGAACAGCTGCTCCGGGTTCGTCCCACCGCCGGGCCCGCCGAGCGCCGGCGGCATCTTGACGACCTGGTCGATCACGCCGTCGTCGGAGCGCACGGCGCCGTCGCGCCCGCCGCCCGAGGAGACAGCGTGCGCGGTGTACTTCACGTCCATGACTCTTGGTCCCTTCATAGCGTGAGCACCCCGGTACACAGGGTCAGCTCACGGCTCGAGGTCAGGTGTACGGATCAAAACCTGCCACACCGGTGTGCGGTCAGCACCCCGCATCCGGGTTTACCATCAGCTTCCCGTAGCGCGCCGTTATCACACCCGCAACACTCAGTAGGGATCATGGCGATCAAGGAGGCACTACGTGGGGCTGTGGCGAGTACACGTCGAGGTTGAGGACCGGCCGGGGCGGCTGGGTGAACTGGCCGCGGCAGTGGGCGCCGCCGGTTGCAACATCGTCTCCCTGACCGTGCTCAGCGAGCGCGGCCCGGACGGCGCGGTGACCGACGAGCTCCTGGTGGACGCCGCCGACGAGCGCGCCGCCACCGCACTGGCCGACCGGATCCGCGCCGCCGGCATGGGCTGCACCCTGGCGGTGCCGGCCGGCGCCGGCGAGCTGCGCGACCCGGTGACCACCGCGTTGGCGCTGGCCCGCCGGGTGGCCGCCGACCCGACCGCGGCACCCCGCGCCGTGGCCAGCCTGCTGCATGCCCGGCTGCTCGCCGACGACACCGCGACCGGCAAGGCGGTCACCGGGGAGCCGACCGGGCACACCCACCGGCTGTGCCTCGGCGGCCGCGAGGTGCTGCTGAACCGCGCCTGGGCGTTCACCGCCACCGAGCTGTCCCGGGCCGCCGTGCTGGTCGAGCTGGCCGCGCTGTGCGCCGAGCCGACGACCGACAACCCCGCGCGGCCGGCCAGCGAGCCGGTCAGCCTCGGCCTGGTGCTGCTCGGCAACGGCTCGGAGGTGGAGCTGCGGGTGGCCAGCCGGGCGGACGGTCCGCTGATCGCCGCCCTGCACGCCCGCTGCACGCCGAGCACCCGGCGCGGCCGCTTCCTCAACCCCAGCCCCACGCTGCCACCCGACGAGCTGGCCCTGCTGCTCGCCGGTCGCTCCGGCACCGGGTCCGCGCTGCTGGCCCTGACCACGGACGGCGGTCACGCGGTCGGGCTGGCCACCCTGGACCCCGATGGCGGCGGTGGCGCCGCGCTCGGGGTGCTGGTCGAGGACTCGTGGCAGGCCAGGGGCGTCGGCACCGCGCTGGTCCGGCGGTCCGTCGAGCTGGCCACCGAGGCCGGTCACCTGGAGCTGTCCGCCGTCGCGCACCCCGGCAACCTGCGGATCACGCGGCTGCTGCGCCGGTCCGGGCTGCGGCCGACCGCGCAGCTCGTGGACGGCCTGCTGCGCGTGCAGGTGGCACTGCGCCAGCCGGTCGGCACGGCCCCGTGACCCTCACCTAAGCCCAGCCTGCTCACGGGAGCCGGGCGCGGCCCGCTCACCGAGCTGGACCCGGCCGCGGAATGCTAGGGGCATGACCCCACTGCTGGTGTTCGACGGTGAGTGTGGCTTCTGCACCCGGTCGCTGGGCTGGCTGCGGCTGGTGGACCGCAAGCGACTGATCGAGACGGCGCCCTACCAGCGCGCCGGCGTACCCGAGCAGCTCGGCATCAGCCGCGAGCAGTGCGCGGCGGCGGTGCAGTGGCGCGGCGCGGACGGCTCCCGGGCCGAGGGCGCGGAGGCGGTCAACGCCGCGCTCTCGTTCGCGCTCGGCACGCGCTGGCCGGAGCGGGTGTACCGGCACAGCACCGGCGTGCAGCGGCGCCTGTACCGCTGGGTGGCCGAGAACCGCCGCCGGCTGCCGGGCACGACACCCTGGTGCGCCCGCTATCCCGACGACTGCGCCTGACCACCGACGCACCACACCGGGTCGGCCGCGGGTTAGGCGAGCATCTCGAGCGCACGCTCCGGCGGCCTGGCGACGACCGCGCGCTCACCGACCAGCACGATCGGCCGCTCGATCAGGATCGGGTTGGCGGCCAGCGCGTCGAGCAGGGAGTCCCGGTCGGCGCCGGCCAGACCGAGCTCGCGGTACCGGGCCTCGCCCTTGCGGACGATGGCCATCGGGTCGTCGGTACCGAGCCGGCGCAGCACGTCGACCAGCTCGGCCCGGCTCGGCGCCGCGTCCAGGTAGCGGACCACCTGTGGGTCGATGCCCCGCTCGGCCAGCAGTGCCAGCGCGCCCCGGCTCTTCGAGCAGCGCGGGTTGTGCCAGACGGTGACGCTCGGCTCGCTCATGCCCCGATCGTAGGCCGGCCACCGGCCGGCCGGCCGCGACCGGCCAGCCCGAAACCGACTGGCCACCGGCCCGCCGTCGACCGGCCGGGTCAGGTCAGGCCGTGCACGACCGCCATGCCGTAGAGCACGGCCTGCACGTCGGACTGGGCCGCCGGACCGGCCTGGCCGGCGGCGTCGAACAAGGCGTCGGCGAGCAGCCGGCCGCCCTCGGCGGGGCTGGCCGGCGAGGTCTTCAGCACAACGTCCCGCACCACGTGGCTGACCTGCAGCCGGTCGCCCGCGACGAACCGCCACTGCCCGGCGTCCAGGCGGGCCGGCTCACCCCGCCGCAGCAGGCCACCGGCGCGCGCCGGCACGAAGCGCACTCCCGGCACGCTCGCGAAGCTGGCCAGCACCGACTCCGCACCCGGCCCGGACAGCGCGGCGGTGAGCACCGCCGCGGCCTGCTCCGGGGTCAGGTCCTCGATCGGGCTCACCGCCGCACCCCGACCGCCAGCACCCCGGCCTGCCTCATGCTCGTCACCCCTCGCGGTCTCGTCCGAACCCAGTCTGGCAGCCACCCGCGCCGCCGGCGTAGCGACCGGCCCACCGATCGACTCAGCACCGCGACCAGGACCGCCCGCCGGCCCCGAGGTCCGCCACCGATCACTTGCACAGAAGTCACTGAGTCACCTAGTGTCTAGGTGTGAACAGAACCGCGCCGACCCACCGACTGACCAAGAGCCGGGTGGCCGACCAGATCGTCGAGAGCCTCCGCGAGCGCATCCTGACCGGGGCGCTGCCGGACGGCACACGACTGCCGGCCGAACGCGAGCTGGCCGAGGAGTACGGCGTGAGCGGCGCGACGGTCCGGGAGTCCGTCCGCGTGCTCAGCGCGATGGGCCTGGTCAGCGTCCAGCACGGCAGCGGCTCGTTCGTCACCGCCGAGACCGACACCATGGTCGGGCTGTCCATCGCGTCGGTGGTGCGGCTGGCCGGCGCCGGGGTGACCGAGGTGCTCGGCGTGCTGGCGGCGCTCAACCGCTACGCCGCCGTACTCGCCGTCCGCGAGGCGACCGACGCGGAGATCGCGTCGCTGCGCGCGACGGCCGACCAGCTCGCGGTGGTCGAGGACGTACCCACGGCCGCCCGGGCGCTGCGCGACTACCTGCGGGGCCTGTCCGAGCTGTCGCACAACCCGCTGCTGATCGCGCTGTGCCGCTACCTGGCCGACATCCAGGTCGAGCTGGCGCTGGAGACCAGCGGCGGCGAGCTCGAGGGCTGGCGCCGGGTGGTCGGCGCGCTGCACCCGGACCGGGTCGCGCTGGTCGAGGCACTGGAGGCCCGGGACGCCGACCGGGCCGCCGCCGTGGTCGACGCCCACACGGAGCGGGCCGTCGAGGTCATCCTGTCCACCCACCGGGCCCGGGACGCGCACGGTGCCGCCGGTGCCGATCCCGACTTCGCGCGGTTGTTGTCGGCGCTACTACAACGGAGGTGACCATGAAGATCGTGCAGGTCGACGAGCACAGCTGGGTCAAGGACCACCCCAGCGGCACCCTGGAGTTCCAGCACCTGCTCAAGGGCGAGCCGGATTCGCCGGACAACTTCATGTACGTGCTGGCGAAGCAGGACGCGGAGTGGTCGATGCCGAGGCACCGGCACAACTTCGACCAGATCCGGCTGCCGCTGGTCGGTTCGAACACCACCTACGGCCGCGGTATCGAGGTGCCGGAGGGGCAGGTCGGGTACTTCCCCGAAGGGGTGTCCTACGGGCCGCAGGAGGCGCCGATGAAGGGCATGGCACCGGGACAGCCGCTCATGCTGACGCTGCAGTTCGGCGGGGCGTCCGGGTACGGCTTCATGAGCATCGAGCAGCGCCGGCAGGCCAGGAACGAGCTGATCGAAGCGGGTGGCAGCTTCGACGGTCCCTACTACGTCCGCCCGAACGGCACCCGGCAGTGGGGTCTGAACACCATCTGGGAGCACGTGTTCGGCGACCGGTTGAAGTACCCACGACCCCGGTACCACCAGCCCGTGGTCGCCGACCCCGCGCGGTTCAACTGGCTACCGGTCCCGGGCGCCCCGGGCGTGCACTACAAGTACCTCGGTTCGTTCTCGGAGCGCGGGGTGTGGGTCGAGTTCGTCCGGCTGCGGCCCGGTGCGCGGTGGTCGTCGGTCGACCCGGCGGCGAGGCGGCTGCTGGTCGCGCTGTCCGGGGCGGGCGAGTGCGGCGGCGAGGGGATCGGGCACCTCGCCGCGATCCAGGCCGAGTCGGGCGAGCAGCTGAGCCTCGCGGCCACGCCCGACTCGACGCTTGAGCTGTTCCTGGTCGGACTGCCCCCGGTGGTGCTGCCGGACACCGAGTCGGCCGAGTACGAGGTGGACCCCGAGCCGGACCAGGTGGCCGAGCCGGTTGGCTCGGGCGCGGCGACCGCGGGCTGAAGGGGCGCGGCGGGTGGTCGAGGTACGCGTCGAGCAGTCGCCCGACTGGTCGCCCGACTGGCCGCCCGACCCGTCGTGGGAATGGCCGTCCGACTGGCCGCCCGACTTGTCGTGGGAATTAGACACGACTAGTGGAACTTGTCGTGTCCCCTTCCCGCGACAAGTGGGGCGGCGGCTCCCCGCGACAAAGTGGGGCGGCGGTTAAGGGGTGGCGTGGATGGTTTGCGCTGGGTGCACGGCCCGCGGCTGAGCAGCCCAACCCGCGCACGGACCACCCCAACCCCGCCGAGTACAACCACACCGGTCTGCCGACCATGATCGAAAACCGCTCTGTTTGAACTCGACGAAGAACGGCCACCCGCCGCAGCCCGGCCCGCCGCAGTGCTCAAGCCCGCCGCGGTGGGACCAGAGCACGGGCCATCAGTGTCCGACTTGTCGTGGGAAATAGACCCGACAAGTGCCACTGGTCGTGCCTAATTCCCGCGACAAGTCGGACGGTTGAACTGGGCCTGCGGCGTGCGGCTACGGCGTGCGGCCCACGACTTGCGCGGCGTGCGGCTACGGCGTGCGACTACGGGGTGCGGCTGCGGCGTGCGACTTGCGGCTGCAGCTTCACGGCTACGGCTCGCGACTTGCGGCCTTACAAGCCGCCGGCCCCCGGTCCCTGCGTGGGACCGGGGGCCGGCGGCTGTGGTGGTGGTGGTGGTGCGTCAGTCCGTCGGGACGAGGTCAGCCGCCGTTGCGGACAGCCTGCTCGATCTTGTCGCCGAGCTCCTTGTCGATGTTCTTCCAGTACTCGAACGCGCGCAGCAGGACGGGCTCGGACACACCACCGAGCAGGTGCCCGGCCACGTTGCCGACCAGCCGGGCGCGCTGCTCGTCGTCCAGCACCTCGCGGACCATGACGCCAGCCTGACTGAAGTCGTCGTCATCCTGGCGCAGCGTGTACGCGGCGCGGACCATCTCACCGTCGGAATGCCAGAGCACCTCGTTGGTCCTGGACACGTCCGCCTTCGGACCGCCGTAGGAGTTCGGCGCGTACACCGGGTCGGAGCCGTTCACGGTGCGGCCGACGCCGTCCTTGGAGTAGCTGTGCACCGGGGACTTCGGGGTGTTCACCGGGATCAGCCGGTAGTTGACCCCCAGCCGGGCCCGGTGCGCGTCGGAGTAGGAGAAGCCGCGGGCCAGCAGCATCTTGTCCGGGCTCAGGCCGGTGCCGGGCACCTGGTTGTTCGGCTCGAAGGCGGCCTGCTCGATCTCGGTGAAGTAGTCCGAGACGTTGCGGTCCAGGGTCAGCTTGCCGACCTCGACCAGCGGGTAGTCCGCGTGCGGCCAGACCTTGGTCAGGTCGAACGGGTTGATCCGGTAGGTCTTCGCGTCCTCGAACGGCATGATCTGCATCTTCAGCGTCCAGGACGGGTGGTTGCCGGCCTCGATGCTGTTGTAGAGGTCGCGCTGGTGGAAGTCGGCGTCCTGACCAGCGATCCGGTCGGCGTCTTCCTGAGTGAGGAACTCGATACCCTGGTCGGTCTTCCAATGATATTTGACCCAGTACTTGGCTCCGCTCGCGTTGACCCAGCTGTAGGTGTGGCTTGAGTAGCCGTTCATGTTCCGCCAGGTCTTCGGGATGCCCCGGTCGCCCATCAGCCAGGACAGCATGTGCGCCGACTCGGGCACGAGCGTCCAGAAGTCCCACTGCATGTCGTGGTCGCGCAGGTTGTTCGCCTTGCGGCGCTTCTGGCTGCGGATGAAGTGCTGGAACTTCAGCGGGTCCCGGATGAAGAAGATCGGCACGTTGTTACCGACGATGTCGAGGTTGCCCTCGGCGGTGTAGAGCCGCACCGCGAAGCCGCGCGGGTCGCGCCAGGTGTCCGGGGTGCCGCGCTCGCCGGCGACCGTGGAGAACCGGACGATCGACTCGGCCGTGGCGCCGGGCTGGAACACCGCCGCGCTGGTGTAGGCGCTGACGTCGCCGGTCACCTCGAAGCGACCGAACGCACCGCCGCCCTTCGCGTGCGGCTGGCGCTCCGGGATGATCTCCCGGTTGAAGTTCGCCATCTGCTCGATCAGGTAGGAGTCCTGGAGCAGGATCGGACCGTCCGGCCCGACGGTGAGCGACATCTCGTCGCTCGGTACCGGGATACCGGCGTCGTTCGTGGTTGGCCGCGTGTCGGTCACGGGGGCAACTCCTTCGCGTTGTGGTGGTGGGTACTTCGGTGCGCCCGTCAGGTCTGTAGTCGGCAGTCGGGATCACTTCGACCCCACCACCTTTTCTGGACTTAGTCAAGACTAGCCCAGGTCGCCGGCCGGGTTTCGATCATTCGTGGGACAGGTTCGGCCGACCGCCGATCGGGTTACCCGGTGTACGCCCGACACACACCCGGGCGCCGACCGCACCAAGGGGACACTGGGGTGCGAGCGGCCGAGGACCACCGCGTATTGTCACGAAGCGTAGTTGCGCGCACACATAATGTCGGAGTGAAAATACCGAAAGTGCCCGCAACTGGACTGAATGGCGGTCCCAAGGGCTGCCGAGCGGGTGTCACCATCAGTGACATTCGCTCCCCCGACGAAGATCAGTAAGCGTATCCCAACAATGAGACTTCGATGCTCGACGAGGTAGACCGAGTGGTCCAGGCGCCCACTCGGGCCCGCCGTGCCCGCAACCGCCGGCGCCTACTGGCGGCTGCCCTGATCCTGGCCGCGGTCGGCATGCTCTGGATCAGCCGTACCCGGTGGTCGCCGCTGGTCTTCTCGACCAACCCCTTCGAGGCCTCCCCGGCGGAGAACTTCCCCGTCGGCGAGGCCGGGATCGTGCTGCCGCCGGCCGGGCCGGTGGACGGCATGACCAGTGAGGCGGTCGGCGACGCACTGGGCCGGGTGCGGCAGGCGTTGATCGACTCCTACCTGGACCCCCAGATGCTGACCCAACACCAGCCCGACGCATTGCTGAGCCTGCTCGCCCCGGACAGCGCGGCCATCGTGGCGCCCCGGTTCGCCGCCGGCGGTTACGGCACGACCCTGGTCCGGCTGACTCCGGCCAACCCGCTGGCCGCGCCCCCCAGGGTGAACGGCCAGATCAGCTACCAGCGGGTCGACTGGAACGGCATCCCGGCGCTGGACGTGACGAGCAACTACGTCTTCGCCTACGCGTTCGCCAATCCGTCCGGCGTGGTGGTCATCCACTCCGAGACCCACTGGATGTTCCCGCTCAGCGCGACGCTGCGCCCGTCCTCGCGCGGCATGTACCTGGGCCGGACCAACGGGTACTGGCACGGCATGGACTGCGCCGCCTCCGACAAGGGGCTCACCGCGCCGGCCCCGGTGATCGACCGGCACGCCGACCCGACTTACCACGACCCCGAACCGCTGGACGCCTACTTCGACCCGAACCGCCCGGTCGGCATCACCTCCGGCTGCCGCTGACGCCAGCTTTCGGCGAGTCGGGGATTTTGTCAGGGTGAGTCGGGGATTTCGTCAGCCCGAGCCGGCCTGACCGATTCCGCGACTCACCCTGACCGGATCCCCGACTCGCGGGTGGGTGGCGGTGCCGCGGTCGAGAGGGGATCGGGCCGGGTCAGAGCTCGGGGTCGGCCACTCGTCTGGGACGGCGGCCGACGAATAGGCCGCCACCGATCAGCGCCAACATCGCCCAACCGATCACCAGCGCCATCGCCCGGTCGGTGACCGGGTTCTCCACACCGGGCGGCAACGCCCTCGGCGACGCCGGCAGGTGCCGGGTGGCGGTGGCGACGAACGGCTTGCCCGGCGGCACCGAGGCCGGCTCCTCCCGCTGGTCGCAGACCACGCCCATCAGCCGGTGCCCGATCGCCGGCGTCGCGTCGGACTCGTCCGTGGTCACACCCGACCGCACGACCTGGTCCGACTCGCGGAGCTGGCCGGAGGCCACCGTGCGCTGCGCGCTGAGACCGCCGCAGGCCGCCAGCGTGGCGTCGGCGAGGTTTGCGCTACCGAGGCCCAGCACCGCGCCCACCGCGCAGGCGAACGCAACCACCAGTCCACGCACTCGGGGCACAGCATCCCTCAACAATCACTTGACGATCACCAGCTACGAAAAGCTACCAACAGTCACTGGCGTCCCAAGCATTCGCCACCCAATAGATTGATGAGGCCGTGTCGAATTGATCGAATGTAACCCTGCGCGGTCGAAAGCGACGGCAAAATGAGCGGTGCGTGACGACCTAACCGCCCCAATCGACCACACGTTCGAGTACGTATTGGTGAGTGGTGGCGTAGCAGCGACGTGGGCGTGGCAGCGACGTGGTGGCGTGGCAGCGGCAGCGGCAGCGCGCATCAACCGCACAGACTTTCTACCTAGCGCACAGACCGAGCACGGTCTGTGCGCTAGGGGAACGGTCTGTGCGGTGGGGGTACGAGCGGCGTGGGTGTTGCGGGCGCGGCGTGGGGCGACAGCGGGCTGACGGAATCCGCGACTCACCCTGACGAAATCCCCGACTCGCGGGAGGGAGCGCACCGGTGCGCTGGCGGGTGCTGGGCGGGAGGTGAGTGTGCGGGCGTTATGTAGAAGACGGGGGCTACGTAAAAGACGGGGGTTACGTGAGTTGGGGGGCGGCGGTGTTGCGGAGGGCGGCGCCCAGCTGGGACGCGGTCGCCGGGTCGTGCCGGGCGGTGGTGGCGAGCATCGCGACGAACTGGTCGACGAGCCAGCTCTCCAACCGCTCGCGCGCCAGCTTGCCCTCGCGCAGCCACGCCACGCTGGCGCCCTCCACGACGGCGAACCAGCTGCGCAGGGTCAGCTCGAACATCGGCGCCGGCCGGAAGTCCTCGCTCGGACTGGCCCCGTTGGCCTCGGCGAGCCGCTCGCTGACGATCCGCACCACGTGGTCGCGGACGCTGTCCACCAGCTCGTTGGTCTCCGGGGTGGCCAGCACCGACCCGGTACGCAACAGCGCGACGTAGGCGCCGGCGTAGGTCTGCGCGGAGCCCAGGAAGGCGTGCAGCGAGTACCGCACCTGGTCGAGCAGGCTGCCCTCGGCCGGCGGCGCAATCACCGCGACGACCTCGTCGATCACGGCGCGCAGCGCGGCGACCCGGAGCTCGTGGATGTTCGCGTAGTACCGGTAGAACAGCGCTCGGGAGACGTCGGCGGCGCGCACCACGTCGTCCACCGTGACCAGGTCGGGCGGCTGGCTGGCGAACAGCGTGAGCGCGGTGCTGATCAGGTGCTCACGGCGGCGCTCGGCGCTCATCCGGCGGGGTAGCCGGCCGTGCCGGGCCGCCGGGTAGGCGAAGTCGATCCGCTTGCCCACCTGGTCCGACGTCACAGGTCGAGCACCAGCCGATCTCCCTCCGCCCGCGACACGCAGATCGTCATCGTCGTGCTCCGCTCCGCCTCGGTGAGCACCCGGTCCCGGTGCTGTACCGCGCCGGCGAGCACCCTGGTTCGACAGGTGCCACAGAAGCCCTGCCGGCACGAGTACGCCACGTCCGGCAGCCGCTCGGCGAGCACGTCGAGCACCGACCGGTCCGCCGGCACGTCCAGTCTGCCACCCGAGCGGGCCAGCTCCACCGTGAATGCGTGGCCACCGACGACCGGCGGCGCGGCGAACCGCTCCACGTGCAGCGCCTCTACCCGGCTGGCCGCGCCGGCCGCGTGCAGCTCGGCGCGCACCGAGGTGAGCATCGGCGCCGGGCCGCACAGGTAGCCGGTCGTGCCCTCGCCCGGGGCATGGCCGAGCAGCTCGGCGCCGGTCGGCGGGCCACCGTGCTCGGCGTCCGCCCTGATCACCACCCGGGCCGGGTCCAGCTCGGCCAGCTCGGCGAGGAACGGCATCGAGTCGCGGTCGCGGCCGGCGTAGACGAACCGCCAGTCGGCGCGCGTGGCCGCCACGGCGCGCAGCATCGGCAGGATCGGCGTGATCCCGATGCCGCCGGCCACGAACAGGTACCGCGGCGCCTGGATCAGCGGAAACGCCGAGCGCGGACCACGCACGGTGACCTCGGCGCCGGCGGCCAGCCCGTGCACCTCCCGGGAGCCACCGCCGCCGTCGGCGATCCGCCGCACGGCGACCCGGTAGCTCGCGCGGTCGGCCGGATCGCCGCACAGCGAGTACTGGCGGACCAGCCCGGAGGGCAGCACCAGGTCCAGGTGCGCCCCCGGCCGCCACGCGGGCAGCGGACCCTCGACGAGGACACCGGGTGCCCTGGTCAGCCGCAGGCTCACCACGTCCCGGGCCTCGGGGCGCACCTCGGTGACCACCAGCCGCAGCTCCCGGTTCACCGCGACGACCGGCGGGCGCCGACCCAGCACGCTGAGCCGGCCCATCAGGTTGATACCCGCGCCCATGGCCCGGAAGAACCGGGTCGGCTCCGGGATCGGCTCCTCATCGGGCGGGCGGCGCAGCGACTCCGGCCGAGGCTCCCCCACCAGCCCGGACTCGAGGGACTCCACCACCGGCGCCACGTCAACCACCGGTGCCACGTCCACCGCCGGCAGCGCTCGCTCGCGGTCGGCCTCGGTGCTCACCGCCCGGCTCGCTCGTCGGCGGCCATCGCGGCCGGCGAGGTGGCCAGGTAGGCCACCGCCTGGCTGGTTGAGCCGAACTGGCTGGGGTGGTAGCCACGCCGCAGGTACGGGGTGACCAGCCGGAAGACCTGCCACAGGCTGGGCAGGCCGTAGCGCCGGCGGGCCTGAATGGCATCGCGCAGCCGGGGCCGGCGCCGACCGGTCGGGTCGTTGGCCATCAGGAAGCGCAGGCCGAGGAACCACATCGCCGCCATACCGGGGGCCACCACCAGCATCGGCCGGATCCGCCGCGAGTAGCGGCCGTCCAGGTGCTGGAACAGGTCGAACGCCACCGCGCGGTGCTCGACCTCCTCGGCGCCGTGCCAGCGCAGCAGGTCCAGCATGGTGGGGTCGACGTGCGCCTCGTCCAGCCCGGGCGAGTTCAGGATCAGGTCGCCGAGGAACGCGGTGAAGTGCTCGATCGCGGCGACGCTGGCGGCCCGCTCGACCAGCCACTCCTCGCGCCGCTTCTCCGCGCCCCGCCGGCCGGTGAAGTCACGGTCGCCGAGCGCCTTGCGGAACAGCCAGCGGACCTGGCCGACGTAGGGCTCCGGGTCCAGCCCGTGGGCGGCGAAGTGGTCCAGCACGCCCTGGTGCGACTCGGCGTGGATGGCCTCCTGGCCGATGAACCCGCGCACGTCCTCGGCCAGCTGCTCGTCCTTGACCAGCGGCAGCGCCTCGGAGAACACCTGCACGAACCACCGCTCGCCCTCGGGCAGCAGCAGGTGCAGCACGTTGAACAGGTGCGTCGTGAACGGGTCGTCCGGCACCCAGTGCATGGGCAGCTGGGCCCAGTCGAACCGCACGTCCCGGGGCCGCAGCGCGACCTGGTCGGGGTCGTCGACCGCCCCGGCCGACTCGACGGCCGACTCAGCCGCCCCAGTCGACACCTTCGCCTGCTCACTCATCGAAGTCACCTCGCTCCCGCTACAGGTTGATCTCGCGCTTGGCGGCCGCCCTGAGCACCGCCGGCGTGAGCCGGGACAACACCAGCGCGACCTTCGCCTCCGGCGTCACCGGGGCCACCGCCGTGTTGCGCTCCACGGCGCGCACGATGTCGGCCGCGGTGCGCTCCGGGGTGAAGTTCCGCTTGCCGTAGGCCGCGTAGGTGGCCTGCTGGCGGCGGTTCTGCTCGCCGTCGTCGGTGCCGACGAAGCGGGTGGTGGCGGTGATGTTGGTGTGCACCACGCCGGGGCAGATGGCCACCACTCCGATGCCCTGCTCCGCCAGCTCGCCGCGCAGGCACTCGCTGAGCATCAGCACCGCGGACTTCGTGGTGGCGTACGCGGACAGTGCCCTGGACGGCAGGTAGGCCGCCGCCGAGGCGATGTTCACGATCCGGCCGCCCTCTCCCCGCTCGATCATCGGCTCGCCGAACACCTGGCAGCCGTGGATCACGCCCCACAGGTTCACGTCGATCGCCCGCCGCCAGTCGGCCAGCGAGGTGTCCACGAACGGGCCGGCCATGCCGATGCCGGCGTTGTTGACCACCACGTCCGGCACGCCGTGCTCGGCGACCACCCGCTCGGCGAACCGGCGCATCGCGTCCGCGTCGGCCACGTCCACCTGGTACGCGGTGGCCTCGACTCCCGACCCGGCGGCGAGCGTCGCGGTGGCCTTGGCCGAGGCCTCGTTCAGGTCGGCGGCCACGACGTCGGCGCCCCGCGCGGCGAAGGCGAGCACGGTGGCCCGGCCGATCCCGCTGCCGGCCCCGGTGACCACCACCAGGGAGCCCTCGTGGCGCGGCCGACCGGCCGACCGGCCGAGCGCGGCGGCACGGCGCAGGCCACGCGAGGCCGGGGCGCCCTCCACGTGGTCGACCAGCTCGGCCACGCAGCGGGCCACGACGGCCGGCCGGGTACGCGGCAGCCAGTGCCCGCCCGGGATCCGGCGCACCCGAGGCTCGTTCGTCCAGCCGCCGATGTCCGACTGCAGCGGCCCGGTGACGAATGGGTCCCGCGTCGGGGCGAGCACCTGCACCGGGACCCCCGTCGCCCTCGGCCGGGGCCTGGTCAGCCGGGGCAGCATGTTCTCCCGGTACAGCGCCAGGCCGCGCACCCCGTCGGCCACCGAAGGCGCCGGCAGGCCCTTGTCCGCCGAGGCCAGCGCGCCCATCAGCCGGGGCAGCAGACCGCTGCGCCAGGCGAGCTCGGGGACGGCGGGGAGCTGGAAGAAACCGATGTAGCCGGACGCCGCGAACTGGGTGAGCAGCTCACGCAGCCGGCGCGGGGTCGGCCGGCGCAGCCGGGACCGGAACCAGGCGCCGGCGTGGTCAAGCCCCGGCCCGGAGATCGAGGTGTACGAGGCGATCCGCCCCTCCAGCCGGGCGCTCGACCCCTCGCTGGTGATCGCGTGCCAGCCCTGGATGGAACCCCAGTCGTGCGCCAGCAGGTGCACCGGCCGATCGGGGCTGACCGCGTCGACCACCGTGGCCAGGTCGTCCGCCAGCTGGTCGAGCTGGAAACCGGACCGGGTGGCCGGCACCCCCGACCCGCCCGCGCCGCGCACGTCGTAGGTGACCACCCGATAGCGGCCGGCCAGCTGCTCGGCCACCGCGTCCCACACCGTGTGGTCGTCGGGGTAGCCGTGCACCGCCAGCACGGTCGGCGCGGTGAGGTCGCCGGGCACGCCCCGCTCGTACACCACCAGCGGCACACCGTCGCTCGCGGTGACCCGGCGCGCGGCGCGCTCAGCGGGAACTGCGTCCGTCGCGGCGGCCTCGCCGGAGTCCCGAACATCGGTGTTGTGAGACATGGTGTCATCATAGACAGAGCGTCAGCAGCCCGTCGATCACCGAATCGGGGCCGCACACGCCTTCCGGCGGAGCAACGCCGGGACAGCGCCTCCTAGCGCAGCAGCGCCCAGCCGTAGCTGACGGAGGCGGCCAGCGGCACGATCCAGCGGATCTGGTTGCCGGCGCTCCACCGGCTCAGGTAGTCGGCCCAGGGCTGCGCGGAGCTGGCCGCGCTCGGGTCCAGCGCGGCGAGAGCGTCGTTCATCGGTACGTGGAAGACCATCGTGGTGACGATCGAGCCGAGCAGGTAGAGCACCGAACCGAGCAGTAGCGGGACGGCGAACGACTGGCCCCAGCCGCGCACCGCGAACACGATCAGCACCACGCTGACCAGCGCGGTCCCGAACATGGCCAGCATCAGCGGGGCCCGCACCGCGGTGATGTTGATCGACTGCATGGCGGCCATGCCCTGGGTGGCGGGCATCCGGGCCAACGCCGGCATGACGAAGCCGGAGAAGGCGTAGAAGATGCCGGCCACCAAGGTGCTGCCCAGCGCGCCGATCACGGTCAGGGTCACCAGCAGAGAGCTCATCGTCCGCGCCCCTCGTTGCGTGTCCGTCATGCTGAGAATCGTCTTCCGGTTCGGCTGGACGGTCCATCGCTCGGACGCGCGGAAGGATGCGCAATCGTCTTGGAGCAACGGCGACCGGCGCTCTAACCTGAGAACGTGGACTCGATCGCCGGGCTCCTCGACGGGCCGAGGGCCCGGGAGGCGTTCCTGCTGCGCTCGCTGCTGGACCCACCGTTCTCCATGCGCATCCAGGACGAGGCCCCGCTGACGCTGGTCGCGATGGTCCGTGGCTCCGCGTGGGTGCTGCCGGACGTGGGTGAGCAGGTGCTGCTGGACGCCGGTGACGTAGCCATCCTGCGCGGTCCCGATCCCTACCTGGTGGCCGACGACCCCGGCACGCCGGCCCAGGTGATCATCGACCCCGGCCAGGTCTGCACCGCGCCGGACGGTACCGAGCTCAAGGGCATGCAGCTGATGGGCGTGCGCACCTGGGGCAACAGCCCGGACGGCAGCACCGTCATGCTCACCGGCACCTACCAGCTGCGCAGCGAGACCAGCCAGCGGCTGCTCGACGCGCTGCCCACGCTGCTGGTGGTGCGGGCGGACAGCTGGTCCAGCCCGCTGGTGCCGTACCTCGCCGAAGAGATCACCAAGGACGAGCCCGGCCAGGAGGCGGTGCTGGACCGGCTGCTCGACCTACTGCTGATCGCGGCGCTGCGGGCCTGGTTCGCCCGGCCGGAGGCGGAGGCGCCCGGCTGGTACCGCGCACACGCCGACCCGGTGGTCGGACCGGCGATCCGGCTGCTGCACCACAACCCGGCGCACCCGTGGACGGTGGAGTCGCTGGCCCGCCAGATCGGGGTGTCCAGAGCCGCGCTGGCCCGCCGGTTCACCGAGCTGGTCGGCGAGCCGCCGATGGCGTTCCTGACCGGGTGGCGGCTCACCCTGGCCGCCGACCTGCTCCGCGAACCCGGCGCCACGGTCGGCTCGGTGGCCCGCAAGGTCGGCTACGCCAGCCCGTTCGCGCTGAGTACCGCGTTCAAGCGGGTCCGGGGGATCAGCCCGCGGCAGCACCGGGCCAGCGCGAGCGACCGTGCCATCGTCACGGCCTGACGCGCTCGACGGGCCCCGTTGCGCCATTCGGACGGTCCGTCACCCCACGATCGCCGAAGGTGACACCCATTAGTGCGAACGGGCCACATTGAGGGTCCTATTCGCCCACATGGCGTTGTACATAGCGTACAAAGAGTCGCCGAACCTTCGGCTCAAAGAGCCATCGCCGTAGCGCCGGTTGGCCCATAAGCTCGATCGCTACCTTTGGGAATTCCTCGTCGGGAGTCAATGTGGATCTCGCGCAGCCGCCAACCGGGCGGACTTTCGCGAATCCCACCTGGCCCAGTTCCCGCGTTCGGTCAGGGCGGCGCCCGCACGGGCGTGACCCCGGTCCGGGCCGGCGCTGGGCCGCCGTGTCGGCAGCCAGCCGTCGCGTGCCACGCAGGTACTCGCTTCCCGTCGGGACTTCTGTGGTCGCCCCGCCACCGGGTCAGCGGCGAACGGCCGACACCCCCCACTTAGCGGGCGGGCGCACCAGCTGACCAGCAGAAGTTCGTCGCCCGCCCAGTCCGGGGCGACATAGCGAGGAGATGTCACCGTGGGTTTCCTGTCACCGAAGCTGCCCCGGGGCTTCGATGTACAGCTCTGGCACCTCAAGCCCCGTCTGGACCGCATCCAACCGCTGGCCAAGCACTGGGCGGAGAGCGGTTTCGGCACCCCGTGGGCCGTGTACGTGCTCTACCTGGCCAAGATCGCCGGCTACCTGTTCGCCGGGCTCTGGTTCATCCGGTCCACCCCGGGCATCGGGCCGCTGGGCGACATCGCGCACTGGTGGACCGAACCGGTGGTGTTCCAGAAAGCGGTGATCTGGACGCTGCTGTTCGAGGTGCTCGGCCTCGGCTGCGGCTTCGGCCCGCTGACCCTGCGGTTCGTGCCCCCGATCGGCGGCTTCCTGTACTGGCTGCGCCCGGGCACCGTGCGGCTGCCGCCGTGGCCAGGCCGGGTGCCGCTGACCCGGGGCAGCACCCGGAGTGTGCTGGACGTGGTGCTCTACCTGGCGCTGCTCGGCGCGGCCTGCTGGCCGCTGCTCTCGCCGGTGACCCGCGCCGGCGCCGGGCTGGCCGGGCCGGTGCTGACCCTCGAGCCGAGCACGCTGGTCCCGCTGGCCGTGCTGCTGCCGCTGATCGGGCTGCGCGACAAGACGATCTTCCTGGCGGCCCGCGCCGAGCACTACTGGATCGCGCTGCTGCTGTTCTTCTTCCCGTTCGTCGACATGATCGTCGCCGCCAAGGTGCTGCTCGTGCTGCTCTGGTGGGGCGCGGCGACCTCGAAGCTGAACCGGCACTTCCCGTTCGTCGTCTCGGTGATGCTCAGCAACAGCCCGCTGGTCGCGCTGAAGGTGATCAAGCGTCAGCTGTACCGGAACTTCCCCACGGACCTGCGGCCCTCGCTGCTGACCAAGACGCTCGCCCGGTTCGGCATGGTCGTCGAGTTCACCGTGCCGCTCGTGCTGCTGGTGTCCACGAACCCCTACGTGACCGCCGCCGGTGTGCTCGTCATGGTGCTGTTCCACCTGCAGATCCTCAGCGCGCTGCCGATGGGCGTGCCGCTGGAGTGGAACATCTTCATGATCTTCTCGGTGAGCTACCTGTTCTGGGGCTACCAGTCCTACCACCTGGCGTCGGTGGCCGACCCGGCGCTGCTCGCCCTGCTCGTGGCACCGGTGCTGGCACTGATCGCGGCCGGCAACCTGTGGCCGGAGCGGTTCTCCTTCCTGCTCTCGATGCGGTACTACGCCGGCAACTGGGCGACCTCGATGTGGGCGCTGCGGCCTTCCGCCATCGCCAAGATCGACGAGCAGGTGACCAAGTACTCCGGGTTCCCGAAGTCGCAGCTGCGCACGCTCTACGGCGAGCAGGTGGCCGAGGTGCTCGCGCACAAGGGCTACGTGTTCCGCGCCATGCACCACCACGGGCGGGCGCTGTTCGGGCTGCTGCCCAGGGCCGCCGGGCCGGACCACGAGTCCTGCTTCGTGGTGGACGGCGAGTTCGTGGCCGGTGCGGTACTCGGCTGGAACTTCGGTGAGGGCCACCTGCACAACGAGCAGCTGATCGACGCGCTGCGGGAGCGCTGCGACTTCGAGCCCGGCGAGCTGCGGGTCGTCGTGCTGGAGTCCCAGCCGTTCGGCGCCGACCGGCAGCAGTACCGGCTGGTGGACGGCGCGACCGGCGAGATCGAGCGCGGCCACGTGCTGGTCTCGGACATGGTCAGCCGCCAGCCCTGGGAGGTCGCCGACCTTCCCGTCTACCCCGCCGCCCGGGTCGCCGAGCCCGGTCTGCTGAGCGGCCGGCGGATCGCCCCCGGCGGCACCGTGGACGCCGCCTGACCCTGTCGCCCCGGGCCGTCCGGCGCGACCGGCTAGAGCGCGGTGCGGATGAGGACCGAGGTGCCGAGCTGCTGGCAGGCGAGCAGCGCGGTCTCCACGTCCTGGCGGCGCTCGGTGATCGGCCGGCCCCGGACGTCGTCGGCCTTGCGCAGCCGGTACCGCACGGTGTTCTTGTGCAGGTGCAGCGCCACGGCGGCCTCGGTCAGGCTCGAGCCGGCCTGCAGGAACAGCAGCACGGTGCGGCGCAGCTCGGCCATCGGCTCGTCGTCCAGCGCGAGCCCGCCGAGCACGCCGCCCACCCAGCGCCGCGCCGCCGGCAGGTCCCTGGCCAGGAACGCCGACATCGCAACGTCGGCGAACGCCGTCACCCCGGGGTTGTCGTCGCCCCGGATGGTGGACACCCGCTGCGCGCCGAGCGCCTCGTGGTGCGAAGCGCGGAAGCCGGCCAGGCCGGTCGCCGGCGTGCCCAGCGCGAGCCGGACCGACGAACCCCGCCGGCGCAGCTCGGTGTCCAGCACGGCCGCGTCGACCTCGGCGGCCCTCGGCCCGGAGATCCACGCCCACAGGGTGCGGTCGTCGGCGAGCACCGCGAGCGGCTGCTGGCCGGTGGTCTCGGCGAGCAGCTGCGCGGTGGCCTCGACCTCCCGGCCGCTGTCCGGCGCCGCCAACCAGGCCACCGCGCCGAGGTGGGTGCCGTGCATCCGGTAGCCGGTCAGTGCCTCGGCGGTGGTGGCGTCCAGGTCCTCGTCGAGCAGCACGGTGCGCACCTGCACGGCCCGGGTGGCGGCGGCGCGCTGCGCCCACAGCTTGCGCTCGTCGTCGTAGATCTCCACCAGCGTCTCGGAGATCTGGTCGATGTAGGCGGTCTCCACCGACGCGGTGTGCTTGGTGGCCGCGAGCAGTACGTCCGAAGCCGGGTTGTGCTGGCCGACCGCGTGCAGCCACCACTGCAGGAACAGCGCGCCGCCCAGCCGGTAGGCCCGCAGCAGCGACTCCACCGGCACGTCCCGCTGGGCCATCCGGCGGACGTAGTGCGCGGCCGCCGCCGGCACCTCCACCTGGTCGACCGGGATGCCGTGCGCGAAGATGTCGACCGCCGTGGCCAGGTTCGAGTGCGCGCTGGCGACCAGCAGCTCGCGGATGTCCTCGTCCTCGATGGCCAGTTCGGGGATCTTGTCGACGAAGTGCCCGACCAGCTCGTCGGTGAGGAACGGCAGCGCCGGTTCCATCTCGCGGGCGACGGCCGCCTCGAGCTCGGCAACCGCCGACGCCGCCACTTCCGTCACCGACGAAACGGTACTGCAAACGGACGCGTCCCCCATCGGCCGGCCGGTCGACGTCGCGCCACCGCCGGGTGGTCGGCCCATGATCAGCGGGTTCACCGGGGACTCTGGTAGGACGGGCTGATGGGCGCGAGTTCCGACACGACAGTCGGCACGGCATCCGGGGCAGGTGCATCCGGGGCGGCAGTGGACGCGGCGACGGACGCGGACGTCTGGGTCGGCATCGACCTCGGCACCCAGAGTGTGCGTGCGCTCGCCGTGTCCGGCAGTGGTGAGGTCCTCGGCGCGGGCACCGCCGCCCTGCACAGCCACCGCGACGGGCCGCGCCACGAGCAGGACCCGGACCAGTGGTGGCTGGCCGTCCGGTCGGCGTGCTCGGAGGCGCTGCGCGGGCTGGCCGGGCGACGGGTCGGCGGGGTCGCGGTGGACGGCACCTCAGGCACGGTGTTGCTCACCGACGCCACCGACGGGCGCCCGCTGACCGCCGCCCTGATGTACGACGACACCCGCGCGGCCGAGTTCACCGAGCGGGTCAACGAGGTCGGCGGGGCGGTCTGGGCCAGCCTGGGCTACCGCCGCATGCAGCCGGCGTGGGCGCTGCCGAAACTACTCTGGCTGCTGCGCGAACACCCTGAGCTGGCCGGCCGCGCGACGCTCGCGCACCAGGCCGACGTGATCAACCGGGCGCTGGTCGGCGGCGCCGTGCCCACGGACCTGAGCAATGCGCTGAAGACCGGCGCGGACCTGGTCGGCGAGCGCTGGCCGGCCGACGTGCTGGACCGGCTCGGGGTGCCGGCGGGGCTGCTGCCCGGTCTGGTCCGCTCCGGCACGCCGATCGGCACGGTGTGCGCCGAGGCCGCCGAGCTGACCGGCCTGCCGGCGGGCACCCCGGTGATCGCCGGCTGCACGGACGGCTGCGCCGCGCAGCTGGGCGCCGGGGCGCTCGCGGTGGGCAGCTGGAACTCGGTGCTGGGTACGACGCTGATCCTCAAGGGCGTCACCGCCGAGCTGCTGGCCGACCCGCTGGGCGTCGTCTACTCCCACAGGTCGCCGGACGGGCGCTGGCTGCCCGGCGGCGCGTCCAGCACCGGGGCCGGCGCGATCGCCCGCCGGTTCCCCGGCCGCGACCTCGACGAGCTGGGCACGAGGGCCGGCGAGTACGAGCCGGCCGGGGTGCTCGCCTACCCGCTGGCCTCGGCCCGGGGCGAGCGGTTCCCGTTCGTGGCGCCGGACGCCGAGGCGTTTGTGCTCGGTTCGCCGCGCGACGACGTCGAGCTGTACGCCGCGATGCTGCAGGGCATCAGCTACGTGGAACGGCTGTGCTTCGACTACCTCGCCGCGCTCGGTGCCCCGGTGCACGGCGACCTGCTGCTCACCGGCGGCGGCACGCGCAGCGCGTACTGGAACCAGCTGCGGGCCGACGTGCTCGGCCGGGAGGTGAAGCTGCCGGCCAGCGCGGAGCCGGCGCTGGGCATGGCGGTGCTGGCCGCCACCCCGGGCCGGCCGCCGGCGGACGTGGCCGCCGGGATGGTCCGGATCCGCGCGGTCATCGAGCCGCGCGCGGCGGCCGCCGGGCGGTTCGACGAGCCGTACCACCGGCTGGTCGGCGAGCTGGTCCGGCGCGGCTGGCTCCCCTCGGCACCGCCGCCGAACGCGGACTCGGCCCGTCCGGCCGGGGACGAGATCGGAACAGACGAGGTCAGGCCGGGTGCGGGACGGCCGGGGTGAGCTCGGCGAGGTACCGCTCCAGCCGGTCGGCCAGCGGCGCGGGGTAGCTGAGCGCCGCGAGGTGCCCGCCCGGCACCTCGACCACCTCTGCGCCGAGCCGCTCCCGCGCGACCCGGCGTTGGAACTCCGGCGGGAAGAACCTGTCGGCGCGCCCGGCCAGCACCCGGATCGGCACGTCCGGCCAGGTCACGTCCGGTCCGGGGCGGCCGAACGGCGTCCCGGACTGCACGGGCGCGTTCGCCGCCGCCTCGTCCAGCAGCTCGGGCGGCAGGTCGTGCAGGAAGTAGGTGACGGGGTCGAACTCGGCGTCGGCCGGGCGCCCCTCCCGCCGGTCCAGCGCGCGGCGGGCCTCCTCCTGACCGGTGTTGCCCCACCACTGCCCGGCCAGCTCACCGGGCGCCGGGACCATCGCGTTGAGCAGCACGACCAGTGACGCCGGCAGCCGCCGGGCCAGCTCGGGGGCGATCAGGCCGGCCATCGACTGCGCGACCAGCACCAGCTCGCCCTCCCGGCCTGCCGCCGCCACCGCCGCCAGCACGGCCTCGGCGTACTCGGTGAGCCCGGCCGAGTCGTCCCCCGCCGGCAGCTCCACCGCGATCGCCCGGTGGCCGCGACCGGTCAGCTCGGCGACCAGCCGGTGCCAGTACCAGGCCGAGCCGCCGGCCCCGGGGACGAGCACAAAGGTCGCTCCGGTCATCGCTGCCTCCAGGTGTCGGTGGCCCGCCCACCAGCGGAAGTCCCAAGTTAGCGCGACCTGGAGCTGACCGGGCCGGTGGACGCCGGCCGAGCGGCGGCGGCCTTCGTCGCGCGGTTCCCGCGACCCGCCCTCTCCTGATAGCGCCACCACATCCGGATAGCGCCGACCCGACACTCGTGCGACACTTCCGCGAAATCGTGGCAACGATGCAGTCGCAATGTCGCAACGGCCTCGGAGTGGTGAACTGATGACGGAAGACACCCGTACACACCCGGTCGGACCGGTGATCGAGACGCTACCGGGGACCAGCCGGGGCGCCCGGCTGCTCGGCCCGCTGCTGTACCGGACGCTGCGGCAGCTGATGAACCGGATGCGGCTGACCCCGAGAGTGTTGCGGCTGACCTACCTGGTCGACTACCTCGGCGTACTGCTGCCCGCGCCGCGCGGCAGCCGGGTGCGCAAGGTGTTGTTCCCGGACTTCCGGGCCGAGCTGGTCACCGGCCGAGGCGTGCGCGGCTCGGACTCCACGGTGCTGTACTTCCACGGCGGCGGCTTCTTCAGCTGTGGGCTGCGCAGCCACCGCAGGCTGGTGGCCAGGATCTCGCGGGCGGCGGGGGTGCCGGTGCTGAGCGTCGCCTACCGGCAGCTGCCGGAGGTGAACCTCGCGGTCACCGTGGCGGACTGCCTGACGGCGTACCGGCTGCTGCTGTCGCGGGGCTACCAGGGGCACCAGGTGGTGTTCGCCGGCGACTCGGCGGGTGGCTACCTCGCCTTCGCGGTCGCGCTGCGGGCGATCGCCGAGGGCCTGCCGGCGCCGGGCGGCATCGTGGCGCTCTCGCCGTGGCTGGATCTGGACTGCACGCACAGCTCGGTCCACCCCAACAGCGCCGGCGACCCGTACATCCCGGTGCACCGGATAGCCGACCTGGCGGCCCTGCTGCGCGGCGCCGACGAGGACCCGCTGGAGTCGCTGCTGGACGCCGACCTGTCCGCGCTGCCGCCGGTGTTGATCCAGGTCGGCTCGATCGAGGTGCTGCTGTCCGACGCCGAGCTGATGACCGCCGCGCTGGCCGCCGCCGGGGTGCCGGTGCGGCTGCAGATCTGGCAGCGCCAGGTACACGTGTTCCAGGCCTTCGCCGACGTCGTGGCGGAGGGGCACCTGGCCATCGACGAGATCGGCCAGTTCGTCCGTGCTACCGGCAGTGCTACCGGCAGTGCTACCGGCGGTGCCAGCAGCGGTGCCACCGACAGTGCCACCGGCCGAGGCGCCGGCGAGACCTCGGCGGCATGATCGTGCCATTCGCCCGGCCCGACCGGCGCCGGCCGAGGCAGACCCCGAAGGAGCTCCCCCATGCCCAGCCTGGACCGTGACGGCGAGGTATTTGTTCTCAGCCTCGGTGACAACGAGAACCGCTGGAACCCGAACTGGCTGGCCGGCGTCAGCAAGGCGCTCGACGAGGTCGAGGCCGCCGAGGGTCCGCGCGCGCTGGTCACCACCTCGACCGGCAAGTTCTGGTCGAACGGGCTGGACCTCGAGTGGCTCGGCCAGCACTCCGACCAGCTCGGCGACTACCTCGAGCAGGTGCACGAACTGCTGGCCAGGGTGCTCGAGCTGCCGCTGCCCACGGTCGCGGCGCTGCAGGGCCACACGTTCGCGGCCGGCGCCATGCTCGCGCTGGCCCACGACTTCCGGGTGATGCGCGCCGACCGGGGGTTCTTCTGCCTGCCCGAGGTCGACATCCAGATCCCGTTCACGCCCGGGATGTCCGCGCTGATCCAGGCGAAGCTCACGCCGCGCACCGCGCTGGAGGCGATGACCACCGGCCGTCGCTACGGCGGCGCCGAAGCTGAGAACGCCGCCATCGTCGACGCGACCGCACCCGAGGACGGCGTATTGTCCGCCGCAATCGAAATCGCCCGCCCACTGGCGAGCAAACCCGGCGCGACTTTGGGCAAGATCAAATCCGGAATGTACCCAAACACCCTGACCGCTTTGCGTAACATCGGCGCCAACAACTTCGGCTAACTATTTGAACCCGGAATCATCGGCCCCCGAAAGGAACCACTCAAAGCCTCTTTCGGACCGACTGCCTGCTACTTTGGCCCGGCCGTCGCCGAGAGTCACCATGGGGCCACTCGTTCGTTGAGAGCATTGCCAGGCTGAGGGAGTTATCACCTTGACTCGAAGGTGCCCTAGCTCGTCTTCTTTGTGGTAACAAGACCCGGACCGGGTGCGATGTTGTCACTGAGTTGGGGGACTCCCAGGTCTTGCCAGTAAGCCTTTGAGGGGGGCTGTGGTGTTGCGGTCGTGGTTGGCTGGTGCGGTTGATCCCGATGGTGTGGGTGCGTCGGGCGGCGCCGCCGCTACCGCCACGAATGGCCGTCGCCCATGACGACGCCCTGGTGGTACTACGTGCTGGGCACCCCGCTGGGCATTCTGGGCCTGGTCCGGTGGTCGCTCTGGCTGATCCGGCGGGTGCCCGCGGTGCTGTACGCGCCGGCCGGCGGCGACTACCGGCTGCCGTTGTCCATCGTCGTCCCCGTGTACCAGGAAAAGCCCGGCATCTTCACCCGCGCTATTGAGTCCTGGCTGGCCAACCGGGTCGAAGAGATCATTCTGGTGATCGACATAACCGACACCGTGTGCATTGAAATCGCGCGCCGCTACCCGGTCACCGTGATCACCACGGAGGTGCCGGGAAAGCGCGACGCGCTGCGGGTGGGGTGGAACTCCGCCCGCACCGAGCTGGTGGCGCTGGTCGACTCGGACACGGTGTGGGCGCCCGACGTCGCCGAGGAGGTGTGCAAGCCGTTCGCGGACCCGCGCATCGGCGGCGTCGGCACCCGGCAGAACACGCACGACCGGCAGGGCTTCCTGTCCCGGATCAACGACATGTTCCTCGACCACCGCTACTTCGACGAGAACGCCTGCCAGACCCGGTTCGGCCGGGCCGTGTCCTGCCTGTCGGGGCGGACCGCGATCTACCGCCGCGCCCTGCTGCTGGAGATCGAGCGCGACTTCATGACCGAGACGTTCTGGGGTGTGCCCTGCCTCTCCGGTGACGACAAGCGGCTGACCACGCTGATCCTGGAGCGCGGCCATCTCACCTACCTGCAGCGCACCGCCCGGGTCTGGTCGACCTTCCCGACCAACTGGTGGAGCTTCGTCCGGCAGCGGCTGCGCTGGGCACGCAACACCTGGCGGTCCGACCTGCGGGCGCTGTCCCGGCCCTGGGTGTGGCACCACCCGTTCCTGGCCTACACGATGCTGGACAAGGCCGTCAGCTGCTTCACCCTGCTGGTCGGGCCGGCGTTCCTGACCTACTCGCTGATCCAGCACAACTGGCTGTTCGTCGTGGTGCTGGTGCTGTGGTGGCAGATCTCCCGCTCGGCGAAGCTGCTGCCGCACCTGACCCAGCGGCCCTCCTCGTTCTTCTTCATCCCCGGTTACGTGGTGGTGTCCTGGGCGATGGCTCTGATCAAGATCTGGGCGCTGCTCACCATCCGTACCCAGCACTGGCTCACCCGGGACGTTGCCGTCGAAGACGGCCAGGTGGTCCGCACCGCCCTTCCGGACGGGAGATCCTCGTGACCAACCGCCTCCGCCCGACCCGTGCCGCCCGTGTGGTGGCGACCAGCGCACTCGCCGTGCTGCTCGTCGGCATGTCGGTACTGCCCGGCGCCTCGACCGCCCCGGCCCCCGCGCCGAAGCCGGTGTCTAAGCCCAGCCCGGTGGCACTCACCGCGCTGTTCGACGACAACGGTGACGACCCGTACGGCGGCGACGGCGGCTTCGTCGAACCGTCGGTGCCGACGGGCCCGAGCATTGCCGAGATCCGCGCCCAACGGGCCGCCGAGCAGGCGGCCCGCCGGGCTGCCCACGCCAGGGCGATCGCGGCGCACCGGGCCGCGCTGGCCGCCCGCCGGGCCGCGAAGGCCCAGGCCGCCGCCAACCGCCGGGCCGCCCAGCGCGCCGCCGCCGCGGCCTCCGCCCAGGCCAACTGGAACCGGACCGGCCGGCCGAACCAACTGGTCATCGTGCGCGCCCGGCACATCGACCTGGTCGTCAACGGCCGCCAGACCGGCCGCGTGGTGCGCGCCCCCGGGCCACTCACGCTGGCCTCGCTCGCCCGCTTCCTGCCGCCCGGCTGGCTGGCGCTGCCCGGCAACGGCTCCGCCCAGCTGACCGCCTCGATCGTGCTCACCGCCGGCACTGCGCTGGACAACGGGCCAGAGGTGCACGTGCTGAACCTGGCCTCCGGGGCGAACTCGAACACCGCCGCCGGGCTCTGGGTCGGCCACGCCACGCTGAACCTGCACGGCCTCACGGTCAACGCCGTCGACCCGCCGGCAGGTACCCCCGCCGCCACCGCCCAGCGCGGCTTCCTGGTCGCCGGCGCCGGGGGCACCCTGAACATCGCCGACGCGACGCTGACCAACCTCGGCGCGCAGCCGCCGGTCAAGCCGGCCATCCCGGCCGGGTCGAAGACGCCTCCCGCCCCGGTCGTACCGCCGAACGGCACCCGGATCGAGCCGGGCATCGCGTTCGGCCCCGGCAGCACCGGCTCGGTCGTGCGCAGCACGCTCAAGGGCAACGGGATCGGCCTCAAGCTGGCCGGCTCGCAGAACGTGCACCTGGACACGGTCACGATGACCCAGTCCAGGTCGGACGGCCTGGTACTGCGCGGCGACCGGGGCACCGCGATGACCTCTGTGCACAGCCAGCACAACGCCGGCAATGGCGTACTGGTCAGCGGCGCGAGCTCGGACCGGCCGATCAGCGGCTTCGACACCTCGGGCAACGGCCGCTTCGGGCTCGCCGTGGTGCGCCAGAACCTGCCCCAGATCAGCAACGTGACCAGCGCGGCCGACCAGGCCGGCGGCGTCCGGCTGACCGCGACGAGCAACGCCACGGTCACCAACGTGTCCAGCAGCGGCTCCCCGGTCGGGCTGATCGCCAACGGCGGCAGCAACCACCTGAAGCTGACCGGGGTGCACACCCAGGGCGGGCTGCGCGGCATCGTCGCCACCGGCGGCGTGAGCGTCGTGGAGATCGCCTCGGCGCAGGTCAGCGGCGCGGCGCGGACCGGTATCGCGGTCGCCGCCACCGACGCCAACCTGCACCAGCTGACCATCGCCGGCTCCACCACCGGGCTGCAGATCAGCGGGCGGGCGGCGCGCGCCACGGTCACCGAGGCGCACATCAGCGGCGGGCACACCGGCGTGCGGGTCTCCCGGGGCGCCACCGTGGTGGCCCTCAACCAGGTCAGCACCGACGGGGTCAGCGGCACCGGGATCAGCACGGCCAGCCCGGGTACCACGATCACCGGCGCCAAGGTCACCGGCGGCCTCACCGGGATCAACGCGCGCGCCGCGGCGGCCATCACCGGCAGCACGGTCACCGGCGTCCGCGAGGCCATCCACGGCGGCCCGGCCGTGCAGGTCACCGGCAAGCAGGTCGACCTGCTCGCCGCCAGCACCGGCATCAAGGTCGACCCCGACGGCGCCTTCCTGCTGACCGACTCCCGGGTCCGCGCGCACGTGGCGCTGCGCGGGCAGGTCAACCTGTTCGGCACCAACACGATCAGCCCGCCGCCGTTCAACTGGGTCGGCGCGTTCGGCGTGCTGTTCATCGCGCTCGCCTTCCTGCTCGAGCTCGCCCACTTCATCCGCCAGCGCCGCAAGGTGCGGGTGATGTTCACCCCGGTCCCCGGCAGCGTGCCGGCGCCGGCGGTGCATCGCGAGGCCGTGCCGGTCGAGGAGCCAGCCACCGAGGCCATCCCGGTCCTCGCGCCCACCTGGCCCGACCCGCCCACCGAGGCGATCCCGGTCGCCGCGATGGCCACCGCCGCGCCCAGCTACAGCTACTGGGCCGACGGCGCCTACCCCGACCCGGCCGTTGACCGGCCTTGGCGGACCGAACCGGCCGCCGCCGACCGGCCTGCCGCCGAACCGGCGCCCGTCGCGGCCGCTCACGCCGATGCGGGGCAGGACGCGGTAGCTTCGGCCAACGCGGCACGCGTCGAATCGGCTCCGGCCGAATCGGCACGGGTTGAGTCGCCTCCGGTTGAGCAGGCGCCGATCGAACAGCCCTCGATCGACTACGGCTCGGTCGACTACGGCTCCGTCGACTATGGCTCGGTCGAACAGGCAGCCGTCACCGCCGGCACCATCACCGCCGGCGCCGACGCGGCCGACACCGGCCCGGCCGACACCTCCGTCGCCGAACCCGAGCCCGAGCGCGTTCGGCCCTCGCCCCGGCCCCGGTCGCGGGCCTGGAAGCCGAGCCCCCGGCCACGGCCGAGGCCGACCCCGTACCCGCGCTCGAAGCCGGCGACCGAGGCGACCGCCGTCGACGAACCGGTCACGGAGGAGTTCGACACCGCCGCCACCGGCTCGGCTGCCGCCGCCGCTTCGGCCGTCACCGCCGGCTCGGCTGCCGCCAACAGCCCGGCCGCCCCCGGCGGAACCGGTACCGGCAGCCCCCGGGGCAACGGGCGCCCCAAGGGTCACGGCGAGGTCGCCGCCGAGGCATCGGCGCCGGTAGACGCGCCGAACGCGGGGCCCGAAGCTGGGGACCATGACGACACGGAGGAGATCCGGGCGGCGTCGTAGGCCGTGTCCTGGCCGGGCCCGGAGGCCGGGGCTGCTCGTCACGCTCGCGCTGCTCGTCACGCTCGGGCTCGCGCTCGTCACCGCGTGCGGGTCGGGTGGCCGGTCGGGCCCGGGGCCGCCGCCGGGAGCGCCCGGCCCGGTCCCGACTCCGGGCTCGCTGGCCGCGTTCCTCGGCAACGGCGTGTCGTTCTGGGACCACGGCTCGTTCGGGCTGGACCGCGCCGAGCTGCTGCCGGATCCGGGGGCTCCCGGCGGCACAGTGCTGCGGGTCAGCTACCCGAAGGGCTCCGCGTCGCCGACCGCCGCCCGCGACGACAACGCCACCGAGGGCGGCACCCAGGCCTACCTGCTGCTCGACCGGCCCCGGGAGGCGGTGACGCTGCGCTACCAGGTGCGCTTCCCGGCGGGCTTCCAGTTCGTCAAGGGCGGCAAGCTGCCCGGCCTGTTCGGCGGTACGGCCGGCAGCGGGGGCGAGCACCGCGCGGACGGCTTCTCCACCCGGTTCATGTGGCGCACCGACGGGGCCGGCGAGGTGTACGCGTACCTGCCGGAGCAGGAGGGTTACGGCGACAGCCTCGGGCGCGGGTCGTGGACGTTCCCCACCGGGGAGTGGACCGAGATCGCCCAGCGGGTCGAGCTGAACAGCCCGGGGCGGGCCGACGGCACCGTGGCGGTCACGCTGAACGGCAGCGAGGTGTTCCGCCAGTCCGGGCTGGTCTACCGGAGCACGCCGGACCTGCACATCGACGGCGTGTTCTTCTCGACGTTCTTCGGCGGCGACGACTCGACCTGGGCCAGCCCGGCCGACCAGTACGCGGACTTCGCCGGGTTCACCCTCACCGAGCAGTGACGCCGGCTCACTCGACCGGCGAGCTCAGGTCGGGCGGGGTCAGGTAGATGCTGTTGAGCCACACGTGCAGCAGCGTGTCGACGACCTTCGACTCGGCCACGGCGGGCTGCTCACCGACAAACGCCGCGTGCATCACCCGCTCGTTCATCAGGTTCAGGGTGACCGCGAGGTCGTGGGCGGGGATGCCGGCCGGCGCCGCGCCGCGCTCCCGCTCGGCCTCGATGATCAGCTCGGTGTGCCGGACCCACTTGGCCATCATCCGGGCCCACAGCTCGCTGACCTCGGAACCGCCGGCCTGGGCGGCCGCCGCCGCGACGGCCCGGTGCTGGCCGAAGATGGTGAAGAAGGCGCTGATCCCGGCCCGCCACAGCTGCGCCGGGTCGGCGGTCGGCAGCTCCAGGTTGCCGAAGGCGGCCTCGTCGGCCTCGGCCACGACCCGGTCCAGCAGGCTGAGCAGCACCGCTTCCTTGGACGAGAAGTAGAAGTAGAACGTCGGCCGGGAGATGCCGGCGCCCCGGGCCAGCTCGTCGATGGAGATGTCGCTCAGCGGGCGCTCGGCCAGCAGCCGCTCCGCGGTCGCCAGGATCGCCAGTTCCCGGTCGTCACCGGAGGGACGCGAGCCGCGCCGGCCCCGGGAGGGCCGGGCCTTGGCGGGGGCGGGTAGCTGAGCCATGCGGGCACAATACACCTTGTTGAATTACTCGACACAGCGTTGACTGCTCCGACATACCGTTGGTACTCTGCGGCATGCCCGCAGAACACGTTGACGTACTGATCGTCGGTGCCGGCCTCTCCGGCGTCGGCGCCGCCTGCCACCTGCAGCGCGAGATCCCAGGCAAGTCCGTCGCGATTCTCGAGGCGCGGAGCGCCATCGGCGGCACCTGGGACCTGTTCCGGTACCCCGGCATCCGCTCCGACTCCGACATGTTCACGCTCGGCTACTCCTTCAAGCCGTGGACCGACGCCAAGGCCATCGCCGACGGCGACTCGATCCGTGACTACGTGCGGGAGACCGCGCGGGAGCACGGGGTCGACAAGAAGATCCGGTTCCAGCACCGCGTGGTCAACGCGGAGTGGTCGTCGACGACCGCGCGGTGGACCGTGCACGCCCACCGGGACGACACCGACGAGCCGGTCGAGCTGACCTGCTCGTTCCTCTACACGTGCGCCGGCTACTACCGCTACGACAAGGGCTACACGCCCGAGTTCCCCGGCATCGAGGAGTTCGCCGGCCAGGTCGTGCACCCGCAGCACTGGCCGGCCGACCTGGACTACGCCGGCAAGAAGGTCGTCGTGATCGGCAGCGGCGCCACCGCGGTCACCCTGGTGCCGGCGATGGCCGAGCAGGCCGGCCACGTCACCATGTTGCAGCGCTCGCCCAGCTACATCGTGTCGATGCCGTCGAAGGACGCGCTGGCCGACACGCTGCGCGAGAAGCTGCCGGCGAACGTCGCCTACCCGATCATCCGTTGGAAGAACGTGCTGCTCACGATGCTGACCTTCCAGCTCAGCCGGCACGCGCCGAGCGTGGTCAAGAAGGCGCTGCGCAAGGGCGTCACGGCGCAGCTGCCCGAGGGCTACGACGTCGACCGGCACTTCAAGCCGCGCTACAACCCGTGGGACCAGCGGCTCTGCCTGGTGCCCGACGGTGACTTCTTCAAGGCGATCCGGGCCGGGCGCTCCTCGGTGGTCACCGACCGGATCGACCGGTTCACCAAGGACGGCATCCGGCTGGCCTCCGGCGCCGAGGTGGCCGCCGACGTCGTGGTCACCGCGACCGGGCTGAACCTGCAGGAGATCGGCGGCATCGCGCTCACCGTGGACGGCGCGCCCGTCTCGCTGCCCGACACCGTGGCGTACAAGGGCATCATGCTGTCCGGCGTACCGAACTTCGCCCTCACCATCGGCTACACCAACGCCTCCTGGACGCTGAAGGCCGATCTGGTCGGCGAGTACATCTGCCGGCTGCTCAAGCAGATGGACGCGCGCGGCCAGCAGGTCGTCACCCCGCTCGCCCCTGAGCCCGGCGCCGCGCTGAGCCCACTGCTGGACCTGAAGTCCGGCTACGTGCAGCGCAGCATCAACCTGCTGCCCAAGCAGGGCCCGGCGGCGCCGTGGAAGGCCTACCAGAACTACATCCGCGACCTGCTGCTGCTGCGCCGGGGCCCGGTCGACGACGGCCTCCGGTTCAGCCGTGTGTCGAACCTGCGCGCGGTGGCCGAGCCGGCCGAGCAGCCGGTGGCCGACCGCGCCACCGCCTGACCGAGGTGGACTCGGGCGCCCGCGTGCCGGGTGCTCAAGTCCCGGGCGCTCAAGTCCCGGGCGCTCAAGTCCCGGGCGCTCAGGTGGCGAAGTCCGGCTGAGCCTCCCGGGCCCGGTCGGCCCGGCCCTTCGGCTCCTCCCAGTCCTCCTGGCGGCCCAGGGCCGTCAGGTCGAGGTAGTAGTAGGACCCGCCGAGCTGCTCGGCACCCCGGGCGTACATCGAGTACGTGTGGAACACCGACTGGCCGTCGCGCAGGAAACAGCTCAGGCCGGGCTGCTCGGAGGGCTGCTGGGCGGTGAAGTGGTGGTCGGTGCCGGCCTGGCGGTGCTCGTCCAGCGTCTTGAAGTTGTACTGGATGGGGACGACAGATTCGTCCATGGTCACGGCGTAGTCGTAGTTGAAGTCGCTGCCGTAGGACGACACCCACGGGAACGTCCAACCTTTGCGCCGCTTGTAGTCCTCGATCTTGTGCAGCGGCGCCCTGGAGACGTGCACCAGCGCGGTGTCCCGGGTGGCCAGGTGCCGGAACAGCCCCGGGGACAGCTCCTCGGCGCCGGCCGAGCAGCTCGAACAGCCGTCGGCCCACTCCGGGTCGAACATGAAGTGGCCGACCATCAGCTGCCGCCGGCCGCCGAACAGGTCCAGCAGGCTCGCCTTGCCCTCCGGTCCCTCGAACACGTACTCCTTGTCCACGTGCACCATCGGCAGCCGCCGCCGGTCGGCGTTCAGCACGTCCCGGGTACGGGTGAGCTCCTTCTCCCTGACCAGTAGCGCCTTGCGGGCGTCCAGCCAGTCTTGCCGCGATACGACCTTGGGCAGGCTCATCGGCTCTCCTTCACGATCCGTCCGCCATCCGTCCGCCATCTGCTAGTACTGACTGGGCGGGGCCTCGGTACTAATCGGCCTCGGTACCGATCGGTCGAGGCCCAGCTCGGGTCAGGGGCGGGCCGCGAGGCCGGCGAGCGCGATCTCGAGCAGCCGCCGCCAGTCGCCGCTGCCGGTGCGGATGGTCGCGGACAGCGCGCCGACCAGCAGGTAGACGTCGCCGACCGCGCAGTCGGCCCGCAGCGCGCCCGCCGCCCGGTCCCGCTCGATCAGCGCGGCGACGACCGACTCCAGCTCACGGAGCGCGGTGCCCCTCGGTTCGCTGCCGGCGCTGCCCCGAGCGGCCTCGATCGCGGCGGACAGGCCCCGGTCGGCGGCCAGCACCTCGCCGACGTGGTGCAGGTACCGGGCGAGCCCCTGCCCCGGTGCGGCCTCGGCCAGGCACACCGTGGCGGCGAACTCGGCGATCTCCGCGAACCGGAGCTCGGCGGCGGCCTCGACCAGCTCGCGCTGGCTGGCGAAGTGCCGGTACACGGTGCCGACGCCGACGCCGGCCGCGCGGGCCACCTCCGGCAGCTGCACCTCGTCGCCCCGCTGGGTGAACAGCTCGCGGGCCGCCTCGAGGATGCGCAGCCGGTTGCGCTCGGCGTCGGCGCGCGGCCCGCGGGCGGGGCTTGACAACGGTGGCACCCCCTGCCTTGCTAGAAACGGAAGCGGACTCCGCTTCATCTTACGGGAATCTGACCTCGGGAGGAGCCACCACATGGCCGACGACCGATTCATCCTGCTCGAGCCCGGTGAGGTGCGGCGCGGGCGAGTGCCGCTGCCGCCGGCCTTCGCGGTCAAGGCGTCCAGCGCGGACAGCGAGGGCCGGCTCTCGGTGCTCGAGGTGACCCTGGCCAGGGACATCCCCCGCCACGTGCACCATCGGGCGGACGAGTGCATCTACGTGCTCGACGGCGTCCTCGTGGTGGAGTTCGACGACCGGAGCCTCCCGGTCGGTGCCGGCGGGTTCGTGCTGCTGCCGCTCGGTGTGCCGCACGCGCTGCGGTGCGGGTCCGACCCGGCGCCCCGGGTGCTGCAGATCTCCACGCCTGGCGGCTGGGAGTGCTACCTGGAGGACCTGTTCGAGGCGGGCGGCTCGGTGCTCACCGACGGCGCGCTGGACCCGGCGAAGATCAACCCGATCGCCGCGCGGTACGACCTGCACTACGCCGAGCCGCCGGCCTGACGGGACGGGCCAGTACGCCGCTCAGAACCAGAACGTCTGCTGCTCGATGCCGAGGCGGACCTTCGCGTACCGCTTGACGGCGGCCGGCGAGAAGTAGATGTGCTGGGCGCCGGCGTGCAGGTCGCGGAAGCAGCGCTGCACGGGATGGTCGGCGCGCAGCGCGGCGGCGCCGGTGTACCGGTACGCGACGTCCACCGCCTCGGTCGCGGCCCGCATGGCCTGCTGGGTGGCCAGCAGGAACCGGGCCCGCCGCTCGACGTCCGGCACGTCACCGGCGCAGGCGCACCGCCACAGCTCACCGAGGGCGTCGAAGACCAGCGCCCTCGCCGCCTGCAGGCCGCCCTCGGCCCGGGTCAGTGCGACCTGCAGGTCACCGTCGTCGGCGACCGACCCGGGGCCCGGCGGGCGGAACTTGGTCGGCGCGAACGCGGCCAGCTCGTCCAGCGCGTGCCGGGCCACCCCGAGCGGGAAACCGACGAAGAAGGTGCCGACCAGCGTGAAGAACGGGAACCGCCACAGCGGGCCGTCGTGCCGGGCCGGCCCGAAGAAGGGCGCCATGGTGTGCCGTTCGGGTACGCGCACCGCGTCGGCGACGATGTCGTGGCTGCCGGTGCCGCGCAGGCCCGGCGCGTCCCAGTTGTCGACGACCGAGCCGGCGCGGGCCGGGTATGCCGCGAGGCGCCAGTCCGGCCCGCGCCCGGGCACCTGCCGGGGCCCGTCGCCGTCGCTGACCATGGCGCCGGTGAGGAAGAAGTCGGCATGCAGGCTGCCGCTGCCGAGCGCCCAGCTGCCGGAGAGCTGGAACTCCGCCGAGCCCGCCGCGGCGGGGGACGGGGCTGGGCGGGACGGGCCGGGGGTCGGGATGAGCCGGCCGGTCGGCGCGAAGACGCAGGCACAGACCACGTCGGTCCGCCCGGACAGCAGCTCGGTGGCCGCCTCGGGCTCGAGCCAGGCGAGGAACCCGCTGCCGTTGCCGATCATGATCGTCCAGCCCGCCGAGCCGTCCGCCCGGCAGAGCTCCTCGCCGATCCGGACGATCTCGTCCGGCGGCAGCTCGAGGCCGCCGAGCGTGCGGGGCATGGCCAGCCGGAACAGGCCGGCCGCCCGGGCGTCCGCCACCAGGTCCGGCGGCATCGTGCGCAGCTGGTCCGCCTCGCCGGCCCGCTCGCTGAGCCGGGGGGCGAGCGCCCGGGCGGCCGCCAGCACGGCGCGCCCCCGGTCGAGCGTGGGCTGTCCGGTCAACATCCGCTGTCCTCCTGGACTATTGTGATAGATGTCCATCTATTCGATATAGGAGTCTCTACCAAATTGTCCGAGCCGGTCAAGCCAAATCGGCGCTACGACACCACCCGGCGCCAGCAGCAGGCACGGGAGAACCGGGGCCGGATCCTCGCGGCCGGCCGCGAGCTCTTCCTGGCCAAGGGCTACGCGGAGGCCGCGATGCCGGAGATCGCGCAGGCCGCCGGCGTCTCCGTACAGACGGTCTACAAGGCGTTCGCGAACAAGGCGACGCTGCTCAAGGCGGTGTTCGACGTGTCGGTCGCGGGCGACGACGAGTCGACGCCGATGGCCGAGCGCGACGTGATCGGCAACATCCGGGCCACTCCCGACGCCGCCACGAAGATCGCGCTCTATGCCGCGCACCTCGCCGAGGGCGCCCCCCGGCACGCGCCACTGCAGCTGCTCGCCCGCGACGCGGCCGGCGCCGACCGGACGGCCGCGGCGGTCTGGGCGCAGATGCGCGCGGAGGTGCTGACCGCGATGACCCACTTCGCCGCCGACCTGCTCGCCACCGGCCAGGTGCGCCCCGGGCTGGCCGCCGACGACGTCCGCGACGTGCTGTGGACCTACCACGCGCCCGAGCTCTACGAGCTGCTCGTGCTGGAACGCGACTGGTCGGCCGACCGCTACGGCCGGTTCCTGACCGAAGCCATGACCAACGCCGTCCTCGGCGCCAGGTAGGGCGCCGCCGGGGGCGGTAGCCGCCGGGATGTCGGTCGCCGTTAGTCCGGCACGCCCAGGTCCCGCCAGGCCTCCCGCAGGACCGACTCCAGGTCGGGGTGGCGCGGTCGCCAACCCAGCTCGGCGCGCGCCAGCGCCGGGTCGCAGACCAGCCGCGCCGGCTCGGCGGCCGGCGGCTGGTGGCGCACCGGGATGGGCCGCCCCGTGACCCGGACCGCGGTGGTGACCACCTCGGCGATGCTCGACCCGACGCCGCTGCCGATGTTGTAGCGGCGGACCGTACCGGGCGGCGGCGTCCGCTCCAGCGCGGCGACGAACGCGGCCGCCGCGTCGGCCACGTACAGATAGTCCCGGACCACGCCGCCGTCCCCGTTCACCGCGATCTCCGGGCTCCGCCCGGCGGCCACCGCGAGCACGCGCGGGATCAGTCCCCCCGGGCCGGGTCCCGCGCCGCCCGCCGCGTTGAACAGCCGCAGCACCACCGCCGACAGCGGGCGGCGGCGCGCCTCCCAGCCGATCGCCGACTCCGCCGCCACCTTGCTCGACGCGTACGGGTGCGGCGGGTCGTCGGGCAGCTGCTCGGCCATCGGCTGGCACGCCGGCGAGCCGTAGCAGGCGGCGGTGGACGCGAAGACCAGCCGCGCCGCTCCCGCCGCCTCCATCGCGCGCAGCAGTGCGACTGTGCCGCCGACGTTCACCGCGAAGTAGTCCAGCGGGCGCTGCCAGGACTCCCTCGGCCTGGTCAGCCCGGCCAGGTGACAGACGCCGTCGACCCCGGCCAGCAGCTCGACCAGTCCAGCGCCGCCACCGTCGGCCCCCAGGTCACACAGGTCACCGACGCACACCGGCACGCCGGCCGGCACCCGGTGCGGCTCGCGGCGCACGTGGGCGACCGGCTCGTGCCCGGCGGCCAGCAGTGCGCGCAGCACGGCGCCGCCGACGTAGCCGCCGGCCCCGGTGACCAGCACCCGCACGCCGGTCAGGCCCGTTCCGGTTGGCCCCGGCCGGCCAGACCGCGCAGCCCCTCGATCAGCAGCTCGACGCCCCGGGCGTAGTAGGCGTCGTCGTTGGCGCAGTAGCTGAGCGGCTCGGCGGCCTCGACGATGTTCGGGAACTCGCGCGGGGACAGCGTGAGCAGGGCGGCCCGCCGCGCCCGCACCGCCTCGTCGTCCGGACCCGCGCGGCCGGGTTCGGCGGTGACCAGCGTGACCACCGCGCCGAGCAGGTACCCGCCCAGCTCGGCGGACTGTTCGGCGGTGAACCCGGCCTCGCGCAGCAGCCCCAGCGAGCGCTCGGCGAGCACCAACCCGGGCCGGCTGGCCAGCACCCGGTCGCGGGCGAGCGGCGCGACGGCGGGGTGCGGGCGCAGCGCGGCGACAAAGGCGACCTGCAGCTCGCGCAGCGCCGTATCCCAGTCCGCCCCGGCGCGCACCTCGGGCAGCGCGACCTGGGCGAACAGGTGCTCGGTGAGAGCGTCGATCAGCTCGTCCTTGTTGCTGAAGTGCCAGTACAGCGCCATCGGGGTGACCCCGAGCTCATCCGCGAGCCGCCGGATCGTCAGCGCGTCCAACCCGTCCGCGTCGGCGAGCGCCAGGGCCTGTTCGACCACGACCTCGCGCCCCAGCCGCGTACCCCGTCCCGCACTTCCGCCGCTGGTCACACCCCCGACTATACGTCGTACAGCCACTGCTCCCGGCGAGAGGCGCGGTGGTGGCCGGCCGGTTGAGCGACCCGACGATCGCACCGAGGGGCCCTCGCGGTCCGCTGCTGAGAACGCCTAAGCAGGGGAAATTAAAATAGGGAACGAATCGTTCTTTAACATGAGAGGGACCTGAGCAAGTCGGATGGTCCTAGGCGCAAACCTTTGGAGGCACACGGTGAAAGGCCCAGACGCCGTGTCGAACGTCGCACTGCAGCAGAAGAAGGCCCCGCGGCCGTTTCGCACGAACGGCGCAGCGCCGCGCCGCCCGGCCAGCCCCGCGCCGACCACCGACGAAACCGCGACCGAGACCCTGAACCCGACCGAGACCCCGACCCCGCGGCCGGAGGCACCGCCCGCCCAGGAGCAGCCGGCGCCGGAGCAGCCCGCCCCGCCCGCGAAGCACAAGATGAAGCGGTCCCGCCGACTGATGCTGATCGTGCTGGCCGTCGTCCTGGTGCTCGGTGTGGGCGGCGGTGGCGGCGCGTACCTGGTCAACGCGAGCCACTACGTCTCGACCGACAACGCCCAGGTGGACGGGGACAAGGTCGACATCAACGCCCCGGCCACCGGCACGCTGGAGGACTGGAACGGTGAGCAGGGCACCTCGGTCAGCACCGACCAGGTGATCGGCCGGGTCCAGATCCAGGGCACCGGGCCGCAGGAGACCATCAAGTCCCCCGGCAACGGCACCGTCGCGGTGAACAACGTGGTCGACGGCCAGTGGGTGACCGCCGGCACCGAGCTGGCCACCGCCTACGACTTCAACAAGATCTACGTCACCGCCCGGGTCGACGAGACCGACGTCGAGAACGTGCACCCCGGCCAGCTGGTGGACATCGACGTCGACGCCTACCCCGGCACGCCGGTCACGGGCACGGTCGAGGAGGTCCAGGCCGGCGCGGCCGACGAGTTCTCACTGTTCCCGCAGGACAACAGCACGGGCAACTTCCAGAAGGTCACCCAGGTGATCCCGGTCAAGATCGCTATCGACAACTCGAGCGGCCTCTCGCTGGTGCCCGGCATGAACGTGACGGTGCACATCCACAAGAGCTGACCAGCCACCTCACCCGGCCGACCCCGCCCATCGTGAGCGGGGTCGGCCGCGTGGGGTGTCCGGACCGCGTGAGCTAGTGCACAACAGGTCCGGGCGCCCGGACCGGCCGGTAATCTTCCCCTCGGACCGCATGACACCCGGCCGGTTCGAGGAGGCACGCGCGATGCCACCGATTGACGACGGCCGCCCCCGGCCGCGCCCGATGGGGCCGGACCCGCTACGCGCCGACCCACTGGACCCGCCGGTCGACCGCCCGCCGCTGATCGACTACAGCACACTGCGCGGCCTGCCGGTGCCGGTCCAGGTGGTGGTCTCCACCGCGATGCTGCCGCTCGAGATCGCCGTGACCTCGGCCAAGATCCTGCGGAACACCGAGGCCCTGCTCGGCGAGCTCGTCTACCACCTGCGCGCGCTGCGCCCGGCCGTCACCGCCGCCAGCCAGGCCTACGCGGACGGCCACTTCGAGCCCGTGTTCAAGACGTTCGACCAGATCCAGCAGGGCACCAGCGCGATCGCGTTCGTCTGGGCGCCACTCAACGCGGTCCGCGACGTGATCATCCCCGGGCCGCCGAGGCAGCCGCTGCCGGCCGGTCCCCCGGCGCGGGTCCAGCGGCCGATGCCGCCGCCCATGGCACCGCCGGTGCAGGCCGTGCCGACCCCGCCCACCACGGTCGAATGGCTCGGCGAGCTCAGCGGCCGGGTGCTGGACCAGGCGGCGACGTTGCCCGGTGGCGCGCTGTTCGTCGGGTCACTGTTCCGGCGGGGCCAGCCCGATCCCGAACAGCCGGACACGGCGCCACTGCCGACGTTCGAGGTCGCGGGGGCCTTCGACGACGCGGGCGCGGTCGACGAGGCCGAGCTGACGCCCGCGCCGGCAGCCGGCCGACCATCTGAGCTGCCGCTGCTGCAGCCCGTGCTGGACCGCGCGGCGCCGCTGGTGCCCGGCCCGGTGCGGCGACTGTTCGGCCTCAACTGACCCGCGCCGGGCGCGGCGGCGAGCGAGATCAACCCGCCCCGGCCGGCATGCCTGAGTTGACTCCATACCGGAGCCTGCTACGTTGATCCCCCGGGTCAACCCTGCGTTGACTGAGCGTTTACCCCGAGTCCATCTCGGAGACGCACTCCAGGTACCCGCGACCGGCTCGAACCGGTTGACACGCCGCGGGGCTGGCACAGCCGCCCCACGCGGACGTGGGCCCGGTGGCACGCCGCTACCCAGAACGCACGAGAGGAACGAGCATGACCGGCACGAAGGCTTCGACCCTGGACCGACGACGGGCCGCGCTGCAGAAGCGCTCCGACGTCGCCACCGCCAGCAAGGCCAAGGTGGTGTCGCTCGACGAGCAGCTGGAGGCCAACGCGGTCGCCCGCCGCGAGCACGAGGCCAACCTGCAGACCGCGCTGGACCGGGTCGCCGGGCTGAAGAAGGCCGTCAAGGCGGCCGACAAGCAGCGCGGCAAGCTGCGCGGCGCCCGCAAGAACGCCCGCCGGGCGGACGCGAAGGCACGCCAGCGCGCGGCCACCGCCGAGTCCAGCTACGACCGCGCCGTGCTGGCCGACCTGGTCCGGCGTGAGAAGGAGCGCGACCTGTCCGCGCACGCCGCGCCCGCCGCCAAGCCGGCCGCCGCCGTCGCCAAGCCGGTTGCCGCCGTTGCCAAGCCGGCCGCCGCCGTCGCCAAGCCGGTTGCACCGAAGGCCGCCGCCACGGCCGCGCCGGCCGCGAAGGCGCCCGCCGCGAAGCCCGCCGCCCCGGCCGCGACCCCGGCTCCGGCGACCCCGGCCGCGAAGGCCGCCCCGGCGGCTGCCGCGACCACGGCGGCCACCAAGGCGAGCGAGCCGGCGGCCCCGGCCGCGAAGGCGACCGCCACCAACGGCACCGCGAACGGCACCGCCACCCGCAACGGGCGCACCAGCACCCGAAGCGCGAGCACCAGCACCCCTCGCGCCCGCGGCAACGCCCGCACCGCGACCACCCGCACCACCCGGGCGCGCGCGACCAGCGCCTGACCGATCCCCACCCCCGTGTGTGGCGAGTTGGGCTAAAGCCCAACTCGCCACACACGGGGTTTTTTGTGCCCGCGTTAGGTTGGCGAGGTGCCGGAGGCGCTACTGATCGGGGGGACCGGGCTGGTGGGGCGGGCGGTGGCGCGGCGGCTGCTGGCCGACGGCTGGACGGTGCGCCTCACCGGACGGGACCGGGCCAACGTGCCCGCCGACCTCACCGCCGCCGGCGCCGAGTTCACCCCGGCCGACCGGGACGACGCCTCGGCGCTCGCGGCGGTCGCCGGCGACGGGGCCGACCTGTTGCTGGACTGTCTCTGCTTCACCGCCGCCCAGGCCGAGCTGCTGCTGCCGCTGGCGCGGGCGGCCGGCTCCACGGTGATGATCTCCAGCAAGGCGGTGTACGTCGACGCCGAGGGCCGCCACTCCAACTCCGACCAGCCGCCCGGGTTCGACGGGCCGGTGACCGAGCGGCAGCCGACCATGGCACCGGGCACGATGGACCACCACTCGCGGCAGGGCTACGGCGCCAACAAGGTCGCCGCCGAACAGGTGCTGCTGGAGAGCGGTGCCCCGGTCACCGTGCTGCGTCCGTCCAAGATCCACGGCGAGGGTGCCCGGCCGCCGCGCGAGTGGTACTTCGTGAAGCGGGCCCTGGACCGACGGCCGGCCGTGCTGCTGGCCGGCCGGGGCGCGGGCACGGACCACCCGTCGGCGGCGGCGAACATCGCGGCGCTCGTGCAGCTCGCGGCGCAGCGGCCCGGCCGGCGGGTGCTCAACGCCGCAGACCCCGACGCGCCGGACGGGCTGGCCATATCCCGCACGGTCGCCACGCTGCTCGAGCACCGCTGGCGGGAGGTGTTGCTGGACGGCGACGCCCCGCCCGAGCTCGGCCGGCACCCCTGGCACCGGCTGCCGCCGTTCGTGCTGGACATGGCCGCCGCGCACGCGCTCGGCCACCGGCCGGTCGGCGACTACGCGGCGACTGTCGCCGAGGAGGTGCGCTGGCTGGTCGAGCGGGCCCGGCTGGACGGGGGCGCCCAGCTACCGGCGGGGCTGGACGGCGGGTTCTTCACCGACCGTTTCGACTACGCCGCCGAGGATCGGTACCTGGCGTAGGCGTTCTGTCCCGAGAGGCTGAGGATGCGGCCGGCGGGTGGATTGCCGGCGAGTTACACCGTCCGGGCGCGCATCCGGGTCTTGGACGGTCCGAGCCCGGCGGAGGGGAGCACCCGCCGGGTTCGAACCACAACATGTGGGATAATCACATAAGTGTAACTACTAGCAATACCTCCAAATGGGTGATGAACGACTCACCCATCCAGCCGCGCGCCGTCGCTCCTAGCCCAGCCCGACGAGCTCGGCCGACCGCTCCCAGAGCCGGCGCTGCAGTGGCACATCACTCCGACTGGCGACAGCGGGCACCAACCCGGCGCCCGGGGTCGAGGTGAAGAACCTGCCGTTGAAGGCGGCCATCTCGGGGTCGAGCACGAGGCGCAGTCCCAGCCGCGCGCCCTGCTCCGGCCGGCGCAGCAGCGGGGTCCGCGATACGACCCGGGCGACACTCCGCGCGCGTTCCCCGAGGTCGCGGGTCAGGCCGGTGGCGACAAAACCCGGGCAGAAGCAGTTGACCGTGACGCCGGTGCCGGCGAGGCGGCGGGCCAGCTCGGCCGTGCTCAGCACGTTCATGAGCTTGGACCGGCCGTACACCGCCTGCCCGCCGAGCGGCCCGTACTCCAGCGGCTGGGCCAGTGTTGCCGGGTCCGGCCGGAGGGTGAACCGGTGCGCCTCGGACGCGGTGTTGACGATGCGCGCCGGGGCGGACTTCGTCAGCACGGGCAGCAGCAGGTTCGTCAGCAGGAACGGGCCGAGGTGGTTCGTGGCCATCATGAGCTCGAACCCGTCCACGCTGGCCGCCGGCCGCAGCGCGGCGATCCCGGCGTTGTTGACCAGCACGTCGATCCGGTCGTACCGGCTGCCGAGCTCGTCGGCCGCCCGCCGCACCGAACCCAGGTCGCTCAGGTCGGCCAGCACGACCTCGGGTACGTGCGCCCCACCGGACCCGGCGGCAAGCTCGCGGACCGTCGCCTCGGCCTTGGCCTCGTTGCGCGCCACGATCGTGACGGCGGCGCCCCGGTCGACCAGGCCCCTGGCGATCTCCTTGCCGATCCCCTCGGTCGCCCCGGTGACCACGATGCGCAGGTCGCGGACGGATCGCTCAGCTGGTCGGGTCACTGCGGACTCCTCGCCACGCGCACACCGGGGACCTCTCGGCCTGCAACACTCAAGCAAAAATGTTGCAGCGTCGCAAGCGCGGCCGCGGCCGGACCACGCGAAACCCGAGCCGGGTCAGCCGATCGGTACCTGGGACGCAAGGGTGCCGCCGTCACCGGTCCACGCCGCGATCGCGTGTGGCCCGGCTGCCAGCGGCCGGCTCAGCGGGACCGTGACGACCTGCTCGCCGGACCCGGTCACCTGCACGGTCCGCGTACCGGCCGTGCCCTGGGCGTCCCGCAGAAATACCGTCGCCGTACCCGCCCCGGTGCTGGTCAGCGTCACGTCCACGGTGTTGCCGGCGCTACCGCCGTTGCGGGCGGCGGCGCGCAGCCAACCGCTGTCGTCCGCCGAGGCGGCCGGCCCGCCGGACAGCGGCACGTGTACCCGCACCGCCTGCTCGATCGAGCTGGGCGAGGCCGTGCTGGCCAGCGCCTCCCTCGGCACCACCGGCGCCTGCGTCGGTACGGGCACACTCGGCTGGTACCCCGGCAGGGTGGCGCGGCCCCAGCGGTACGGGTCGCCCTGCACGCCCTGCCAGGTGGACCAGCCGATCCGGGTCTGCCCCGTCTGGTCCTGGGTGTCGGAGTCGTAGACGAACAGGTCGAGGCCGAGGCCGGCCGGGTTCACCGGGCCGGGCAGCGCGGACAGCGGGATCGCCGCCTCGACGGTGTAGCCGGCCGGCGTCGTGGTGCTCGCGAACCGGACCCCCGGCGCGGTCGCGGCGGCCGGCCCCTGGTGGTTGTCGGCGTCCCGCTCCGCGCACGGCGGCCCCTCCGCCGTGAACGGCAGCACCGCCAGCTTCATCGTCGTCGCGGTGTTCTCGCTGGTCCCTGACGGGTCGATGGCGATCTCGACGCTGTCGGTGCGCCAGTGCCGCTTGCAGTCGGCCTCGGCGAGCGCCGTGCCACGCATCGAGTCCCGGACCTGCACGAGCACGTCGAGCACGTCCCCGGAGCGGGCCAGGTACGCGGTGGCGGAGCAGTCGTAGGGCGAGTCGCAGTCCTCGCCCTCCCAGCGGCGGGACAGGTCCAGCGGCGGGCCCGGGTACTCCGACGGAGCCGCCACACCGTCGATCACCGGGGCGGTGGCCACCGGGGGCACCACAGTCGCCGGTACCAGCTCCAGCGCCGGGGAGACGGTGGTGGTCGAGGCGGGTGGCCCGACCGGTCCGGCGGGCCCGGGCACCACGGGTCCGGCGGGGCCGGGTGGCACCACGGGTCCGGCGGGGCCGGGTGGCGCGACAGGGCCGGGTGGCGCGGGGTTCGAGCCGGCGGGGGCGCCGGTCACGGTGAGCCGGTAGGCGTGGTCGCCGCCCTGGTTGGCCGTCGGCAGCGTCGGATCGGTGTTGCGGATCGTGAACGGCACCGAGGTGGAGGCGCCCGGGGCGAGGTCGGTGAACGGCTTCGTGGCAGCATCGGCGGTGAAGCCGGGGGGCAGCGCCACGCCGACGGTGCCCGACCTCGGCTGGGCGGACCGGTTGGTCACGGTCATCGGTACGTCGCGCGCGCCGCCGGAGGGCAGCGTGAGCACCGGGGGCACCGCGCCCCGCAGCCACGGCACGTCGACCCGGTCGGCCCAGGCGTCGAACTCGGCCACCTGCGGCAGCGGCTGCTGCGCGACCTGCACCGGCGGCGCCACCTCCACCTGCCGGGCCGTGTAGCCGGCGGCGCTCGTGGCGGTCAGCCGCACCCGGGTGCCCGGGGCGGCGCCGGCGGGCGGGGTGACGGCGAACGCCGTGCGCCCCAGTGCGTCCGGCGTACCCGGCGGGCCGACCGTCCACCCCGCCGGCGGGGTCAGCGCCACCCGCGTGCCCGGCGAGCCCGACCCGTACCCGCCGGCGGACTGCACCGTGGCCTGGAACGGCGCGCCGGCGGTGACGTCGAACGGCGCCTCGATCCGCAGCTGGGCCGCGCCGGGGCCGGTGCCGGCCGTGATCGCGTCCGGGGCACTGGCCGCCGGGGTGCCGGGCGGCGGGTAGGGCACGCGCGAGTCGATCTGGGTGAACTCGTCGCAGGTCAGGCGCGTGGGGTCGGTGGGAACCTCGGGGAAACCGGCCCAGCCCTGCGAGGCGTAGAGCCGCTGGGCGTCGCGCTCGACGGCGGCCCAGGTGCGCCCCTGGGGAGCCGGCGCGCCGCTCCACACGCCGAAGACGTCCTGCGTGGGGTCGGCGGGCACGAACGCGCTCGCGCAGGCCGGGCCGCTGGGTCCGGTGCCGTCGGCGTCGTCGCTCAGGATCTTGTCCGGGGCGAACGGCCGGAGCCCTTCCTCGGTCATCTGCTCGGGGAAGGCGTTGGGGTCGGCGGCCGCGTAGTAGGCCTCGACGGCGACCCGGGCGGCCTCCTGGTGGTTGCCGTGGTTGCCGGGCGTCGGTGCCGGGTCCATTGTGAGCAGCACGTTCGGCCGGGTCTGCCGGATGATCCGGACCACCCTGGCCAGGGTGTCGCGCTCGTCCCAGACCTGCCGGGTGAGCTCGGCGGACACGGTGTAGAAGAAATCGACCTTGTCCAGGTTGAACACGTCGGTGACGCCGGCCAGGCCCACCGCGGCGCGCTCCTCACCCTCGCGCAGCAGCCCGAGCGCCGGGCCCTCCTCCGGGCCGACCGCGTTGCCGCCACCCTCGCCCCTGGTCACCGTGACGACGCCGACCGAGGTGCCGGCGTTCGTCCACTGGCCCAGCGTGGAGAGGATGCCCGACTCGTCGTCCGGGTGCGCGCCGATGAACAGCACGTCCAGGTGGGCCGGCGAGCCCGCCGAGGTGGCGCCCGGTGGCGGGGCCGGCGGGGCGCCACACGCGGCCAGCAGCCCGGCGGCGAGCACCCCGACGACCGTGACGAGCACCCAACGCACCAGTGACCCCCCGAACCGCGGCAGCACCAAACCGAACAGCCCAGTAATACCGGACGGCGCCGTCATTCCCGCGCAGCGCCGTCAGACGGGACAGCGCGTCGTCATTCCCGCACAGCGCCGTCGAGCATGCCTCGGATGAAGTGGCGCTGCAGCAACAGGTACACGACCACGACCGGCGTGGCGACGATGACCGCCCCCGCCGCGAGCAGGGTGAACCCGGACGTGTGCTGGCCCTGGAAGAACGTCAGCCCGAGCGGGGCGGTGCGCAGGCTCTCGTCGGTGGCCATCACCAGCGGGATCAGGAACTCGTTCCACGTCCACATGAAGGTCAGCACGACCATGGTGACGATCGCCGGGCGGCCGGGCGGCACGAGGACCTGCCAGAGGATGCGCCACGAGCCGGCGCCGTCCAGCCGGGCGGCCTCGATCAGCGCCATCGGCCGGGACCGGAAGTACGCCCGCATCCAGAACGTGCCGAACGCCAGCGACTGGGCGACCTGGGGCAGCGCGATCGCCCAGAACGTGTTGGTCAGCCCGAGGCTGCGCAGGTCGAAGTAGAGCGGCACGACAATGACCTCGGTCGGCACCATCAGGCCGAGCAGGAACAGCGGGAAAAGCACCCGCGAGCCCGGCACCCGCATCGTGCCGAACGCGTAGCCGGTCAGCAGCGAGAGCACGCCGGCGGTGACCACCACGAAGCCGGACACCGCCGCGCTGGTGAGCATCGAGGACCCGAACCGGCCCTGCCGCCAGGCGGCCGCGAAGTTCGCCAGGCCCCCGCCGGAGCCGGCGCCGGCAGCGCCCGCGTCGGTGGCGTCGAGCGGCCCGAGCGCGCTGCCCAGGATCGTCAGGATCGGCCATAGCGCGAACGCCGTGAACAGCAGCAGGATGGCGTAGTTGCCGGTCCGCTCCGCGCGGGAGATCACCGCTCGCCCCGTTCGCCGACCCGCGCGATGGCCAGGTTGAGCACGAAGATGAGCACCGTGAGGGTCACCCCGACGGCGGCCGCCGAGCCGACCTCGCCGAGCCGGAACGCCCGGTTGTACACCTCGAACGACGGCACCGAGGTGCGGTCGCCCGGCCCGCCGCCCGTGGTGACGTAGATCAGGTCGAACGTCTTCAGCGCGGCGATCACGGTCAACGTCAGCGCGACGGCCAGCTCCGCGCGCACCGACGGCAGCGTGATCGCGAAGAACTCCCGCACCGCGCCCGCGCCGTCCAGCCGGGCGGCCTCGTACAGGTCACCGGGCACGCGGCTCATGCCAGCCAGCAGCAGCACGGTGACCAGCCCGGTCTGCACCCAGGTGCCCGCCACGCCGACCGCCGGCAGGGCCAGTGTCGTGTCACCGAGCCAGGCCCGGCTCAGCCCGCCGAGCCCGAGCACGTGCAGCAGGTCGTTGACCGAGCCGTCCGGCGCGTACAGCCGCCGCCACGCCACGCCGACCACGACCATCGCGACCACCTGCGGCAGGAACACCACCGTGCGGAAGAACCCCAGCCCGCGCACCTTCGCCCGGTTCAGTACCGCCGCCAGGGCCAGCCCGACCACCGTGGGCAGGCCGGCGAAGAACACGATCAGCACCAGCGCATGGCCGAACGCGGCGCGCAGCTTCTCGTCGGTGACCACCTCGACGTAGTTGCCGAGCCCGACGAAGTGGGCCAGCGTGAGGCCGTCCCAGTCGAACAGCGACAGGTGCACCGCCCGGCCCAGCGGGTAGAGCAGGAACGCGGCGTAGACCAGGAAGCCCGGTGCCAGGTAGGCCAGCGGGACCCACGGCGGCGGGCCCAGCCCGCGGCGGGGCCGGGCGCGCGGCACCGGGGCCGCCACCACCGGGGCCGGCGGGCCGGAGCCCGTGCCGGAGGTTCTGGTCCCGGTGCCCGACGGCCCGCCGTCAGCCATTCTTCGCGACGAACGCGGCGTAGTCGGCCTGCACGGCGTCGAGGAACTGCCGCGGGGTCTTCGCACCGCCGAGCAGGTCCTGCAGCGCGGCGCCGATGGTGTCCGACATCGTGGGCGTCGCGTAGTCCAGGTACGGCAGCAGCTTGCCCTGCCCGCTGACGGCGGCGAACGCACTGAACAGCTCGCCGGACACCGGGTCAGGCGGTTTCTGGGCGGCGGTGTCCACCACCGGCAGGTTTCCGGTCGCGGTGAGCACCTTCATGGCGTCGGTGTTGGTGATGAAGTCCAGGTAGGCCGCGGCGGCGTCGGGCTGCGCGGACTTGCTGGTGATGGCGAACGGCAGCCCGGTGCCGCCGGTGGCCGAGACCGGGCGGCCGGCGCGGGGCGGCGGGGCCATGAAGTGCACCTTGTCGCCCATCGCGGCGCGCAGGTCAGGGGCGTACCAGGAGCCGCCGATCAGGAACACCGACTGGCCCTTGGCGAACGACTGCCAGGCCTGGTTGTCGTCGATCCCGTTGACGCCCGTGTTGAAGTAGCCGGCCTTGACCCAGTCGGCGAGCTTCTGCGCGGTCTGCAGGTTCTCCGGTGTGTTCCAGGTGGCTCCGGAGCGGCCGAAGGCCAGGGTGGCGATCTGGTCGGGCGCCACGAGCTGGTCCTGCAGGGTGCCGAAGACGTGCAGCGCCGGCCACTTCTCCAGGTTGCCCAGCTCCAGCGGGGTGGCGCCGGCCGCCTTGGCCGTGGCGAGCGCGGCCTCGAAGTCGTCCCAGGTCTTCGGCGCGGCGATGTGCAGCCGGTCCAGCTCGGCCTGGTTGTAGTAGATGCCGACGACCTCGCCGACCTGCGGCAGCCCGTACAGGTTGCCCTGGCCGAACTGCTTGCCGTCGGCGCTGTAGCTGACGTACTGCTGCACCGACGCCGGGTAGCGCTGGTGCCAGCCGTACGCCTTGGCCCACGGCTCCAGCGAGAGCAGCTGGTTGGCGGCCACGAAGGCGCCCATCTCGGCGCGGCTGTTGTTGGCCTGCACGACGTCCGGCACCTCGTTGCCGCTGATCGCCAGGCGCAGGGTCGTGGCCAGGTCGTCGAACGAGCGGGACACGCGCTTGATCGTCACGTTGGGGTAGCGCTGGTGGAAGGCCGCGTTCAGCTTCTCCATCTGCTCGTTCTGGCCGCCGCGCACCTCCTGGTCCCAGATCGTCAGGGTCACCGGGCCGAGCGCGGCGATGTCGGTGCGCACCGCGCGGTCCCCGCCGGGCGCGGGCGCACCGGCGTTCTGCGAGCCCGGCGTGCAGGCGGCCAGCACCAGCGCGAGCACCCCGGCGAGCACACCGCCGACCAGCGCGGCGCGACCCCGGCGGGCCGGACCGGGTAGCGGTCGGCGGACCGGGCCAGGGAGGGGTCGTCCGGCCATCGGGGCTCCTCGTGGTGGTTCGAACAAGCGGGGTGGTCCGGGGTCAGGTCGGAGCGAGTCAGGTCGGAGCGAGTCAGGTCGGGCGGGTCAGGTCGGAGCGGCGGGCGATGGTGGCGGCCGCGCGGCGCACACCGCACACGTGGGTGCGGGGCACCAGGTCGTCCAGGAAGCCGTAACAGTCGCGCAGCTCGGTGGCGTCGGACTGGCCGGCGGCGGCACCGGCCACCACGCGGCGCCACCAGTCGCCGATGTCGCCCCAGCCGGGCGCGGCCAACGAGCCGCCGAACTCGTGCACAGCCAGCGCGGCGGACAGCCCGGCGAACAGCACCCGGTGCCGCAGCGGCCAGCCGGCGATCGTGCCGAGCACCATGCCGGCGCCGAACACGTCCCCGGCGCCGGTCGGGTCGAGGGCGTCGACCGGCAGCGCGGGTACCTCGACCTCCTCGCCGGTCGTCCCGTCGATGGCCATCGCACCGTCGCCGCCGCAGGTCACGACCGCGAGCGGGACGTACTCGGCGAGCGCGCGCAGTGCGGCGCGGGGCGTGTCGGTCCGCGTGTAGCTCATCGCCTCCACGGCGTTGGGCATGAACGCGTGGCAACCGGACAGCGCGCCGAGCACCGCGGGGTCCCAGACACCGGTGGGGTCCCAGCCGGAGTCGGCGAACACCAGCGCACCGCCCTGGCCGGCCTCGACCGCCCACCGTGGCAGCAGCCGGTCCATCGCGCTCTCGCCCACGCTGGTCAGCACGGCGCGGCACGGCGGCGGCTGGCCGACCAGCTCGTCGGCGCTGATCGGAGGGTGGTGCCCGTGGGTGACCATGCTCCGGTCGCGCTGCACGGCCATCGAGACGGTCACCGGCGAGTGCCACTGGGTGAACCGCCGTGACCGGGACAGGTCGACCCGTTCCTGCGCGGCCAGTGTCTCCCAGCAGAAGTCGCCGTAGACGTCGTCCCCGAAGCCGGCCGCGAGGCTGGTGCGCAGGCCGAGGCGGGCGGCCGCGATAGCCAGGTTGGCGATGCCACCGGGGCAGGACGCCATGCCGGGCGCCCACACCTCGGTGCCCGCCGCCGGCAGCGTGGACAGCCCGGTGAACACGATGTCCAGGAACACGGTGCCGGACATGAACACGTCGACCGAAGGCTTGCCGGGCCCGCGCAGCTCGGCCAGCGGGTCCCACCACACGGTCTCGTGCGGTGCCGCCGGGTCGAGGCCGGTCCCGTCGGCTGGATCGGGCCCGGCTCCCGTGGCCGGTCCTTGTCCCGTCTCCTGTACTGCGCTGGTCACGGCTGACCTCATCCCCCTCGGCGCCGGTGCCTGGATAGTGCCTCCTGTCGTGCGGCGATGGCAACCGTTGCCGCGCATTCCCGCGCATTTCTGCTCAAGTTTGCTCGCTTCTGCTTGTTCCGGTGCGTTACCGTGAGCGCGTGCTACCGGCCAGCCGTCACGGAGAGATCATCCGCCTGGTGCGGACCTCCGGCCTGGTCTCGGTCGAGGCGCTGGCCGAGAACCTCGGGGTGAGCCGCTCGACCATCCGGCGCGACCTGCAGTGTCTCGACGCCGAGGGCACGCTGCGCCGGGTCCGGGGCGGCGCGGGCAGCGTGCCGGACGACGACCTGGTGCCCTTCCGCGAGGTCGCGGCGGTCGGCGCTGACGACAAGGAACGGGTCGCCGAGCGCGCCGCCGAGTACGTCTCCGACGGTGACGTGGTGCTGATCGACATCGGCACCACGACCGCCCGGCTGGCCCGCCAGCTGCACGGCCGGCGGATCACCGTGATCACCAGCAGCCTCGCGGTGGTGGACGAGCTGCGCGACGACACGGCCGTGGAGCTGCTCGTGCTCGGCGGCATCCTGCGGCGCAACTACCTGTCCCTGGTCGGCATGCTCACCGAGCAGGCCCTGCGCGAGGTGCGGGCCCACCGGCTGTTCCTCGGCACCAGCGGGGTCCGCCCGACCGGCCAGGTCATGGACACCACACTGGTCGAGGTGCCGGTGAAGCGCGCGATGATCGCCTCCGCCGAGCAGACCATCCTGCTGGCTGACCGGGCGAAGTTCCCCGGCATCGGGCTGGTGCCGGTGTGCGGGCCGGAGGACGTGGACGTGGTCGTCACCAACGACGGCGCCGATCCGGCGACCCTGGCGGCCTGCGCCGAGGCCGGCACGGAGGTCGCGCTCGCATGAGGCTCACTGTGCTCGGCGGCGGCGGGTTCCGGGTGCCGCTGGTCTACCGGGCGCTCGCGGCCGACTCGCCGATCACCGAGTTCGTGCTGCACGACGTGTCCGAGGCGCGGCTCGCCGCGATCCGCGCGGTGCTGGCCGAGATGGCCGCCGCGCACCCCGGCGCCCCGACAGTGCGGGTGGCCACCGACCTCGACGACGCGCTCGCCGGCGCCCGGTTCGTGTTCTCCGCGATCCGGGTGGACGGGCTCGCCGGGCGGACCGTCGACGAGCGGGTGGCCCTGGCGCACGGGCTGCTCGGCCAGGAGACCACCGGTCCGGGCGGCATCGCCTACGGGCTGCGCAGCGTGCCGGTGGCGATGCGGGTGGCCCAGCGGGTGGCGGCCCTCGCCCCGGACGCCTGGGTGATCAACTTCACCAACCCGGCCGGGATGATCACCGAGGCGATGCAGCGGGTGCTCGGGGACCGGGTGGTCGGCATCTGCGACTCGCCGATCGGGCTGGTCCGGCGCGCGGCCGACGCGCTGGGCGTCAGCGGCGAGCACGCGGTGGACTACGCCGTCGACTATGTCGGGCTGAACCACCTCGGCTGGCTGCGTGGCCTGCGGGTGGACGGGGTCGACCAGCTGCCGAGGCTGCTCGCCGACGACGACGCGCTGGCCGGCATCGAGGAGGTACGCCTGCTCGGCGCCGACTGGGTGCGCGGCCTCGGCGCCCTGCCCAACGAGTACCTGTACTACTACTACAACACCCGGGAGGCGATCGCGGCCATCCGCGCCGCGTCGAGCACCCGCGGTGAGTTCCTGCGTGTGCAGCAGGAGCAGTTCTACGCCCAGGCGGCGGGCGACCCGTCCGACGCGTGGCGGCGCTGGACCAAGGTGCGCGAGGAGCGCGACAGCACCTACATGGCGGAGAGCCGGGAGGCCAGCGGGGCCGGCGAGCGGGCGGCCTCGGACGTCGCGGGCGGCGGCTACCAGCAGGTCGCGCTGGAGCTGATGGCGGCCCTGTGCGGCGGCCCCACCCGGACGATGATCCTGAACGTGCGCAACGGGTCCGCCGTACCGGGGCTGCCGCCGGCCGCCGTCGTCGAGGTGCCCTGCGTGGTGGGTGGGCACGGCGTCACACCGCTGGCCTCCGCGCCGCTGCCGGGCGCCATGCTCGGCCTGTTGCAGCAGGTCAAGGCCGTCGAGCAGGACACCATCGAGGCCGCCGTGACCGGCTC
>DATAZG010000121.1:0-5416 GCA_036272155.1 Pseudonocardia sp.
GACCCCCGACCAGGTGCAGCGGTTGGCCGCGATGGGCGTGCACCGCTACAACCACAACCTGGAGACGGCCCGCTCGTACTTCCCCGAGGTGGTCAGCACGCACACCTGGGAGGAGCGCTGGGACACCCTGCGCCTGGTGCGGGAGGCGGGCATGGAGGTCTGCTGCGGCGGCATCGTCGGCATGGGGGAGACGCTCGAGCAGCGCGCCGAGTTCGCCGGTCAGCTCGCCGAGCTGGAGCCGGACGAGGTGCCGCTGAACTTCCTCAACCCGCGCCCCGGTACCCCGTTCGGCGACCTCGAGCTGATGCCGGCCGCCGACGCGCTGCGCACGGTGGCCGCGTTCCGGCTGGCGCTGCCCCGCACGGTGCTGCGCTTCGCCGGCGGCCGCGAGCTGACCCTGGGTGACCTCGGCGCGCGCAAGGGCCTGCTCGGCGGGATCAACGCCGTGATCGTCGGCAACTACCTGACCACGCTCGGGCGCCCCGCCGAGTCCGACATCGACCTGCTCGGTGAGCTGTCGATGCCGGTCAAGGCACTGAACCAGACCCTGTGAACGCTGCTGTGGGTGCGGCGGTGGACACCCCGGCGGGTGGTTCGACGGGCGCCGGGCCGGCCGACGCGGCGTACTGCGACCAGTGCGGGGCGCCGGCCGGGACCGGCGCGCACGAGCGCTGCGCGGGCCGCCGGGCGCTCGAGCCACCGAGGTACTGCGCGGAGTGCGCGCGTCGGATGGTCGTGCAGGTGACGCCGACCGGCTGGACGGCCCGCTGCAGCCGGCACGGCGAGCGGCGCAGCACCGACGGCTGACCCCCGGTACTCCGGGGTGCAGGGGGTGAGGCCGTCAGTTGTCGCTGTGCTCGACCGCGTAGCTGGACAGCGGGGCCGGCACGGCGCGCAGCTCCGCGAGCAGCGTGGCCTCGCGGCACAGCAGCGCGCGGACCATGCGCAGCCGCCGTGTCGGGCAGGTCTGCTCGAGGAGCAGCTGGCGGTCGCGCATGGGCAGCAGGCAGTCGGCGGCGAGCAGGTGGGGCAGGGTGTCGAAGTCCACGTCGTGCGCGGGCTCGCGCCACTCCTCGGCGCGCCACGCGGTCTCGCAGTAGCGCTGGTGGGCGGCGCGGGCGGCGCTGGTCAGGCCCAGCACGCGCTCCTCCGAGGTGCCCTCGTCGGGCACGTCCGGCAGCCACTCCACCGTGCCGACCAGGTAGGGCCGCGACTCGGCGTCCAGGTCCATCAGCCGGAAGCGGCGGGAGCCCCTGGTCACGATGTCGAACCGGCCGTCCGGCAGCTTGCGGACGTCCCGCAGCTCGGCGGTGCAGCCCACCCGGTGCAGGCCGTGGATGCCGTCGTCGTCGGGCGCCCACCCCTCCCGCACCGCGATCACCCCGAACTCGCGGCCGGGCAGTGTGCCGGTGACCAGGTCGATGGTCAGCTGCCGGTACCTGGGCTCGAAGACGTGCAGCGGCAGGGACGTCCCGGGCATGAGTACGGTCCCGAGGGGGAACAGCGGGAGCGACTCGGCCACCCGGTTACGTTACGACGGTGTGGCCCTGATCGCTGGCTGAACCACTCTCCGGCTGAGTCCCGCATGGTGCTCGCCCCCGCGTGTCGCGCACCTTCCGTGGTTCCGGCGCACAGTGCGGAGCGCGCGAGAACCCCACGGGGTGCGCGGCGGCGCTCCGGTACGTGTGCGCAGGTCAGTCCGGACTTGGGGCGGCGTCGGCGGCGTGCGAGGGGCGGAGGACGGCTGAGGCGTCGGTGACGCGCAGCTCGCGTTCCGCGAACCGGAACAGAGCGGCGGGGCGGCCGCCGGCGGGGCCCGGGGGAGCGGTCCGCCCGGTCGGCAGCAGGACGCCGCGCCGGGCGAGCACGCGCTGCAGGTTGGTCGCCGAGACGGGGTGGCCGAGCGCGCTCACGTAGAGGTCGCGCAGCGCGGAGATGGAGAACTGGGCGGGCGCCAGCGCGAAGCCGAGGTTCGTGTACGAGAGCTTGGCGCGCAGCCGGTCGCGGGCGACCCGGACGATCGCCGCGTGGTCGAACGCCGTCTCGGGCAGGTCGGCCACGGGGTGCCAGCGAGTGTCGTGCGGCACAGCGGGATCCGCGTCACACGGCACGAGGCCGAGGAACGCCGTGGCGACCAGCCGGAGGCCGGGCACGCGGTGCGGCTCGCTGAACACGCCGAGCTGTTCCACGTGGGCGACTTCGCGCACGTCGACCTTGTCGGCGAGCTGGCGCAGCACGGAGGTCTGCACGTCCTCGGTGTCGCCGAGCGCACCGCCGGGCAGTGCCCAGCGGCCCGAGTCGGGCTGTTGCGCACGTTGCCAGAGCAACACCTGAAGGGTCTCGTCGCGGATCTGGAGGACGGCCGCCAACACTTCATGTCCGGTTTCCGTCTTCTTGCTGGTAACATCGCCCATAGTTTTCGATTATAAGGCGAAAACCAGGAGATCCGACGAGCAGGGGGTGCCCGGCCGCTCAGGCCGGGGAGGAGGAACGATGTCGATCAGCGAGTTGACCGCTCCGCCGGTCCGCGCCGACTGGGCTGACCAGGTCAGACGGTTGGCGCGGGAGCGGGACGCGGTCGTGCTGGCGCACAACTACCAGCTGCCCGAGATCCAGGACGTGGCGCACCACACCGGTGACTCCCTGGCGCTGTCGCGCATCGCGGCCGCCGCCGAGGAGTCCACCATCGTGTTCTGCGGGGTGCACTTCATGGCCGAGACGGCGAAGATCCTCGCCCCGGACAAGACGGTGCTCATCCCGGACGCCGCCGCCGGCTGCTCGCTGGCCGACTCGATCAACGCCGACCAGCTGCGGGAGTGGAAGGCGGAGCATCCGGACGCCGTGGTGGTCTCCTACGTGAACACCACCGCCGAGGTGAAGGCGGAGACCGACATCTGCTGCACCTCGTCGAACGCCGTCGAGGTCGTCGAGTCCATCCCGGCGGACCGCGAGGTGCTGTTCCTGCCCGACCAGTTCCTCGGCGCACACGTGCGGCGGGTCACCGGGCGGGACAACGTGCACGTCTGGGCGGGCGAGTGCCACGTGCACGCCGGCATCAACGGCGCCGAGCTGACCGCCAGGGCCGACGAGGACCCGGAGGCGGAGCTGTTCATCCACCCGGAGTGCGGCTGCGCGACCTCGGCGCTGTACCTGGCCGGCACCGGGGCGGTGGCGCCGGAGCGGGTCAAGATCCTGTCCACCGGCGGCATGCTGGACGCCGCCAGGGCCACCCGCGCGAAGTCCGTGCTCGTCGCCACCGAGGTCGGCATGCTCCACCAGCTGCGCCTGGCCGCCCCGGAGGTCGACTTCCGCGCGGTGAACGAGCGGGCGTCCTGCCGGTACATGAAGATGATCACTCCGGAGAAACTGCTGCGCGCGCTGCGCGACGGCCGCGACGAGGTGACGGTAGACCCGGCCACCGCCGAGCGGGGTCGCGCGGCGGTGGAACGGATGATCGCGATCGGCCGCCCGGGCGGTGGGGAGTGACCGCCCCGGCCTGGGACGCCGCCGCCGACCTGGTGGTGGTCGGCAGCGGTGTCGCCGGGCTGACCGCCGCGCTGGAGGCCAGTGAGCTGGGGTTACGGGTGCTGGTGGTGACCAAGGACGCCGCCGGAGCCGGGTCCACCCGGTGGGCCCAGGGCGGCATCGCCGTGGTGCTGGCGGACGGCCACGAGCCCGGCGACACGGTGGACCGGCACGTGGCCGACACGCTGGCCGCCGCCGGTGGGCTGGCCGACCCGGCCGCGGTGGCCGCGATCCTGGCCGACGGTCCGGCGGCGGTGGCCGCGCTGCGCGCCAGGGGAGCGGTGTTCGACCCGGCGCCGACCGGTGGCCTCGCGCTCGCCCGGGAGGGCGGCCACACCGCGTTCCGGGTGGTGCACGCGGGCGGGGACGCCACCGGCGCCGAGGTGGAGCGCGCGCTGCTGGCCGCGATCACGGGCCGCTCCGCCGGCCGCTCCGCCCGGGTCCCGATGCTCACCGGGCACGTCGCGGTAGACGTCCTCACCGAGGGCCGCCAGGTGACCGGCCTGCTGGTGCTCGACGACTCCGGCCGCCCCGGCCTGGTGCGCACCCCGGCGGTGTTGCTGGCCACCGGTGGCTACGGCCAGCTGTTCGCCAGCACGACCAACCCGGACACCGCCACCGGCGACGGGCTGGCGCTCGCGCTGCGCGCCGGTGCGGTGGCCGCCGACCTCGAGTTCGTCCAGTTCCACCCGACCGTGCTCTACACCGGGCCGGGTGCGCGGGGCCGGCGCCCGCTGGTCACCGAGGCGGTGCGCGGGCACGGGGCGGTGCTGGTCGACAGCGCCGGCCGGCGTGTGATGGCCGGCGAGCACCCGCTGGAGGACCTGGCGCCCCGCGACGTGGTGTCGGCGACCATCACGCGCCGCCTGGCCGCCAACGGCAGCCCGTGCGTGTATCTCGACGCCACCGCGCTTTCCGACTTCCCGACCCGGTTCCCGACGGTGTACGCGGCCTGCGCTGCGATCGGGGTGGACCCGCTGCGCGACCCGATCCCGGTCAGCCCCGCCGCGCACTACTCCTGCGGCGGTGTGCTCACGGACGATGCCGGCCGGACCGCGGTCGCCGGGCTCTACGCGGCCGGCGAGGTGGCCCGCACCGGCCTGCACGGGGCCAACCGGCTCGCCTCGAACAGCCTGCTCGAGGGACTGGTGATGGGCCGGCGCGCGGTGCACGCGGTGGCCGCCGACCTGGCCGGGCCCCGCCCGATGTCCACCGCCGGACCGGTCGAGATCGGCGGGTACCCGACGGCCGAGCGTGACCTGGTGCAGCGGGCGATGACGGCCGGGGCCTCGATCGGCCGGGACGGCGCCGGCCTGGCCGCCGCGTCGGACGCGATCGACGCGGCCACCGTCACGGCCGTCCCGACCGGCCGGGCCGGGGTGGAGGACGCCGCGCTGACCCTGCTGGCCCAGGCCGTGCTGGCCGCCGCCGGCACCCGCACGGAGAGTCGCGGCTGCCACGTGCGCACCGACTTCCCGCGTACCGATGACACCTACCAGCGGGCCAGCCTGCTGGTCGGGCTGCGCGACGGGCACCTCGTCGTGCAGCCGGTCGAGCAGACCCGGGCGGGCGCCGCGTGAGCGGGTCGGTCATCCCGTCGGCGGCCGCCCCACGGTGGTCGACGACTCGCATCGAGGAGGAGCACGCATGAGCACCGGACTGGACACCGGGCTGGTCCCGGACGCCGAGGACCTGGCCCGGGTGGTGGCGACCGCGCTGGGCGAGGACCTGCGCTACGGCCCGGACGCCACCACCACCGCGACCGTGCCGGCCGACGTGGTGGCGATCGCCGAGTTCACCCCCCGCGCCGACGGGGTGCTGGCCGGGGTGCCGGCGGTGCGCGCGGTGCTGGACGCGGTGCTCGGCGCCGACGGTCACCAGGTGCTCGACG
>DATAZG010000122.1:0-98119 GCA_036272155.1 Pseudonocardia sp.
GACGCCGGCCAGCACGATGCGCAGCCGTACCTCACCGGGGCCGGCGTGGGGCTCCGCGACGTCCTTGACCGTGAAGCTGCGCGGCTGGTCGTACACGACGGCCTTCATCCAGGACTCCTCATCGACGAGCAACGCTGCTACCCGACGGCAGCCTAGCGGCTTGTACCTACAGGATTCCAGGCCGCTGGGGCTCGCCCGCCGCACTCCGGGCCCCACCCTAAAGCGGCGGCGGCGCCCGAGGCACTCGCCGCCGCTCCGTCCCCGGGAGTTTCGCTCGAGTACCCGGCGCTGGTCGGCGGCTCGTGGGTAAGTTTCGGGTCATGGTCGAGATCTCCCACCGCGTCGTCGAGGTCAACGGGCTGCGGATGCGCATCGCCGAGGCCGGCGCCGGGCCGCTGGTGCTGCTGCTGCACGGGTTCCCGGAGTCCTGGTACTCCTGGCGGCACCAGCTGGGCGCGCTAGCCGCCGCCGGCTTCCACGTCGTCGCGCCGAACCAGCGCGGCTACCCGGGCACCGACAGCCCCGCCGAGGTCGGCGACTACACGACGCTGCACCTGGTCGGCGACGTGGTCGGGCTGATCGGCGCGCTCGGTGAGTCGACCGCGACGGTGGTCGGCCACGACTGGGGCGCCCCGGTGGCCTGGCACACCGCGCTGCTGCGGCCGGACCTGGTCCGCGGGGTCGCCGGGCTCAGCGTGCCGTTCAGCGGCCGCACCCCGGTGCCGACGCTGACCACCGCCCGCCAGCGCTTCGGCCCGACCTACTACCAGATCTACTTCCAGCAACCAGGTGTCGAGAAGGACTTCGAGAACGACCTGACCGGCACGTTCCGGCGCATCCTGTTCGGCCTCTCCGGTGACAGCCCCGAGCTGAACAAGATGCTGATCCCGGACGGCCGGCAGTTCTTCGAGGGCTGGACCGACCCCGCCCAGCTGCCCGACTGGCTGACCGACGACGACGTCGCCGCCTACGCCGGGGAGTTCACCGGGTCCGGCTTCTTCGGGCCGCTGAACTGGTACCGCAACATCGACCGCAACTGGGCGCTGACCGCTCCGTGGGAGGGCGCTCCGATCACGCCGCCGGCGCTGTTCCTGGCCGGCGACCGGGACCCGGTGGTCGCGAGTTACCAGCCCGCCAAGCTGGAGGCCGCGCTGCGCGCCCGGGTACCCAACCTGCGCCACTTCGAGCTTGTGTCCGGCGCCGGGCACTGGATCCAGCAGGAACGCCCCGAGATCACCAACGCCGCCCTGGTCGACTTCGCCGCCGCCACCAGCTGAAGTTCACCCGCCATCCGAGCCGACACACGCCGTCCGGGGCCGACACCCGCCATCCGGGGCGGGCACACGCCGTCCGGGGCGGGCACACGCCGTCCGGGGCGGGCACATCAACTTCCGACGCGGCACACGAGTTCTAACTCATGTGCCGCGTCTGGAATCCGTGTGCCAAGCCGCCAGCGTGTGTGCCGGCCCGCCAGCGTGTGTGCCAGCGCGCCAGCCCGGGTGCCAGCGCGCCAGCGTGTGTGCCGGCCCGTGTGCCCGTATGCCGGCCCGCCAGCCCGGGTGCCGGTCGTGCGCTACTCCGGCGCGCGGTCCAGGAACGTCAGGACAGCGTCGCGGACCTGCTCCGGCTGCTCCAGCTGCGGCAGGTGGCCGGCATCCGGGATCAGCGTCGTCTCGGACCTGGCCAGCAGCCCGGCGAACTCCTCCGCGTAGACCGGCGGGACCAGCGCGTCCCGTTCACCCCATAGCAGCAGCGTCGGCGCGGCGACCCGGTGGATCCGCCCGCGCAGCCCCTTGTCCGGCAGCGGCCAGACGAAGTGCAGGATGCTGGCCATCCGCAGGGCGGCCTCGAACAGTGCCTGCGGGTCGTCGGCGGGTGGGGTGAGCAGCTCGGCGAGCGGGCCGCTCGGGTCGGCGAGCACGAGCTCGGGCAGCTGGGACGCGGGCACGCCGGCGATGTCCGGGATCGGGGCGTCGTCGCGCCACAGCCCGATCGCCGCGATCAGCACCAGCCGCGACACCCGGCGCGGGCTGTTCGCGGCCAGCTCGGCGGCGACCATGCCGCCGAACGAGTGGCCGACCACCGCCACCGTGTCCAGCCCCAGCCCGTCCAGCACCTCGTCGTAGAACAGCACGAGCTCCCAGATGCCGGGCAGGTGGTCCAGCGCGTCAGTGTCGGCCGCGCCCGGGTGCTCGACGGCGTACACGGTGTGCCCGGCGGCGAGCGCTTCGAGGAACGGGTCCCAGATCAGCCCGCCGGCGCCGTGCAGGAACAGCACCGGGTCGCCCGTGCCAGCCACCAGCACGCGGGCCTGGATGCGTCCGCCCAGCGCCGGGACCAGGCGTTCGGTGACGTGCGGCGGCAACGCGGTCGCCGCCGGGGTCGAGGTCGTGTCGGTCATCGTCGCTCCTCCTCAGGCCTGGCTCGCGGCGGGACGGGCATCGGAACGGGCAGTGCCGATGCCCGTTCCGCTGGCGCTCCTCTCGGCGGCGCCCTTCGGCCACCACTTGTGCTCCCAGCCCTCGCTGTCCCACATGTGCCGGATCCTCGGGATGACCTCCTCGGCGAACAGTGTGATGTTCTTCTTGGTCAGCTCGTGCGGCATGGAGCCGATCTGCAGCAGCGCGTGCAGGTTGCCCACGTGCAGCGACTTGGCCAGCTCGATCAGCCGGTCGGCCACCGTGGCCGGACTGCCGGCGATGATGAAGCCCTCGTCGACGAGGGTCTTCCAGTTCTTCTCCAGTGCCGCGGCGGCCGCGAGGTCGCCCGGCTGGTTGGTCCGGATCGCGAACTCGGCGCTCTTGCGGGTGCGGTAGCCGGGCGCGGTCTGGAAGTGCGCCGGGATGTGCAGGCACTTGTTGAAGAAGTACGAGCAGTGCTCCAGGTACTCCCGCTCGGCGCTCTCGTCGGTCTCCGAGACGCAGATCAGCTGGGCGAAGCCGGCGCGGAACGGGTTGCGGTCCACCTCCAGCTCGGCCATCCGCTGCCAGAACCCGTCCATCAGCTTCTTGCCGAACTTGGCGCCGAAGAAGCTCAGGTAGCTGTAGGTGTAGTCGCGGCGGGCGGCGAGGTCCCAGGTCTCCACCGAGCCGCCGCCGGCCAGCCAGACCGGCGGGTGGGGCTTCTGCAGCGGCTGCGGCCACGGGTTGACGTAGCGCAGCTGGTTGAACTTGCCGTTGAAGATGAACGGACCCGGCTGCGTCCAGGCCTTGATGATCAGCTCCTCGGCCTCCCGGAACCGGGGCCGGGTCTCGGTCGGGGTGATGCCGTAGCAGAAGTTGACGTCCATCGAGGTGCCGACCGGGAAGCCGGCCGCGAGCCGACCCTTGGACAGCACGTCGAGCATCGCGAACTCCTCGGCCACCCGGGTGGCCGGCGAGTACAGCGCCAGCGTGTTGCCCAGCACGAAGATCGCGCTGTTGTTCGGGGTGCGGCGGGCCAGGGAGGCGGCCATCAGGTTCGGCGAGGCCATGAAGCCGTAGCCGTTCTGGTGGTGCTCGTTGACGCCGACGCCGTCGAAGCCGAGCCGGTCGGCCAGCTCCAGCTCGTCGAGGTTCCAGTCGTAGTACTGCGCGACTTTCTCCGGATCGCACAGCTCGGTGTTGGGCGGCGTCACCCAGATGCTCTCGTATCTGGTCTCGAAGTCCGCCGGCAGATCGCGGTACGGCATCAGGTGGAAGAAGATCGACTTCATTGTCTGCCCTCCAAGTCCCGGTCCGGCACGGAGCTGGCCGAGGGGGCGCGCCGCAAACCTCGACCCTCCTTGGTGACCTTGATCGCAGCATTGCGAATACCGGCCACGCTACGCGGCGGGTCGGGGCCGGAACACCCCTTGTTTTGGACAACGAACTATTTCGCCGGGGATCGACACCGCCGGGTGACCGGCACATCACCCGACTGGCGGCGGTCGGGGCGTTGCGAAAGTGTCATTTATCCCGACCCTGAAGGAGCCGCCGATGTCCGCCGCGGAATCGACCTCGTCCCCTGCAGCCGGTGCTGTCGACAGTGCTGTCGCCGGTGCTGTCGACGTCGCGCGGGACGGTGCCACGCTGCGCGTCACGCTGAACCGGCCGGCCAAGCTGAACGCGCTGCGGCCGGCCGACATCGAGGCGCTGCGGGCGGCGATGAACCTGCCCGACGGGGTGCGCGCGGTGGTGTTCGCCGGGGCGGGTGACCGGGCGTTCACGGCCGGCATGCACGTGGACTCGTTCGACGGCCTCACCCCGGACTCGGCCCGGTCCTTCATCGCCGGGCTGCGCGAGATGCTGGCCGCCGTCCGGACCGCCCCGGTGGCCACCGTGTGCGCGGTGGACGGGTACTGCCTCGGCGTCGGTTTCGAGCTCGCGCTGGCCTGCGACCTGCGGGTGGCCACCACGCGTTCGGCGTTCGGGCTGCCCGAGATCAAGGTCGGGATCCCGTCGGTGGCCGACGCGGCGCTGCTCTCCCAGTACGTCGGGCTGAGCCTGGCCAAGGAGATGATCCTGACCGGCGACGTGTATCCGGTGGACCGGTTCGCGTCGAGCGGGCTGTGCAACGAGGTCGTCGAACCGGGCCGGCTGGACGAGGCGGTCGCCGCCTGGCTGGACCGGGTCGCCGGGCACACCCCGACCGCGACGGCGTCCCAGAAACGGCTGTTCGAGGTGTGGCAGAACACCGGGCTGGCCACCGGTACGGCGATCAGCGTGCAGGAGTTCGCCTCGGTGTTCGCCGCCGAGGAGACCGCCGCCCAGCTGGGCTCCTACCGCCGCGCGCTCTGACACACACCCGTCTGACGGGCCGGCACGGGCGGCGAGGCGGCAAACCGACGGTCCAGGGAGCGGGAGACCACGGCGAGGCCTAGGGCGGCGGCGACCAGGACGGCGCCCACCGTCGACGGCATCCGGAAGCCGAACCCAGCACTGATCACCAGGCCACCCAACCACGGGCCGACCGTGTTGCCGACGTTGAACGCCGACGCGTTGACCGCGCTGGCCAGAGTCGGCGCGGGGCCGGCGAGCTGGAACACCCTGGCGTTGAGCGGGGTGGCCGCGACGAACACCGCCACGCCGAGCAGGAAGGCCGAGGCGAGCAGCACGGCCGGCACCGAAGCGGCGGCGGCCAGCGTGACGAGCATCGCGACGAGCGCCCCGAGACCCACGTACAGCGTCGCCCACGGGTACGCATCGGCCAGCCGGCCGCCGAGCTGCACACCGACCAGGCTGCCCACCCCGTACAGCGTCAGCACGACCGGCACCATGCCGACGGAGAGCCCGGCCACGTCGGTGACCACCGGCGCCAGGTAGCTGAACATGCCCATCATGCCGGCCTCGAACACCGCCGTGGTGCCCAGCGCCAGCCACAGCCGCCCGCTGGTGAACGCGCGCAGCTCGGCGCGCACGCCGGCCGGCGCCGACCCCGGGGCGCGCCGGTCACCGGGCAGGCTGAACCACACCCCGACGATGGCGATGGCCGCCGCCGCCCCGATCGCCCAGAACGTGGCGCGCCAGCCGAACTGCTGGCCGAGCAGCGTGCCGAGCGGCACCCCGAGCACGTTCGCCGAGGTCAGGCCGCCGAGCAGCAGAGAGAGCGCGCGGGCCCGGTACGCCGGGTCGACGGCGCTGACCGCGACCACGCCGGCCACCGCCCAGAACGCACCGGTGGCCGCCGCGGTGATCACCCTGGCCACCAGCAGCGTGGTGTAGTCGCCGGCCAGCGCACCGAGCAGCTGCCCGGCCACGAACAGCCCGAGCGCGCCGAGCAGGGTCGCCCGCCGGGGCAGCCGCAGGGTTGCCACGGTGAGCAGTGGCGCCCCGACCACCATGGCGATGGCGAAGGCCGAGATCAGCAGCCCGGCGCGGGGCAGCGACACGTGCAGGTCGGCGGCCAGCTCGGGCAGCAGGCCGGCGATCACGAACTCGGTGGTGCCGAGCACAAAGATCGTCGCGCCGAGCACGTAGACCGAGCGCGGCACCCGCACCTTTCTAGAACGGTCAGTCTTGATTGCGGTCACAACAGTCCCCCTCGTAGCTCCGCGCACGGTCCGGCGCGCGGTCAGTGCAGCGGCGCGGCCGGTTCAGCGCGCGGTTTCAGCGCGCGGTTTCAGCGCGCGGTTTCAGCGCGCGTTTTCAGCGCAGCGTCTCGAGCACGTCCAGTGCGTGCCCCACGGCCGCCTCGGCCCGCCGGACTCCGTCCGACCCGTTGGCCGGGTCGTTCATCACCTGGATGCCCTGGATCAGCACCAGCAGGAAGCCGGCCACCGACTCCGCGTCGACATCGGCCCGGATCTCTCCCTGGGCGCGAGCCCGCAGCAGCGCCGAGGTGAGCGCCACCTCGTTCGAGGCCCAGTTCAGCTCCAACCGCCGGCGCACCACGACGTCCTCCGGCGGACACTCCGCGGCCGCGTTGACCACCAAACATCCCGGCGGCTGCTCCGGCGGCGGGGCGGCGGTGGCCAGCAACAGCGCGCGGATCGTCGGCAGCACCTTGCCCGGCGTGGCCAACAGCTCGACCAGGTTCGGATCGCCGTGCCGCGTATAGCGCTCCAGCGCGGCCACGTACAGGTCGTGCTTGTTGCCGAAGGTGGCGTACAGGCTGGCCCTGGCCACCCCGAGGTGGGCCACCAGGTCGGCCACCGAGGTCGCCGCGTAACCCTGGCGCCAGAACAGCTCCATCGCCCGCTCCAGCGCCACCTCGGGGTCGAACTCCTTGGTGCGCGCCACGAGGCCGACGCTAGCACAAATTCAAGAACGCACGATCTCGATAACCAGTCTGGTAATGACAATCATTTCTAACTAAGCTCACTGGCCATGAACAGTTTCACCCTCGTGCTGTGCCGGGCCGAGGGCTGCGCCGGCGCCCCGTGCGGCGAGCGTGGCCCGGTCGAGCGGGCCCTGTCCGACGCGACCCGCCGCTCCGAGCACGGTGTCCTGGTGGTCACCGGCTGCCTGATGGGCCAGCTGCTGTGCCGGGTGTGCGGCCCGTCGGCGCCCACCGCGCCCGGTCGCGGCGCTCCCGGCCGGGTCGCCTTGGTGCAGCCGTGTCACACCTCGCGCCAACCGTCCGGCCCGGCCGTCCTCGTCGGCCCGATCCGGGACTCCACGGACGCCGCCGAGCTGTGCCGCTGGCTGCACGACGGCACGCTCACCGCCGACCGGCTACCGGACCGGCTCCGCGAGTACGCCCGCACCCTGCGCCGCGCCCCCAACAACTAGCGGGCGCGCGCCGCCGTGAAACCGCTCGACCCGTCGCGGGAAATAGGCGCGACCAGTGGCTCTTGTCGCGGGAAATAGGCGCGACAGGTCGACGCTCGGCGCGGATCTGCCCTCTTGAGCGGGTCCGCGCTGGCAGCATGTCCGCCGTGGCCTCCCCCACCGGCACCACCGGCAACTCCAGCGCCCCCGCCCCGGCGGCCGGCCCCGGCGCCTCAGTCAGTTCCAGCGCCTCGGCCGGCCCCGGCATTTCGGCCAGCCCCGGCGACTCAGTCGGTTCCAACGCCTCGACCAGCCCCGCCACCGCCGCCAGCCCTCCCCGTGTGGGCTGGCGGCGGATCAGCTCGCTGCAGGTGTTCAGTGCGGTGCTGGTGGCCGCGCTGCTGTTGCAACGGCCGCTGGCGGAGGCACTGGACGGCACCTCGGTGCGCATCGCGGCCACCGTGTTCGTCGCCGTGTGCGTACAGGCGCTGCCGTTCCTCGTCCTCGGCGTCGTGCTGTCCGGGCTGATCGCCGCGTTTGTGTCACCCGCCGCGCTGGGCCGGCTGCTGCCGAGGCGGGCCGTGTTCGCGGTGCCGGCGGCGGGGCTGGCCGGCGCGGTGCTGCCCGGCTGCGAGTGCGCCTCGGTGCCGGTCGCGCGGCGGTTGATCGGCCAGGGCCTGCCGGACGCCGCCGCGCTGACCTTCCTGCTCGCCGCACCCGCGATCAACCCGGTCGTGCTGGTGGCCACGGCGGTGGCGTTCCCCGGTGAGCCGGCTATGGTGGCCGGCCGGTTCAGCGGTTCGCTGGCCACGGCGGTGCTGATGGGGTGGCTGTGGTCACGGTTCGGCCGGCCGGAGTGGATCGCCGCGCGCGTCCGGCACCGGGTGCACCCCGGTTCCGGCGGGGCCAGGTGGTGGGTGTTCCTGGAGACCGCCCGCCACGACCTGGTCGCCGCCGGCGGCTTCCTGGTGCTCGGCGGGCTGAGCTCGGCGGTGCTGAACGTGGCCGTGCCGACCAGCTGGCTGGAGGGCCTGGCCGGCCATCTGCTGCTCGGCATCGTGGTGATGGCGCTGCTCGCGGTGCTGCTGGCGCTGTGCAGTGAGGCGGACGCCTTCGTGGTCGCCTCGCTCGGCTCGCTGCCGCTGCTGCCCCGGCTGGTGTTCCTGGTGGTCGGGCCGGCGGTGGACGTCAAGCTGTTCGCGCTGCAGTCCGGCACCTTCGGCCGGGGGTTCGCGGCCCGGTTCGCGCCGACCACACTCGTGGTGGCGACGGTCTGCGGCACGGTCGCCGGGCTGCTCGCACTCGGCGGTGCCCGGTGAGGCGGGACACCCAGAACGTGCTGCTGGTGCTGCTCGGCGGCGCCCTGATCAAGATCTCGGCCACCGACCTGTACCTGCGCTACGTCAAGCCCGGCAACAAGTGGTACCTGCTCACCGCCGGCGCGGTGATCCTGCTGTTCGCCGCGGCCAGCCTGATGCGCGACGCGTGGCTGGCGCGGCGCCCCGCCGACCCGCCCGGCGGCGGCTCGGCCGACAACGACCATGACGGCAGCGGCCACGACCACGACGGCAGCGGGCACGGGCACCGCGAACCACACAGCCCGTGGCTGCTCCTGCTGCCGGTGCTGACGATCTTCCTGGTGGCTCCGCCGGCCCTCGGGGCGGACTCGGTACAGCGCGCCTCGGCCGGCAACTCGGTGACCGACGCAACCGGCTCGTCCAGCGGCGACTTCCCACCGCTGCCCGAAGCCGGCGCACCGGAGCTGCGGCTCTCGGACTTCGTCGCGCGCGCCGTCTGGGACCGCTCCGGCTCGCTCGCCGGCCGCGACGTCACGCTGACCGGGTTCGTGGTGCACCGGGGCGGCGCCGCCGAGCTGGCCCGCCTCGTGATCACGTGCTGCGCGGCCGACGCCCGACCGATGGTGGTCCGGCTGACCGGTGCGCCGGACCTGCCGTCCGGCAGCTGGCTGCGGCTGCGCGCGCGGCTGCTGCCCGGCAGCGCCACCGCGGCGGACGGCTACACACCGAGCGTCCAGGTGCTCGACGCCGAGCCGATCCCGGAGCCGGCCGAGGCCTACGAGTACTGACGGAATCCGCGACTCACCCTGACAAAATCCCCGACTCGCGGGGGTCGTGGGGGTTAGCGGTGGCGGTTGGTGTGGGTGAGCAGGTCGGCGGCGGTGCGGGTGTTGAGCACGCGGCCGGGCGGGACCTCGCACTCGGCGGCCCGGGTGCAGCCGTAGGGCAGCCAGTCCAGCTGGCCGGGGGCGTGCGCGTCGGTGTCCAGGGTGAACTCGCAGCCGGCGGCGACGGCCTGGCGGAGCAGCCGGCGCGGCGGGTCCAGCCGCTCGGGGCGGGAGTTCACCTCGACGGCCACCCCGTACTCGGCGCAGGCGTCGAACACGGCCGCCGCGTCGAACTCGGACTCGGGGCGCTTCCGGTCGCCGGTGACCATCCGCCCGGTGCAGTGGCCGAGCACGTCGACGTGCGGGTTGGCCACGGCGGTCAACATCCGCTCCGTCATCTCCGCCGCCGGCATCCGGAGCTTGGAGTGCACCGAGGCGACCACGACGTCCAGCTCCGAGAGCAGATCCTCGGCCTGGTCGAGGGCGCCGTCGTCGAGGATGTCCACCTCGATACCGGTCAGGATGGTGAACGGGGCCAACCGGGTGTTCAGCTCGGCGACCACGGTGAGCTGGCGGCGCAGCCGCTCGGCGGTCAGCCCGTTGGCGACGGTCAGCCGGGGCGAGTGGTCGGTCAGCACCAGGTACTCGTGGCCGAGGTCGCGGGCGGTCAGCGCCATCTCCTCGATCGGCGAGCCGCCGTCCGACCAGTCGGAGTGCGTGTGGCAGTCCCCCCGCAGCGCGGCCCGCAGCGCCGCGCCGGCGCCGGTCAGCTCGGGGATCGCCGGTATCGACGACCGCTCCTGGCCATCACCCGGGCCGGCCGCCGCCTCCGCCTCCAGCTCATGCAGGTACGCCGGTTCCTCCCCCGCCAGCGACTGCAGCACGCAGCGGGCGGTCGTGTCACCGACCCCCTTGATCTTGGTCAGCCCGCGCCCCCTGGCCAGCGCGTCCAGGTCGTCGCGGCCCGCCAGCACGTTCGCCGCGGTGCGGAACGCGCGGACCCGGTACGTGGACGAGTGCGACCGCTCCAGCAGGAACGCAATGCGCCGGAGGTCGGCGACCGGGTCACGGGTGGGCACCGGCCCATGATGCCCGACCTGGCGCCGCCGTCCAGTCGAGCGCCGCCGTCCAGTCGAGCAGCCGGCCCCAGGACCCGATAGCTCAGGCCACGGTGCGCGGCGCGATCCAGTCGTCGTCGCTCGGGTAGGTGCTGGCGGGCGTGCCGGCCAGCCAGCGCACGTCGTGCCCGCCGCCGTTCAGCCGCAGCGAGACGACCTGGTCGGCCAGGTAGCGGGCATCGGTGGCCACGCCGCAGAACCGCCCGGACCCCCACGTGTGCTGCCACGGCAGGCCGAGGAAGTACAGGCCGGGGCAGCTGGTCACCCCGCGCAGGTGGGTCGGGTAGCCCCGGCCGTCGAACACCGGCACGTCGATCCAGCGGTGGTCGCGGCCGAACCCGGTGCTCCAGACCACGGAGGTGACCCCGCTGCCGACCAGGTCCAGCTCGGTCGGCTCCTCCTCGGGTTGCCAGACCGGCTGGTAGCGCGCCTCGGCCGGGGCGGTAACACCGGCCGCGGTCAGGTAGGCGTCGATCGAGTCCTTGATGCCCTCGGACACCGCGTCGGCCGCGTCCAGGTTCTTGGCCAGGTCGGTGTCGAAGCTGAGCTGGGCGCGCCGGACGTCCAGGAGCCGACCGTAGAGGCGCATGCCCTCGCGGGCGAACTGGCGCAGGTCGATGTCGTGGCCGCCGTCCCGGCCGGTCACGTAGTGGTTGGCCCGGAACCGCACGGCGTCGGCGTCGGCGAACTCCCCGATGCTCTTGGCGTAGTAGCCCATGTCCTCCAGCCAGGCCACCACGTCGCGGCCCCGGTAGGTGCGCGCCACCCTCGGCGCGCTGCCCACCGCGAGGTGTACCTGCCGACCGGCCAGGTGCAGGTCCTCGGCGATCTGGCAGCCGGACTGCCCGGTACCCACCACCAGCACCGCGCCCGGGGGCAGTTGCTCGGGCTCCTTGTACTCCGAGGAGTGCACCTGGACCAGGTCGTCGGGCAGCCGGTCGGCCAGCCGGGGCCGCAGCGGGACCTGGTAGGGACCGGTGGCGAGCACCACCTGGTCGGCGGTGAGCCGCCCGGCGCTGGTCTCGATCGAGAAGACACCGGTGGCCTCCTGGCGCAACCGGGTCGCGCTGACGCCCTCGACCAGGGGCGGCCCGAACGAGCGCGCGTAGGCGCGCAGGTAGGCCACGATCTGGTCGCGCAGCATGAAGCCGTCGGGGTCGTTGCCCTGGTAGCCGAAGCCCGGCAGCTGACACTGCCAGTTGGGCGTGACCAGGCAGAACGTCTCCCACCGCCGGTTCGCCCACTCGTGCCCGACCTGCTCGCGCTCCAGTACCAGGTGGTCGATACCCCGGTGCATCAGGCAGTAGCTCATGGACAGGCCGGCCTGCCCGCCACCGATCACCACGACCGAGCGGTGCAGACCGTCCAGACTGTGCGAACTCGACATTGGACCAGCTCACCGAATGCGTGTTTCCGGACAATGTCATCCGGACTATAGGTGCGTTACGACTCCGCGACCGGTCCGGCGCCGCCGCCCGGACCGGTGGCCGACTTCCATCCGCGAATTAGCTGTTCGGCATAAGTCGTCCGACCACTTGCGGGCACCTCGGAGATGCGGGCAATGAATTCACTACCGATGACCACACCCGCCACATGCGGCACAGCGGCGCGTATCTCCTCCTCATTTCTGATACCAAATCCGACAATGAATGGCGTTCTCGCCTCCGCGCCGAGTCGAGCGGCCAGCCGCCCGACCGAATCAGGTTCCAACGGATCACCGGTCCGCGCCGCCAGCGGCCTATAGGTGAGCCCGGTCGCAGCCTCCTCGAGATCTCGCGCAAAGCTACTCTCGGCATTCGGGGGTACGAGCGGAATGGCGCCGAGCCCGGCGGCCGACACCCGCCGCAGGGCCGCGACGCTCGGCCGGGTCAGCACCATTCCGTCCACCCCCCGACGAACGGACTCCGCCAGCAGCGCCGGCCAGCCGACGTCGGCCACCGTCTCCGGATAGACCAGCAGGACGAGCGGCACGTCCGGCAGCCGCCGGCGCAGCTCACCCAGCTCGGCCCACAGCTGCTCCGGCGGAGTGCCCCTGGCCCGTTCGAACGAGGCCCCGACCACCGCCCCGCGCGGACGCGTCCCGGGGGTCGGCAGGCCCAGCTCGAGCACGTCGGCGCCGGCCGCCGCGAGCACCGGGCCGAGCCCCGGCGGGCCGGACGTGAGCGGGTCGCCCAGCGTCAGGTAGACGACCAGCAGCCGATCCCCGGCCGCCTCGGCGGCGCGCCGCCGGGCCCCGAGCCGGTCGGTGTCCGGGTCCGCGCTCAACACGACTCGACGGGCTCCCGCAGCGAGCGCAACCAGCCGACCGGATCCCGGCTCTTGGCCACCGCGGTACCGATGAGCACGGCATTCGCCCCCGCGTTCGCCGCGCGCAGCACGTCCTCGGGCGACCGCAGGCCGCTCTCGGAGATCACCAGCACGCCCCGGGGGACCAGCGGTATGAGCGACTCGCTGGCCCGCACGGTGCCGCCGTCGAGCTCGAGCGTGGTGATGTCCCGGTTGTTCAGGCCGATCGCCTCGGCACCGAGCTGGATGGCCCGGTCCAGCTGGGCGCGGCCGTGCACGCCGATCACCACCTCGAGCCCGATCGCCTCGGCCCGCGAGCGCATCGCGTCGAAGAGCACCGGGTCGGGGATCGTGCCGAGCGAGAGCTGGACGGCGTCGAAGCCGGCCGCCCGCGACTCGTCCATCTGGCCGACCGAGGTGAAGAACTCCTTGCGCATGAGCGGCACGCCACAGAGCTGGCGCGCCCGCCTGGCCAGCTCGACACTGCCGCCGAAGTGAGTGGCGTCGGTCACCATCGACATCGCGACGACGCCGCCCTCGGCGAGAGATCGGACGTATGTATCAAAACGAGACTCGGAAATGAGTACACCATCCCGAGGCGATCGCAATTTGATATCAACGATTATCGCCGGATATCTGTCGCGACCAGCGGTCGCGAGAATCTCGTACAGACTTCGGGTAGACACAATCCCCCCAGTGCGGCTCGAGCCCCACGAGCCGCGTCACAAGGTGCGCGAGACTGATAACCCGCCCGATCGACCACCACCCCGGTGGTGTCAATTCGGCGCAGGCTCAGCAACGGTCATGACCACATTACGGTCGAATTCCGTGTCGCGACAAGGGGAACGATATGTCGATCTTGGGGGTCTTCCGTTGATAATCCGATCGGCCTACCGGGCGGTTGCTGTGCGCGACTGGCCGCACCCGAACCGCCTCACCGAGGCCACCGACACCGCTCGTCCCTCAGCTGGCGCTTAGGAAGCGCTCAGCCCAGGACCTTGCCCGGGTTGAGCAGGTCGGCCGGGTCCCACGCCGCCTTGACCGCGCGCTGCAGCGCGACGGCGGCCGGGCCGAGCTCGCGCTGCATGCCCCGCCGCTTGAGCAGGCCGACCCCGTGCTCGCCGGTGACCGTGCCGCCCAGCTCGAGCGCGCCGTCCACGATCTCCTCGAAGGCCGCCTGGGAGCGCGCCCTGGCCGCCTCGTCATTGAGTGGAGTGATCATCATCGGGTGCAGGTTGCCGTCGCCGGCGTGCGCGACGTTCGCGATCAGCACCTGGTGGCGCTCGGCGATCTGCTCGATCCGCTCCAGCATCGTGGCCAGCTTGCCCCGGGGCAGGCAGACGTCCTCGGTGAGGATCGCGTCGCCGCGCTGCTCCAGCGCCGGGTAGGCCAGCCGGCGGGCGTCGAACAGCGCCTCCGCCTCGACCGGGTCGGTGGAGGCCATCGCGTCCCGGGCGCCGGCCCGCTCGAACTCGGCCAGGATCGCCGCCGCCTCCGCCTCGCCCGCCGGGCCGGCCAGGTCGGACTGCGCGAGCAGCAGCGCCGCCGCGTCGTCCGGCAGCGACATGCGCTTCCACTCCTCCACGGCGCGCAGGCAGTGCCGGTCGACCAGCTCGAAGATCGCCGGCTGCAGCCCGGCGGCGGTCACCCCGGCCACCGCCTCGCCCACCGCCGCGAGCGAGTCGAAGAAGCCGACCACGGTGCGGGTCGGCGCGGACCGCAGCGGGCGCAGCTTGACGGTCACCTCGGTGATCACCGCGAGGGTGCCCTCCGAGCCGACGAGCAGCCCGACCAGGTCGTAGCCGGCGACCCCCTTGGCGGTGCGCCGGCCCAGCCGAACGACCTCGCCGGTGGCGGTGACCACCTCGAGCGCGAGCACGTAGTCCCTGGTCACGCCGTACTTCACACAGCACAGCCCGCCGGCGTTGGTGGACACGTTGCCGCCGATGGTCGACCAGGGCGCGCTCGCCGGGTCCGGCGGGTACCACAGTCCGTGCTCGGCGACCGCCGCGCGCAGCTCGTCGTTCACCACACCGGGCTGCACCACGGCCAGCCGCTCGCCCTGGTTGATCTCCAGGATGGCGCGCATCGCCTCCAGGCTGAGCAGCACGCAGCCGTCCACCGCGTTGGCCCCGCCGGACAGCCCGGTCCCGGCGCCGCGCGGCACCACCGGCACGCCCAGCTCGGCGCAGGTCCGCACGGTGGCCGCCACCTCGGCGGTGTCCCGCGCCCGTACGACGGCGGCCGGCCGGCCGTACGGGGCCCACTCCGCCTCGTCGTGGCTGTAGCCCTCGGTCAGGTCGGGGTCGGTGAGGATCCGGTCGGCCGGCAGCACGGCGCGCAGGGCGGCCACGATCGGCGGAGCGGTGGTGGGTTCGGTGTCGGCGAGCGAGGCGGCCATACCGCCATCCTCACTCGCCCCCGCCGCCCTGTCGACGCGAACGCCGCGCCTCGTGAGTGGCGAGTGGCCTCCTGGGACCACGTGCCACTCACGAGGTCACCCCACTAGACGAGGATCTCGTGGTCGGCGGGGTCGGCGTGGCGGGTACGGCGGCGGAACCGGAAGGTGAAGTCCGGCCACAGTGTGCGGTTGACCCCGTGCTCGTCGAGGTACCAGCTGCGGCAGCCGCCCCGCTGCCAGACCCCACCGGCCAGCTGTTCGTGCAGCTCGGCGTTGTACGCGGCCTGGCGCTCCGGGCGGGTGTCCAGCACGCGCGCTCCGTTGCGGTCCAGCAGCCGCAGGCAGTCCAGCACGTAGGCCACCTGCGACTCGATCATGTAAACCATCGAGCTGTGGCTGAGCCCGGTATTGGGGCCGACCAGCAGGAACAGGTTCGGGAAGCCGGCCACGGTGGTACCGAGGAACGCCTCGGAGCCGTGCCGCCAGGCGTCGGTCAGCTTCACCCCGTCCCGGCCGGTGACGGCCAGCTGGGCGAAACTGTCGGCGACCTTGAACCCGGTGCCGAAGATGATCGTGTCGACCTCGTGCTCGACCCCGTCGGCAGTGACCACGCCCCGCTCGGTGACCCGCTCGATGCCCGCGCTCACCACGTGCACGTTGTCCCTGGCCAGCGCCGGGTAGTAGTCGTTGGAGATGAGCACCCGCTTGCAGCCGAGGGTGTAGTCCGGGGTGACGGCGGAGCGCAGCTCGGGGTCGGCGATGCCGCGCCGGATGTGCGCCTTGGCCAGCGCCTGCAGCCCCGTCATCACCCTCGGGTGCCGGAAGCCGAACACCCGCCCCTCCAGCCGGGTGTAGATGGAGCCCCGGTAGATCCGCTGCAGCAGCGGGAAGGTGCGGAACGCCCAGCGCTCGGCGGCACTGATCGGCCGGTCCAGCTTGGGCAGGATCCACGGCGGGGTGCGCTGGAACAGGGTCAGCTCGGCGGCCTGCTCGGCCACCGGCGGCACGAACTGGATCGCGCTCGCGCCGGTGCCGATCACGGCGACCTTGCGGCCGGTGAGGTCGTGGCCATGGTCCCAGTCGGCGGAGTGGAACACCCGGCCGGCGAAGCGCTCCAGCCCGTCGATCTCCGGCACGGCCGGCTCGTGCAGTGCACCGGTGCCCCAGACCACGTGGCGGCACTCGATGGTCTCGCCGGACGCCGTGTGCACGGTCCAGCCCCGGGCGTCCGCGTCGAACTCGGCGCCGGTCACCCTTACGCCGAGCCGGATCCGGTCGCGCAGCCGGTAGCGGTCCGCGAGGCCCTCCAGGTAGGCCCGGATCTCGGGCTGCCTGGCGAACATCCGGGTCCAGTCGGGGTTCGGCGCGAAGGAGAACGAGTAGAGGTGTGACTGCACGTCGCAGGCGCAGCCGGGATAGGTGTTGTCCCGCCAGGTGCCGCCCAGCGTGGCCGCCTTCTCCAGCACCAGGAAGTCGTCCCGCCCCTGCGCGGCGAGCTGGATCGCCATGCCGAGCCCGGCGAAGCCGCTGCCGATGATGACCACCGATGTGCGCATCTCCCGCCCCTCCTCATTACCTACCGCCGGTAACTTACTAACGGTAACCTACCACGGGTAAGTTACTTCCGGTAGGGTGATCTGATGCAGGTACAGAAGCCGGTCCGCCGCCGGGTCAGCCGGTCCGAGCGGGAGCGCCAGATCCTGGACGCGGCCAGCGCGGTGTTCACCGAGCGCGGCTACCAGGCGGCCTCGATGGACGCGGTGGCCGAGCGGGTCGGCGTCACCAAGCCGGTGCTCTACGACCACTTCGGCTCGAAGGAGGGCCTGCTGCTGGCCTGCATCGCCAGGGCCCGCACCGAGCTGCTCGAGGTCACCACCGCCGCCGCCGCCAGCGCCACCAGCCCCGAGGACATGCTGCGCCGGGGCTTCCGGGCGTTCTTCGACTTCCTGGACGCCCAGGGCGCGGCCGCCACCCTGCTCTACGAGGAGGCCGCCACACCGGTCGGCCCGGCCGCCGAGGCGCTGGAGGGCATCCGCAACCAGCAGACCGAGTTCATCACCGGGCTGCTCAGGGCGCAGAGCCCGGCCGGCGACCCGCACCGGATGGAGGCGTACGCGCAGGTGATCGTCGGCGCCAGCGAGCGGCTCGCCCTGTGGCGCGGCCGGCGCGGGGACGTCACCGCCGAACGCGCCACCGAGTTCCTGATGGACCTCGTCTGGCCGGGGCTGGCCGCCGCCGGGCAGCGGTGAGCTGCGAGAATGGGGCCGATGTCCGGCACCGATCACGCCCCGGCACGCACCGGGCACCGCACCCTGCAGGTCCTGCGCACCGAGCGGGTCACGCCGAGGATGGCCCGGGTCACCCTCGGCGGTGACGAGCTCGCCGGCTTCCCCGGCGACGGCCCGGACCAGCGGATCAAACTGTTCTTCCCGATGCCCGGCCAGCGGCGGCCGGCGATGCCGAGGGCGTCCTCCGGCGGGCCGGTCTGGCCGCCCGGCGAGCCCCGGCCGGTGATCCGCAGCTACACGGTGCGCCGGTTCGACGCCGCCGCCGGTGAGCTGGACGTCGACTTCGTGCTGCACGGCGCCCACGGCCCCGCCGCCGCCTGGGCGGCCGCCGCCGCGCCCGGCGACTGGGTGGGCGTGTCCGACCCCGGCGGCCGCTACCAGCCCGACCCGGCCGCGCGGGCCCACCTGGTGATCGGCGACGAGTCGGCGCTGCCGGCCATCGCCACTGTGCTCGAAGCACTCGCCGGGTCGGTTGGTGAGGAACCGGTGGGCGAGGCCGCGGACGTGCCGGTCGAGGTCTTCGTCGAGGTGGCCGACGCCGCCGAGGAGCAGCCGCTGCCCACCGGCCCGGCGACCCGGGTGCACTGGCTGCATCGGGGCGACCGCCCGGCGGGCCAGCCGCTGACCCAGGCGGTGACCTCGGTCGACCTGCCGAGCGGCGTCGACCCCGCGCACTGCCAGGCCTGGCTGTCCGCCGAGGCCGCCGCCGTCCGCGACATCCGCGCCCACCTACTCGACGAGCGCGGCCTCAGCCGCCGGATGGTCTACGCGACGGGCTACTGGCGCGCCCGCTGACCCGCCGCGACCAGTGGCCGGCCGCCGCCGCGTCACACCGCCCCACCGTCCGACCTGTCGTTGGAAATAGGCACGACAAGTGCCACGTGTCGTTGCAAATTGACGCGACAGGTCGGGGTGGCGGCCAGCCACGCGACGCGTGAGGACCGGCCAGGCACGCGACGAGTGCCACCCTGCACGGCCCGCTGCGCCACGGACTCGCTGAGAACGGTGCCGGCGCGCACAGCGGACCCATAGCTTCGGCATACCGCCGGTACAGCGCCCGAGGTCAGAGTCAGGATCATGAGCGCCTCGCTTCCGCTGCCGACCCCCCGGACGATCGGCCGGCATCCTCGGTCGAACGCCGCGACCCAGCCGATCAGCCGTCGGCGGCCCGGTCGCGTGTCCGCCAGGTTGGCCCGGCTGCGGACCGGCCTCGGCCCACGCCGCGCCGGAACAGCCGCGTCGATCGCCAGCTCGCCCGGCGATTCCCCGAGTGAGCCCGGCGCGACCCGCCCGCTCTGCGATGCCCGCCCGCTCGGCACGGCCCGCCCGCTCGGCACGGCCCGCCCCTTCACCGGCTCGCCCGACGCGGCCTCGAGCCAGCTCGGCGCGGCCGCGCAGCTCGGCGCGGCGCCGCCCCGGCGGCGGTGGAACACCCAGCTGATCAAGCAGCTGGCCCGCTTCGCCGCGGTCGGCGTGATCAGCACGGTGGCCCAGCTGGGGCTGTTCCTGCTGCTGCGCGACCACGTCGGCGCGCTGAGCGCCAACCTGATCTCGCTGGTACTGAGCACGGTGGCCAACACCGAGGCGAACCGGCGGTTCACCTTCGGCATCCGGGGGCGCGCCGGCGCGGCGCGGCAGCAGCTGCTCGCGCTCGGGGTGTTCGGGCTGAGCCTGGCGCTGAGCAGCGGCGCGCTCGCCCTGCTCGCGCTGGTCGCCCCCACCGCCGGCCCGAGTGCCGAGGTCGTTGTACTGGTCGCGGCCAACGCGCTCGCCACGGTGGCCCGCTTCGCCATGCTGCGCACCTGGGTGTTCGGCGCCCGGCCCTCGGCATGACCGCCCCGCCGATCGGCGCACCCGTCGAGGCCTCCGGGTCCGGCACGCCCGCGACCTCGGCCCCGACGCCGGCCCCCCGCCCCCGGTGGGAGTGGCTCTCGCTGGCTGGGCTGCTCGGCGGCACCGCACTGGTCAACCTGTGGGGGCTGGGCGCGTCCGGCTGGGCGAACAGCTTCTACACGGCCGCCGTGTGGGCCGGCACCCGGAGCTGGCAGGCGCTGCTGTTCGGCGCGTTCGACCCGGCCGGGTTCATCACCGTGGACAAACCGCCGGCGTCGATCTGGCTGATGGGGCTGTCCGGGCGGATCTTCGGCTTCTCCAGCTGGAGCATGCTGGTGCCGGAGGCGCTGCTGGGTGTCGCCTCGGTCGCCCTGCTCTACGCCGCGGTGCGCCGCGTGGCGGGACCGACGGCCGGTCTGCTGGCCGGTGTGGCGTTCGCACTGACCCCGGTCGCCGTACTGATGTTCCGGTTCAACAACCCGGACGCCCTGCTCGTGCTGCTGCTCGTGCTCGCCGCGTACTGCGTCACCCGGGCACTGGAGCGCGCCGGCACCCGCTGGCTGGTGTTCGCCGGGGTGGCCATCGGGTTCGCCGTCCTGACCAAGCTGGGCGCGGCCCTGCTCGTGCTGCCCGGGCTCGCGCTGGCCTACCTGGTCGCGGCGCCGACGGGGTGGTGGCGGCGGGTCCGCCAGCTGCTGGCCGGCGGGGCGGCCCTGCTGCTCAGCGCCGGCTGGTACCTGGCACTGGTGGCGCTCTGGCCGGCCGCCGACCGTCCCTACATCGGCGGCTCCCAGACCAACAGCCTGCTGGAGCTGGCGCTCGGTTACAACGGCATCAGCCGGTTGTTCGGGCGCTCCGCCGGCGGCGGCCACGGCGCGGGGGCGTTCGGGCCCGGCGGCGGTGGCGGGCATTTCGGCGGCTTCGGCGGCTCGGCCGGCTGGTCACGGCTGTTCGGGTCGGCGGTGGGCGGCCAGGCGAGCTGGTTGCTGCCGGCGGCGCTGGTCCTGCTGCTGGTCGGGCTGTGGCTGACCCGCCGGGCACCTCGGACCGACCCGACCAGGGCCGCGCTGCTGCTCTGGGGCGGTTGGCTGCTGGTCACCGGCGCGGTGTTCAGCCTCATGGCCGGCATCTTCCATCCGTACTACACAGTGGCGCTGGCGCCGGCGGTCGCCGCGGTGCTCGGCATCAGCGGGCGGGAGCTGCTCGGCCGGCGGTCGGCGGGGTCGATCGGGTCAGGTCAGTCGTCCTGGGCACGGTGGGCGGTCCACGGTGCGCTCGCCGTGCTGGTCGCGGGCACCGGCGCGTGGGCCTGGGTACTGCTGGACCGGACGCCGACCTGGCACCCCGCGCTGCGCTGGGCCGTGCTCGCGCTCACCGCCGCGGCGACGCTCGCCGCGCTGGGCACCGGGCGTAAGGCGGTCGACTCGACGTCCGGTGGCCGGGTCGTCGCCGGTTGGGTCGTCGCGCTGGCGGTCGTGGCCGGGTTGGTGGGGCCGGCGGCCTACGCGGCGCAGACCGCGCTCACCCCGCACACCAGTGGTCTCGCGTCGGCCGGTCCCTCGACGGGCGGGTTCGGCGGTGGGTTCGCCGGCGGACCCGGCCGGGCCGACCGGGACGGGGCCAGGGGCGGCCACGCCGGCGGCCAGGGCGCTCGCGCCGGCCGACCCGGAGGATTCGGGCCGGACGCCACGGTGGACCCGGCGGCCGTCGGCCTGCTCCGCGCGGCCGGTACGACCTGGTCGGCGGCCACCATCAGCGCCCGGGGCGCGGCCCCGCTCGAGCTGAGCAGCGACACCGCGGTGATGGCGGTCGGCGGCTTCATGGGCAGCGACCCGGCGCCGACCCTGGCCCAGTTCCAGGCCGACGTGAAGGCCGGCCGGATCCACTACTTCGTCGCCGAGTCACCCCGGGGCGGCGCCGGCCACGGCAACCCCACCGGCGGCGGCCGGGCGGGCGGGCGGGGTGGCCACGACGCACGGGACACCGCGAACCAGGTCAGCACCTGGGTGAGCGCCCACTTCGCCCCGATCACCGTCGCCGGCCAGACCTGGTACGACCTGACCCGCCCACTCCCCTGAGCCGCCCCAGTCACCGTGATCATCACGGGCACCAGGGCTGTTTCCCCAACCCGAAAACAGCCCTCCCGTCCTGATGATCACGGAAAGCGAACGCGCGCCGGGGTCAGCGGGTGATGCCGGTGTGGCCGAGTGAGTAGCGGCCGGTCTGCGGCCAGACGCACAGGCCGTGCGGGCCCCGACCGACCGGGATCCGCTTGATCAGGTGGCCGTCGACGGTGGACAGCACGTACACCGCCTGGTCGTAGCGCCCGGACAGCCACAGCTGCGTGCCGTCCGCGTTGAGCCCACCCATATCGGGGCTGGCGTGGCCGCCGCCGGTATGCCCCGGCCCGGCGTGGCCGGTGCCCATCCCGAGGCCGGGCACGGCACCGGGGGCGGCGGCCGGGATGGGGCCGCCGGGGATCTGCCACTTGGCCAACTTGGCGCCGGTGTAGGCGTCGAGCACGCTGACACTGCCCTCGTGCCGGTTGGTCACGAACAGCCGCTTGGCCTCGCGGTCCAGGTAGAGGCCGTGAGCCCCGAGCCCGGTCGGGATCTCGCGCAGCACCTTGGTGGCGGCGCCGTCGAGCACCCAGAGCCCGTTCTCCTCGGAGTCGGCGATGTAGAAGACCGAGCCGTCCGGGGCCAGCTTGATGTCCTGCGGGCCCATCCGCTTGTTGCGGTGCGGCATGTCGACCATCCGCAGCAGCTTGTGCGACGCGATGTCCACCACCGCGACCCGGCCGTCGAACTCGCAGGTGAACACACCGGTCCGGCCGTTCGGGGTGAAGTCGGCGTGGTCGATGCCGGCGCAGTCCGGGGTGAGCGTCTCGCCCTGCACCTGCCACGTCTTCGGGTCGTACCAGACCAGCCGGCGGCGGGCCTCCGCGACGACGATGGCCGATTTGCCGTCCGGTGAGTAGTACATGTTGTACGGGTCGATCACCGGGATCCGGGGGCCGGGCTTGCCGGTGGTCGGGTCGAACGGGGTGAGCGTGTTGCCGAGGTCGTCGGTGGCGTAGAGGGTGCGCATGTCGTGCGAGGGCACCACGTGCTGGATCTCCACGCCGGCCGGGTACTTGCCGACCACGGCGAACGTCGTCGGGTCGATCACCCAGACGTCGCCCGACTTGGTGTGCGGCACGTAGACCAGTGGTTTCGCCGTCCTGGTGACGTCGTTGAGCATGTTCGCGCCCGCGTCCGCGTACACGTTGTGCGGGTCGCGCACCGGCGGCATGCCCGGCAGCGGGTCGGTGACCGGGCCGGGCGCCGGCTCGGCCACCCCGCTGTCCGGGGCGGGGGCGGGGGCCGGGGCGGCCGAGGGTGCGCCGGTGACCGTCGCCGGCGGGGCGGCCCCGCCACACCCGGCGAGCAGGGCTGTGAGCAGGGCTGTGAGCAGGGCTGACCCGCTGCGGACCCGACCGCGACGAGGTCGAGAACTGGCTCTGTGACGAACTGACCGGGCAACCACGGCGCGGAGCGTAGCGCCCACAACTTGAGAACCCGCACTGGATTCACCCGGTCTCGCGGGGCACGTCCCGCACTGTCCAACCGGCCACCCACCCACCGCCGACCGGCCATCGCCCCACCACCGACCGACCCCGGATCCGGCGGCCTCGGCGGTCTACCGGCCACGATCTTCGTGGCACACTGGGGTGCCTTTTGCCCGCAGCGAAGCCCGACGGAGTGACAACACATGCGCTACCTGGTCACCGGTGGTACCGGGTTCCTCGGCCGGCACGTGCTGGCCCGGCTGCTGGCCCGCCCCGACGCGGAGATCTTCTGCCTGGTCAGGTCGCCGGGCCGGCTGTCAGCCCGGACGTCCGACCTGGCCGGCCACGAACGGCTGACGGCCGTTCGGGGTGACCTGACCGTGGACGGCCTCGGTGTGTCCGACGACGACGCCGCCACGCTGGCCGGGGTCGACCACGTACTGCACCTGGCCGCCGTCTACGACCTCACCGCGAGCGACGCGGCGAACCGGGCCGCCAACGTCGAGGGCACCCGCCGGGTGATCGAGCTGGCCGAGCGGATCGACGCGCGGCTGCTGCACCACGTGTCCTCGGTGGCGGTGGCCGGCGACTACCCCGGCCGGTTCACCGAGGCCGACTTCGACGCCGGCCAGCGCCTGCACTCGCCGTACTACGCCACGAAGTTCGCCGCCGAGGCCCTGGTCCGGACCCAGTCGGCGGTGCCGTGGCGGATCTACCGGCCCGCCGTCGTGGTCGGCGACTCGCGCACCGGCGAGATGGACAAGGTGGACGGCCCCTACTACCTGCTGCCGGCGATCGAGGCGGTGGCCAGGGCGGCCGGACCGACCGGGCCGATGTTCCGGACGATGCGCATCCCGGTGCCCGACCTCGGCGCGACGAACATCGTGCCGGTCGACTACGTGGCCGATGCCCTGGACGCGCTGATGCACCTCGACGGCCTGGACGGCCGTGCGTTCCACCTGGTCTCGCCGAAGCCGCTGCCGGTCAGCGCGGTGTACAACGCGCTGGCCTCGGCGGCCGGCGCGCCCCAGCTCACCCAGGTCATCCCCGAGTCGGTGGCCGGCCCGGCGCGCGGGCTGGTCAACCGGGTCGGCGACCTGCTCGGCCGGGTGCCCGAGGTGCTCGAGCTGCGCGACGCCGTGCTCACCGAGATCGGCATCCCGCCCGAGGTGCTGCCCCACCTGAGCTTCCACTCGGTGTTCGACGACACCGAGACCCGCGCCGCGCTGGCCGGCACCGGCATCAGCTGCCCGGAGTTCGCCGACTACGCCCCCGTGCTCTACCGCTACTGGCGCGAGCACCTCGACCCGAACCGCGCGCGGCGCCACGGCCCGAAGGGCGAGCTGGACGGGCGCACCGTGATGATCACCGGCGCGTCCTCCGGGATCGGCAGGGAGACGGCGCTGCGGGTGGCCGCCGAGGGCGGGGTCCCGCTGCTGGTGGCCCGGCGCGCCGAGGAGCTGGAGAAGGTCCGCGCGGAGATCGAGGAGGCCGGCGGGCGGGCCAGCGTCTACACCTGCGACATCACCGACGAGGACTCGGTGACCGCGCTGGTCGCCGCCGCGCTCGGTGACCACGGCCAGGTGGACATGCTGGTCAACAACGCCGGCCGGTCGATCCGCCGCTCGGTGCGGCTGAGCTACGACCGGTTCCACGACTACGAGCGCACGATGGCGATCAACTACTTCGGCGCGGTCCGGCTGACCCTGGCGCTGCTGCCGCAGATGTCGCGGCGCCGCTTCGGGCACATCGTGAACATCTCCTCCATCGGTGTGCAGACCAACCCGCCCCGCTTCTCCGCCTACCTGGGCTCCAAGGCCGCGCTGGACGCGTTCGCCCGGGTGGTGGCCAGCGAGACCTACGGCGACGGGATCACCTTCACCACGATCCACATGCCGCTGGTGCGCACGCCGATGATCGCGCCGACGAACATCTACCGCGCGTTCCCGACCCGCTCGCCCGAAGAGGCGGCCGAGATGGTGCTGGACGCGCTGCGGCGGCGGCCCAAGCACATCGGCACCCCGCTGGGCACCGCCGGCACGCTGGCCTCCACGCTCGCCCCCCGGCTGACCGACGCCCTGCTGCACGTGGCCTTCCGGGTGTTCCCGGACTCCGCGGCGGCCCGGGGCGACGAGTCCAGCGCGGCGACCGAGATGAGTGCCCTTTCCCGCGGCGCGCGGGCAATGGCCCGGGTGCTGCCGGGAATCCACTGGTAGACGCCGTACCGCCGTCTGCCCCAGTCGTCCGTCGTCGATCTATTCAGGTGAAGAGTGACCTGAATGGGTGACGTGTGCCACGTCTCACGTTAGGTTCCGGCAAACCCTCACCGCCGACCCGCATCGGAGACGACGAGCAATGGGGACCCCTAGCAACGGTGCTACCGGCCAGCTGGACGAACGATCGGTACGCAAGATCGCCGGACTCAGCCTGGTCGGCGCCAGCGTCGAATGGTTCGACTTCTTCCTCTACGGCACCGCCGCCGCGCTGGTGTTCCCGAAGATCTTCTTCCCCAATGCCGACCCGGCCACCGGCGTGCTGCTGTCCTTCGCCACGTTCGGCGTCGGGTTCGTGGCACGGCCGGTCGGCGGGGTCATCTGGGGCCACTTCGGGGACAAGGTGGGCCGCAAGAAGGCGTTCCTCGCGGCGCTGCTGACCATGGCGGTGGGCAGCGTGCTGATCGGGCTGATGCCCAGCTACGCCGCGATCGGGGTGGCGGCGCCGATCCTGCTCACCGTGCTGCGGTTCGTGCAGGGCATCGCGGTCGGCGGCCAGTGGGGCGGCGCGGTGCTGCTGGCGACCGAGTTCGCCCCGAAACACAAGCGCGGCCTCTACGGCAGCGTCGCCCAGATCGGGGTCCCGGTCGGGGTACTGCTGGGCACCGTCGCCTACTTCTTCCTCAGCCTGGTGATGAGCCCGGCCGCGTTCCTCAGCTACGGCTGGCGGATCCCGTTCGTGGCCAGCGTGCTGCTGGTCGCGGTGGCGATGTACGCGCACAGCCGGTTGGAGGAGACCCCGGCGTTCACCCACCTGCAGCGGCTGGCCGCCGAGCGCGAGGCATCCTCCGGGGTGGTGAGCCGCTCCCCGGTGCTGGAGGTGCTGCGCACCTCGTGGCGCCGGGTACTGCTGGCCGGCGGCGCGTTCACCGTCGTCAACACCACGTTCTACATCTACATCACGTTCCTGCAGGACTACGGCGTCCGCATCCTGCACATGTCCCGGTCCACCGTGCTGCTGGCCATCGCGATCGTGGCGATCATCCAGATCCCGGCGCTGGCAGGGTTCGCCGCCATCTCCGACCGGATCGGCCGCCGCAAGATGTACCTGGCCGGCTCGATCGGCACCGCGATCTGGGCCTTCCCGTTGTTCTGGCTGGTCGACACCGCCACCGGTTGGGGGATGACGCTGGGCCTGCTCGGCGGACAGATCACCCTGAGCATGATGTACGGCCCGCTGGCCGCGTTCTTCTCCGAGATGTTCTCCGCGAAGTTCCGCTACAGCGGCGCCTCGCTGGGCTACCAGCTGGGGGCATTGCTCGGCGGTGCGATCTCCTCGCTGGTGGCGGCCTGGCTGTTCGCCGAGTTCCACAGCAACGTGCCGATCTCCCTCTACATCATCGCGGTGTCGCTGATCGCCATCGCGTGTGTGCTCGCCCTGACCGAGACCTACCAGCACGACATGGACGACGCCGAGGAGTCGATCCCGACCACCAGCGCGTAGCGCGACCCGCCCCGGCGGCGTTCCGGATAGCCGGGCGGCGGCGGGTCGGGCATGCTTCGGGCCGTGAAATCCTTGATCACCCCTGCCTCGGTCGGCGAAGCGGTCCACCATGCGGTCGAGCTGACCTGGGGGCTCGGGCTGCTGGCCAGGGCGGGCGTGGTCGCGCCGATGCGGCCTGACCGGGCGCTGGGCATCGCGTCCGGCTGGCTGCGCTGGGGCACCACGATGGCCACCGGGTACGCGGCCGGGGCGGCGCGGCACCCGGACCGGCCGGCGATCATCGACGACCGGGGCCTGCTCACCTTCGCCGAGGTGCACCGGCGCAGCGACGAGCTGGCCCGCGCACTGGCCGACCGTGGCGTCGAGGCGAGCACCAAGATCGCCGTGCTGTGCCGCAACCACCGGGGGCCGGTCGAGCTGGCCACCGCGGCCGCCAAGCTCGGCGCCGACGTCGTACTGCTGAACACGTCGCTGTCCGCGAAGACGATCGGGGACGTGCTGCGCGAGCTGGACGCCACGTTCCTCGTCGCCGACCAGGAGTTCGCCGACGAACTGCCCGCGCTGCCCGGTGGCGGCCAGCTGATCTACGGCTGGGTGGAGCACGGCAGCGAGCCGCGCGGCCAGGCCACCCTGGACGGGCTGATCGCCGCCGGCGGCCGGAGCATGCTGCCGGTGCGCCCGCCGGCCGGCAAGCTGATCGTGCTCACCTCGGGCACCACGGGTACGCCCAAGGGCGCCGCCCGACCCTCACCGAAGAGCTGGGCGCCGGCCGGGGCGATCCTGTCCCGGATCCCGCTGCGCGCCGGTGAGCCGTCGTTCATCGCGCCGCCGCTGTTCCACACCTGGGGGTTCGCCGCGCTGCAGCTCGCCCTGCTGCACGGCGCGCCGATCGTGCTGCGGCGCAAGTTCGAGCCGGCCGAGGCGCTGCGGGCGATGGCCGAGCACCGCTGCGGCACGCTGTTCGCGGTGCCGGTGATGCTGTCCCGGATCCTGGAGCTGCCCGCCGCCGAGCTGTCCCGCTACGACGTGCGGCTGCGGGTGGTGGCGGTCAGCGGGTCGGCGCTGCCCGGGGTGCTGGCGACCGAGTTCATGGACCGCTTCGGGGACGTGCTCTACAACCTGTACGGCTCCACCGAGGTGTCCTGGGTGAGCATCGCCGACCCCTCCGACCTGCGTGCCGACCCGCACACCGCCGGCCGCGCCCCGCTGGGTACGACGCTGCGGATCCTGGACGACGACGGCAACCCGGTACCGACCGACGAGATCGGCCGGGTGTTCGTCGGCAACGACATGCTCTTCGAGGGCTACACGCGCGGCGACTCCTCCGTCGAGGTGCACGACGGGCTGATGGCCACCGGCGACCTCGGCCGGCTGGACGCCGAGGGGCGGCTGCACCTGACCGGCCGGGGCGACTCGATGATCGTGTCCGGTGGGGAGAACGTCTACCCGGGGCCGGTCGAGGACGTGCTGTCGGCACACCCAGAGATCCGCGAGGCGGCCGTGATCGGGGTCGACGACGAGAAGTTCGGCCAGCGGCTGGCGGCGTTCGTGGTGCTCGCCGACGGCTCATCGCTGGACGAGGACAAGGTCCGGGCGCTCGTGAAGGAGCAGCTGTCCCGGTTCTCGGTGCCCCGCGACGTCGTATTCCTGGACGGACTGCCCCGCAACCCCACCGGCAAGGTCGTAGCCCGCGAACTCCCGCGCCCCTGACCGCCTCGCGGCGCCGGCACACAGGCGGTGGGGCTGGCGCGCGGGTCGTGGCGTTGGCACACAGGTCGTGGCGCCGGCACACAGGCGGCGGCGTTGGCACACAGGTGGCGGCGTTGGCACACGGGTCGTGGCGTTGGCACATGGACTCTGGACGTGGCACCCGAGTTAGAACACGTGTGCCCCTACTAAGGGTGGTGTACCAAAACCACGACCTGTGTGCCGCCGGGCCAACCTGTGTGCGGCCGAGTGCCCCGCACCCACACACGCCCTCCGGGGCTGCCACACGGCGCTCAGACACAACACACGAGTTCTAACCCGTGTGCCAGCACCTCACTCCGTGTGCCAGCACCTCACTCCGTGTGCCAGCCCCACGACCCGTGTGCCAGCACCCCACCCCGTGCCCCAGTTCCCACGACCTGTGTGCCAGCTCGGTAGTGCGCCCGTTAGACCGTCTCCTCGCGGCGCGGCTCCTCGCGCGGCTCCGGTGCGCCGGCCACGCTCGGCCCGCCGGGCGCCGGTGAGGTGCCGATCACCCTCGGCGGCCCGTCCGTCCGGGGGTCGGGTACCACGGCGGCGCGGTCGCGGCGGGCGAGGGTGTCCAGCACGCGGCGGACGGCGGCCAGGTGCCGGGCGGTCACCGGCTCGGGGCGCCACGGGCCGTCGACGGGCGCCACGGCGGCCTCCAGCTCGACGCGCAGCCGGTCCACCGCGGCGAGCAGCGCGCCGTGCTGTTCCCAGGCGCCGGCGTCCACGGCGGGGTCGACCAGCAGGAAGGAGGCCAGCCGGTCGCGGCGGTCGTGCAGCTCCTCCAGCTGCGCCTCCACCAGCACCCGCGAGCGCGGCGCGTGCGGCTCGTCGGTGGCGATCGGGTCGACGGTGGCCATCGCGTCGGCGAACGCGTCCAGCACGTCCGCCAGCGCCCGCCGCGCCTCCGGCCGGTAGGCGCCGTCGATGTCGTCCTCGGCGACGAAGTACGTCCGGTCCAGCACCGCGCGGCACAGGTTGCGCAGCGAGACGTAGCTGTGCTCCAGCCCGGTCAGCGCTGTGCGCAGCCGGGGCTGGGCGGCCCTGGCCACCCGGCCGCGCGGGTTGAGCCGGGCGCTCTCCTCCGTGCGGGCCAGGTGCAGGTCGGCTCGTGCCACCTCGGTGCCGAGGCCCCTGGCGCCCTCCAGGAACCGGTCCGCCTCCTCGCGGCTCCACTCACCGCGCAGTGCGACGGCCATCTCTCTGGCGAACCCGCTGAGCTTGTCGACGAGCTCGCCCACCGCGTCGTCGGCCGGCTGGATGTAGAGCGGCGGCGCGATCAGCACGTTGACCAGGATGCCGACGGCGGCGCCGATCAGCGTCTCGACCACCCGGCCGGTCGCGGTGGTCGCCAGGCTGGGGCTGCCCGGGGAGAGCCCGATGCTGGTACTGGCCGCCGCGAGCACCAGCATCGCCGAGATCGGCACCTCGAGCAGGTTCGACCCGAGGCGCAGCAACCGGCCGATGACCAGCGAGATGCCGACCACCGCACCGAGGCTCCACCAGGTCAGCCCGGTGAGCCCGGCCACGCCGACCGCGACGAGCACGCCGGTCACCACGGCGGCGATCCGGTCCAGCCCGCTGGTGAGCGTGCTGTACAGCGTCAGCTGCACGACCAGCAACGCGGTCAGCGGCGCCAGGATCGGCTGCGCGCTGGTATGCAACATGTCCGCGATCTGAAAGGCCACAACGGCCGCCAGGACGGTCTTTCCGGTGCGCAGGCCCGGTGTCCGACCCCGCCGGAAACAGGCCGCCCACGCCTTACGGGCGGCATCCGAGGCGGATCCCACTGCCACACACTCCTCCCCCTGTACGAACGACATTCCGTCGAGCTACATCGTCGGGGTCGGCGTCATTGTTGCCCGGATCCGGCGGAAGGTGTCGAGCATTACCCCCGGACTGAGGTATCCGGTCGCTCCGGGTCATCGAGCGGCACGGCCGCGCCACCCGGCGGAGCGCCCCCGGCCGGCACGGCACTGATGAGCCGCAGACTGTCCCGGTACAGCGCCTCGCCCGCCTCGACCTGGTACGACGCCAGTGAGGAGCCGGCCGGGCGGCGGCCGACGAAGTACCCGCCGCTGACACCGGCCAGCTCGGGCGCGGTGAGCAGGCGGGCGAGGTTCGCTCCGGAGGTCCGGGTGGTGTGCACCGGGGGTAGCACCACCAGCGCCCTGGCCACGGTCCGCCAGAGCAGCCTGGCCACCGGCCCGGCGTCCCTGGCCAACCCGGTGCCGGGCATCAGCCCCGGGTCGAAGGCGTTCACCGTGACGCCCCGCCCGGCCAGCCGCCGGGACAGCGCGTAGGTGGTCCGCACGTTGGCCAGCTTGGACGTGGCGTAGCGGCGCAGGCCGGCGCGCACGGCCGGCTCGCCGGGGTCGGCGGGTGGGAAGGCGAGCTCGTCGGCGCCCGCCTCGTCCAACGGGCTCGGGGTGGCGGTCGGCTGCGCCGGGTCGTGGGTCCCGGAGGCCACGAGGACGATCCGCGCCGGCGCCTCGAACAGGTCGACGAGCCGCTCGACCAGGGCGAGGTGGCCGAGGTGGTTGACGCCGAAGGTGGTCTCGAAGCCGTCCTGCGTGCGGCTGTCCCCGATGACCTGCAGGCCCGCGTTGCAGACCAGCCCGCGCAGCGGCGGCAGCCCACCGCCGGCCAGCTCGGCGGCCAGCTCGTCGGCGAACCGGTGCACCGAGGCCAGCGAGGCGAGGTCCAGCCGCATCGGGTGCGCGCCGAGGCCGGCCGCCACGCCGGCGGTCCGGTCCAGGGTTCGGCCGGTCACCACGACCCGGGCGCCCGGGGCGGCGGCCAGCGCCCTGGCGCACTCCAGGCCCAGCCCACTGGTGCCGCCGGTGACCACGTACGTGCTCGTTGCCTCAGCCGTCATGTGGCACAGTGTGCCATATAGCGCGATGTGACACTTGGCGTGATATGCCACAATCTTCGGGTGTCCCGCCGTGATCTGCACAAGCAGCGCACCCGCAAGGCCATCACCGACGCCGGTATGCGGCTGTTCCGGGAGCGCGGGTTCGAGGCGGTGACCGTGGCCGAGATCGCCGAGGCGGCCGATGTGGCGCCCCGGACCTTCCACCGCTACTTCCCGGACCGCGACGAGCTGCTGTTCGCCGACGAGGCGGAGCACCGCGCGATGCTGCGGGAGGCACTGGCGGCGCACCCGTTCGACGAACGGCGGCCGCTGGAGTCGCTCGCCGCCGTGCTCGGCACGCTGGCGGAGCGGTTCGTCGGCGAGCTGGACGCCGTACGCGCCCGGCAGCGCTTGATCGCGCAGACACCGGCGCTACGGGCCCGCGACCTCACCAAACAGGCCGACATGGAGGCCGAGATGGCCGAGTACCTGGCCGCCCGGCTGGAGGTGGGCGTGGACGGCGACGTGCGGCCCCGACTATGGGCCAAGATCGGCCTGGCCTGCTTCTTCAGCGCCTTCGGAGTGTGGGTGGAGCTGGGCGGCGAGCTGCCCGACCACATCGGCCGGGCGCTCGCCTCGGTGCCCTCGCCCCGATCCCCCTGATCCGGACCCGCGTCAGCCCGCGATGACGATCTTGCCGAGCTCGGCGGGCGAGCTGAGCAGGTCGTGGCGCGGCAGCACCCGGACCGTGTAGCCGAGCAGCCCGGCGTGCGGCAGCGGCACAACCGCCTCGAACCGGTCGCCGTCGGTGTCCGCGCCACCCACGTGCGCCATCGCCACGGTGACCGGCTCGTCCAGCTCGTCGGACTCGTCCACCCGGCCGACCACGGCCTGTACCAGCACGTCGTCCGGCTTCAGCCCGGCCAGCTCGACCGTGGCGCGCACCGTCATCGGCGCGCCGACCACCGGGCTGTCCGGGACCCCGGACGCGTCCACGCCGCTGATCCGCACCCTCGGCCAGGACGTGTTCAGCCGCTGCCGGTACTCGGCCAGCTGGCGGGCCCCGGCGAAGTCGCCCGCGTTGACCACGGCCGCCGCGCGCGATGCCGGCAGGTACCAGTCCCGGACGTACTCGCTGACCATCCGGGTGGCCTGCACCCGCGGGCGCAGGTTGGCCAGCGTGTGCCGGACCAGCTCCACCCAGCGGGTCGGCACACCGTCCCCGTCGCGCCGGTAGAACGTCGGCGCCACCTGGTTGGACAGCAGCTCGTAGAGCGCCGACGCCTCCAGGTCGTCGCGCCGGGTCGGGTCGGTCACGCCGTCGGCGGTGGGGATCGCCCAGCCGTTCTTGCCGTCGTAGAGCTCGTCCCACCACCCGTCGCGCACCGAGAGGTTGAGCCCACCGTTGAGCGCGGACTTCATGCCGGACGTACCGCAGGCCTCCAGCGGGCGCAGCGGGTTGTTCAGCCACACGTCGCAGCCCCAGTACAGGTACCGGGCCATCGACATGTCGTAGTCGGGCAGGAACACGATCCGGTGCCGCACCGCCGGGTCGTCGGAGTAGCGCACGATCTGCTGGATCAGCGCCTTGCCGCCGTCATCGGCCGGGTGCGACTTGCCGGCCACCACCAGCTGCACCGGGCGCTCGGGGTCGAGCAGCAGCGCGCGCAGCCGGCCCGGGTCGCGCAGCATCAGGGTGAGGCGCTTGTAGGTCGGCACCCGCCGGGCGAACCCGATGGTCAGCACCTCCGGGTCGAAAACCGAGTCGGTCCAGCCCAGCTCCGGGGCGGACGCGCCGCGCTCCAGCCAGGCCGCCCTGACCCGCCGGCGGACCTCCTCGACCAGCTGCAGCCGCAGGTCGCCGCGCAGCTGCCACAGGTCCAGGTTGGACACCTCGGACACGTTGCGCAGCGCCTCCGCCGCGCTGGCGCCCTCCAGCCCCGGCTCGCCGAGCAGCGCGGCGACCTCCCGGGCCGCCCAGGTGTGCCCGTGCACGCCGTTGGTGACCGAGCCGATCGGCACCTCGTCGGTGTCGAAGCCGCCCCACAGGCCGCCGAACATCTCGCGGGACACCTGGCCGTGCAGCTTCGAGACGCCGTTGGCGCGCTGGGCCAGCCGCAGCCCCATGTGCGCCATGTTGAACATGCCGGGGTTGTCCTCGGCGCCGAGCGCGAGCACCCGGTCCAGCGGCACCTCGGGCAGCAGCGAGTCGGTGAAGTAGTAGCGCACCAGGTCCAGCGGGAACCGGTCGATACCGGCCGGCACCGGGGTGTGCGTGGTGAATACGGTGCCGCCGCGCACGGCGGCGACCGCCTCGTCGAAATTCAGCCCGCGCCCGGCGATCAGCTCCCTGATCCGCTCCAGGCCGAGGTAACCGGCGTGGCCCTCGTTGGTGTGGAAGATCGCGGGGCTGGCGTGCCCGGTGACCTCGCAGTACGCCCGCACCGCGCGCACCCCGCCGATGCCGACCAGGATCTCCTGGCGGATCCGGTGGTCCTGGTCGCCGCCGTAGAGCCGGTCGGTGATGCCCCGCAGGTCGGGCTCGTTCTCCTCGATGTCGGAGTCGAGCAGCAGCAGCGGCACCCGGCCGACCACCGCCTGCCAGACCCGCGCGTAGAGGGTGCGTCCGGCCGGCATGCCGACGGTGATCAGCACCGGGGCGCCGTCCGCCGAGGTCAGCAGCCGCAGCGGCAGGCCCTGCGGGTCCAGCGCCGGGTAGTGCTCCTGCTGCCAGCCGTCCAGCGACAGCGACTGCCGGAAGTAGCCGGAGCGGTAGAGCAGCCCGACGCCGATCAGCGGCACGCCGAGGTCGGACGCCGCCTTCAGGTGGTCGCCGGCCAGCACGCCGAGGCCGCCGGAGTAGTTCGGCAGCACCTCGCTGACCCCGAACTCCATGGAGAAGTAGCCGATCGCGGCGGGCAGCTCGGCGTCCTCGGCCTGCTGGCGCTGGTACCAGCGCGGCTCGGTCAGATAGGAGCGCAGGTCAGCGGCTTGCGCCCGGACCCGGTCGACCAGGTCGTCGTCCTGGGCGAGCTGATGGAGCCGCTGCGTGGACACCTCCCCGAGCAGCCGGACAGGGTCGTTGCCCACCCGCTCCCAGGCCGCCGGGTCGATGGCCGCGAACAGGTCCTGGGTCGGCGGGTGCCAGCTCCAGCGGAGGTTCCCGGCCAGTTCCTGCAGGGGCGCGAGCGGTTCCGGCAGCTGGGCGCGCACGGTGAACCTACGGAGTGCTCTCACGTGCCGCAGCGTACGTGAATCGATTGAGGGATCGTTACAGCTTGCGCACAAAAACGTTTATCGGGCCCGTGACCTCGGGTATCTCCGAGGGGCGCGCGGCGGTCCGGTCGCGGCCGCGCGCCGTCCCGAGCAGCGGACGGTCCGGCCCGGTGTCCCGACGAGTGATCAGCAAGTGATCAACTGCCGAGCATAGGGCACGGGTTCGTCACCCGACGCGCCCCGGGATGTCGTTCCGCGGCGCCCCCTCGGGTGGGTACCTTTTAGGCGGCCGAGCGAGCGGCTGAATCGAAACAAGCTGGGATGTGGGGCGCCGTGACTGGACGGCTCGGAATCGACGATGTCACACCGGCGGTCGGCGGAGGCCGGTATCCCAGCAAGGCCGTCGTCGGTGAGAGCGTCCCGATCCGCGCCGTGGTCTGGCGCGAGGGACACGACGCGGTCGCCGCGAACGTGGTCTGGAAGCGGCTGGGCAGCCAGGGCCCCGGACAGCACGTCCGGATGACGCCCGACGGCGTCGGCACCGACGCCTGGCTGGCCAGCGTGGTGGCCGCCGAGCCGGGCCTGTGGACCTTCCGGGTCGACGCCTGGAGCGACCCGTGGAACACCTGGCTGCACGCCATCCACGCCAAGGTCGACGCCGGCCAGGAGGCGCTGGAGCTGGTCAACGACCTGGAGAACGGCGCCCGGCTGATCGAGCGGGTCGGCCGGCGCCCCGGCGAGCGGGCCAACCGGGAGCTGCTGTTCGGCGCGGCCGCCGCACTGCGCGACACCACGCTGGCGCTGCCGGAGCGGCTGGCGCCGGCATTGTCCGAGCCGGTCGGCGTGATCCTCACCGAGCGCCCGATCCGGGAGCTGCTCACCCGCGGTCGCACCCACCAGGTGTGGGTGGACCGACGCAAGGCGCTCTACGGCTCCTGGTACGAGCTGTTCCCCCGGTCCACCGGCGGGCGGGACGAGACCGGCCGCGCGGTGCACGGCTCGTTCGTGACCGCCTCCAAGGACCTGGACCGGATCGCCGCGATGGGCTTCGACGTGGTGTACCTGCCGCCGATCCACCCGATCGGCGAGGTGAACCGCAAGGGCCCGAACACGCCCACCATGCCCGGCGGCAACCCGGACGCCCCGCCCGGCTCCGTCGGCTCGCCGTGGGCCATCGGCTCCAAGCTCGGCGGGCACGACGCCATCGACCCCCAGCTGGGCACGCTCGAGGACTTCGACGAGTTCGTCGCGCGCACCCGCGAGCTGGGCATGGAGGTCGCGCTGGACCTGGCGCTGCAGTGCGCGCCGGACCACCCCTGGGTCGCCGCCCACCCCGAGTGGTTCACCACCCGGCCGGACGGCTCCATCGCCTACGCGGAGAACCCGCCGAAGAAGTACCAGGACATCTACCCGATCAACTTCGACAACGAGCCGACCGGGCTCTACGCCGAGGTGCTGCGGGTCTGCAAGCACTGGGCCGAGCACGGGGTGCGCATCTTCCGGGTGGACAACCCGCACACCAAGCCGCCGAACTTCTGGCACTGGCTGATCTGGCAGCTCAAGGCGGAGTACCCGGACGTGCTGTTCCTGGCCGAGGCGTTCACCCGGCCAGCCCGGCTGTACGGGCTGGCCAGGATCGGCTTCACCCAGTCCTACACGTACTTCACCTGGCGCACCGGCAAGCAAGAGATCACCGACTTCGCCGTCGAGCACGCCGCGCGCGCCGACGAGGCCAGGCCGAACCTGTTCGTGAACACCCCGGACATCCTGCACGCGTCGCTGCAGCACGGCGGCCGGGGCACGTTCGCCATCCGGGCCACGCTGGCCGCCACGCTGTCGCCGTCCTGGGGCGTCTACTCCGGCTACGAGCTCTACGAGCACGAGGCGGTCCGCCCGGGCAGCGAGGAGTACCTGGACTCGGAGAAGTACCAGCTGCGCCCCCGCGACTTCGACGCGGCGCTGGCCACCGGCAACTCGCTGCAGCCCTGGCTGACCCGGCTCAACGAGATCCGGGCCGCGCACCCGGCGCTGCAGCAGCTGCGCGACCTGCACTTCCACTTCGTGGACAACGACCAGCTGCTGGCCTTCTCGAAGACCGACCCGGTCAGCGGCGACACGGTGATCTGCGTGATCACCCTGGACCCGTCGACGGCGCAGCAGGGCACCGTGTGGCTCGACCTGCCCTCGCTCGGGCTGAAGTGGGGCGAGTCGTTCGGGGTGCGCGACGAGGTCGGCGGCATCGGCTACACCTGGGGCCAGGCCAACTTCGTCCGGCTCGAGCCGTGGCGCGCCGTCTGCCACATCATGACGGTGCTGCGCGGCTGATCCACCGGCGGCTGATCCACCGGCGGGGCCGCCACGGCCGCCACCAGCGCGGCCGCTACGGCCGGGAGGCGAGCAGGCCGGCGGCGAGCAGGGTGGCGACCATCGGCAGGTCGTGCTCGGCGCCGCCGAGGCGCGCGGTGTTCAGCGCCAGCGTCATGGTGCCGGTCCAGGCCAGGGCGGCGGGGTGGCGGGCCGCCGGGTCACCGGCCGGGTCGGCCAGCGCGATCACCTCGGTGGCCAGGTCGACCAGCTCGGCGTAGAAGGCGTGCAGGCAGCGGGCCACCTCGGGGTGGGTGTCCGCCTCGCGCCACAGGATCGTGCGGACCAGGCTGGAGCGCTGCTGGGACGCCGCCAGCCGGTCGTACAGGGCGAGCAGCGAGCCGGCGATGTCCGCCGGCCGCACCACCTCGGCGGCCTCGTGCGGCACCGCGACCGGCATCCGCTCGGCGAACAGCGCGGTGAGCAGGTCGATCTTGCGGGCGAAGTGGTAGAAGAGCAGGCCCTTGGGCACGCCCGCCTCGGACGCGACCTTCGCCGTCGGCGTGGCGTCGAAGCCGTGGTGCGCGAACAGCTCCTCGGCGGCGTCCAGGATCCGCTCCCTGGTGGCCTCGCCGGACGCAACCAGCCCCACCGTCACCGCCTCCTCGCACCCCGCCACACTGCGCCGCCCTACCGGGCGGACACGACGGCGCCCGGAGACGCTACCGCCTCCGGGCACTGAGGGAACCGGTCGTCAGCCGGCGGTCAGTGTCCGACCGCCGCCCGGTGCACCTTGTTGCTCTCCGGGACCGCCCAGAGGCCGAGCGCGACGGCGATCACGCCGACCACCCACGACGTCCAGGAGGCTCCGGCGAAGGCGGTGTAGCCGAACACCCACGGCGAGATGAACAGCAGCACCCCGAGCGCGGTGTGCACGTACTCGGAGCTCACCGCCCCCGGCTGGGCCAGCGACCAGGCCGCGCCCAACACCAACAGCACACCGAACACGATGAGCGTCGCGGTGGTGCCGCGACCCTGGTCGGTCCAGATCGGCGACAGCGCGGTGTACACGCCCGCCACACCCACTACCCAGTCCTGCCATCGAGCCCAGCTCTTCATGTCGATGCCTCCCGCTCCCAGCGTGAGAACCAAATCTGACATCACTGACGCTAGTCCTGACTGACCGCCCGGTCAAGCAAATCGATCAGTCCGCCGGACGGTTTTGCCCGAGATTTTTCGAACGCCGCTCGCCGGGCCACCGAGCCGGCCCCGACCAGCGCGAACAGCCGCCGGCCCGGCCGGGCGAGCGCCGCCCGGGGCGGGCTTAGCTGGCCTTTGCCCTGGCCCGCGCGGCACCCTCGGCCACGCGCGCGGCGAGCTCGTCGGGCAGGTACTCGGCGACCCGCAGCAGGCCGTCCCACTCGTCGTGCTCGGCGGCCTCGGCGAGGAACCGGTCCACCGTGGCGGGGTCGGTGAGGTAGGGGTCGGCGGCGATCCGGCGCAGTGCGTCCTCGCGGACCGCGGCGGCCACCACCAGCAGCTCGACGACGGCACCCTGGCCGACCACGGTGCGCAGCACCTCGGTCAGCCCGTCCGCGTCCAGCTCCTCGAACAGCAGGTCACCGAGGTCGGCGGTCAACTCGGGTGCCAGCCGGGCCAGCAGCGAGAGCCCGGCGGTGAGCAGCTCGGGCGAGCCGATCGCGGTCCGCACGATCACCGCGACCCGCTCGGTCGGCAGCAGCCGGATGATCTGGTTCAGCCGCTCGGTGGACTGCACCAGCGACGTGGTGTGCAGCAGGCCCGCCTTGTCCGGGATGCCGGCCTCGAGGTCCAGCAGCGCCTCGGGCGTGGCGTAGTCCAGGAACCAGGACGCGGTCACGTACGCCCGGCGCTTCATCAGCTCGTTGGCCGCCGGGATCAGCAGGTTCGGCGGGATGCTCGGGGCGAGCACGGCGACCGTGCGCTGGTCCAGGTAGGGGGCGCAGTCGGCCATGTACTGCGGTGACAGGTCGGCGAGCACGCCCTTGGCCCGGCCGGGGTGGTCCACCCCGAGCGCGCCGGCCGCCCGGCCGGCCACCAGCGGCGGCACGATCGCCTGCGACACCTTGGCGACCAACCCGTTCGGCACCAGCGGCGCCAACCTGCTCATCCGGGCGAAGGTGGCCGCCTGCTCGTCGAAGAGCTGCTCGGAGATGCGCTCGCGCAGGGCACGCAGGTGCTCCGCGCCGAGGCGTTCCAGGTGCCGGATCCGCTCCGTCGGCACCCCGAGCGTCTCGGCCAGCATCGCCAGCTGGGCCCTGGTCACCAGATCGCCGCTCATGACTCTCCCCCGACCGACTCGTCCACGACCAGCTCCCTAGCCGAACATGATCCGGCGAGCCGGCCCTCGGGCCAGCCGGGGCAGCCGGCCCAGCACCTCGGAGATCGAGGCGTCCAGGGCCTTCCGCTGCACGGCACGGGCGTCGTCGATCAGACCGAGCAGCTCGGCGCTCTCCTGTTCGGAGAGCAGCGCGAGCGCGTCGAGGTCGTCACCGAGCCGCGTGCGCAGTGCCGTTCTGGCGTCCACCTTCGGTTCGCCCTTGAGACTCCGCACAGTGCGCCCCTTCCCGGCAACTCTGCCCGTCGAGCACTTCCCGGGCGGCGCGGCGCCCGCCGGCCGCATTCACCGGTTCGGCACTTCCCACCACTTGTAAACGGAATGTAACTTGGCACTACAACGCTGTCAATTTCAGATTTGCCCGGTGTGCACCGCGCCCGCGCGCGGGGTGCCCGGGCCCGGGAGAGGGACGGGGCGTGAGCGATCCCGAGAGCGGGTCGCCCGCTCGGCGCCGGCTGGCTCCCGCGGACCGGCGTGAGTCGTTGCTGGACCGCGCGTTGGAACTGGTCGCCGAGTCCGGCGCGGCGGCGGTCACCATGCAGGCGGTGGCGCGCGCCGCCGGCGTGGCCCGGCCGGTGGTCTACGACTTCTTCGCCGACCGCACCGCGCTGCTGGACGCCCTGCTGGCCCGGGAGGAGACGCGGGCGCTCGCCGACGTGCTCTCGGTGGCCCCCACAGCGCTGACCGGCGCCGACCTCGGCGACTCGGTGACCAGGGCGCTGGACGCCTTCCTGACGCTGGTGCTGCGCCGGCCGACCACGTGGCGGGTGCTGCTCTCCCCCACCTCGGCGCTGCCCACCGAGGTCGGCGTGCGGATCGAGCAGGGCCGCGAGAAGATCGCCGGCGTGGTCGAGTCGAGCATCCGGGCAGTGCTGGGTGGCCGGTGCGCCGGCCTGGACACCGAGGTGGTCGCGCTCGCAGTCATCGCGGCCGGCGAGGCGGCCGCCCGGCTGGTGCTCGCCGCGCCGGAGCAGTACCCGCCGGCGCGCCTGACCCGGTTCACCCGCACGCTGTTCGGCGCGCTGGGCCTGACCGCCGGCCCGACGCACCCCGCCGGGCGGTGAGGATGGCGGCGGGCCGCACGCGCGGTGACCGGCCGAAGCGGCGCTACTCCAGCCGGCTGCCGGTCGAGCAGCGCACCGAGCAGCTGCTGGACTCGGCGCTGCGGCTGGTCGCCGAGTCGGGGTTCGGCGCGGTCAGCATGCACGCGGTGGCCCGGCACAGCGGCGTCACCCGGCCGGTCGCCTACGACTGCTTCGCCGGGCGCGACGACCTGCTAGCCGCGCTGGTCAACCGGGAGCAGGCCCGGATGCGGGCGGTGTTCGCCGGCGCCGCCGCCGAGGCCGGCGCCGCCGAGCCGGCCGCGCCGGACGCGCCCGCCGAGGCGGGGGCGCGGCGGCGCGACCAGCCGACCGAGACCCTGCGGACGTTCCTGACCGCGGTGCGCGACGCGCCGGACACCTGGCGGCTGCTCTACACGCCGCCCGCGACGGTGCCCGACGAGCCCCGCCAGCAGCTGCGGGCCACCCGGGCGGAGCTGCTCGCGCTGCTGCGCACCGAGTTCACGGGCTACGCCGAGGCGCACGGCCTGCCGCCCGACCTGGACACCGACGTCGCCGTGCACCTGCTGCGCGCGATCGTTGAGATGGCCGGCCAGCGGGTGCTGCTCGACCCCGACCGCTACCCGCCCGAGCGCATGACCGCCGCCCTGGGGGCCGTGCTGGACGCCTTCTCGCCGCCGGTCAGCTCACCTTGAGGTCCGTGGAGCGGCCGGTCAGTCGGAACACCAGCAGCACCGCGCAGCCGATCAGCAGCCACACCCCACCGCCGATCTTCGCGTGCGCATCGGCGTTCCACAGCACGTAGCCGATGATCACGAAGCCGCACGCGGGCACAACGAGGTGCAGCCCGAACGTGCGCTCCCGCCGGCGCAGCACGTACCAGACGAACACCGAGACGTGCAGCAACAGGAACGAGAACAGCGCGCCGAAGTTCACCAGCGAGGACAGCAGCTGGATCTGCCCGACGAAGAACAGCGCGAGGATCAGGCTGACCACCGAGACCAGCAGCACGGCGCGCTCGGGCACCCGGCGGGTCTGGTTCACGTGGGCGAGGAACGCCGGCAGCTGGCGGTCCCGCGCCATCGAGAACAGCAGCCTCGACGTGGCCGCCTGCGCCACCAGCGCGTTGGCGATCGCCGAGCCGATCGCCACGGCCACCGCGACGACGACCTTGAACCAGGTGCCGCCGACCAGGCTGGCCACCGTGTAGAACGCCTCGTTGGTGGCCGTCTCGCCGTCGAACGCCGCCTGGCCGGGCAGCATCAGCGCGCCGAGGTAGGTCTGCACGGCGAACAGCACGGCCACGATCCCCAGCGACAGCACCGTCGCCCGCCCGACCACGCGGGAGCCACCCCTGGTCTCCTCGGCCATCGTGCTGATCGCGTCGAAGCCGAGGAACGACAGCACCGCGATCGACAGCGCCCCGAAGACCAGGCTCGGCGAGAACAGCGCGGGGTTGAAGAAGGGCGTGGCCGTCCAGTGCGCGCCGTTCACGCCCCGCGAGATGGCCACCACCGCGAGCACCACGAACAGCGCGAGCACCAGCAGCTGCCCGTAGAGGAAGACCTTGTTGGCGCGCGCGGTGGTGTCGATGCCCCGCAGGTTCACGGTCGTGTTGAGCAGCACGAACGCGACCACCCACAGCCACTGCGGCACGGCCGGCAGCACCGAGGCGAACGCCGCCGCGCCGACCACGTAGAGCAGCGTCGGGACCAGCAGGTAGTCCAGCAGGATCGCCCAGCCGGCCAGGAAGCCCGCCGCCGGATGGATGCCGCGCCCGGCGTAGGAGTACACCGAGCCCGCGATCGGGAACGCCCGGGACATCTCGCGGTAGCTGAGCGCCGTGAAGATCATCGCGACGAAGCCGATGAGGTAGACCAGCGGCACCATGCCCGACGACGCGTTGAATACCGCGCCGAAGATCGAGAACGGCGCGATCGGCACCATGAACACGAGCCCGTAGACCAGCAGGTCGCGCAGCGACAGACCGCGCTTGAGCTCCTGCCGGTAGCCGAACGCGCCGAGCTCCCCCTCCGAGGTCCCCCCGGGGGCGCTCTCGCTCTCCGGTGCGCTCTCCGGTGCGCTCTCCGGTGCGCTCTCGGGCGTGGTCTCCGGTGTGCTCTCGGGCGTGGTCTCCGGTGTGCTCATGGCCCCTCCACCTCGGCCAGGAACGCCCCGACCAGCTCCATGAACGCCTCGCGTTCCTCGACGTGCGGCATGTGGCTGGACTCGGCGAAGACGTGCTGGCGGACGTCGGGGATCCGCTCGGTGAACGGCCGCACGCACGCCGCCGTGGCCTCGTCGTGCGCCCCGGAGACCACGAGCGTCGGCACCGCGACCCGGTCCAGCCGGTCCACGATCGACCAGTCGCGCAGGGTGCCGACCACGTGGAACTCGGTCGGCCCGTTCATGGTCAGGTACACCGTCGGGTCGGCGTCGATGGCGGCGAAGGTGGCCGCCACCTCGGGCGGGTTCGGTACGACGCGGCAGACGTGCCGGTCGTAGAACACCTGCACGGCCCGCTGGTACTCGGGATGGTCGTAGCTGCCGTCGGCCTCGTGGGCGAGCAGCGTGGCCTGCACCTCGGGCGGCAGCAGCGCGCGCAGCCGGTTGGCCTCGGCCACCCAGAGGTCCATCGAGGCGGGTGAGTCGGCGATCGTCAGGCTGCGCAGCCCGGCCGGCCGGCGCACGGCGTGCTCCGAGGCGAGCATGCCGCCCCAGGACTGGCCGAGCACGTGGTAACCGTCGGCCACACCGAGCCGGGCCAGCAGCGAGTCCAGCTCGGCGAGGAACAGCTCGGGCGTCCAGAAGGCGGCACCCCGGTCGGGCAGGTGGGTGGAGCGACCGTTACCCAGCTGGTCGTAGTGGATCACGGGCCGGCCGGTGAGCTGGGCGAGGTCGGCGATGGTCAGCACGTAGTCGTGCACGCAGCCGGGGCCGCCGTGCAGCACCACCAGCGGAGCGATGCCCGCGCGCAGCTCGCCGGTGACCCGGTACCAGGTCTGGAACTCGCCGAAGGGGACGGTGCCCTCGCGGTCGGCGGGGGCGAGCGTGCGGGATGCGGTCACAGGGGGCCCTCCGACGAGTGACGGTCCGCGCATCCTCAGGCTCAAAATGGTTCGAAGTCAAGTACCTTTTATGCCTGGATGGGAGACTGTGCGCATGACGACGCCGCCGGCGGAGGGCCTGGAACCGGTCCGGGTCGGGCGCAGCGTCGACGCCGTGGTCGACCGGCTGGTCACCGCGATCGCGGTCGGCGACTTCACCCCGGGCGAGCGGCTCCCCCCGGAGCGTGAGCTGGCCGTGCTGCTCGGGGTCGGCCGCCAGACGCTGCGGGCCGCGCTGGCCCGGCTGCGCGAGGCGGGCTACGTGGCCACCCGGCGCGGGCGCTCGGGCGGGGCGGTCGTGCAGGAGAGCTGGGGTTCACTCAGCGACGCCGCGGTGCGCCGGTCGGTGCCCGGGGTCGACGAGCTGGCCGAGCTGTCGGACGTGCGCTGCCTGGTCGAGTCGCTGATCGCGCGCACGGCCGCCGAACGCCGCCGGCCCGAGCACGTCGAGGCCATGCGGGCCGCGCTGGACGCGTTCGTGCACGCCGAGGGCGCCACCGCGATCCGCCGCGCCGACCAGGAGCTGCACCGGGCAGTGGTCGCCGCCGCCGGCAACCGGCACCTCGCCCGGATGTCCCGGGAGCTGCTCGCGGGGCTGAACGTGGGCCTGCCCATCGAGCCGTACAACGACGTGCTGCTCAAGCTCTCGGTGGACCAGCACCGGGCGCTGGTGGCGGCCGTGGCGGCCGGTGATGCCGACGCGGCCGCCGAGGTGGCGCGCGAACACTTCGCGATCACCACCGACGCGCTCCAACGAGCCGCCGCCCGAGCCGCGCAAGAGCCGACCTGACACGGGTCGCGGCGTCGGCACACAAGTTGCGGCGTCGGCACACAGGTTCTAACGCGTGCGGCGGTGTCGAATGCCGTGTGCCCACGCGCGAGGTGCCCACGCGCGAGGCTGTGTGCCGGCGCGCGAGGCTGTGTGCCAGCCGCAACCCGTCGACCACCAGAACCCGTGTGCCAGCCAGAACGCGTGTGCCGGCCCAGCTACGTACCCAGAACGGACGTCAGCCGCGCCAGTTGTCCTCGGTGCTCAGCACGGTGAGGCGCTGGGTGGCGCGGGTCAGGGCGACGTACAGGGCGCGCCGGCCGGTGCTGGACTCCGCGATCAGCTCCGAGGGCGCGACGAGCACAACGGCGTCGTACTCCAGGCCCTTCGCCTCGAGGCTGCCGGCCACCCGCAGCCGGGAGCCCTCCGGGCCGATACCGTCGCCGACGCGGTCGCCGAGCCAGCCGGCCACCTCGTCCCTGCGGTCCATCGCGGTGATCACGCCGACGGTGCCCTCCACCGCCTCCAGTAGCTCGTCGGCCGCCTCCCGGCAGGCCGCCGGCAGCTTCGCCGCGTCGACCGTGAGCACCGAAGGCGGCCAGCCCGTGGAGCGCACCGGCTTGGGCAGCTCCATCGGCGCCACCACATCACGCACCACCGAGGCGGCCAGCTCGAAGATCTCCGCCGAGTTGCGGTAGTTGGTGGAGAGCTGGAACCGCCGGCGCGTCTTGACCTTGCCCAGCGCCGCCTCGCGCGCCCTGTCCGCCTCGTCCGTGCTCGGCCAGGAGCTCTGCGCGGGGTCGCCGACGATGGTCCAGCTGGCGTACTGGCCGCGCCGGCCGAGCATCCGCCACTGCATCGGTGAGAGGTCCTGCGCCTCGTCGACGATCAGGTGGCCGTAGAAGAACTCCCGCCCGCGCCGGCCCTCGCTGCGCTCACCGGCCAGCACCCGCAGCTCGTCCAGCAGCGCCACGTCCGCCACCGACCAGCGCGGCTCCCCGCCGTCGGCCGGTGCCCGCCAGGACGCGGACAGGGCCGCCACCTGCTCGGGCCGCAGCGCGCGCCCCGCCGCGGCGGCCAGCCGGGCGGGTTCGCCGAGCCAGCCGAGCACCTCCGTCGGACGCAGCTCCGGCCACCAGTCGTCCAGGAAGGTCTCGAACTCGGACCGGTCGCCGAGGTCGGCCACCAGCGTCTCGCGGTCGGGCCGCTCGGCCGGTTCGCCGCTGGCCTGCCAGAGCGCGTTGAGCAGCGCGACGGCCGCCTCGCGGCGGGCCCGGTTCGGTGTCGCGCGCTGCCGGTGCACGTCGCGGCGCACCACGCTCAGCGCCTCCCGACCCAGCCGGAGCACCTCGCCCCGGTAGACCATCCGCAGCTCGGTCGGCACACCCGGGGGGTCGCCGGCCAGCGCGGCCTTGAGCAGCCGGCGCATCCGCCCGGAGCCCTTCAGCTCGGCCAGCGCCGGCGGGTCGAGCCGGGCCGCGGTGACGCCGTCCAGCACCCCGCCGAGCGAGCGCAGCTCGACGGTGTCCTCCCCCAACGAGGGCAGCACGCGGGAGATGTAGTCCATGAACACCGGCGACGGCCCGACGACCAGCACCCCACCGGAGAACCGCCGGCGGTCGGCGTAGAGCAGGTAGGCCGCCCGGTGCAGCGCCACGGCGGTCTTGCCGGTACCGGGACCACCGGTGATCTCGGTGATGCCGCCGGATGGCGCGCGCACCGCCTCGTCCTGCTCGCGCTGGATGGTGGCCACGATGTCGCGCATGGCCGGCCCGCGCGCCCGGGACAGGTCGGCCATCAGCGAGCCCTCGCCGACCACCGGCATGCCCTCGGGGGCGGCGTCGGGGATCAGCAGGTCGTCGGTGAGGTCGAGCACCCGCTGGCCGAAGCTGCGGATCGTGCGCCGGCGCACCACGTCCATCGGGTCCTCGGCGGTGGCCCGGTAGAACGCGGCGGCGGCCGGCGCCCGCCAGTCGATCACCAGCGGCTCGAAGTCGGGGTCCCGCACGCCGAGCCGGCCGACGTACTGGGCCGGCCCGGCCACCAGGTCCAGCCGGCCGAACACCAGCCCCTCGTGCTCGGTCTCCAGCTCGCGCAGCATCCGGCTGGCCTGGAACACCATCACGTCCCGCTCGAAGAGCGCGCCAGGATGGCGTTCCCGGCCGCGCTGATAGCCGGCCTCACGCAGCTCCTTGGCTTCTTCGCGCAGCTGGGCGAGCCGGGTGTAGACCCGATCCACGTGCCGCTGCTCGGCCGTGATCTCGTCCTGCTTGGTAGAGCCTGCCGCCACCGCTCACTCCAGGTATTTTTCCGGCGAAGAGAACAACTCTAGTTGGGCCCCGGACGCCCCGCTTTGACCCGACCGCCCTCGGCCCGGTACCACTGCACCTGTCCCGCTCCAGTTTCCCGTTCTCGCTAGGAATCGCGCGCACTCATGTCGATCGATCTAGACCGGTCCGAGAGCTCAGCCAGCCTCGACCACGGAGCCGCCGCCCCGGACCACGGCGCCGGCCCCCCAGCTGCCGTGCCCGCCGCCGCCAACCCCCCAGCCACCGCCCCCGAACGCACTAGGGGCACCCAGTCAGCCGAGCGCGCTGAGCTGACCGAGCCCGACTCGGAGGACTACCGCCACGCCAGGGAACTGCCGTTGGAGCCGGACTGGTTCAAGCGCGCGGTGTTCTACGAGGTGCTGGTCAGAGCCTTCTACGACTCCAGTCGGGACGGTACCGGCGACCTGAGGGGCCTGACCGAGAAGCTGGACTACCTGTCCTGGCTCGGCGTGGACTGCCTGTGGCTGCCGCCGTTCTACGACTCGCCGCTGCGCGACGGCGGGTACGACATCCGGGACTTCCGCCAGGTGCTGCCGGAGTTCGGCACCGTGGAGGACTTCGTCGCCTTCCTGGACGAGGCGCACAAGCGCGGCATCCGGGTGATCACCGACCTGGTGATGAACCACACCTCGGACCAGCACCCCTGGTTCGAGGAGTCGAGGCGGGACCCGCATGGGCCATACGGTGATTTCTACGTCTGGTCCGACGACGACTCGCGGTACCCGAAGGCGCGGATCATCTTCGTCGACACCGAGGCGTCCAACTGGACCTACGACCCGGTGCGCGGCCAGTTCTTCTGGCACCGGTTCTTCTCCCACCAGCCCGACCTGAACTACGACAACCCCGCCGTGCAGGACGCGATGATCGACGTGCTGCGGTTCTGGCTGAACCTGGGCATCGACGGGTTCCGGCTGGACGCGGTGCCGTACCTGTTCGAGCGGGAGGGCACCAACTGCGAGAACCTGACGGAGAGCCACGCCTTCCTGAAGCGCTGCCGCAAGGTGATGGAGGACGAGTTCCCGGGCCGGGTGCTGCTGGCCGAGGCCAACCAGTGGCCCGCCGACGTGGTGGAGTACTTCGGCGACGCCGAGGTCGGCGGCGACGAGTGCCAGATGGCGTTCCACTTCCCGCTGATGCCGCGCATCTTCATGGCGGTGCGCCGGGAGAACCGGTTCCCGATCTCGGAGATCCTGGCCCAGACGCCGCCCATCCCGTCCGGCTGCCAGTGGGGCATCTTCCTGCGCAACCACGACGAGCTGACGCTGGAGATGGTCAGCGACGAAGAGCGCGACTACATGTACGCGGAGTACGCCAAGGACCCCCGGATGAAGGCCAACATCGGCATCCGGCGCCGGCTCGCCCCGCTGCTCGACAACGACCGCAACCAGCTGGAACTGTTCACCGCGATGCTGCTCAGCCTGCCCGGTTCACCGGTGCTGTACTACGGTGACGAGATCGGCATGGGCGACAACATCTGGCAGGGTGACCGCGACGCGGTGCGCAGCCCCATGCAGTGGACGCCCGACCGCAACGCGGGCTTCTCGGCCGCCGACCCCGGTCGGCTGTACCTGCCGGTGATCATGGACCCGCTGTACGGCTACCAGACGGTGAACGTCGAGGCGCAGATCAACTCGACCACGTCGCTGCTGCACTGGACCCGACGGATGATCGACATCCGGAAGCGGCACACCGCGTTCGGGCTCGGCGAGTTCCAGGAGCTCGGCGGTTCCAACCCGGCGGTCCTGGCGTACGTGCGCTCGATGCCCGGCGCCGACCGCGGCCAGGGCGACACGGTGCTGTGCGTGAACAACATGAGCCGGTTCCCACAGCCCGTCGAGCTGGAGCTGTCCGCCTGGCGCGGCTGCTCGCTGCACGAGCTCACCGGCGGCGTGCCGTTCCCCACCATCGGCGAGCTGCCGTACCTGCTCACGCTGCCCGGCCACGGCTTCTACTGGTTCTCGATACACAGCCCGGAGGAGGCCAGATGACGGATCCGGCCACCGCGCTGCTCGCCCCGCTGACGGACTGGCTGCCCAAACAGCGCTGGTTCGCCGCCAAGGGGCGGGCGATCGCGGCCCTGTCCATCGCCCAGTCGGTCGCGCTGCGCACCGAGGAGCCGGCCGCCCAGCTCGTCGTGGTGGCCGTCGAGTTCGACGACGGCGGCACGGTCGAGCAGTACCAGCTGCTGCTGGGCTGGCGCACCACGCTGCCGGTCGAGCTGGAGCACGTGTCGATCGGCACGGTCGATGGCCAGGTCGGCTACGACGGCATCTGGGACCCGGAGCTGTCCGGCGAGCTGCTCGACCTGCTGGCCGCCGGCGCGACCAGGGACTGGGTGCGGTTCGTGCCGGAGCCGGGCGCCGAGATCCCCACCGGGCTGCCCGGCCGGGTGCTCGGCGTGGAACAGAGCAACACCTCGGTGGCGTTCGGCGACGAGCTGGTGTTCAAGCTGTTCCGCCGGGTGGCCCCCGGGATCAACCCGGACCTCGAGCTGCACCGCGCGCTGCGCGGCATGCACAGCCGGGAGGTGGCCGGCCTGCGCGCGGCCGTCGAGGGCACCCTGGGCGGCGAGCCGTCGGTGTTCGGGCTGCTCCAGGAGTTCGCCGCGAACTCGGCGGACGGCTGGTCGATGGCGCTGATCAGCATCCGGGACCTGTTCGCCGAGGCCGACCTGCGGGCCGACGAGGTGGGTGGTGACTTCGCCGGCGAGGCGTTCAGGCTCGGCAAGACGGTCGCGGTGATGCACAGCGAGCTGGCCGGCGCGCTGGGCACCGGCATCATGGACGCCCGCGAGATGTCGGCGGGCATGCTGGAGCGGTTGGACGCGGCGCTGCCGGTGGTGCCCGAGCTGGGCGACCTGGCCAGCTCACTGCGGGCCGCGTTCGAGGGCGTCGGCCAGCTGGCCGAGCCGGTGGCGACCCAGCGGATCCACGGTGACCTGCACCTCGGGCAGACGCTGCGCACCCCGAAGGGCTGGCTGCTGCTGGACTTCGAGGGCGAGCCCGCCCGCCCGCTGGCCGAGCGCCGCGAGCCGGGGGTCGCGCTGCGCGACGTCGCCGGCATGCTGCGCTCGTTCGACTACGCGGCGTACTTCCAGCTCGCCGAGTGGGGCGAGTGGGCGTACACCTCGGACACCGAGCCGCAGAGCCAGCTGGTTTGGCGCGCCGAGGAATGGACCAGCCGCAACCGGGACGCGTTCTGCGACGGCTACGCCGACTGCGCGGGGATCGACCCTCGGGACTCCCGGCTGCTGCTGCACGCCCTGGAGCTGGACAAGGCGGTCTACGAGACGGTGTACGAGACGCGCAACCGGCCGAACTGGCTGCCCGTGCCGCTGCGCTCGCTGCGCCGCCTGCTGGTCACCGGCTCCGGCCGGTGAGCGCTCCGGCGGGTCGGGAAACCGCCCCGCCGGGCTAGTCCTCGTCCGCCAACGCGAAGTAGACAGGCCGGAGCAGCTCGTCCAGCGGGCGCCCCCGGACCGGCAGCTCGACGGCCGGCAGCTGGTCGAGCACCGCGTCGGGCGCGGTGGCGATCGACGGCATGCCGGGCAGCGCGGCGGCCGGCCGGTAGTAGTCCGCCAGGCAGTCGGCCAGCGCCGGCACGCCCTCGGCCGGCGGGACCTCGCCGAGCGCATCCTCGTCCGGCGCCGGGCCGCCCCGCCGGGAGCGGATATTCTCCAGCAGCGTCTCCCGGTCGCGGCCGCGCAGCGCGAGCATCGCGAACGGGTCGGCGTCGAATGACTCGGCGAGCAGGTAGAAGACGGCGGCCAGGTGCTTGCACGGCACCTCCCGGTCCGGGCACGCACAGTCCAGCGACAGCTCGCTCACGCTGGCCGGGAACAGCGCCAGCCCGACCGAGGTGAACACGTTCTCGATGTCCTCCGGCATCTGCCCGGCCAGCAGCTTCGCCGCGTACCACGCACTGTCCGCCATGGCCTGCTCGATGCGGCCCCACTCCGCCTTGCCGTACGTGGGCAGCCCGATCCGCACCCGGTACGGCCGGGGCCGGCTGCCCTGCACCTCGGCGACCACGGCGCCGGCGGTGGCCTCGAGCGAGATCACCTGGCCGGACCGCGCGTAGGCCTTACCCCGGCCGAGCCGCCCGCCCACCCCGATCGACTCCAGCACCTCGACGAACCGCGCCGACCACCACGAGCGCCCGATCGCGCCGCGCTGGCTGCGCGCCTTGAGCCCGCCCTCCACCGGCAGCGGGCCGCTCGGCCGGCGCTCCAGCCACCACGGGGCCTCTCTGGGGGCCTGAGCAGAGGACTCAGCGGGGGACTCGGCGGGAGGCTCAGTCACCGACGGCCTCCTCCCCGAGGGCGAACAGCTCGTGCAGCTCACCGGTGGACAGCTCGGTGAGCCAGCCCTCGCCGTCGCTGATCACCAGCTCGGCCAGCTCCTTCTTGGACTCGATCATCTGGTCGATGCGTTCCTCGAGCGTGCCGGCACAGACGAACTTGCGGACCTGCACGTTGCGCTTCTGGCCGATCCGGAACGCGCGGTCGGTGGCCTGGTTCTCCACCGCCGGGTTCCACCAGCGGTCCAGGTGCAGCACGTGGTTGGCCTCGGTGAGGTTCAGCCCGGTACCGCCGGCCTTGAGCGACAGCAGGAAGATCGACGGCCCGGACCCGGACTGGAACCGCTGCACCATCTCGTCGCGCCGCGCCCGGGACGTGCCGCCGTGCAGGTAGAGCACCTCCTGGTCGAACCGGGCGGACAGGTGCGGCACCAGCAGCTCGGCGAACTCCGTGAACTGGGTGAAGCACAGGGCCCGGTCGCCCTCCGCGAGCAGCTCGGCCAGCACCTCCTCCAGCCGGATCACCTTGCCGGAGCGTCGGCCGACCGGGGAGCCGTCGTGCAGCAGCTGGGCCGGGTGGTTGCACACCTGCTTGAGCTTGGCCATCGCGGCGAGCACGGTGCCCCGCCGCTGGATGCCGTCCGAGCCGGCGATCTTCTCCATCATGTCGTCGACCACCGTGCGATACAGCGAGGCCTGCTCGCTGGTCAGCCGGTAGTCCTGGACGATCTCGATCTTCTCCGGCAGGTCGTCGACGATGTCCCGGTCGGTCTTCAGCCGCCGCAGCAGGTAGGGCCGGGTGACCTTGCGCAGCCGGCCGGCCGCGTCGGCGTCGCCGTAGCGCTCCACCGGGATCGCGTAGCGGTGCCGGAAGCGCTCGCTGGTACCCAGTACGCCCGGGTTGAGGAAGTCCATCACCGACCACAGCTCGCTCAGCCGGTTCTCCATCGGCGTGCCGGTCAGCGCGATCCGGTGCTCAGCGCGCAGCCGGCGCACCGCCTTGGCCGCCGTGGACAGGCTGTTCTTAATCACCTGGGCCTCGTCGAGCACCAGCCGGCGCCACTCGTGGCCGGCGAGCTCCTCGATGTCCCTGGTGGCCGTGCCGTAGGTGCTGACCACGAGGTCGCTGCCGGCCAGCCGCTCGGCCAGCTCGGTGCCACGCGGCCGCCCCGCACCGTGGTGCGCGTACACCCGCAACCCCGGGGCGAACCGCGCCGCCTCCCGCTGCCAGTTGCCGACGAGCGACATCGGACACAGCAACAACGTCGGCAACACAGCCGGCCGCCGCCCATCACCCCCCTCTTTCCGCGAGTCGGGGTTTTGGTCAGGGTGAGTCGCGGATTCCGTCAGCCCGCGCTCGGTGGCCTCCAGCGCGAGCAGCTGCACCGTCTTGCCGAGGCCCATGTCGTCGGCCAGGCAGGCGCCGAGGCCGAGCGAGGACAGGAACGCGAGCCAGGAAAGGCCGCGCTCCTGGTAGGGACGCAGCGTGGCCAGGAAGCCGGTCGGCGGGTGCACCGGGCGCAGCGTCCGATCGGCCGAGCCGGAGAGCAGGTCGCCGAGCCAGCCGTCCGCCCGCACGGCGGTGATCGGCAACGGTGCCTCCCGATCGCCCTCCCCGGTGGCCAGCCCGGTCAGCGCGGCCATCAGCTCGGGCGCGGTGCCGGCACCGGTCGGGGCGGCGCGCAGGAACTCCAGGCCGCGGCGCAGCCGGTCGGGGTCCACCGTGACCCACTGGCCGCGCAGCCGGACCAGCGGCGCCTTGGTGGCCACCAGCTCGGTGATCTCGTCCTCGGTGAGCTCCACGTCGCCGACCGCGAGCCGCCAGTCGAAGTGCGCCAGCTGCTCGCGACCGAGACCAGCGGCGGTGATCACGCCCTCCACCCGGGTGGAGCTGGCCGACACGGTCAGCCCGAGGCCTCGGCTGGACCGCCCCGACGAACCCCACCAGGACGGCAGCAGCACCCCGAAGCCCGCCTGGTCCAGCCGGCCGGCCACCTCGGACAGGAACCGGTAGGCCCCGCTCAGGTCCAGCTCGAGGGCGGCCGGCCGGGCTCCGCGCAGCACGTCCGCCAGCTCCGGGTACACCACACTCGCCCTGGCCAGCTCGCCGAGCAGCACCTCCTGCGGCTGTTCGATCCACCGGCGCAGCCCGGCCGGCGCGCGCCACACCTGCTCGGCGGGCACCAGCAGGCTGGGGTCCTCGGCCGAGCGGAGCAGGAACTCCAGCCGCCAGAGCGTGTCCGGCAGGCTCAGATCGGGGTCGGCGGGGTCGTCCAGCGGGCGGGTCTCGGTCAACCGGAAGGTGACCTGGGCGGGGCCGCTCGGGCCGTCCACCACGTTGGCCCACGGCTTCAGCGCGCCGCCCAGCGCGGTCACCTCGGCCGGCTCCGCCTCGAAGCAGCCGTCGCCGGCGACGAGCGCGGCCAGAAACGCCTCGGTGCCCGTCTGTCGCGCGGCACGGCGCGGCGTCACCGTCGGCAGCGCGCGCCCCAGCCGGTCCCGCACCGCGGCGTCGACCAGCGCGCCCAGGGCGTCGTCGACCAGCTCGGCAGGGTCCTGACCGGCCGACCCGGTCAGCACCGCGAGGCCCGGCTCGCCGGCCTGCTCGGCGCGCACCACCGGCGGCATCGCCTCCACCAGCGCGTGCCGGATCGCCGCGTCCGGCCCGGTCAGCACCGGCCGCCAGACCGCGCGCACGCGGCTGTCCGGCTTGCCGTCCGCCGGCCGCAGCCCCGGCACGACCCGGCCCCGGCGGGCCAGCTCGGCGGCGAACTCGGCCAGCGCGCGCAGGAAGGTCACCGAGGCGCCGTAGCGCACCTCGTCGACGAGGTCGGTCAGCTCGGCGGGGTCGACAGTGACGACCGGCACCGACCAGGCCGTCAGCACGGGGCCGGTGCGGGGCATCCGCCGGGGGGCCGCCCTGGTCAGCTCCGGCGAGTCGACCGGCGCCCTGCGCACCGACGGCAGCAGCAGCGTGGCCATCCCGGGCTTGCCCGGGTGCAGGGCCGCGAGCTGGTCGGCGGGCAGCGCGAACGGGTGCGGCCGCGCCGAGCGCAGCGCCGTACTCGGGCTGGCTGCCGGGCGGTCGCTGTCCTCGGCCCAGAGCAACAGCCCGCGGCCACGTGACCACAGACTGTGAACGGCGAGCACCCTGTCCCCTTCGGATCCGGTCGCCAGCACGGTACCCAGCCGATACCCCGGCCGATCGACCAGCCGGATCGACCGGCCGGATCGAAAACACAGGCCGGGGCTCTTGCGCGAAGCACCAGCGGCCGGTACTGCGCCGGGAGCGGTCGGCCAATAGGCTCTGCGCCGTGTCTGGAGACGTCACCACCCTACCCGCCGCCCCTCCGAGCCCCGCCGAGCTGGATCGCCTGATCAGCGGCACCCACCACGATCCCCATTCGGTGTTGGGCAGCCACCCGGCGGCGGACGGGACGGTGATCCGGGCGCTCCGGCCCAATGCCGATGCGGTCGAGGTGGTGTTCGGCTCCGGGGCGGACACCCAGACGTTCGCGCTGCAGCGGGTGCACGACGCCGGTCTGTTCTCCGCGCTGGTGCCGCACGAGTCGGCCGACTACCGGCTCGCGGTGCACTACGGCGCGTACACCGAGCAGGCCGACGACCCGTACCGCTGGCTGCCCACCCTGGGCGAGGTCGACCTGCATCTGATCGGCGAGGGCCGGCACGAGCGGCTGTGGGACGTGCTCGGCGCGCACCCGCGCTTCTACGACACCCCGGGCGGCAAGGTCGCCGGCACGTCGTTCGCGGTCTGGGCGCCCACCGCGCAGGGGATACGGGTGTGCGGCGACTTCGACGGCTGGAACGGCGTCGGCCAGCCGATGCGCTCGCTGGGCAGCTCCGGGGTGTGGGAGGTGTTCCTGCCCGGGGTCGGCGTGGGTGCCCGCTACAAGTTCCGCATCCTCGGCGCGGACGGCCGCTGGAACGAGAAGGCCGACCCGATGGCGTTCTCCGCCGAGGTCCCGCCGGCCACTGCGTCCGTGGTGACCAGGTCGTCCTACACCTGGGGCGACGAGGCGTGGCTGGACCGCCGCGCGCACGCGACCCCGGTCGCCGAGCCGATGAGCGTGTACGAGGTGCACCTGGCCTCCTGGCGCCCGGGCCTGAACTACCGGGGGCTGGCCACCGAGCTGGTGTCCTACCTGGACCGCACCGGCTTCACCCACGTCGAGCTGCTGCCGGTCGCCGAGCACCCGTTCGGCGGCTCCTGGGGCTACCAGGTCAGCTCGTACTACGCGCCGACCGCGCGGTTCGGCGGCCCGGACGACTTCCGGTACCTGGTCGACACGCTGCACCAGGCCGGCTACGGGGTGATCGTCGACTGGGTGCCCGCGCACTTCCCGAAGGACGAGTGGGCGCTGGCCAAGTTCGACGGCACGCCGCTCTACGAGCACCCGGACCCGCGCCGAGGCGAGCAGCTCGACTGGGGCACCTTGGTGTTCGACTTCGGCCGCAAGGAAGTGCGCAACTTCCTGGTCGCCAACGCGCTGTACTGGCTCGACGAGTTCCACATCGACGGCCTGCGGGTGGACGCCGTCGCCTCGATGCTCTACCTGGACTACTCCCGCGAGGAGGGCGGCTGGGAGCCGAACATCTACGGCGGCCGGGAGAACCTGGAGGCCGTCTCGTTCCTGCAGGAGATGAACGCGACCGTCTACAAGGCGCACCCCGGCGTGGTCACCATCGCCGAGGAGTCCACCTCGTGGCCGGGCGTCACCCGCCCCACGCACCTGGGCGGCCTCGGATTCGGCTTCAAATGGAACATGGGGTGGATGCACGACACCCTGCACTACACCGGCCGCGACCCGATCTATCGCGGCTATCACCACAACGAGATGACGTTCTCCATGGTGTACGCCTACACGGAGAACTTCGTGCTGCCGATCAGCCACGACGAGGTCGTGCACGGCAAGGGCTCGCTGTGGACCCGGATGCCCGGGGACGAGTGGAACAAGGCCGCCAACCTGCGCGCGCTGCTGGCCTACATGTGGGCGCACCCCGGCAAGCAGCTGCTGTTCATGGGCTGCGAGATCGGCCAGGAGCGCGAGTGGTCGGAGTCCCGGTCGCTGGACTGGGGGCTGTTGGAGAACCCGCTGCACGCCGGCATCCAGGACCTGGTCGGCGACCTGAACCGGACCTACCGGGCCCAGCCCGCGCTGTACAGCCAGGACAGCTCTCCGGACGGCTTCGCCTGGATCGACGCCAACGACGCCGGCGGCAACGTGTTCTCGTTCCTGCGCTGGGGCAGCGACGGCTCGGTGCTCGCCTGCGTGGCGAACTTCGCCGGCCACCCGCACGAGAACTACCGGATCGGGCTGCCGTTCGCCGGCCAGTGGACCGAGCTGATCAACACCGACTCGGCCAGCTACGGCGGCTCGGGCGTCGGCAACCTCGGCGCCGTGGTGGCCACCGAACAGCCCTGGCACGGCCGGCCCGCCTCGGCCACCGTCCGGGTGCCCCCGACCGGGGTGCTGTGGCTGCGCGGCGAGCCCGCGCCGGCCGCCGCTGAGCCGGCGGTTCAGGCCGCCGCGTCAACGTCCGCCGCCGAGCCGGTGGTTCAGGCCGAACCGTCGGCCGTCCGGCCCGAACCGGTGGCGCCGACCGCCCCGGCCTCGAACGCGGTGGCGCCGTCGAAGGCCGCGCCGTCCAACGCGGCACCGTCCGACGCGGCACCGTCGCCCGCCGTGCCGTCAACCGCGGTGGCACCGGCCGGCACGGACCCGGCCGCCGTGGCGGAGCCGGGGGCGGCGGGGCTGGCGGAGTAGGACCGGGCGAAGGCGAGCAGGGCCAGCCAGAAACCGAGCAGGACCGCGCAGTACAGCGACCGTCCGGCCAGCGAGACGGGCGCTGTCGGCGCGGCCTGCCACAGGTTGCCCCAGGCCACCGGGATCACCGGGAACACGAGCAGCGGGACGCCGAGCCTCCAGCGCCCGGCCCGCAGCAGCACCAGGGCGCCCGGCCACAGCATCACGGTGTAGTTCAGCCAGGCGATGGGTGAGGCGAGCAGGCAGCCGGCGGCCACCCCGAAGATCGTCGCGTCGGCCCGCTCGACGCCGCCGGCCGCCAGCCCACCCGGCGCCGGCACCGCGCGGCGGACCCACCACAGCGACGCCACCACCACCGCGACGGTGACCAGCCAGCCGAGCCAGCCGGGCAGGCCGAGGCGGACCACCACCCCGGGCAGCGAGGCGTTGGCGTCCACCTCGGGCGCGGGGGTGTGGGTGGCCAGCCGCAGCCACTCCAGCGCGCTGGACGGGCCGGCGGCGAGCACCCCGGCCAGGCTCGCGCCGGCGGCGGAGCCGAGCCCGGTCCACAGCGCCGCCCGGCGACCCGGCGAGCGCCACTGCGCCAGCGGGATCAGCAGCAGCGGGGCGAGCGACGGTTTCAGCGCGACCACCACCCCGAGCAGCGCGGCCGCCAGCCGCCCCCGGCCGCGCCGCTGCGCCAACCACGCGAGCGCGAGCCCGAACAGCAGCAGCCCGTAGATCTGGCCGAGCAGCAGGGTGCCGTGCAGCGGCGAGCAGGCCCACATCGTGGCCACCCCGAACACCGTCGCGCCCCGCCCGAGCCGCAGCTCGCGGGCGGTGAGCAGGACCGAGGTGGTGACCAGCAGCACGGTCAGCGCGGTGAACGCCCAGTAGCTCGGCAGCACGTCGACCAGCCCGAACGGGGCCAGCAGCAGCGACAGGAAGGGCGGGTTCAGGTTCGGCAGCACCGAGCCCGTCTGGTAGATGTCGGCGCCGTGCAGCATGGCGACCGTGGAGCGCCAGAACGTCTCGAAGTCGACGTGGCCCTTCGGGTCGGTGTTCGCCACGCCGCTGACCAGCACACCTGGGTACCGGACGAACAGCCAGGCCGCGGTGCCCAGCGCGAGCGCGGTGAGGACGACAGCGAGGGCGGCGGTGGTGCGGGGCGATCGCGACGGCCGGCGGGTGGGCGACAACACTCCGCGACGGTAACCGGGACGCGCCGGGCCCGCCGCGCCGGGCCCGCGAGAGCGCGCCGGTCAGCGGGCTGGCGCTCAGTGGGCCGACGCTCAACTGGCCGACGCTCAGCCGGCCGACGCTCAACTGACCGACGCTCAGCCGGCCGACGCTCAGCCGGCTCGGCCGATCAGAGGGGCAAACGCTCCCGGGGGGCCGCCAGCCAGGCGTCGTCCAGCTCCGCCGACCAGTCGTCGGTCGCGGCCGCCGGCTCGACGGGCGCCCGCCCGAACGTCAGCACCGCCCAGTACACGAGCAGCATGCCGCAGTACAGCGACTGGGCCAGCCGGCTCAGCACCGGGTCCCCCGGCGGCACCAGCAGCACCCACTCGATGCCGATCACCGGCAGCGCGACCAGTGGCAGCGCGGCCCGCCACCGTCCCGCCGCGAGCAGCACCGGCACTACCGGGGAAAGGAGCACGAGGTAGTTGTTCCAGGCGATCGGGGCGAGCAGCAGCGCGGCCGCCGTGATCGACCAGAGGGCCAGCTCGGGTCGCCGCCGGGCCCGGTACACGGTGATCCCGAGCAGGCCGGCGGCCACCAGGCAGCCCAGCCACGATGGCAGGTGGAAGCGCACCGCGAGCGCGGCCAGCGAGTCGTTGTCCAGGAAGCCGCTGACCCGCACGGCCCGCAACAGCCGCAGCCAGTCCACGGTCGCGCCCCAGCCGGCCGCGACGATGCCCACCGCGGTCGCCACCGCCCCCGTTCCGAGCGCCGCGCCCAGCGTGGGCCAGCGCTGGTGGACCAGGGCGTGTCTGGTGGATCTATGCCGTGCGAGCGGTGAGCCAGGTGTCGTCTCGCAAGGTCGAGCCTTCTTCGGAGTCGCCGATCCCGGGGTTGGATCGGCGGGGACGACAACGCCGCGAGGCGGCAGCTGGGCGCCGCGCAGCCGGCTGGAGATCCACCAGCCACGCCCTAAAGGCCAGAGCAGCAGGGGGGCCAGGGACGGCTTGACCGCGACGGCCAGCCCGAGCGCCACGCCCGCCCAGCCCGACCGGCCCCGTCCCTCGGCCACCCAGGCCACCGTGAGCGCGGCCGTCAGCAGCCCGTACACCTGCCCCAACGCCACCGTGCTCTGCAGCGGGGCGGACAGCAGCAGCGCGGCCACCACCATCGTCGCCCAGGACTGGCGCACCCTCAGCCGGACCGCTACGACGATCACGCTGCCCACCACCAGCACGGCGTTGAGCAGCGCGAACACGTGGAAGGCGGTCAGCACGTCGAGCCAGGCGAGCGGAAGCAGCAGGACGGCGAGCACGGGCGGGTCGAGGTTCGGCAGGGTGGCGCCGGTGCGGTAGAGCGGGGTGTGCTGGCGCAGCGCGACCGCCGAGCGCCAGAACGTGTCGAAGTCGACGTGCATGCGCATGTCCGTGGTGGCGATGCGCGGCAGGTTGGCGCTGCCGTGGCGCAGGTAGAGCCAACCGGAGGTGACCAGGGCGAGCCCGGCGAGCAGCGGTCCCGCCAGGTTCCACAGGGCTCGGGGCAGCGCTGTCGCCGACGAAAGGGCTCGGAGCGGCGCGGTCACCGGCGAAAGGTAGCCAACCGGGTGGCGCGAACGCCCACTCGAAAGGGCGCGCTGAGGGCAGAATCACCGTTGTGTCCGCGACACGCGGTGACGGGAAGGGCGCGACGGTGGGGTATCTCGCCGTCGCGCTCGTGGTTGTGGCGACCCTGTTGCTCACCGGGTGTAGCCGCGGCGCCCCGTCGCACCCCGGCACCGGGTCGGACACCGGTCTCCTCCCGGGCGCGTCCGAGGGCCCGTTGCCGCCGACCGGTGGGCCGGCCGTCGAGGGGCCACCGCCCGCGGGGAGCGCGTCGACAGGGGCCGTTCCCGAGGCCCCGGCCGCACCGCCGGCGACCGTCAAGGGCGGCACCGGCACCGCCACAGACCGGGTGGCCAGCGAGGTGGTGGCCGGGGTCGAGCAGTTCTGGCGGGAGCAGTTCCCGGTCCAGTTCGGCCGGCGCTGGGTGAACATCCGCGACTTCGAGGCGGTCGACCCGGGCAACGCCGGCGTGCCGGCACCGTGCCTGCACCGGGCGCTGGACCTGGCCGACCAGGCGCTGTACTGCTCCCGGCTGGACACGGTCGCGTGGGACCGGGTCGGGCTGCTGCCCAAGTTGCGCGGCCGCTACGGCGACGGGGCGGTGCTGGTGGCGCTGGCGCACGAGATCGGGCACGCCGTGCAGGACCGGCTCGGCATCGACGCGGCTGCCCAGGTGCGCGAGCCCGACCGGTACCCGACGATCCTGCTCGAAGCGATGGCCGACTGCTTCGCCGGCGTGGTGGTGCAGGCCGCGGTGGACGGCCGGATCACCACACCGCGGATGACCCCGGCGGACCTGGACCGGGCCATGCGGGCGCTGTTGAGCTTCCGCGACCCGGTGGGCGTGGCGATCAGCCGCACCGCGCACGGTGACTCGTTCGACCGCGCCTCGGCGTTCCAGGACGGCTACCGCAACGGCGCCGGCAGCTGCGCCGACATGACGGTGCGGAACCAGACGTTCACGCAGCGCGGCTACACGTCACTCAGCGACATCATGCAGGGCGGCAACCTCACGCTGGACCAGCTGCTCACGAGCATGGCGCCGGACGCGAACGCCTGGTTCGGCAACCTGGTCACGTCACGGGGCGGCACGTGGCGGACGTCGCTGGTCACCGTGCCCGTGGTCAGCCGGTGCGCCGCGCCGAACCTGAGCCGACAGGGCCCGGCGCGGTACTGCCCCGGCTCGGGCGCGGTCACCACATCCGCCGGCGACCTGGCGAAGGTGCACGATGGGCTCGGTGACTACGCCAGCGCGGAGCTGGTCGCCAGCCGGTACGCACTCGCCGCGCTGGACGCGCTGGGCCGGCCGGTGCGGGGCGACGCGGCCGGGCGCACCGCTGTCTGCCTGACCGGGGCGTACACCCGCGCGCTGCTCGACCGGAGCACCGGCGGCACGGCCGACCAGGGCAGCTTCGAGCTCTCCCCCGGCGATGTCGACGAGGCCGTCCAGGAGCTCCTCGACCAGGACTTCGCCGCCCGCGACACATCCGGCCTGGCGCCCGGCGGCGACCTCGGCTTCGAGCGGATCGAGCAGTTCCGCGCCGGCACGCTGGGTGGCCCGGCAAGCTGCGGCATCTAGCGCGGTCGCTTCGGTACCGGGGCCGCGGCACGACGAACCTTCGGTACCGGGGCCGCGGCACGACGAACCCCGAGCCGATGCCTCGGCGTCGCCGGGTTCCCGTGCCGAGGCCGGGACCGATCCGGGGCGCCGTGGACCGGCTGACTCAGACCGTCAGAACAGCGCCCGGGCCAGTGCGCGGCGAGCCGCCATCACCCGGGCGTCGTCCCCGGCGAACAGCTCGAACAGCCCGACCAGGTGCTCGCGCACGCGGTCGCGGTCGGCACCGGCGCTGCGCCCGACGGCGGCGACCAGGCGGGTGAACGCGGCCTCGGTCCGATCGGTGGCCAGCTCGGCGTCGGCGGCGGCGAGCTGGGCGTCCAGATCGTCCGGGTTGGCGTCCGCGCGTGCGATCGCGGTCGGGTCGGCGTTCTCCGCCCTGGCCAGGAACCGCACCTGGGCGATCGCCGCGGTGGCCTGTTCGTTGGCCGGCTCGGCGTCGAGAATGCGCTGGTAGGCGGCCTCAGCGGCGGTGTAGTCACCCCGGTCGAGCGCGTCCTCGGCCTCGACGAAGCGGGGGTCCTCCGGCGGCTCCACCTCCTCTTCCGCCACCCCGTTCCCGCCGGCCTCGGCGGCCTTGATACCGGGCAGCTGATCGCGGAACTGGGCGATCAGCGCTTCGATCCACTGGCGGACCTGCGGCTCGGGCTGCGCGCCGCTGAACGCCTCGACCGGCTGCCCGCCGGCCAGCGCGATGACCGTCGGGATCGACTGCACACCGAACGCCTGCGCGATCCGAGGGTTGGCGTCGATGTCGACCTTGGCCAGGATCCAGGTGCCACCCCCCTGCTCGGCGAGGCGTTCGAGCACCGGGGAGAGCTGCTTGCACGGCTGGCACCAGGTGGCCCACAGGTCGACGACCACCGGGACCTGCAGAGACCGCTCCAACACCTCGGCCTGGAAGGTCTGTTCGGAGACGTCGATCACCCAGGTACCGGTGCCGGTGCCAGTGGCGGCCGCGGGCTGCGCCGAGTCGGCCGGTGGCCCGGCGGCCGGCGCACGGCCGGCACCCGAGGTGCGAGCGGCGTCGGCGCGGGCCCGCAGCGAGGAGAGATCGACCGCGCCGGCCATGGCGGACGTCATGGCGGCGGTCTGTCGCGGAGTGGGTCGAGACACGTCACCATCCTGGCACGCACAGCGTCGCCGCGCCGCGCCGCGTCGGCGTCATCGGAACTCGGGGACCAGGATCGCGAACCCCAGCCCCGCCAGCGTGAGGGCCAGCAGCCCTACCCCGATCCACCCGAGCACGATGCCAGCGGTCGCCAGCCCGGCGCCGGACTCACCGCGCTCGGCGATCTGCCTGCGCGCCAGATAGCCGAAGACGAGCGCCAGCACGCTGCCGATCCACCAGAGCCACGTGATGCCGAGCGCGAGTGAGGCGACCGCCATGCCGTTCGTCGGCCGAGGCGGCGCCCACTCGGCGGGCGGGTAACCCGGCGCGTAAGCCCCCGGCGGGTAGGCACCGGGCTGGTAGGGCCCCGGCGGGTAGGCGCCGGCCGGATAGGTACCCGGATAGGGCCCGGCCCCCGCACCCGGCGACGGATAGCCACCCGTGTACGAGCCCGCTCCCGCATCCGGCGGCGGATAGCCCACCGTTGGCCGGTCGCCGGGGTCGGAAACCTGCTCTGGCGTCGGATACGGCGTGGTCAGTTGATCACCTCGAGTCGGCACCGGCCCCGTCGCGGCCCCCTCGGTCACCCCTGAGTCAGGTACCTCCCGCGGCGCCTCGGACTCGGCCGAGGCCGCCGGATCTGCCCGGTGCTCGTCGTTGGCCCCGGCCGACCCGGTCTCCCCCGGACTCTCGACCTGGTCCTGCTCGCGCTCGGTCGACGGGCTCGCCCCCAGCCCGGTCGCCACCTCGCGCGCTGTCGGTTCGGCGGCGGTCGACTCGGTCGGGGACGCGCCGGGATCGTGCTCGGCGGGCGGGTCAGGAGGGGTCATGCGGCGCTCCGGGGCTCGGGCAACTGTGCTCACTGCGAACTCGGCCAGGCAGTCGGCGAGGCGACGGTACTGGCGGACCGACAATGATCTCCAGAATTATTCGCCCGGGGAGTGTCCGGTAGATCATTCAGCCGGCCGGGCGTAGCTCCACCGGACTCGCCTACTCCTCAGTGACCTGGACCAACGGCTTGAGGCCCATCGGGTTTGCGACAAGGAATCCGCCGTTCGCCAGGATCTTCTCGACCACCGGGTTGACCAGCTCCACTACCCGGTCACAACCTTGGTCGCCGAGTGCCGCCCAGGCCGGCGCCACGCCGAGATCTGTGGTGTCCTCGACCCAACGGCGCAGGTCAGCACCCGTGTCGGTCAGCGCGCCGGCTGCGTCGAGCAGGCCGCGGTCCACCAACCGCTCAGCCGAGGCCGCCCACTCCTCGGCCGACCAACCCCGACCCTGACGGAGGGCCTCGGGCACCGCGCGCCCGTCGGCGGCGAAGGCCACCAGAGCCTCGCAGGGATCGAGATCGGCACTGACCAGCGCGGCCACATGCCCGTCGCCACGTGACTCGCGCAGCAGCGTCTGGGCCTGCCACAGCGCGAGATGTGGTTCGGCCGGCCAGTCCAGTGCGGCGTTGGCGGCGGCCAGCGGGCGACCCGCGACCGGTGCCGCCGTGGCCGCCGCCCGGGTCAACTCGGCGAGCTCGACCAGCTCCGCCGACTCGACGACCGAGCCGAGCAACCGACGCAGCGCGGCGTCCACGCTGCTGAGCCGCACGGCCAGGAAGGTGTCCGGCCGCGCCGCGTGCCACGCGGCCGGAATGGACCGGCTGACCATGCCCGGGTGGAAGTTGTAGAACGTCGCGGCCACCACCTGCGCGGGGACGGCGCCGAGTGGGGCAGCCCGCAGCGCGAAGTAGCTCATCCAGCCGCCATTGCAGCCGAGCTCGGTCGTGGCCGCGCGCGGCTCAGGCGCAAAGTACGTCACCGTGTGGTAGGGCTCCAACGCCTGCCACATCCGCCTGGCGCGGGCAATCTGGTCAGAACCGGGCCGGTTCACGGCATTCCCCCACTCGTCATCGAGCGCCGCGGGCGGCTCGCGCTTCGCCGCGTCGAGTCGGTGCCGACAGCAAACAACCTGGGCCGCATCAGATCGCCACTGCTCCGGTTTCGCAACACCACCGTGGAAGCCGACTCGAGCCACCTCGGACGGCCGCTCCCGGACGTCACGCTGAGTCCGGACCGGCCGAGCGCAATCCTCGTGGCGGCCCCTTCTGGCCTGCTCAGCCGCCGATTAGCCGACCCGCCACCGCTCACTCCGGGTCCGGTGGTTCGATGCGATCGTGAGCGCACTTCCTATCGCGGGAGAGGATGCCCCGGCCTCGCAAGATTAGAAATTCCTAACAATTCGCCCCCCAATCGTGGTCTCTGCCACCGAGCGCACACTGTTGATGTCACCGGTCTGGCGGAGCACCCACCACAACGAGCACTCGTTAGACCAACTCGGGTGTACTCACACCCACCCGGACAACGATCATCGGCCGCCCCGCTGGCCGAACTACCCGATCGCCTGGAGAGGACCTCGGATGACCTCGGACAACCCGGTTGCCGACCGGCTGCTGACCGACGCTCGCAAGAAGACCGCCCGCCTGGAGAGCCCCGCGCTCGCCAAGGCCGCCCTGATCGTCGGGATCCTGGCCGTACTGGCCAGCCCGATCTCGATCGCCGGCTGGATCCTCGGCGCCGTCGCCGTGGGTATGGGCGTTCCCGGCGTGCAGCGCCCGGCGTCCGCCAAGCAGGCCAAGATCGCCATCGTCCTCGGCGTGGCCGGCATCCTGATCGGCGTGTTCTTCTTCACCTGGAACATGGCCGGCCGCTGACTCGCAATGGCTGCCCGGCCCTGCCGGGCAGCCATTCGCCAATCTGGACAGTTCGGGATGCCCTGTCGGAGGCCATCCCGACACCGAATATCCCGACGCGGAACATCACGAACACCCCTTCTTTGAACCGCCGCTCCGCGCAACTTCTCGTGACGCCGGTCGGTCAGGCCGGCCTAGCGCCTTCCTTGCTGGTGCACCCCTTGCTGGCCGGCGCTATTCCGCGCTCGTTATCACGTGGCTCAACTGATATATCGCTCGATTGATATATCACCGCTCGGATAGCGGATCGCCTGGCGGAACCGCATCAATCCGTTCGAATCCGCCGAATCACCCCGGCACCGAGGCACCTGCTGACGTAAATCTCATGGGCCATTCCGCCGGTCCGCTCAGTCTTCGGCCAGCTTCCGATTGACTCGATCCACCTTCGCGTGGAGCTGATCGACATGCCCTGGGCGAATGTCCGCCTTGAGCACGAGGCTCACCCTCGGCGCTCGAGCCTGGACCGCCTCCACAGCTCGCTTCACCACCGCCATTCCCTCGTCCCAGTCCGCCGCCTCGATGGTGGTGAACATCGACGTTGTCTCGTTGGGCAAGCCCGATTCCCGGACTACCCGAACCGCCTCGGCCACGGCGTCTCCCACGCTGTCGGAGGATCCACCCGAGGGCGCCACACTGAACGCAATAAGCATGGGTCCCACCCTGCCGCACGCCGACCATCCGCGCCGCGTGCGCCCGATGTCACAGGTTCCGACATTCGCCACCGCGGTTCGCGCGATTGCGGGGCGACGCTGCTAGCGTCGGTGCCCATGACGTCGCGTGACCCCCTTCCCTTCGACCCCATCGCTCGCGCGGCGTCGCTGTGGGAGACGCGGATCGGACCCGCCGGCACCATGGCCGCGGTGACCAGCGTGATGCGCGTTCAACAGATTCTCCTTTCAGCGACGGACGCCGCCCTCCGCGCACACGGACTCACCTTCGCTCGTTACGAAGCGTTAGTTCTGCTCAGCTTCGCCCGCCGCGGCAGCCTGCCGATGCGAGTCATGGGTGAGCGCCTCCAGTTGCACCCGACCAGCGTGACGAACATCGTCGACCGCCTCGAAGCCGACGGACTCGTCAGACGGACGCCGCACCCGAGCGATCGGCGCGCCACGCTCGTCGCCATCACCGAAGCCGGTGAAAGCCGGCGGGCCGATGCCACAAAATCTCTCACGGAGATGGATTTCGGCCTGGTCGGGCTCACCGACCGCCAGGCGGACCAACTGACCGAGCTTCTGGAACGCGTCCGCCGGGCCGCCGGCGACTTTGACTGAGCAGTACGGAGCCCGACAGCGCTCCCGAGCACGGTCCAGAACCCTCGCGCCGGCCCGGCGCCGACTAGCGCACCTCCAGTTGAACCAGCTGGGTACCGCGTGACTCCAGCTCCGCCTCGAACACGCCCGCCTGATCCGCCACGAACTCCAACGTCGCCGTACCGCCGGCCGGCACATCCACCTTGCGGTCGTAACCGTGCAGGTGCACCTCGTCCCCGACGTCACTGCTGACGACCAGGGCCACCGAGCTGCCAACGTGGATCGGCACCCGACTCACCCCGCCTTGGACCACACCGCCCGCGAAATGCACCTCGACCCGCTGGACCGCGGCCGCCGGGCCGGCTGAGGTCGCGGGCGCCGTCGGAGCCGTCGGAGCCGCTGATTGTGCGCAACCAGCTAGCAGGAGCGAACCCGCCACACCCGTGACAAGTACGGCCACTCCGCTCCGGGCCCGCGAGATGCGCCACCTGGCTACCACTCAGTCCTCCTCATTTGCGCCCAGCTCACGACCGGCTGACCGCCGTGAGCATCACCGTCGCCGATCTGGCGACTCGTCGTCGGCCGCGTCCCGCCGGGTCGCCGACCACCAACCCGGCCAAGATCGCATCGTAGGGCTGCCCCTCCTGCCCGCCCTGGCGTGCCTACGCGGGCCATCCCTCGGCATCGGCCCGCCCGACCAGCCCCGACGACCTCGGCCCGAGCCGCGGCGCCGACTCCACCGACGCCCGCCCACGTACCCGACCGCCGCACCGGCTCCGATCCCGGCCGCGCACCAGGGGTGATCGGTGAGACCTCCCATGGTCTTCTCCCTTCCGACACCGTCCCCGACGACTCGATGATGCCATTAACTCAACATTGCGTCAACCTAGTTGACATCGGGGCAACTCCTGGCCACACTTCTCCGTATGAGCCAGACAGACGGACCCCTACGAGCGGCGCGAGTGGCGCGAGGCTGGTCGCAGTCCCGCGCGGCCGATGAGCTCGTCGCGCTCGCCGCCGCGCGCGGTGTGGCCGTCGCGGCGCCCCTCAGCCTCAAGACCCAGCTCTCCCGCTGGGAGAACCAGCACGCACTGCCCGAGGAGCACTACCGCGATCTGCTGGGTGAGCTCTACGAGCGCAGCGAGGTCGAGTTGGGCCTGGTGGACCCGGTGGAGCCCCCGAGCGTCGCGGGCCCAGATATCGAGGCGCTGCGCGCCGAGCTAGCCGCCGCCGCGACCCTCGACGAGCCGGCGATCGAGTTGATCCGCACCCAGCTGCGCGTTACGCGGCAGTTGGACGACCGACTCGGAGCCGCCGCGGTCACCGGCTCCGCCTACGCCCAGCTGAGCTACCTCGAGCGAGCACTCGCCTACGGCACCGACTCACACCTGCGCCGCCAGTTGGGGCGGCTGGTGGTTGACGCGGCGACGCTCGCCGGCCGGCTCGCGCTCGACGGGGCCGAACACGGCACGGCCTGGCGCCATTTCGAGACCGCGAAGGCCGGTGCACGCGAAGCGGGGTCGTCGGCGCTGCTCGGCTACGCCATGGTCGAGCAGGCCGAGGTACTCACCGACATCGGCGAGGCCGCCACCGCCGCCGGCCTGATCGACCAGGCCATCACAACCGCGGCGACCGAGCCGTCCGGCCCGTTGCGCGCCTGGTTCGAAGCCTCTCGCGGCGAGGCATTGGCCGCGGCCGGCGCCGCGGGTCCCGCCCACTCGGCCTATCGAAGTGCCGAGCGGGAGCTGTCGTCAGGTGCCGCGCGCGGCGACATCAGCTTCGTTGAGCTGCCGTTCCTGCGTTTCGATCTTCCCGCACTGCACCGGCGCCGAGGCCACGCCCGGCGGCTGCTGCACGAAGACGAGTCGGCGATCGAGGATCTCCGACAGGCACTGGACGACGGGGGTGGGTCATCCCGAGACGTCGCCGGCATCCATATCGATCTGGTGCACGCGCACCACTCGATCGGGCAGCTCACCGAGGCCGCCGAGCACGCACGCGAGGCGAGATCGATCGCCACCAGGATCGGCTCGGCACGGCTGGTCGCGGAGCTGGACAGGCCTCGGGACGCTGTTGTCGAGCCGGCTAGGCGGAGCTGACGGTTGCCATGAGCTCATCCGCCGCTGTGTACGGATCCAGCTCTCCGGCGACCACTCGCTTGGCGAGCTCGGGCAGGTTTCCACCGCCCCGTACGTCGCCGATCCGCGCTCGAACCTGCTCCAGGGTGATCGCCTCGATCTCCGACTCCGCCCGCTGCTGGCGGCGCCGATCCCGCTCCCCCGAGCCCGCCATCCAGTCGCGGTGCTCGTCCAGGGCGTTCACGACGTCGTCGATCCCCTCACCGTTCGAGGCGATAGTCCGCACGATGGGGATCTTCCAGCTCGATCCGACGCCCTCACGCCGCTCGCCGAGCGAGAGCATGTACCGCAACTCCCGCACGGTCTGGTCGGCGCCATCGCGGTCGGCCTTGTTCACCACCAGGATGTCGGCGACCTCGAGGATGCCGGCCTTGGCGGCCTGGATCCCGTCGCCCATGCCGGGGGCGACCAGCACCACGGTCGTGTCAGCCAGCGATACGACCTCGATCTCGGATTGGCCGACGCCCACGGTCTCCACGAGGACGACATCGCAGCCAGCCGCGTCGAGCACGCGAAGTGCCTGGGGCGTCGCCCAGGACAGTCCGCCAAGGTGCCCTCGGGTCGCCATCGAGCGGATGAAGACTCCGTTGTCGGTGGCGTGGTCCTGCATCCGCACCCGGTCGCCGAGCAAGGCGCCACCGGAGAACGGCGAGGACGGGTCCACCGCAAGGACCCCGACCCGCTTGCCCTGCCTACGCAGCGCGCTGACCAGCGCGGACGTGGAGGTCGACTTACCAACACCCGGTGATCCGGTGAGGCCGACCACCTGCGCCCGCCCGGTGTACGGAGCGAGCGCAGCCGCCACCTCCCGCAGCTGGGGGCTGGCGTCCTCGACCATCGAGATCAGCCGCGCCACCGCTCGCGGATCCGAGTCCTGTGCCCGGGTGACGAGATCCGCGACGGTGTCCTGGCGCGACATAAACCCGTGGTGCCCGATCCGGCGGTCAGCTGGCCGCCGGCACGCGGAGCACCAACGCATCACCCTGGCCGCCACCGCCGCACAGCGCGGCGACGCCGGTGCCGCCGCCGCGGCGACGCAGCTCCAACGCCAGGTGCAGCGCGATCCGTGCACCCGACATACCGATCGGGTGGCCGAGCGCGATCGCTCCGCCGTTGACGTTGACCTTCTCCGGGTCGATCCCGAGCTTGCGGGTGGACACCACACCCACGGCCGCGAAGGCTTCGTTGATCTCCACGAGGTCGAGGTCGGCCGGCTCGATCCCTTCCTTGCGACAGGCCGCCGCGATGGCGTTCGCGGGCTGCTCGTGCAGGCTGGCGTCGGGTCCCGCCACAACACCGTGTGCACCGATCTCGGCCAACCAGGTCAGCCCCAGCTCCTCGGCCTTCGCCTTGCTCATCACAACGACGGCGGCCGCACCGTCGGAGATCTGCGACGCCGAGCCGGCGGTGATGGTCCCGTCCGACGAGAACGCCGGGCGCAGCTTGGCCAGGCTCTCGACAGTGGTGTCGGCGCGCACCCCCTCGTCGGTGTCCACGATCTTGGGGTCGCCCCTGCGCTGCGGAACCGATACCGGCGCGATCTCCTCGGCGAAGATCCCACTCGCGGCGGCCTTCGCCGCCAGCTGGTGCGAACGGGCCGAGAACTCGTCCTGTTCCGCGCGGGTCAGCTCGTAGCGCGAGTTGAACTTCTCGGTGGACGCGCCCATCGCGCACTGGTCGAATGCGCAGAACAGTCCGTCGTGCGCCATGTGGTCCAGCGCCGTGACCTCGCCGAACTTGTAGCCTTCGCGGGACTTCGTGAGCAGGTGAGGCGCCTGAGTCATCGACTCCTGGCCACCCGCCACCACGACGTCGAACTCGCCGGCACGGATCAGCTGGTCAGCGAGAGCGATCGCGTCGACGCCCGACAGGCAGACCTTGTTGATGGTCAGCGCCGGCACGCTCATCGAGATGCCACCGGCCACGGCCGCCTGGCGGGCCGGGATCTGGCCAGCGCCGGCGGTGAGTACCTGACCCATGATCACGTACTGCACCTGGTCCGGGCTCACCCCAGCGCGCTCGAGCGCGGCCTTGATCGCGACACCGCCCAGTTGCGCACCCGAGAAATCCTTCAACGCGCCGAGCATCCGGCCCATCGGGGTGCGAGCACCGGCAACGATCACAGACTGAGCCACAAGAACCTCCAGCGACACCTACGGCGGTGGGTTGACCAGACGATACCTGCGGCAACGGCTAGCTACCGGGTGAAGGCCAGCACATTCGACGAGTTCGATCGGTTACATTCCGGGCATGGACGAGCTACGCGGAGTTGTGACGACCATCGATCATGTGGGGATCGCGGTTCCCGATCTGGACGTCGCGATCCAGTGGTACGCCGACACCTTGGGGCTGGTGGCCACCCACGAGGAAGTCAACGAGGAACAGGGTGTCCGGGAGGCCATGCTGGGTGCCCCGGGCGACACCGGTGGTCCCGCTGTGCAGTTACTTGCGCCGCTCAACGAGCAGTCGACCATTGCAAAGTTCATCGGGCGCAACGGGCCCGGGATTCAGCAGATGGCCTACCGCGTCGCCGACATCGACGCTGCCTGCGCTCACCTGAGAGACAAGGGAGTACGACTGCTCTACGAGACCCCGCGCCGAGGTACCGCGGGCTCCCGGGTGAACTTCGTACACCCCAAGGACGCCGGCGGGGTGCTCATCGAACTGGTGGAGCCCGCGGCCGCGCCGCCCCACTGAGTGACAGCACACCACTCAACACGCGATGTAAGTCACATCCGTCTGGTGTAGTTAACTACCGCCCAGTAGCGTTTGGTATCCCAAGCAGGGTGGCTGGGCGCGAGACGTCTGCCACGACCTACCGGAGGCCTGGCGTGCAGGAGATCCGCGACGCAATCCTGGCCGACGAGCTCGATGCCGTCGGCGGAGTGACCATCCCCGATCACTACCGCGGGGTGACTGTCCGAGCCGATGAGACCGAGATGTTCGCGGGCATGCCCAGCCGGGACAAGGACCCGCGCAAGAGCCTGCACGTGGACGAGGTGGCCACCCCGGAGCTCGGACCGGGCGAGGCCCTCATCGCCGTCATGGCCAGCGCGATCAACTACAACACGGTGTGGACGTCGATCTTCGAGCCGTTGTCGACGTTCAGCTTCCTGAAGCGCTACGGGCGGCTCTCGCCACTGACCAAGAAGCACGACCTGCCGTACCACGTGGTGGGCTCGGACCTGGCCGGCGTGGTGTTGCGGACCGGGCCCGGAGTGCATCTGTGGAAGCCCGGCGACGAGGTGGTCGCGCACTGCCTGTCCGTGGAGCTGGAGAGCTCCGACGGCCACAACGACACGATGATGGATCCCGAGCAGCGGATCTGGGGCTTCGAGACGAACTTCGGCGGCCTGGCCGAGATGGCACTGGTCAAGTCCAACCAGCTGATGCCCAAGCCGGGACATCTGAGCTGGGAGGAGGCCGCGAGCCCGGGCCTGGTCAACTCGACCGCGTACCGGCAGCTGGTCTCGCGCAACGGCGCGGCGATGAAGCAGGGCGACACCGTGCTGATCTGGGGCGCCTCGGGTGGACTGGGCTCCTACGCCACCCAGTTCGCGCTCAACGGCGGCGCCACGCCCGTGTGTGTGGTGTCCTCGCCGGAGAAGGCGGAGATCTGCCGGCGCATGGGGGCCGAGCTGATCATCGACCGCGCCGCCGAGGGCTATCGGTTCTGGAGCGACGACCAGCACCAGGATCCCAAGGAGCAGCGCCGCTTCGGCGGCCGCATCCGGGAGCTGACCGGCGGGGATGACCCCGACATCGTGTTCGAGCACCCGGGCCGGGAGACCTTCGGCACCAGCGTCTACGTCACGCGCAAGGGCGGCACCATCGTCACCTGCGCCTCCACCAGCGGTTACGAGCACGTCTTCGACAACCGCTACCTCTGGATGAACCTCAAACGAATCATCGGGTCCCACTTCGCCAACTACCGCGAGGCCTGGGAAGCGAACCGACTGGTCGCCAAAGCCCAGATCCACCCCACGCTCTCCCGGGTCTACGCGCTCGAGGAGACCGGCCAGGCCGCCTATGACGTGCACTCCAACGCCCACCAGGGCAAAGTCGGCGTGCTCTGCCTGGCACCGTCCGAAGGCCTGGGCGTCCGCAACCCGGAGCTCCGGACTCAGCACCTCACCGCAATCAATCGTTTTCGCGGTGCGTAATCAATATTGTCACTCTCCGGAGTGAAGCACCGCTCACGACGGCGTGACACACACCGAGTACGGTAGGCACCATGTCAGCTGGACAAGATCATCTGCCGGCGCCCGGATCGGCCTTCGCGGTAAGCCGTCGTGGCTATGATCCGGTCCAGGTTGATGACTACCTGCGCCATCTCGACGCGCAGCTGCGCATGCTGGCGGCGGATCGGGACGCGGCCGTCGAACAGAACGGCCAGTTGACGCGCCAGGTGAACGTGGCCTGGGCGGAGACCGACCGGCTCAAGGGCCAGCTGCGCCGGCTGTCCGCGCCGCCGGAGAGCGTCGAGGGCATGAGCGAGCGGCTGCAGTCGATGCTGCGACTGGCCCAGGACGAGGTCGCGGAGCGTCGCAGGCGGGCCGACGCCGAGGCGACCGAGATCGTCGCCAGGGCCGAGGCCGAGGCCGGCGAGCTGCCCCGGCAGAACGAGGCGATCCGGCGGCAGCTGGAGCACGAGCGCAAGCAGCTGACCTTCGAGCGCAACAAGATCCTCAGCGATGCGCGCGAGGAAGCCGATCTCATCCTGAGCAGGGCAACCGCCGACTGCGACCAGCTGCGCGCGACCGCCGCCGCCGAGACCGACGCGATCCGGTTGCAGGCGGGCGACGAGCGGCAGACCCTCGACGCGCAGAGCGCGGCCAAGCGGACGCAGGTCGAAGAGGACTTCGACATCGCCATGTCCGCGCGACGCGCGGAGGCGATGGCCACGATCCACCGCAACCAGATGTCCAGTCGGGACGAGGCCAACGCGCTGATCACCAACGCTCGGGCCGAATCCGAGCGAAAGATCGACGAGGCGCAGCGCGCCGCGGAGGCGACGATCTTCGCCGCCGAGCGACGGGTCGCCGCGCTCGACGCGCTGCGCGCGGAGTTGGCGTCGCGGCTCGGTGACCTGCGCGGAGTGTTGGACAGTGCGCTGCCCGCGGTGGCCCCCATCGACGAGCGGTCGGTTGCTCCGGGACCGGTGCCACCGGCCATTCCAGCACCCCAGACCAGCAACGGATCGGCGGCAGCCCCGGCGGGCCAGCCCGGTGGTCCCGAGGCCGCTGTGCCGAACGGTGCGGCACCGTCCCACAACGGGTCCGGCCCCTCACATCCCGATACGAGTGCCCCGGCACCGGGCCTGCCCACCCCGAGCAACGGCACTGAGCACGGTGCCGAGTCGGCCGCATCCCGGTCCACCTCGCAGACCAGCCAGCCCCAGATCGCAATTCCGAGGGCCAGTACCGGGTCACGGCCGACCCAGGCCGAGGACGACCCGGCCGGCGTCGGCGAGTCCGAGGGCGAAGGTGCCCCTCGGGACGTACCCAGGTCGGACACCGGCGAGCAGGCCGCGTCCACTGAGTCGACCCCGACGCCGCGGTCCAGCCCGGAGGTACGGCCGAGCCCGCGCCGACGCCGACCGACGCCAACTCCGGTGGGCCACCAGCGGTAACGGGGAACCAGGTCCCCTGGCTGGCCCGACCACAGCGGATCTGGCCCAGAGCCACCACAGTCTGGCCAGCGGGGCGGGACGACCAGGTTTCGGCGTAGCCGTCGCTCGGCCTGGTCAACGAGGCGCGCGGCGACCCGGGCGACGGCGGTGCCGCGTCTGCCAGCAGTTCGTGTGCCAGTGCCGGCGCTCCTCGGCGGCACCGTAGCCGGCCGAGCCACCGTCTCCGGCCCAGCCACCGGAGCCAGTCGAACCACGGCCACCGGCCGAACCGCCGGTGCCGCGGCCGACCAGACCGGCATACCCGGCCCCGCGCGGCACCGCGTAGCCCGCCACCTCGGTATCCCCGTACTCACTCTCCGACGCGGGCCAGGCCACCACGTGGCCCACTCCCGGCGGGATCTCGTGGTCACAACCGGGGCAGCGGTACGTCTTGCGGCCCTGCGCGCCGGGCACCGTGCGCACCAGCCAGTCGCCGTCGGCCGCGCTCTCCGTCCTCGCCCAGCCCAGCGCACCACTCAGCGGCGAGTTGGGCGCGGCGGGCGACCCGGCCGGGGTGGGCCGAGGCGGGCGGTTGCGGCGTGGCACGACTCCAGTATCCGTCGCCGCGACCCATCGCCGCCGCCCGCGGCCACCAACGCCACACCGCCGGCCCGCGCCCGCCGACGGGCCAGAGCCGGTCGCCGGCGCCGGCTGAAGCCACCGGCACCGGCTACCGCCGAACCGCCTACCTCGAATACCGCCTACCGGGATGAGTAGTCGCGGAACCCCTGACCGGTCTTGCGGCCCAGCCGCCCGGCGGTGACCAGGTGCTCGAGCAGGGGCGCCGGCGCGTACCCGGCCAGCCGGAACTCCTGGTACAGGGTCTTCTCGATGGCCAGGGACACGTCCAGGCCGACCACGTCGAGCAGCTCGAACGGGCCCATCGGCAGCGCGCAGCCCGTCTTCATCGCCGCGTCGATGTCGTCCGCGCTGGCGTAGTGCGCCTCCAGCATCTTGACCGCGTCGTTCAGGTACGGGAAGAGCAGCGCGTTGACGATGAAGCCGGCCCGGTCGCCGCAGGAGACGGCGTGCTTACCCAGCGTCGCACACAGGGCACGCGCGGTGGCCGCCACATCCGGTGCCGTCGAGATCGTGCTGACCACCTCGACCAGCTTCATCACCGGCGCGGGGTTGAAGAAGTGCAGGCCGACCACGTCACCGGGCCGCGAGGTCGCGGCCGCGCACTCGATGACCGGCAGCGACGACGTCGTGCTGGCCAGGATCGCGCCCGGCTTGCACACCTCGTCCAGCGTGCCGAACACCGCGCGCTTGACGTCGAGCTCCTCGGCGACCGCCTCGATGACCAGGTCGCACTCGGCCAGCTCCTCGAAGTTCGTCGTGGCGTGCACCCGCCCGTAGGCCGCGGCGCGCTCCTCCTCGGTGAGCCGGCCGCGCACCACCGCCTTGTCCAGCGACCGCTTCAGTGTGTTCAGCGCGGCCTCGTTCTTGCTGGCCGAGCGCCCGCGCAGCACCACACCGAGGCCGGACTTGGCCAGTACCTCGACGATCCCTGTGGCCATCGTGCCGGTGCCGACCACGCCGACCGTGCTGACCTGGCGCAGCTGCTCCTCCGAGTCGGCCGCCGGCTTCGGCGTGTGCGCGTCGTCGACGACCTTGGACGAGTCCGGGCCGTCGTAGGTGTAGAAGCCGCGCCCACTCTTCCGGCCGAGCAGCCCCGCGGTCATCATCTGCTTGAACACCGGCGTCGGCACATGCATCATGTTGCGCGACTGGTTGTACATGGTCATCAAGATCTCGTACGCGGTGTCCAGCCCGATCAGGTCGAGCAGCGCGAGCGGCCCCATCGGGTAGCCGCAGCCGTAGCGCATCGCCGCGTCGATGTCCTCCCGGCTGGCGTAGCGCTCCTCGAACATCTTCGCCGCGTGGTTGAGGTAGCCGAACAGCAGTGCGTTCGCGATGAAGCCGGCCCGGTCGCCGATCACCACCGGAACCTTGCCCAGCTTGCGGGCGAACGCCGCGACGTCGTCGACCACGTCCTGCTCGGTGACCACCGTCCGGACCAGCTCGACCAGCTGCTGCACCGGCGCCGGGTTGAAGAAGTGCATGCCGACCACGCGGCTCGGCCGGCCCGTGCGCACCGACAGCTCGGTGACCGAGAGCGACGAGGTGTTCGACGCGAGCACCACGTCCGGCCGGACGATCTTGTCGACCTCGGCGAAGATGGCCGTCTTGAGCTCCAGCCGCTCCGGTACGGCCTCGATCACCAGGTCGACGTCGGCCAGGTCGGCGAGCTGCGAGGTCAGCGTGATCCGGCCGAGCAGCGCCTTCGCGTCCTCCTCGGTCAGCTTGCCCCGGGCCTGGGCACGTGACGTGGAGTTCTCCAGGTGCGCGCGGGCACGGTCCAGGCCGTTCTCGTTCAGCTCCACCCCGACCACACGCAGGCCGTTGCGAGCGAAGACTTCGGCTATCCCGGCCCCCATCGTGCCCAGGCCGACCACACCGACGGCCTCGAAGTCACGTGCCACGCCGCTACCTCCCAGATTCTCGGGTCGCGCAAGATGCCCGCCCGCGTCTCAATGCCCGCGATCCTGCCATCCCCGCCCGGCCACGGGCAGTGATCTGTGTCCAGTTCCCCGCCAGATCCCCGCCAGCTCGCTCGGCCGAGTTAACGCCCGTGCACCGCGCGGACCAGCGCAATGATCCGGCGCATGCTGCGCTTGCCCCTGGTGAACGTCATCACCGAGATCGGCGGGGCGAACCGCTGCCGGGTGACCGCCTGCGCCCGGGCGAACTCGCGCAGCCCGTCCTCACCGTGGATCCGGCCGAAACCGGAGTCGCCGACCCCGCCGAACGGCAGCGCCGGCACCCCGGCGAAGGTGATCACGCCGTTCACCGCGACCATGCCGCAGCGCAGCCGGGCCGCGATCTCCTCGCCGTGCTTGGCGGAGAACACCGAGGCACCGAGCCCGTACGCCGTGGCGTTCGCGCGGGTGATCGCCTCCTCGGCGTCGGGCACCCGGTTCACCGTGATCAGGGGGCCGAACGTCTCCTGGGTGATCGCCGTGGAGTCCTCGGGGACGTCGGTCAGCACCACCGGCTCGACGTAGGGCGCGCGGACCGAGGCCATGCCGCCGACCAGCGCGTGCGCCCCCTTGTCCAGCGCGTCCCGCACCTGGCCGGCCACCACGTCGAGCTGCGCGGGCATGGTCATCGGGCCGAAGTCGGCGGCCGGGTCGGCGCCGGCGCGGACGGCGTGCGCCCTGGCCACCACGCGGCGCAGGAACTCGTCGGCGACCGGCTCGACCACGTAGACCCGCTCGACGCCGACGCAGGTCTGCCCCGCGTTCGACATGCCGCCCCAGACCGCCGCGTCGGCCGCCGCGTCCAGGTCGGCGTCCGCATCCACGATCAGCGGGTCCTTGCCGCCGCACTCGATGAGCACCGGCGTGAGGTTCTCCGCGCAGGCCACCATCACGCGCCGGCCCGTCGCCGTGGACCCGGTGAACGCCAGCTTGCCCACCCCGGAGCGGCACAGCGCGGCCCCGGTCTCGCCGAACCCGGTCACCACCTGTAGCACCGGCTGGTCGTGACCCGCCGCCCGGAGCGCGTCGGCGAACGTGTCGGCCAGCGCGTGGCCGACCCCGGGGGTGAGCTCGCTCGGCTTGAACACCACCGCGTTGCCCGCCGCCAGCGCGTACGCGATCGAGCCCATCGGCGTGAACACCGGGTAGTTCCACGGCCCGATCACCCCGACGACGCCGAACGGCGGGTACGACAGCGTGGCGCGCTGGTTGCTCATCAGTAGGCCGGCACCGACCTTGCGGCGGCCCAGCACCCGCTCCGCGTGGCGCGCCGCCCAGGCCAGGTGGTCCACCGCGAGCACCAGCTCCAGGCGGGCGTCGTCCAGCGGCTTGCCGGTCTCCGTCGAGACGACCTCGGCGAGCTGGTCGAGCCGCTTGACCAGCAGCTTCCGCCACTGCCCCAGCAGCGTGCGACGCCCGGCGAAGCCCTGCTCGGCCCACCACCCGGCGGCCTCGCCGCCGCGCACGACCACGGCGTTGACATGCTCCGCGTCGTGCACCGGGTAGCTGTTGATCACCTCGCCGGTGCGCGGGTCGAGCGAGTCGAACCGGGCGCCGGCCGCCGAGGGCTGGGCGTCCGGAGCGGCCGGTGTCCCGGTCTGCGTCATCGTCACGACCTCCATGGCGCGAGCGGCGGTAGGTGCCCGTCAGAGGGCGCAGCCTACGTGGCAGTCATGGTGGCACGTTTGCCGAGCAGGTCAACGGCCCAGCGGCCGTGCCGAGGGTCACGTTCGGGCGGTCACCGGACCGCCCACAACAGCTCGGAGCGGCCCAAACGGCCCGAAGGCCTCAGAACAGCCGCAGATCGTGCCGCTCCGCGCCGCGCAGCTCGTCGTAGTCGACCACCACGCAGCGGATGCCCCGGTCCGTCGCCAGGGTGCGCGCCTGCGGCTTGATCTGCTGGGCGGCGAACACGCCGGCGACCGGGGACAGCAGCGGGTCGCGGCCGAGCAGCTCCAGGTACCGGGTGAGCTGCTCGACGCCGTCGATGTCGCCGCGCCGCTTGACCTCGATGGCCACCGTGCCGCCCTCGGGATCGCGGCAGAGCAGGTCGACGGGGCCGATCGCGGTCGGGTACTCACGCCGGATCAGGGTCAGCCCGTCGCCCAGCGTGGTCGGGTGCTCGGCGAGCAGCTCCTGCAGGTGCGCCTCGACACCGTCCTTGACCAGGCCGGGGTCCACGCCGAGCTCGTGCGACGAGTCGTGCAGCACCTCTTCGATGGTGATCACGAGCGACTCGTCGGCCTTGTTGCGCACCGTCCAGACGCCCGGCTGCTCCTCCAGCCAGCAGGGCGGGCTCATCCAGTTCAGCGGCTTGTAGGCCCGGTCATCGGCATGGATGCTCACCGACCCGTCGGCCTTGACCAGCAACAGCCGAGGAGCCATGGGCAGATGAGCGGTGAGCCGGCCGACGTAGTCCACTTGGCAGCGGGCGATGACGAGTCGCACGCCGGCACGCTATCGGTTCGCCCCGCGCCGCCACACCCGAGGGCCGCCAGCGCCCCCGGGGCCGCCGCCCGAAGGTTCCCGCGAGTCGGGAATTTCGTCAGGGTGAGTCGGGGATTCCGTCAGGCCCTCGGCGGCGACCAGCCAAATGCTCGACCCGTATGGCCTACCGTCGCGAGCGTGGAGCAGCTGAGCACCCGAGAGGTGTACACGAACCCGTGGATGGTCATCCGGGAAGACCGGATCCGCCATCCGGACGGCTCGGACGGGATCTACGGAGTGATCGACAAGCCGGACCACGCGCTGATCGTGCCCCTCGACGGGGACCGGTTTCACCTGGTCGAACAGTTCCGCTACCCGCTGGGGCTGCGCCGCTGGGAGTTCCCGCAGGGCACCGCGCCGGACCGGGCCGAAACCGAGCCGCTCGAGTTGGCCCGCCGGGAGCTGCGCGAGGAGACCGGGCTGCGGGCCGGCCGGATGACCCAGATCGGCATGCTGGACGTGGCTCCGGGCATGTCCAGCCAGCGCGGCCGGGTGTTCCTGGCCACCGAGCTGACCGAGGGACGGCCGGAGCGCGAGCACACCGAGCAGGACATGCGCACGGCCTGGTTCAGCCGGGACCAGGTGATCAAGATGATCGAGCACGGGGAGATCACCGACGCGCAGAGCATCGCCGCGTTCGGCCTGCTGCTGCTCCGGGAGCAGCGAATGTGACACTTACCGGCAGTATCGCCGGTAAGTTTGCGTCCCCGGCCCCGGTCCGTGACACTGGGCGGACCACGCACTGGGGCGGGACGGGCCCGCCAGGACCCCGGAGGTATGCCGGATGGACTTCGCCGAGACCGACGAGCAACGGATGCTGCGGTCGTCCGTCGCCACCATGGCCCGCAAGTACGGCCACGAGTACCTCTGGGCGAAGGCCAAGGCCGGCGAGAAGACCACCGAGCTGTGGGCCGAGGCCGGCAAGGCGGGCTTTCTCGGCGTCGGCGTCCCCGAGGAGTACGGCGGCGGGGGCGGCGGCATGGTCGAGCTGGCCATCGTCACCGAGGAGATCGCCGCCGCCGGCTGCCCGCTGCTGATGATCGTGGTGTCCCCGGCCATCGCCGCCTCGGTGATCGCCGCCGCCGGCACCCAGGAGCAGCGCGAACGCTGGCTGCCCGCGATCGCGGACGGCAGCGTCACGGTGTCCTTCGCCATCACCGAGCCGGACGCCGGCACCAACTCGCACAACATCACCACGTCGGCCCGGCGCGACCCCGAGGGCGGCTGGCGGCTGTCCGGAAACAAGTACTACATCTCCGGCGTCGACGAGAGTGCCGCGACGCTCGTGGTGGCCCGGATGCAGGACAGCAAGGGCACGCTGCGCCCGGCCATGTTCCTGGTACCCACCGACGCACCCGGCTACAACTACCAGCCGATCGAGATGTCCTTCGTGGCCGCCGAGCGGCAGTTCACCGTGTTCTTCGACGATGTGCACCTGCCCGACGAGGCACTGATCGGCGGCGAGGAGGCCGGGCTGGGCGCGCTGTTCGCCGGGCTCAACCCGGAGCGGATCACGGTGGCCGCGCAGTCCAACGGGCTCGGCCGCTACGCGCTGGAGAAGGGCGCCGCGTACGCCAGGGACCGCTCGGTGTGGGGCAAGCCGATCGGCGCCCACCAGGCCGTCGCGCACCCGCTGGCCAAGGCGCACATCGAGGTGGAGCTGGCCCGGCTGGCCACCACCAGGGCGGCCTGGCTCTACGACCGGAACGACCCGGCCGCCGGCGAGGCCGCCAACGTGGCCAAGTACGCCGCCGCCGAGGCCGCGATCGCGGCGGTGGACGCATCCGTGCAGGTGCACGGCGGCAACGGCATGTCCGCCGAGTACGGCATCGGCACGATGATCGGCGCGGTGCGCACCACCCGGATCGCCCCCGTCAGCCGGGAGATGATCCTCAACTTCGTCGCCCAGCACACCCTGGGCCTGCCCAAGTCGTACTAGTGTCCCGCGGCGCCGGCTGGCGTGCCCCCCTCGGACACGCCACCCGGGCCGGACCGGGTCAGCCCAGTCGAACCGGCAGCGCGGCGAGGCGGCGGCTGCCGGGCAGCTGCTGCCACTCCAGCTCCGACTCGGGCACCGCCAGCGCGAGCCCGGGGAACCGGTCGAACAGCGCGCGCAGCGCCACCTCCGTCTCCTGGCGGGCCAGCGCGGCACCCAGGCAGTAGTGCGCGCCGTGCCCGAAGCCGACGTGCCCCTCCCCGCGCCCGGTGGGCTGGCGGGCGACGTCCAGCCGGTCCGGGTCGCCGTACTGGCGGGGGTCGTAGTTGGCCGCCACCAGCACCGGCGACACCGAGTCCCCCGCCTTGACCAGCACGCCGCCCAGCTCGATGTCCTCGGTGGCGTAGCGCAGCCCGGTGAGCAGCGCGGTGCCGCACCAGCGGACCAGCTCGTGCACCGCGGTCGGCCACAGCTCCGGGCGCGCGCGCAGCAGGGCCAGCTGGTCGGGGTGGCCGAGCAGCGCGGGGATGCTGTTCCCGATCAGGTGCGCGGTGGTCTCGTGGCCGGCCATCACCAGGGTGACCACGAAGGTGACCAGCTCCACGTCGGACAGCCGGTCGCCGTCCTCGTCCTGCGCCCGGATCAACGCGCTGACCAGGTCGTCCTCCGGCGCGGTCCGGCGGGTCCCGATCAGCGCCTTGACGTCCTCCATCATCGCGTGCATCGCGGAGCCCATCCGCGCCGGCTCCATGGACATCAGGTCCCGCCCCCAGTCCCGCCAGGCCGGCCGCTCCGCCTCGGGGATGCCGACCAGCTCGCAGCTCACCGTGATGGGCAGCGGGTAGCAGAACCGCTCGGTGAGGTCCACCGGCTCCGGACCGGCGGCGATCCCGTCCAGCAGGCCGGCGGAGATCGCCTCCACCCTCGGCCGCAGCTCGCTGACCCGCCGCACGGTGAACGCCCGGGAGACCAGCTTGCGCAGCCGGGTGTGGTCCTCGGCGTCGGCGCTCAGGATGTTGCTGGACATGTACCGGGCGTCCTCCTCGGACAGCCCGTAGGCCTTCATCACCTTCTGGACCGGGTTCGGCACCTGCACCCCGGGCACCGAGGCCGGGTTGTTCACGAACCTCGGATCCCCGAGCACCGCGTGCACGTCCTCGTAGCGGGTGACCATCCAGGTCGGGGCCACGCCCATGAACGAGGCGCGCAGCACCGGCGCCTGCTCGCGCAGCCGCCCGTACCCCCGGTAGGGGTCGGCGATCAGCTCGGGCGACGTCATGTCGGGCAGGTCGGACAGATCCCCGGTGGTGGTCGGGGTGTCGGCGGTGGTCATCGGTTCCTCTCCTCCGAGGCGCCGTCCGAACGGATGCGGCGCCGCAGCTCCTCGTCGACCGCGTCGAGCAGGGACTCGTAGAGCTGGGCCACGGTCTCGGCCAGCTCAACGGTGGGGTCCGGTCGGTCTGCCGGTTCCAGGGCGGCGACCAGCAGGTACTCCTGCAGCTCGGCCCGCTCCGCCGGATCGGCCGGGGCGGACGGCAGCTCGAACGGCTCGAGGTACCAGAACCCCGCGCCGACCGCCTGCACCAGGTAGTGCTGCGCGGCCACCGTCCGGTCGGTGCGCAGCAGGCCGGCCTCGCGCAGCAGCTCGTAGTGCAACCGGTTGAGCTCGATACCCCGCTGCCGCAGCGGCCCGAGCGTGTTCATGGCCTCCTTGGCCAGCCGGCCGAGCATCTCGGTGTCACCGAAGTAGACCGGCCGGGCGACCGGGTCGGACAGCAGCGCGACGAACAGCGACCGCACCATCCGCCCGGGCAGCACCTCCTCGGGGTCGGCCCGCATCCGCTCGACCATGCCCGCGACCACGCTCCGGTAACCGCGCAGCAGGGCCGTCAGGAACAGCGCTTCCTTGGTGTGGAAGTGCAGGTAGACGGTGCCCTTGCCGATGCCGGCGTGCGCCGCGACGTCCTCGATGGTGACCCGGCGGTAGCCCCAGCGGACCAGCAGCTCGGCGGCCGCGTCGAGCACCCGGTCCACCCGGTCGCCCCAGTCCGGTGTGGTGTCCGGCGCCGGGGCTGACCTGATGACTGGATTTGCATTTTCAGTCACACGGTCACGATAGCCCTGGCGTCAATGCCTTTGCCCGCCACCCGCCGACGGCTTTGCGCGCCGCGCCGCCACGACTACGGTCGAGCCATGGCCGACTACGAGCACCTGCTGGTCAAGCACGACGGCGACACCGTGCGGATCACGATGAACCGGCCGCAGCGGCGCAACTCGCTGTCCTCGGCCCACCTGGCCGAGCTGGCCGACGCGTTCAGCGCCGCCGGCGACAGCGACGCCACCGGGATCGTGCTGGGCGCCGAGGGCAAGGTGTTCTCCGCCGGGCACGACTTCGCCGACGTGGCCGCCCGCGACCTGCCCGGTGTGCGCGACCTGCTGCGCCAGTGCACCGACCTGATGAAGCTGATCCAGTCCGTGCCCCAGGTCGTCATCGCCCGGGTGCACGCGCTGGCCACCGCCGCCGGCTGCCAGCTCGTGGCGACGTGTGACCTCGCCGTGGCCGCCGAGTCGGCCGGCTTCGCACTGCCCGGCGGCAAGGGCGGCTGGTTCTGCCACACCCCCGCCGTGCCGGTGGCCAGGGGCGTCGGCCGCAAGCGACTGATGGAGATGGCCCTGACCGGGGACGTCGTGGACGCCGTGACCGCCGCCGAGTGGGGCCTGATCAACAAGGCGGTGCCGGACGACCAGCTCGACGCCGAGGTGGACGCCCTGCTGGCCAGGGCCACCCGGGGCAGCCGCGTCGGCAAGGGCATCGGCAAGCAGACCCTGTACGCCCAGCTGGACCGGCCGGAGGCGGACGCGTACCTCATCGCGCTGGAGGTCATGGCGGCCATGTCGCAGACCGCCGGCGCCAAGGAGGGCATGGCCGCGTTCCTGGAGAAGCGCCACCCGGTCTGGCCGGACTAGGCAGTTCGAGGTCTCGGCCACCACGACGCGGCGCTGGGCAGCGCGTTGTCGCGAACGGGGCCCGGCGGGCATGGTCGATCACCCCAGCCGACCGCCTCAGAGTCCGCGACGCACCCCCGACCCGGATCGAGCGGCGGATCATCAAAGTCCGCCTCGCGCGCCGGTGGGACCAGCCCGCATCGCCTGTCTGCCCGGTTTGAACCCGTGCACCGTGCACCGAGTGATCACTCGGTACCGAATCCCGCGCCCGGCGCAACTCGACCGCGCGCGGACAGATGATCCGCCGCGGGCTGATCTGCTACAACCAGCGCCACGGCCACACCGCACTCGCCGGCAAACCACCCGCCAGCCGCATTCCCAACCCCTCAGGTCGGGACTAGCCCCCGGCCGCGCGGCCGAACCGCTGGCTCCACTCGCGCAGGTAGTCGAGCAGCGCGGGCGGCTCGAGCACGGTGAACTCCGCGCCCAGCGAGCCCAGCGCCATCGCCGGCCAGTCCAGCCAGTCGGTGTTCATGGTCATCAGGCACTGGCCGTCCGAGGCATCCGGGGCGTCCGACACCGTCGCCCACTGCCCGATCCGCGTCCTGACCTCGTCGGCCGGCGCCCGCACCAGCGCACGCACGGTGTACGACGCCGGCACCTGCTTGAGCCCGCTCCGGACGAACGCGGCGGCGTCCTCGGCCGGTAGCTCGCGCGGCCGGAAGCGCACGCCAGTCCCCCTCGGCCGGCGCAGCCGGTCCAGCCGGAAGGTGCGCCAGTCGTGCCGGCCCAGGTCGTAGGCGACGAGGTACCAGCGCCGGCCCAAGGAAACCAGCCGCAGCGGCTCCACCTGGCGCTCCGTCTGCTCACCGCCGGCCGCCGTGTAGTCGAACTCCAGCCGCTCGGTGTCCCGGCACACCTGGGCGACGGCGACCAGCGTCTCCGGGTCGGCGGCCAGCGAGCGGCCGCCCCAGCCGGGCGACACCGTCATCGCCCGCAGCGCCTCCACCCGCCGGCGCAGCCGGGGCGGCATCACCTGGGTGACCTTGGTCAGCGCCCGCACCGACGACTCCGCGATGCCCTCGACCGAGCCCTGGGCGGCGTGCTGCAGCCCGACGGCGAGCGCCACCGCCTCCTCGTCGTCCAGCACCAGCGGCGGCAGCGCGGCACCCGGCGCCAGCTGGTAGCCGCCGTCGACGCCCCGGCTGGCTTCCACCGGGTAGCCCAGCTCGCGCAGCCGGTCGATGTCGCGGCGCAGCGTGCGGATGGACACCTCGAGCCGGCCGGCCAGCTCCTCGCCCGGCCAGTACCGGTGGGTCTGCAGCAACGACAGCAGCCGCAGCGTGCGCGAGCTCGTGTTTGCCATGTTGTGAGCCTCGCCCTAATTCAGGTCAGAAACTGGCACCTATGGGTCATAGCGTAGTCCTCATCGACAGCGTCCACCCCGAAAGGAAGCCCCGATGACCAGCACGGAAACCGCCACCGAGACCAGCACCCAGACCAGCGCCCCGGCCCTGACCGGCGAGCGGGCCGACCTGCTCGACGCCCTCGGCAAGCAGCGCTTCTTCCTCCGCTTCACCACCCGCGAGCTGACCGACGAGCAGGCGGCCCAACGGCCCACGGTCAGCTCGCTCTCCCTCGGCGGACTGATCAAGCACGTCACGGACACCGAGGCGGCCTGGGTGCGGTTCATCGAGGACGGCCCCGACGCGATGACCGGCAACGGCAAGAGCTGGGCGGAGTGGACCGAGGAGGACTACGCGGAGCGGGAGAAGACCTTCGCCCTGCAGCCGGGCGAGACCCTGGCCGGCGTGCTCGCCCGCTACGAGGAGGTGGCGCGCCACACCGACGAGCTGCTCGCCACCGTCGACCTGGACCTGTCCCAGCCGTTGCCGGAGGCTCCCTGGTACGCGCCGGGCACCAGCTGGTCGGTCCGCCGGGTGCTGACGCACATCGTCGCCGAGACCGCCCAGCACTCCGGCCACGCGGACATCATCCGAGAGACGCTGGACGGCGCGAAGAGCATGGGCTGAGCCGTGACCAGCACCGTGACCAGCACCCCGACCCTGTCCGGCGAGCGGGCCGACCTGCTCGACTCCCTGACCAAGCACCGCTTCTTCCTGCGCAACACCACCCGGGGCCTGACCGACGAGCAGGTAGCCGCCGCCCCCACGGCCAGCTCGCTCTGCCTGGGCGGCCTGATCAAACACCTGACCCACGGCGAGCAGCAGTGGGTGGACTTCATCCTGGCCGGCCCCTCGGCAATGTTCAGCGGGGACAAGGACTGGTCGGAGTGGGACGAGAGCGACTACGCCGGCTACAAGGAGACGTTCCGGATGCGGCCCGGCGAGAGTCTCGCCGCCGTGCTCGCCGACTACGCGCGGGTGGCGCGGCGCACCGACGAGCTGCTCGCCACGCTGGACCTGGACGCCGCCCACCCGCTGCCCAGGGCGCCCTGGTTCGAGCCGGGCGCGCGCTGGTCGGCCCGCCGGGTGCTGCTGCACCTCATCGGGGAGACCGCGCAGCACGCCGGGCATGCCGACATCATCCGCGAGACGCTGGACGGCGCGAAGAGCATGGGCTAGTCCCCTGTGAGTGGCGAGTGGACCTACGGGACCACTCGCCACTCACGAGGTACCCGAGGGCTCAGCTGGTGCGGCGGGCGATCACGTCGCGGATCGTGCTGAGGTGCTCGTCCATCGCGGCGGCGGCCGCCTCGGCGTCCCGGGCCTCCACTGCCCGATAGATCGCCCGGTGCCCCTCCAGCGAGCGCTGCCGCCCCTCGGGCGTGGCGTGCGAGTGGCGGCGCACCGACTCGGTCCACCGGCTGGTCATCGTGTAGACGGCCACCAGCAGGGGGTTGCGGGCGGCGTGCGCCAGCAGCAGGTGGAACTCCACGTCCAGCTCGAGTGAGCGCTCGGGGGTGGGGTCGGGCGCCGAGCGCGCCAGCACGTCCTCGAGCTGCACGAAGTTGGACGGCGAGGCCCGCAGCGCGGCGGCGGCGGCGATCCGGGGCTCCACGATCAGCCGCAGCTCGGTGGCGTCGTCCAGGGTCACGTCGGCGTCGAGCTGCACACCAGTCAGCCCGGCGTACAGCTCGGTGACCGACTCGGCCTGCTCGGCGACGATGGTGCCCCGGCCGGTGCGCCGCTCGACCAGGTGCTTGGCCTCGAGCTCGTGCATGGCCTCGCGCAGCGTGCTGCGGGACACCGAGAGGCTGGCGGCCAGCTCCCGCTCGGGCGGCAGCCGCTCCCCGGGGCGCAGCACCCCGGTGGCGATCAGCCGCTCGACGTGCGCGGCCAGCTCGATGCTGATGCTGCGGGCGCGCCGCGGCATCGGGGGGACGGACGCGAGCGGCACGGCGGCTCCCAGGTGGGCACGGCACCGCCGGGTGCGGGTGCGCTCCCTGAGCATAGAGGGTAGCGGTCCCTTGGTCTGACCAGTGGGCCACCGAACCCGGAAGAGCCGGCCAGCAGCGGCCATTTCGCGCCGGTAAACATCGTGTCAGGTCCTCAATTCCACCATCTGCCGCGGCGCTGACGTCGATTAGCTTCGGATTGGTCCGACCAACGGACTAACCAGCCAAATCCACGGCCCCGAAGGAACTTCTGCCATGCGCACACGGCAGTTCCGCCCCGTTCCCACCGCCGCCGCCCTCCTCGCAGCCCTCGCGTTGCTGCTCACCGGCTGCGGCTCGTCGTCGGGGACCGCCGCGCCGGCCTCGGCCGCGCCCTACGCCGCGCTGGCGGCCTCGCCCGGCTGCACCCAGCTGCGCGCCGAGCACCCGGACCTGGTCGGCAAGAAGCTGACCAACGCGATCAACCCGCACACCCCCGGCTACGAGTCGATCTCGGTCACCGATCCGACCAGGTACGAGGGATTCGACATCGACCTCGGCGAGGCGATCGGCGGCTGCCTCGGCTTCACCGTCGGCTACCTGCCGGTGTCGTTCGAGACGCTGCTGCCCACGCTGCAGAGCGGGCAGGCCAACTTCGTCATCTCCGACATCTACGCCACCCGGGAGCGGGCCGCGTCGGCGGACTTCATCACCTACTCCAAGGTGTTCGACGGCGTGCTGGTGGCCAAGGGCAACCCGAAGCACCTCACCGGCATCGACGACTCGCTGTGTGGCACCACAACCGCGCTGAACAAGGGTTTCGTCGAGGTACCGCTGGTGGCGGCGCAGAGCGCGAAGTGCGCCGCCGAGGGCCGCCCGGCCGCCCAGAGCTCGCTGTTCGACAACAACTCCGACTGCGTGCAGGCCATCCTGTCCGGCCGCGCCGACTCGTACATCAACGACGTCAACACGGTCAACCGGTTCGTCAAGGACCAGCCCGACAAGCTGGACCGGGCCACCGCCGTCACGCTGCCCTACTCGATCGGTATCGCGGTACCCAAGGGCGACACCGCCGCGCGCGCCGCGTTCACCGGCGCCCTGACCCAGGTCCAGCAGAGCGGTCTGCAGGCGACGCTGTCCAAGAAGTGGCAGCTCGACGAGTCGGCCATCGAGTCGCCCTCGCTGGTGACCGCCAGCTGATGGACAGCTTCCTGCACTACCTGTCGATGCCGTACCTGTTGGCGGGCATCGTGGTCACGCTGCAGGCGACCGCGCTCGGCTTCTTCGGCGGCTTCCTGCTCGGCGCCCTGCTGGCCGGCATGGCGCTGAGCCGCAACCGGGTGGTCGCCGGGGCCGCCAGGACGTACAGCGTGATCTTCCGGGGCACCCCGCTGGTACTGCAGCTGGTGTTCGTGTTCACCGCGCTGCCGCACGTCGGCATCGTGCTGAGCCCGGTGCTCGCGGCCGGGGTGGCCCTGGCGGCGAACGAGGCCACGTTCTTCGCCGAGATCCTGCGCTCGTCGGTGCGCGGCGTGGACCGGGGTCAGACCGACGCGGCCCGCGCGCTCGGGCTGCGGCCGAGGCGGGTGCTGCGGCACATCGTCGGGCCGCAGGCCGGCCGCGCCGCCATTCCGGCGATCGGCGGCGAGGCCGTCTCCACCATGAAGAACTCCGCGCTGGCCTCGATCATCGCGCTGCCCGAGCTGACCCTGCGCAGCAACCAGCTCGCCTCGGCCACCTTCGACTACTTCAGCATCTTCTTCGCATCCGGCGTGCTGTACCTGCTGCTCACCGGGGCGATCACCGGCGTGCAGCTGGTGGTCGAACGGGCCCTGGATCTGGACCGGCTGGGCCGGCGCCGGTCGGCCCGACCGGGGGTGCCGGACGCCGGGCCGACGGGGCTGACGGAGGCCCCGCCCACCGCGCCACCGCCTCCCCCACCGGTCCGGGTCCGGGTCCGGCCGAACCGGGTGGCCCTGACCGTGGCCGGCGCGCACAAGTCATTCGGCGAGCACCAGGTGCTGCGCGGCGTCGACCTGGAGCTGCGCGAGGGTGAGGTCGTCGCGCTGCTCGGGCCCAGCGGCTCGGGCAAGAGCACGCTGCTGCGGCTGATCAACCACCTGGAGACGTTGGACGCGGGCAGCATCTCGTTCGACGGCCTACGGGTCGGCTACTCCGACAGCGGCCGGCCGCTGTCGGAGCGGCTGGTGGCCCAGCAGCGGGTGGCGGCCGGCGTAGGCATGGTGTTCCAGCACTTCAACCTGTTCAGCCACCTCAGCGCGGCGCATAACGTGGCCGCCGCACCGCGCTGGGTACACGGCGAGCCCACCCAGCGGGCGCTGGCCGAGGCGGACCGGCTGCTGGCCAGGGTCGGCCTGGCGGCCAGGGCGCACGCGCTGCCCCGCCAGCTCTCCGGCGGCCAGCAGCAGCGGGTCGGCATCGCCAGGGCGCTGGCCGGTCGGCCCAAGGTGCTGCTGCTCGACGAGCCGACCTCGGCGCTGGACCCGGAGCTGGTCCGGGAGGTGCTGGAGGTGATCCGGTCGCTGGCCGTGGACGAGGGGCTGACCATGCTGATCGCCACCCACCAGCTGCGGTTCGCCCGAGAGGTCGCCGACCGCGTGGTCTTCATGGCCGACGGCGTGGTGCTCGAGCAGGGCCCGGCCGCCCAGGTGCTGGACAGCCCACAGCACCCGGTCGCGGCGCGGTTCCTGCGCGCCCTGCACACGACGGAGGTCTGAGCGGTGCATCCCGGGCGGGAGTCCTTCAGCTTCACCCCCGAGCAGGGCGTGCCGCCGGCCGTCGCCCCGTTCTCCCACGTTACGAGGTGGGGTTCGATGCTCTTCGTGACCGGTCAGATGCCCACGGACCCGGCCACCGGCGAGCTGGTGCCCGGCGGCCTGCTCGGCCAGGCCGAGCAGGTCAGGGCCAACCTGCTGGCCTGCCTGCGGCCGTTCGGCGCCGATCTGGACGACGCGCTGATGGTGCGCGTCTACCTGACCGACTTCACCGAGTTCGAGGCGTTCAACGCGGTGTACCGGACCTGGTTCACCGGATCACTGCCCAGCCGCACCTGTGTCGGCACCACCGCGCTGGCTGTCGGCGCGGACGTGGAGATCGACCTGATCGTCGGGCTGCCCGGCGGAGGAGGAGAGTCGCTATGAAGCTGAGCGTCGTGCAGCCCGGTGAGGGCGCCATCCCGGGCCAGCACCTGCTGACCTCGACGCCGGACACGGTCCGCTGGGGATGGCTGCCCAACGCGGCCGCCGCCCCGCTGCTCACCGTGGCCACCGGCGACACCGTCACGATCGACACCCTCAGCCACGAGGGCATCCAGCCCGACCAGGGCCGGGACCCGGTGGGCTTCCTCGGCGGCTACGGGGTCAAGCCGGCGGACGTCGCGCGGGACGCCATGGAGATCGCCGCCAGCGACCTGCCCAACGGCCCCGGCGACGGCCCGCACGTGGTCACCGGGCCGATCGCGGTGGCGGGCGCCCGCCCCGGCGACGTACTGAAGATCGACGTGCTCGAGCTGCTGCCACGCACCCCGTACGGCTTCGTGAGCAGCCGGCACGGCTACGGCGCGCTGCCCGGCGAGCTGCCAGAGGGCCCGTCCAACGTGTGGCAGTTCTGCGAGGCGGGCCTGGCCGGCGGGCGGCTGGTGAGCTGGATGGCGGCCCGCGACGGCCGGCGGGCGTACTTCCCGCTGGACCCGTTCCTCGGGCTGATGGGCGTGGCCCCGGCGACCGAGGAGCCGGTGCCCTCGGTGCCGCCCGGTGACCACGGCGGCAACATCGACGTCAAGTGGGCGCGGGTCGGCAGCTCGCTGTACCTGCCGGTCTCGGTGGACGGCGCGCTGTTCTACGCCGGCGACCCGCACTACGCGCAGGGCAACGGCGAGGTCGCGCTGACCGCGCTGGAGGCGTCGCTGCGCGCGACCGTGCGGCTCAGCGTGCTGTCCGGGCCGGCGGCGACGGCGGCGGTCGGCAGCCTGCGCACCCCCGTGCTGGAGTCGGCCACCCACTGGATCCCGACCGGCCTGGACGTCAGCCTGGACGAGGCGATGCGCCGGTGCGTGCGCAACGCGATCACGTTCCTGGTGGAGCGGTTCGGTTTCGAGCGCTCAACCGCGCTGGCCTACCTGTCGGCGGCCGGCGACTTCGAGGTCAGCCAGGTGGTGGATGCGGTGCAGGGCGTGCACTGCATGATCAGGAAGGCGGACTTCGCCCAGTGGTCCTGACCCGCCTCGCACTGGATCGGACACCCGGTCGGAAGTGACCTAGAGTCACCCAATGATCTCCCGCCGTCGCGTGCTCGCCCTGGCCGGGGTCGGGGCACTCGCGGCCGGCTGCGGGCCGGACCGGCGGCGGACGCTGGCCCGGATCAAGGCCAACCACGTGGTCCGGGTCGGCGTCGCGAACGAGGAGCCGTTCGGCTACCTGGACTCCTACGGCAACCTGGCCGGCGAGTCCCCGGCGGTCGCGCAGGCGGTGCTCACGGGCCTCGGGGTGACCACGATGGAGCCGGTGCAGCGCCCGTTCGGCCAGCTCATCGACGCCCTGCTGGCCGGTACGTTCGACATCATCACCGCCGGCATGGCGATCACGCCCGGCCGCTGCGAACGGGTCATCTTCTCCCGCCCGGACTTCGTCGCGCCGACCGCGTTCCTGGTCCGCACGGGCAACCCCCGGCGGCTGCACACCTTCGCGGACGTGCTGCGGGCGGGAATCCCGGTGGCGGTGCTGGACAGCAGCATCGAGCAGGAGGCCGCCCGCACCGCCGGCATCCCGGACGACCGGATCAAGACCTACGACTCGCCGGCGCAGCTCTACCAGGCGGTGTTCGAGGGTGACGAGCCCGTCGGCGCGCTGACCGACATCTCGCTGCGCAACCTCGTCGGCCGGCACCCGAGCTCGCCGCTCGAGGTCACCGCCGGCCTGCCGCTGACCGGCCGCGCGCTGTCCCAGCCGGCCGGCGCGTTCGCCTTCCGCCCGGCCGACACCGACCTGCGGGACGCCTTCGACGCCGGGCTGACCACGCTGCGCGAGTCCGGTGAGTGGCTGCGCATCGTCACGCCGTTCGGCGCCACCCCGGCCAACCTGCCGCCGGTGGACCTGACCGCCACGATGATCTGCCAGGCGGTCTGAGCCGGCCCGCCTGAGCCGATCCGGCCCGCCGGACGCCGCGCCGGGCAACGACCGGCACGGCCTCAGGCCCGGTCCACCACCGCGTGCAGGAAGTCCCTGGTGCGCTGCTGGCGGGGTGCGCTGAACAGCTCGGCCGGCGGCGCGTCCTCGATCACCTGGCCGGCGTCGAACATCAGCACCCGGTCGGAGAAGTCGCGGGCGAAGCCCATCTCGTGGGTCACGCAGAGGAACGTGATGTCGGTCCGCGTGCCGAGATCGCGCAGCAGGTTGAGCACGCCGGCGACCAGCTCGGGGTCCAGCGCGGAGGTCACCTCGTCGAGCAGCAGCACGTCCGGCCGCATGGCCAGGGCTCGGGCGATGGCCACCCGCTGCTGCTGGCCGCCGGACAGCTGGGTCGGGTGGGCGTCGATCTTCTCGGCGAGCCCGACCAGGTCCAGCAGCTCGACCGCCCGCGCGTTCGCCTCGTCGGCGGACAGCCCGAGCACCCGGGTCGGCGCCTCGACGAGGTTGCCCCGCACGGTCATGTTCGGGAACAGGTTGAACTGCTGGAACACCATGCCGATCCGCTTGCGCACCTCGCGGCAGTGCTTCTCGTCGGCCGGCACCCGGACACCCTTGCGCTCCATGTGCGACAGGCACTGGCCGCCCACCCGGATCGTGCCGCCGTCCACCTTCTCCAGCGTCATCAGCAGGCGCAGGATGGTCGTCTTGCCGGAGCCGCTCGGCCCGATCAGGCAGACGTGCTCGCCGGGCGCCACGGTGAAGTCCAGCTCGCGCAGCACGACGTGCTCCCCGAAGCGCTTCGTCACCCCGTCGAAGATGATCATCGGCTCAGGCGAGGGCGCCGGCGAAAGCGAGGGCTCAGGCGACACGGCGGCGCTCCAGTCTGCGTACCAGCATCGAGGCGGGGTAGCTCAGCGCCAGGAAGAGCAGGCCGGCGATGGTGAACGGCTCGGTGAAGCGGAAGGTCTGCGAGCCGATCTCCTGCGCCTTGCTCACCACCTCGACCACGCTGATCGCCAGCAGCAGCGGGACCTCCTTGAACATGGAGATCACGTAGTTGCCCAGCGCGGGCAGCACCCGGGGAATCGCCTGCGGCAGGATCACGCCGGTCCAGGTCCGCGTGCGCGACAGGCTCAGCGCGGTGGCCGCCTCCCACTGGCCGCGCGGCACCGCCTCGATACCGGCCCGGTAGACCTCCGAGGTGTACGTCGCATAGTGCAGCCCGAGCCCGAGCACACCGACGGTCAGCGCGCTGAGCGTGAGGCCGAACCGGGGCAGCGCGAAGTACAGGAAGAACACCTGGACCAGCAGCGGGGTCGACCGGATGAACTCCACCAGCGCCCACAGCACCTGGTCCAGCACCGGGATGTGGGCCTGTCGCAGCACCGCGATGACCAGCCCGAGCACCAGCGCGAGCACCGAGCCGAGCACGGTGATCTCCAGCGTGACCAGCAGCGCGCGCAGCAGCTGGGGCAGCACCTCGAACGCGTACCCCCAGTCCCAGAGCGGCATCAGTGCGCCCCGGTGGTCACGGCGGCGACCCGGGCCGCGCGGGACGGGCGCCGCCCCACCCGCCGGGCCGCGACGCGCTCGGCGAACCGCATCCCGCTGGTGATCAGCACCGACAGCAGCAGATAGATCAGCAGCATCACGGCGAAGATCAGCACGATGTCGTCGCCGAACGCGGGCACCAGCACCGCCCGGCCCCGCTGGGTCACCTCGGCCACCGTGATCAGCGAGAGGATCGAGGTGGACTTGAGCAGCTGGATGAACAGGTTGTTGAACGACGGCAGCATCTCCACCACCGCCTGCGGGAGGATCACCCGGCGCATCCGCTGGGCCGGCGACAGGCTCAGCGCCACGCAGGCCTCGTACTGCGCGCGGGGCACCGAGCGCACCGCGCCGCGCACGACCTCCGCACCGTAGGCGCCGTGGTTCAGTCCGAGCACCAGCAGCCCGGCGAACAGCGGCACCAGCTGGATCCCGACCAGCAGCGGCAGCACGAAGTAGATCCAGAACAGCTGCACGACCTCCGAGGTGCCCCGGAACCCCTCGACGTAGATCCGGCTGAGCACCCGCACCCAGCGCCGCCGCGAGAGCAACGCGAGGCCGGCGACGAAAGACGCCGCGATGGTCAGCGCGATGCCGCCGACCGTGGCGATCACGGTGGGCGGCACACCCTGCAGCAGTACCGAGACGATCTGGGGCAGGTGGTGCAAGGTCGCTGCCCCGGTCAGGCCGAGCAGAGCCGCTGGGTGGTCACGTCCGACTTGGGCACGTTGTCCTGGTTGAAGCCGAACGGGCCGGCGATCTTGAGCCACTCACCGCTGTCGTGCAGCTTCTTGAGCTCGGCGTTGAACGCGCTGACGAACGCGTCGTCGCCCTTGCGGAACACGAAGGCGCCGGCCGACAGCGTCTCCTGGCCGTCGATCACCGGGAAGAAGCCCTTGGTGACCTCGACCGAGGCGCTCGGGTTCTTCGACACCACGTCGTTGAGCGAGATGTTGGTCAGCGCGCCGGCGTCCACCCGGCTGGTCGCCACGGCCTGCAGCAGCGAGTTCTGCGTGTCGAAGGCCTGCACCTGGCCGTCCGGCACGCCGCTCTTCTGGGCGTAGCCCTGCTCGACCGCGCCGCTGAGCACGGCCAGCTTCAGGTTCTTGGTGCGCACGTCGTCGAAGCTGAGCACGCCCTTCGGGTTGCCCTTGGGCACGAGGAACGCGGTCGGCGCGGTGTAGTCCGGGTCGGAGAAGGCGGCCGCCCCGCACCGGGCCTTGTTGATGAACATGCCGGCCGTGACCATGTCGAACTGGCGCGCGTTCAGCCCCGGGATCAGGCCGTTGAAGTCGACCACCTGGGCGTCGATCGCGTTGATGCCGAGCGCCTTGAGCACCGCGCGGCCCACCTCGACCGACTCGCCGGTGGCGGTGTGCCCGTCCGGGCCGGTGAAGCCGTACGGCGCCTCGTTCGCGATGCCGACCTTGATCGTGCCGGCCTTCTTGGCGCCGTCCAGGGTGCTGCCGCTGCTCGTGCTGCTGCAGGCGGCCAGGAACGCCGGCCCGCCCAGCGCCACCGCGCCGGCCATCGCGCCCCGCCGCAACAGCTCCCGCCGGGTCCAGCCACCGGCCGACCCGATCTTGACCACTACGTCGGCGCGGGGCCGCGCCAGGGGACTCGCCACGGGCCTCACCAGGGAACTCAGCACGATGCCACCTTCGCCGGTCACGCACGAATGATCGTGAGGGTGAAGGTAGGGGATCACCGTTTCGGGCGCAAAGCCTGAGATCGATGACCACCCGTCATGCCTAATACCCTCCTGTGACCCAGTCCTTCACTAGAACAGGTCACAGTGCGCGCTCGAACGGCCTACACCCGGCCGGACGCATCGGGTGCGCCGGGCCGGAATCGTGGATGATGCGCGGCATGGCCGTACAGATCGCCGGACTGACTGTGCCGGGGCCCGCCGACGTGCTGGGCTCAGTGGTCGGCTCAGTGGTCGACACGGCGTGGTCCGTCGCCGGCTGGGGGGTACGCACCGCGGAGCTGGCGGCCGGGCTGCCGGAGCGGGCCGACCGGCTGCTCGAGCAGATCGAGAGACTGCTCGGCCGGATCGACGACCTGGCCGCGCGGGCGGACTCGCTGGTGGGCCGGGTGGACACCGTCGCGGCGGCCGCCGAACGCACGGTGCTCGCGGCGACCTCGGTGACCGAGCAGGCGACAGCGGTGGTCAGCCGGGCCAACCTGGTCACCGACGGGGCCGACCTGGTGGTCAGCGGTGCCGGGCGGATCACCGCGACGGCCTCGGCGGTCGTCGACCAGGCCACCGAGGCCAGCCGGGGCGCCGCCGAGCTGCTGCGCGCCTTCCAACCGCTGGCCGCCCGGGCCGCGCCGCTGGCCAGCACGTTCGTCAACGAGCTCTCCGACCAGGAGGTGGCCGCCGCCGTCCGGATGGTCGACCAGCTGCCCCGCCTGGCCGCGCACCTGGAGCAGGACGTGATGCCGATGCTGGCCACCCTGGACCGCGTCGGCCCGGACATGCACGAGCTGCTCAACGTCGTGAAGGACCTGCGGCACGCCATCGACGGCATCCCCGGCCTCGGCTACTTCCGCCGCCGGGGCGCCCCCTCCGGCCCCTGACCAGGCCCGCAACCGGTCGAGTCAGTCGACCAGGCCGTGCCGGCGCCGGATCACGGTGACGATCTGGTCCATGATCTCGGTGAGCGCGTAGTCCTTCGGCGTGAAGACGGCCGCGACGCCCCGCTCGTACAGCGCCGGCTCGTCCTCCTTGGGGATGATGCCGCCGACGATCACCGGGATGTCCTCGGCGCCGGCCGCGCGCAGCCCGTCCACGACCGCCGGCACGACCTCCAGGTGCGAGCCGGACAGCACGGACAGGCCGACGACGTGCACACCCTCCTGCACCGCGGCCGCCACGATCTGCGACGGGGTCAGCCGGATGCCCTGGTAGATGACCTCGAAGCCGGCGTCCCTGGCCCGCACGGCGACCTGCTCGGCCCCGTTGGAGTGCCCGTCCAGCCCGGGCTTGCCGACCAGCATGCGCAGCCGGGTCCCCAGCTCCTCGCCCGTCGCCCGGACCCGCTCGCGGACCACTTTCAGCTCGCTGGCCGCCTCACCGCTGGCCGACGCCGCACCCACGCCGGTCGGCGCCCGGTACTCGCCGAACACCCCGCGCAGCGCCCCGGCCCACTCCCCCGTGGTCACGCCGACCTTGGCGCACGCGACGGTGACCTCCATCAGGTTGGCGTCGGTCTTGGCGGCGGTGGTCAGGTCGACGAGTGCCTGGTCGACGGCGGCCTGGTCCCGGCCCTCCCGCCAGCGCCGGATGGCGTCGATCGCGGCCTGCTCGACGGCCGGGTCCACCGTCTCGATCGCCTTGGCGCCCTCGGCCTGCAGCGGGCTCGGCTCGGTGGTGTCGAACTTGTTCACGCCCACCACGACGTACTCACCGGACTCGATCTGCCGGCGCCGGTCGGCCAGCGACGACACCAGCTGGCCCTTCATGTAGCCGGACTCGACCGCGGCCACCGAACCGCCCATGTCCAGCACGCGCTGGATCTCGGTGCGTGAGCCGGCGATCAGCTCCTCGGTCTTGGCCTCGATCACCCGGCTGCCGTCGAAGATGTCCTCGTACTCCAGCAGGTCGGTCTCGAAGGCGAGCACCTGCTGCATGCGCAGCGCCCACTGCTGGTCCCACGGCCGGGGCAGCCCGAGCGCCTCGTTCCACGCCGGCAGCTGCACGGAGCGGGCGCGGGCGTCGCGGGACAGCGTCACCGCGAGCATCTCCAGCACGATGCGCTGCACGTTGTTCTCCGGCTGCGCCTCGGTCAGCCCGAGCGAGTTGACCTGCACGCCGTAGCGGAAGCGGCGGGCCTTGGCGTCGGTCACGCCGTAGCGGTCCCGGGTGATCTCGTCCCACAGCGCGACGAACGCGCGCAGCTTGCACATCTCCTCGACGAACCGCAGCCCGGCATTGACGAAGAACGAGATGCGCGCGACGACCTTGCCGAACTCGTCGGGCGGCACCTGCCCGGAGTCGCGCACCGCGTCCAGCACCGCGATGGCGGTGGCCAGTGAGTAGGCGATCTCCTGCACCGGGGTCGCCCCGGCCTCCTGCAGGTGGTACGGGCAGATGTTGATCGGGTTCCACCGCGGTACGTGGGTCACCGTCCAGGTGACCAGGTCGGTGGCCAGGCGCAGGCTCGGGTCCGGCGGGAACGCGTAGGTGCCCCGGGACAGGTACTCCTTGACGATGTCGTTCTGCGTGGTGCCGGCCAGCTTGGCGCGCACCTGGGTGGGGTCGAGGCCGGCCTCCCCGTTGTTTTCCGCGGCCTGCTCCTCGGCGACCGCAACGTACAGCGCGAGCAGCCACATGGCCGGCGCGTTGATCGTCATCGAGGTGTTCGCATCGGCCAGCGGGATACCGTCGAACAGCGCGCGCATGTCGCCGATGTGGCTGACCGGCACGCCGACCTTGCCCACCTCGCCCTTGGCCAGCTCGTCGTCCGGGTCGTAGCCGGTCTGCGTGGGCAGGTCGAAGGCCACCGAGAGACCGGTCTGCCCCTTGGCGAGGTTGCGCCGGTACAAC
>DATAZG010000123.1:0-75703 GCA_036272155.1 Pseudonocardia sp.
GATCTGCGCGTTCAACCGCGCCGACGTCCCGTTACCCAACGCCACCAACAAAATCACAGCCGCAACACCGATCAAAATACCCAACATCGTCAACAACGACCGCAACCGATTCGCCCGCAACCCACGAATCGCCACCTGGAACGCCTCAGCAACGTTCACCCGGCAACCTCCGCCGGGACCGTGCCACCGTTGTCCGCCACCACGTGACCGTCCCGCAGCCGGATCACCCGTTGCGCGAACGAGGCGATCTCGGGCTCGTGGGTGATCAGCACGACCGTGCGGCCGGCCTCGCTGAGCCGCACCAGCAACTGGGCGATCTCGGCACTGGCCGCCGAGTCGAGATTGCCGGTCGGCTCGTCGGCCAACAGGATCGCCGGTTCGGTGACCAACGCGCGGGCGATCGCCACCCGCTGCTGCTGACCTCCCGACAGCTCACTCGGCACATGCCGCGCCCGGTCCGCCAGCCCGACCTCCTCGAGCGCGGCCCGGGCCCGCGCGGCGCGGGTGCGGTCCCTCGCGTAGAGCAGCGGCAGCTCGACGTTCGCCAGCGCGCTGGTGCGGGCGAGCAGGTTGTAGGACTGGAAGATGAACCCGATCTTCCGGTTCCGAACGTCGGCCAGCTGGTCGTCGTCCAGCTCGGACACGTCCGTCCCGTCCAGCAGGTAGCGGCCCGAGGTGGGCGTGTCCAGGCACCCCAGGATGTTCATCATCGTGCTCTTCCCCGACCCGGACGGACCCATGATCGCGACGAGCTCGCCGGCGTCCACCGCCAGCTCCACCCCGTCGAGCGCCCGCACCTCGGTCGACCCGCCCCGGTAGACCTTGGTGACCCTGTCGAGCTGAATCATTGCCCCACTCATCTCATTTACCCTGCTGCACGCAGCGGATGATCTCCGACTTGAGGCACCGCACATCGGTCGCAACGACCATTCGACGGCGCGGTTACGCTTCTCCGAAATTTATCCACAGGCCCGCCACGTATTTCCCCGTACAACTTCTTGCAATTAACTTACAGAGTTCTTGCAAGCCGCTTGAACTGGTGTTGCAAAGCGTGTCGATGCACCTTCGGAACCCACTCCGACGGGTAGGTGAACGAACTCCCGGACCAGCGAAAACAACCTCGAGATCCACCCTATCGGGGGAATTAACTCGGCGGATGCCATATAGACGTGGACAAGACGGCGGAGTGGACGTTAGACCTATTTACCGCTGGGGCGATAGTCGCTTCGGCGTAATTTATGGGAGGCGAAGATGCGCAAGTTCGTCCAGCGCACTGCAATGGGGGCGGCCGCGGTCGCATTGGCGACTGCTGGGTTCGCTGGAACCGCGCTTGCCGGGAGCCACGGCGAACACAACAACACCGGTGGCGCGGGCGGGAGCGGCGGCGCGGCCAACGCGAACTGCCTGATCCCCATCGGTCTGTCGCTCGGCATCGTCGGGCAGGGTGGCGACAACTCGCAGTGCAACGCCACGGGTGGCGCCGGCGGTTCCGGCGGCACCGGCGCGAACTACTGATCCCTCGGTAGCGCAGGCAGAATCCGGTGGTGGAGGCTCCGCGCAGGTCTGGAGCCTCCACCACCTTTCGGTCCCGTACCCGGCACGAGGCAGCCATAAAATGGTTGGGCAGCCGCGCTGATCGGCCCACTCGAATCGCCGGGAGCAACCGGTCGGAAGTATCGGGCCAATCCCGCCGGGACGGGGTGGAACCCCTGCCGAGAATGATTCCAATACGCTGCCTATCGACCTGATCGCGGGTCGATAGGCAGCGCCGGTGGAGACCACAGCACTGCCCGGTGTGACCGCCGCCGCGGTGCCGTCCGGCCCCCCGAGTTCTGATTGCGTCAGCAACCAAATCAGACTCGATCGGATTCAATACGGGCGCGCCGGGCGCGGCCATACCTCGCGCCAAGTGAAAATAGCTTGGTGAATAGCAAGAAACTGGAGGTACACATGAACCGCAACTGGGGTCGTAAAGCCGGCTTCGCCACCAAGGTGGTCGTGGCGGGCGCAGCGGCATCCGCGTTGCTCGGCGGTGTCGCCATGGCCACCTGCGACGACCACGGCGACGGTGGCGAGCACGGCCACTACAGCGCGTCCGGCGGCAATGGTGGCAACGGCGGCGACGCCAACGCCAACTGCGCCGTGCCGGTAGGGGTGTCCGTCGGCCTGGTCGGCCAGGGCGGCGACAACTCGCAGTGCAACGCCACCGGCGGTGGCGGCGGCGACGGCGGCACGGGCGCCAACTACTGACCGTCCTCACACGGTCAGAAACCAGGGGTGCAGGTCTCCGGATGTGTCGGGGACCTGCACCCCTGCTGTTGTCCCTGGCCCCAGCTCAGGCCGCGGCGCGGCCTACCGGCCGCAAGCTCCGGCCGCGGCTCCAGTCACTCCGGCCGCGGGGGCTAGTTCCCGCCATGGCCGATCGGGCCGAACCTACCCAGCGGCAGCACGATCAGCCGGGCCTTCCCGATGACGGCCGCAACGGGCACCGGACCGTCCCCGGGCGCCCTGGAGTCCACCGAGTTGTTCCGGCTGTCGCCCATCACCCACAGCTGCCCGTCGGGCACCCGCACCGGCCCGAACGGCGTCTGCTTCGAGGTGCCGAACTCGGGGGCGTAGTAGACGTACGGCTCGTCGAGCGGGCGGCCATCGACCGTCACCCGGTTCCGCACGTCGCAGCAGGCCACGGTCTGGCCCCCGACCGCGATCACCCGCTTGATCATGTCCGTCTCACCGACCGCCTGGACGCCGAGCAGCGCACCGAGCCTGGCCAGAACCAAACCAACCGGCCCGCTCGGCGGCGGCGTCTGCTCCAGCTCGGGGTTGGTCCAGGTCGGGGGCAGGGCGAACACGACTACGTCGCCCGGCGCCGGGGCGGCGAACCGGTAGGTGAGCTTGTCGACCAGCACCCGGTCGTTGTCACAGCCCGGGCAGCCGTGCAGCGTCTGCTCCATCGAGCCGGACGGGATCGCGTACATCCGGGCCACGAACGCCGAGATGAGGACCGCGAGCACCGCCACGACCAGCACGGCGCGCGCCCCGCGCCACACCGACCGGCCGGGCCGCCCGGCCGGCGGTGCGCTGTCGCGCCGCGCCTGGCGACTCGCTGACTCCGCAATGTCCACCGCGTCGGGTTCACGCGGCCCGATCTCTCGCGTCACCGGGGCGACCCTAGCCGTCCCGGTCCGGCCTGTCGCAGGACACGTCCGGCGGCTCGCCGCATTGACCCGTCACGGGGCATGGCGACCACCCGCCCGGGTCGGGTAGTTCTCGCCGGCCCGGCCGCGCGCCCACCGTTCGTACACCCGCACGGTCTCCTCCGGGTCCGGATCGGTCTCCCGGCAGTACGCCCGCCAGGTCTCCAACAGGTGGTAGCGCGTCGGGCACGCCGCGGTGTCCGCGATCACCACGGACCGCGTCACCAGCGAGGACAGCGACTCGATCACCGGGGCGTCGGTCGGGCGCACCGCTTCGGCCGCCGCGAGGGAGAAACCACCCTCGAACGGCCACAGCCGCAGCAGCAGCACCCGGTCCGGCTCCGGCAGCAGCGCCACGCTCCAGCCGAGTGCCGCGCGCAACGTGGGGTGCGGGGACAGCGAGCCCTTCGGCACCGGGCCCAGCACCGCGAACCGGTCGTCCAGCCGCTCGGCGATCTCCGCCAGCCCCAGCACCCGGGCCCGCGCGGCGGCCAGCTCCAGTGCCAGCGGCAGCCCGTCCAGCGCCGCGCACACCTGCCGGGCGGCGAGCAGGTCCGAGGCCGAGGGGTCCCAGCCCGGGCGGACCGTACGCACCCGGTCGAGCAGCAGCGCCACCGACGGCCCGTCCGAGCCGTCGCCGGCCACCAGCGGCAACGGCTGCACCGCCACCACCGTCTCCCCGTCCACGCCGAGCGGCTCCCGGCTGGTGGCGAGCACCCGCAGCTCCGGGCACGCCTCCAACAGGCCGATCACCGTCTCGGCGGCGAGGTCGACCACGTGCTCGCAGTTGTCCAGCACCAGCACACCCCGGCGGTCCGCGAGCTCCCTGGCCAGGGTGGGCGCCGGGTCGTCGCCGACCTCCGCCAGGCCCACCGCGTCGGCGATCGCGCGCTCGATCCCACCGCGCCGACCGGGCGGGACGTCCGCGAGCTTCGCCAGCCAGGGGCCGTCCCCCCGGGTCTGGCCGCCGACGTACTCGATGGCCAGCCGGGTCTTGCCGACCCCGGCCGGCCCGACGATGGTGACCAACCGCCGGGCGGCCAGCGCCGTCGTCACGGTGGCCAACTCCGCCTCACGACCCAGGAACGACGACAGCCGCCGACCCCAGCCGTCCGGATGGCCACCGGCCGGGCTGGGGCCACCACCGCCCCGGACCGGCTCGGTCACGAGCAGGCCGGGGTCCTGGCTCAGCACCCGCTGTTCCAGCTCACGCAGATCCGGGCCCGGGCCGATGCCCTGGTCCTCGGTCAGCAACGTACGCACCCTGCGCAGCGCGGCCAGCGCCTCACCCTGGCGACCGCTGCGGTAGAGCCCGAGGATCAGCAGCGCCCAGCGCCGCTCCCGGTACGGGCTGGCCACGACGGCCGGATCCAGCTCCGAGACCGCACCCGGCGCATCCCCGGCGGCCAGCCGCGCCGCCAGCCGCTCCTCGACCGCGACCTCGCGCAGCTCGACAAGCTGTGACCGGGCGCCCTCGATGAAGTCCGACGCCGGTAGATCCTCGAAGGCTTCGCCGCGCCACAGCCCCAGTGCCTCGGTCAGCACCCGCACCGCCGGCTCGGCCCGCCCCTGCGCCAGCAGGCGCCGCCCCTCGTCCAGGCCGAGCGAGAACCGCTCGGTGTCCGTCGACTCCGCTCCCAGCCGCAACCGGTAGCCGGACCCGGTGCGCTCCAGCGCCTCCCTGGCCCGCTCCCCCAGGGCGCGGCGCAGCCGGGAGACGTAGACGTGCAGCGCCGCCGCCCCGCGCCTGGGGCCGGCCAACCCCCACACCGCCTCGACCAGCCGTTCGTCGGAGACCGGCTGTCCCCCGACGGCGACCAAGGCGGTGACCAGGCGCCGGGGCAGCGGGCCGCCCAGGTCCACCCCGGTGCCCTCGACCAGCACCTCGGTCGGCCCGAGGACACGGCACTCCAGGACGCTCAGGCGCATGCGGAACCCCAGCTCAAGCGGCACTCCGCCCGCCGAGGCGGCACCCCGCCGAACCCCGTCGGTACGTCCCCAATACCGGCATCACGGATCGGTCCCGTAAATTCATAACAGCGTAATACCCCCATCTCGCGGCGTCGGTGCCCGCGAGTGCCCCCATCATGGCAAGGGCACCTTGATATCAGCTTGCAAGGAACTCGCAGGCCATTCCATGATCGGGACCTTTCAATGCCGGAAAATACGGACGCCGAGACATCGCCCCGCCGGCCTCGCGTGCAGATCTGCCCAGCTCAGCGACCTGGGAACGGCCCAGATCCGGACGCCGAGGCGGCCGAAAAACCCGCCCCGGATGCCGACCCGACGAGCGCGCCAGTGCCGGGTCGACGGGGCGAGCCTAGTTCCCCGGGGCCTCCGGAAGAAATGGCCACGACTGGCCATCTCGGGCCTCTCGAATGGCCATCTCGACACACCTGTCGGCGTAATTCGACGAGCGCCGAATAATGGGCGGCCGAGCGGGAAATCGCGCCCACTCAGCGCTGCTCGGCCCGCCCGGGGATGCTGTGCGCGGCCACCGCGGCGGCCAGCCAGAACACGGCGCCGGCCAGCACCACGGCCAGCCGGAGACCGAGCCCGACGCCCGCGCCGGCGAGGCCGCCGAGCAGCGCCACTCCGAGCACCCCGCCGACCTGGCGCGCGGCGTTGATCGCGCCGGCGGCCAGCCCGGCGCGCTCGGCCGGCGCGGCTTCGACCACCGCGGTGGTGACCGCCGGCATGCTGAACGACATGCCGAACCCGGCGGCGACCAGCGGCACGACCAGCACCGGGTACGGCGTGTGCGCCCCGGCCAGCGCGAGCCCGAACAGGCCGGCGCCGCCCACCGCGAGCCCGATGAGCAGGGTCGGCCGCACGCTGGCCGCCCGCGCGGTGCACCGTCCGGACAGCGCGGAACCGAGAGCGACCACGCCCATCTGCGGCAGCAGCGCCAGCCCCGCCAGCAGCGCGGAGTAACCCAACCCCTGCTGGAAGTACAGGTTGAGCACAAAGAGCTCGCCGTAGAACCCGAGGTTGAGCAGCAGCCCGATCACCGTGCCGCCGGCGAACGCGGTGTTGCGGAACAGGGCCAGCGGCAGCATCGGGTCCACCACCCGCCGTTCGACGAGCAGGAACGCGGGAGTCGCGGCCAGGAAGACGAGTGCCCCGGCGCCGGCGACCCACCCGCCCTCGATCAGCGCCACGGTGAGCCCGGCCAGCGCCAGCACCGCCAGCACCTGCGCGGCGGGATCCAGCCGGCGGGGCCTCGGTGGGGGCGCTGGCACGTACCGGGCCGTCAACCCCATGGCGAGCAGGCCGATCGGCAGGTTGACCAGGAACACCAGCCGCCAGGACGCCACACTCACCAGCACCCCGCCCACGATCGGGCCGGCCGCCGCCGCGACCCCCGCGATCCCGCCCCACACTCCGAACACGCGGGCCCGGGCCGCCGGCTCCGGGAACGCCGCCCGCAGCAGGGCCAGCGTCGCCGGCACCGCTGCCGCCGCCCCCACCCCCTGCACCAGCCGCGCCAGCACGAGCGTCGCCAGGTCGGGCGCCAGGCCGCAGCCGACCGAGGCCACCACGAACACCCCGAGGCCGAGCTGGCCGACCCGCCGGGCCCCGAACCGGTCCGCCAGCGCCCCGCCGGACAGCAGCAGCGCGGCCAGCATGACCAGGTAGCCGTCCACCACCCAGCGCGGCCCGGTCGGCCCCACCCGCAGGTCGGCCCGCAGCGCGGGCAGTGCCGCGTTCACGATCGTCGCGTCCAGGATGATCATGAAGTAGCCCAGGCAGACCGCAACCAGAGCCGCCGTCGTGTGACGGGTGGGTGACACAGGACGCGTGGGGCTTGTGACCGGGGTGGGGCTCTTGGGCCGCTCGCCGCTGAATGGGGACATCGTGCAAGGTTGGGGGCGAATCCCTTCGGCGCCGGCCGAAGCGTCCCGCGGCGCCGGCGGGATCAGCCGACCTGGACAGGCCATCCCGGACTGACGGCCAGCGGCCCCCGCTCCGCCGGCCGTCAGTCGTCGGCGACGGCGCGGGGGTAGCGCTGCCGGGGACTCCACGGCGGCTGCATCCCGGCGGCCAGCCGAGCCCGGATCGCGGCGGAGACCGTCTCGTCCTCGACGAGGTAGCGCAGCAGGGTCTCGATCACATCGCCGCGCGCCACGCCGGGCACATCGAGCTCCCGCGCGGTCTCCCGGCACCAGCTCAGCAGCTGGCGGTGCAGGCGGGGGCTCAGCTCGATGGGCAGCCGCACATTCAGTGCGGGCAGCATCACTTCTGTCCCATCAGCCTCATCAGCCACAGCCATTGCCAAATATTAGCGATATTCCGAATCGCGTTCGGTACCAGTCGTCCACCGGTAGGAATCACCGGACGAACGGCACTCCGCCCCATTCGGCAATAGCTCCGACCGCCGTCACGGGAGCTGTCAGGCCCGGTTAATCGCCTTTCAACAACGGAAGCAAGCCCTTCAGCTCATCGGTGACCGAGTTCGGCACGACGTAGCCATCCTGGTTGCGGATGTCGTCGATGTGCGCCGCCACGTCGTCAGCCGACACCTCGACACCCTTACCGGCGAACCAACCCGGCGCCAGACCCACGAACACCCGCGCGTACCGGCCACCACCGGCCGAGAACACCTCGTGCGTCAGCTCGCACGCCGAGCTGGCCAAATACACCACCATCGGCGTCACCAGCTCCGGCGCCACACTCTCCGCCAACGGGCCGAGCAGCTCCTCGGTCATCCGGGTCCGCGCGATCGGGCAGATCACATTGCTCCTGATGTTGGCCTTCGCACCTTCGATCGCCAACACATTCGACAACCCCACCAGGCCCATCTTCGCCGCGCCATAGTTGGCCTGGCCGAAGTTGCCGAACACCCCCGCATTCGAGGCGGTGAACACGAACCGCCCGTACCCCTGCTCCTTCATCACCCGAAACGCCGGCTGGCTCACGAAGAACGCACCCTTCAGGTGCACATCCAGCACCGCCTCGAGATCCTCGACCGCCAACTTCGCAAACGTCCGGTCCCGCAGGATCCCGGCATTGTTGATCACGATGTCGACCCGGCCGAACGCCTCCACCGCCGCGTCCACGACCGCCTGCCCACCCTCGGGGGTGGACACCGAGTCGTGCGAGGCCACCGCGCTGCCGCCCTTCGCGGTGATCTCCTCCACGACCTTCTGCGCCGCCGAGGCATCACTGCCCACCCCGGACGTCGACCCACCCAGGTCGTTGACCACCACCGAGGCCCCCCGGGCCGCCAGCTCCAACGCATAGGTCCGACCCAGGCCACCACCGGCCCCGGTCACGATGGCCACCTGGTCGACGAACGAAATCTCGGTCATTTATTCCTCCTGAAGCACTGGGTACCGCTCGGCGGGGCTCAGCCCGCCGTAGCCTGGAACACGTCCTTGGCGATGATCCGTTTCTGGATCTCCGACGTGCCGTCAGCGACCAGGTACGCCATCACGTCCCGGTAGCGCTGCTGCAGCGGCAGCTCGGTCGAGTAGCCCAGGTTGCCGTGGATCTTCATCGCGGCCTGGATCGCGTCCAGGGCGACCTGCGGCGGCCACCACTTGCTCATCGCGGCGAACGCGGTGTGCGGCTGACCGACCTGCCGGGCCCACAGCGCCCGGTAGCACAGCAGCCGGGCCGCCTCCAGGTAGGTCGCGTGCTCGGCCAGCGGGAACGAGACGCCCTGGAACTCGCCGATCTTCTGGCCGAACGCCTCCCGCTGCCGGGCGTACTGAGCGGCCTCGTCCAGGGAGGCCTGCGCGGCGCCGAGACAGAGCAGCCCGAGCGCCGAGCGGCTGAAGTCGAAGTGGTGCATGGCCGCCGCGAAGCCGCGCCCCTCCTCGCCTACCAGATGGTCGGCCGGCACGAACGCCGAGTCCATCGCGACCGAGCCCCAGCCGAGCGGCAGGCAGCCCATGCCGGGCAGGTGCCCGACCGACACCCCGGGCGAGGCCATCGGCAGCAGGAAGCAGCTGATGCCCTTCGACCTGGTCGAGCCCGGCTGGCGGGCGTAGATCAGCATCGTCTTGGCGCAGGTCGCGTGCGTGATGGCGATCTTCTCGCCGGTCAGCCGCCAGCCGCCGGGCACCGGTTCGGCAACCGTGCGCAGGCCCGCCGCGTCCGAGCCCGAGCCCGGTTCGGTCACCGCGATACCGGACACCGCGTCGCCCGCGATCAGCTCCGGGATGTACTGCTCCTGCACCGCGCGCGACCCACCCTCGGCCAGCTGGGCAGCCACGAGGCCGCTCTGCACCGGCGCGGCGGCGACGTTCGCGTCCCCGTAGGCCAGGGTCTCGGTCGCCAGACCCAGCGTCACCGGGTCGTCCGGGCTGACGCCGGTGCCGCCGAACTCCTCCGGCAGCCCGATGCCGAGCACCCCGAGCGCGGCCAGATCCTTGTGCGCATCCCAGGGGAACTCGGCTACAGCTGCCCGGTCGCGGTAGCGCGGCAGCAGCCGGGTACGGGCGTAGCGGGCCAGCTCGGCCCGGTACGCCAGCTGCTCCTCGGTGAAGGCGAAGGACAACATCAGAGCGACGAGGTTGCGCCAGCCGAGCGGCCCGCTGGGGAACCGGCCAGAATTTCGTCCATTGCTCGATAGTAGAGCACTAGAGCTTTTAAACTCAAGGACGGACCGCGCGTCGCCCAGCCACGCCCTGGACCTAGTGGCCGGTGCCGGCCGTGGTGGACACGAGCAGCACCTCGACGTCGGCGGTGCCCGCGTTGCTGAGCCGGTGCGGCGTGTTGGCGTCGAAATGCAGCGCGTCGCCGGCGGACAGGCTCAGCTGCTCGTCGTTCAGCGCGACAACCACGTCGCCGGCGAGGACGTAGATCCACTCCTCGCCGAGGTGCTGGACCGGGTTGGGATTGTCCCCACCCCGCGGCAGCACCAGGTGCACGGCCCGCAGCGCCGCGCCCGGCCCCAGGCCGCTGACCGACGTGTAGGGGCCGTCCGGGCCGTCCACCGAGGGACCGGCGCCGGACCGCACCAGGTGATAGTCGCGCCGGGGCTGCTCGCCGAGCAGCTCCCCGATGCTGGTCTGGTACGCCCTGGCCAGCTCCAACAGCACGCCGATCGAGGGCTGCCGCTCCCCCTTCTCCAGCCGGGACAGGTGCGCCCCGGACACGCCGACCCGCTCGGCCACGGCGGCGAGGGTCAGGTCGCGCTGCCGGCGCGCCTCCCGCAGCCGACGCCCGACCCACTTCTCCGCTGCGCTGTCCTCGACCGGCACCGCCCCAGTATCGACGAACGTGCCGGTCGGCGAGCCGGGGCCCGCCGGCCGCGTCAGAGTGCCGTGAACTCCAGCGTGAGCGTGGCCGGGCCGGGGCGCAGCTCGTACCCGGGCAGTACACCGGGGCCGCAGGACGCGGTGCCCAGCCCGCTCTGCGCGAGGTCCAGGGTCAGCTCGATCAGCTCGCCGGCGTGCAGGTCGACGGTGTGCCGCGCGGCCTCGAGCTGGGCCGCTGTCCAGCGCCGCGCGGTCAGCTCGAACGTCGGCGCGCCCCGGACCAGCAGGCCGCCACCGGTGCGGCCGGTCAACCGGGCCCAGCGGACGTCGACCCGGTTGCCGTTCTCCTGCGGGAACACGTACGGCGTCTGCAGCTCGTCGACGGTGCGGCTGAACCGGCCGATCCGGGCGGCCCGCCGGCTGTCCGGGTAGGCCTCACCGGGGCCGCCGCCGAACCATTCGAGCTCACCCCAGCTGCCCGGTACCGCCAGGCCCAGGCCCAGCCGGGGCAGGGTCACCGGCCAGTCGCCGTCGGGCTCGACGTCCAGGCGCAGCGTCAGTGCGTCCCCCTCGGCGGTCCACCGGTAGCTGGCCAGCATCCCGAACCCGAGCGCCGGCGGAGCCGCCCGCGTGCGTACCAGCAGCTCGCCACCGCCCTCTCCCGCCGCGACCTCGATCACCCGGTGCTGCAGCCGATGGAGGCCGGCCGCCCGCCACGCCCGGGCCACCGGCTGCTCGCCGCCCAGGTCGTTGTCGGTCGGTGCGCGCCACAGCTCCAGCCTCGGTCCGCGCACCGGATGGCCCCCGATCGCCGTCAGCAGGCCGGTGTGCGGGTCGAACCGGCCGGGCCCCAGCTCGATCCGGTGCGAGGTACGCAGCGGGCGCGCCAGCCGCTCGACCCGGTGCGCCTCCCGAGGGGCGGGCGCCGTGACGGCCAGCTGGCCCCAGGCCACGGTGTGCCCGGCCGGGGCCCAGTCGGCGTCCTCGGCCAGCACGGCCCGCACGGTCAGCCAGGTCTCGCCGGTGGTCTCGAACAGCTCGGGCAGCGGGAGGTCGACGTGCGAACCGGCGGCGACCGGCGGCACGTCCAGCGAGCCCTTCGCCACCTCGACGCCCTCCTGCTCCAGCACCCAGGTGAAGGCGAGGTGGTCCAGGCCGGCGAAGTCGTAGTGGTTGGCCACCCGGATCCCGCCGGGGCGGCCGGTGATCCGGACCGGTTCGTTGATCTTCGCCAGCTCGAGCAGCCCGGGCGAGGGCGTGCGGTCGGGGAAGAGCAGCCCGTCGGTGACGAAGTTGCCGTCGTGGATGGTCTCGCCGAAGTCGCCGCCGTAGCCGAAGTACGCGGTGCCGTCCTCGTCGTGGCGTGTGATGCCGTGGTCGAGCCACTCCCAGACGAAGCCGCCCTGGCAGCGCGGGTAGCGCTCGAACAGCTCGCGGTACTCCAGCAGCCCGCCGGGGCCGTTGCCCATCGCGTGGCCGTACTCGCACAGCAGGAACGGCAACTCGCGGCGGCGGGCGTTGTCGTCCTCACCCCGGCCGATCCGGTCCACCTCGGCGTGGTCGGCGTACATCCGGCTGTACACGTCGACGTACTCGCACTCGTGGTCGCCCTCGTAGTGCACCGGCCGGGAGTCGTCGCGCGCGTGCACCCAGTCGGCCATCGCCGCGAGGTTGGCGCCGGTGTGGGCCTCGTTGCCCAGCGACCACAGGATCACGCTGGGCCGGTTCTTGTCGCGCTCGACGGTCCGCCGCATCCGGTCCAGGCAGGCCGGCGCCCAGCGCGGGTCCTCGGTGGGGTTGCCGGCCCAGCCGAGCGGCTCGAAGCCGTGCGTCTCCAGGTCGCACTCGTCGACCACCCACAGCCCGTACCGGTCGCACAGGTCCAGGAACTCCGGGTCGGGCGGATAGTGGCTGGTGCGCACGGCGTTGATGTTGTGCCGCTTCATCAGCAGCACGTCGGCGAGTGCGGTGCCGGGCGGCAGCGCGCGGCCGTGCTCGGGGTGGTGTTCGTGCCGGTTGACGCCCCTGAGCAGCAGCGGCGTGCCGTTGACCGTGAGCAGCCCGTCGGCCACGGCCACCGTGCGGAAGCCGATCCGCAGCTCGACCCGCTCCGCGTCGGTGGCCAGCACACCCTCGTAGAGCCTGGGCGACTCGGCACTCCAGGGCTGCACCGCATCGATCGCGATCGGCCGGTCCACCTCCCGGTCGGCGACGCCGAGCTCGGGCACCGACAGCCGCGCGCCCGCCGGCGCCTCCACCCGCAGGGTGCCCCGGCCGTCGCGGTGGTCGTAGTCGGCACGCACCCAGTAGTCGGCGATGCCCCCGGCCGGGCGGGCCAGCAGCGTGACGGCCCGGAAGATGCCGGACAGCCACCACATGTCCTGGTCCTCGAGGTAGCTGCCCGAGGACCACTGGTGCACCCGCACGGCGAGCAGGTTCGACCCGGTGCGCAGCAGGCCGGTCACGCTGAACTCCGCCGGCAGTCGGCTGCCCCGGGTGACGCCCAGCTCGTGGCCGTTCAGCCAGACCCGCGCACAGGAGTCGACGCCGTCGAAGCGCAGCACCGCGGGCTCGGCCAGCCAGTCGGCGTTCAGGTCGAAGCGCCGCCGGTAGTCCCCGGTCGGGTTCACGGACGGCACCCGCGGCGGCTCGACCGGGAACGGGTAGACCACGTTGGTGTAGGCGGGGCTGCCGTACCCGTGCAGCTGCCAGTTCGACGGCACCGGCAGCTCGGCCCAGGCCGTGTCGTCGAAGTCGTCGCGCTCGATCCCCTCCGGCGCCTCGGCCAACCCCGGGGCGAGGTGGAACCGCCAGCTCCCGGCCAGCCCCAGCGACCGCGCGTCAGAGCGGAACGCGGCGCGGGGCGGCAGCACCCCGTAGCCGGGCGAGGGATCTTCGAGGTACGACATGGATTCCTTCCGCGCGCCGCGCCGAACCGGGGGTCAGCCCTTCAGGGCGCCGGCCGTGATGTTCCGGATGAAGTGTCGGGCCCCGAAGAGGAACACGACGATCAGGGGCACGATCGCCACCAGCGTGCCCGCCATCACGACGCTGTAGTCCTTCACGTACAGCCCGTTCAGCTGGGCCAGTGCCACCTGCAGCGTGACGTGGTGCGAGTCGATCAGCACCACGAGCGGCCACAGGTAGTCGTTCCACGAGTTGACGAACGTGAAGATGCCGAGGAAGGCGAGCGCCGGGCGGAGCACCGGGACCGCGACGTTCCAGTACGTGCGCAGGAAGCCGCAGCCGTCCATCCGGGCCGCCTCCAGCAGCTCGTCCGGCAGCGCGCTCCGGCAGTACTGGCGCATCCAGAAGATGCCGAACGCGTTCGCCGAGGCGGGGATGACCAGCGCCTTCAGGCTGCCCACCCAACCGAGGTCGGCCATGATGGCGAACTGCGGGATGGCGGCCAGCTGGGTGGGCACCACGAACGTGGCCAGCAGCAGGCCGAACAGCACGGAGCTGCCCGGGAACCGGTACTTGGCGAACGTGAACGCGGCGAGCGAGTCGAACAGCAGTACCAGCAGCGTCGTCGCCACCGCCACGACCAGGGTGTTCAGCAGCGAGCCGAAGAAGTCGATGCGGGCGAACACCTGGCCGATGTTGGCCAGGAAGTGCCCGCCGAAGGTCAGCCGGGGCGGGTAGGCGTAGATGTCGGCCGTCGTGTTGGAGGCCATCACGGTCAGCCAGTAGTACGGGAAGAGCAGGATCACCGCGCCGGCCGTCATGGCCAGGTACGTGATCACCCGGCCGCGCCTGCTCCAGATCACCGCGCCACCTCCCGCCGGCGCTCCGGCCGCTGGACGATCCGCCAGTTGAGGATCGCGAAGATCACCACGACCACGAAGATGCCCCAGGCGATCGCGGCGCCGTAGCCGAAGTCGTTGGAGTAGAACGCCTCGTTGTAGAAGTACAGGACCATGGTCAGGCCCGCTTCCTCCGGCCCGCCCCGGTTGCCCACCAGCACCTGCGACTCGGCGAACACCTGCATGCCGCTGATCGCCGACATCAGCACGGAGAACAGCAGTACCGGCCGCAGCAGCGGCAGCGTGACCCGGAAGAACGCCTGTACCGGGCCGGCACCGTCGATCCGGGCCGCCTCGTGCACCTCGTCGGGGATCGCCTGCAGGCCGGCCAGCAAGATGATCGCGTTGTAGCCCACCCAGCGCCAGACGATCATCACCGCGACGGCCGTCCGGATGCCCCACGGGTTGGTCAGCCACGGCACCGGGTCCACCCCGACCAGACCGAGCACCCAGTTCAGGATGCCGAACTGGCCGCTGAAGATGGACGCGAAGACCAGTGACATCGCCACCGTCGAGGTGACGTTCGGGAGGAAGTACGCGATCCGGTACAGGCCCGTGAACCGGACCGACGAGTTGAGCCCGATCGCGATCAGCATGGCCAGCACGGTCATCGGGACCACCGACATGACCCAGATCAGCAGCGTGTTCAGGATCGAGGTCCAGAACGTGGCGTCGGTCAGCAGGAAGCGGAAGTTCTCCAGGCCGACGAAGTGCATCGGCCCGATGCCGTCCCAGCGCTGCAGCGCGACGAAGAACGAGTAACCCAGCGGGTAGAGCCAGAACACCGCGAAGACCAGGAAGAACGGCGAGATGGCCAGGTAGTGGGGCAGGTAGCGGCCGCGCCCGGGCTGCCGGGGCGGCGCCGCCACCGGCTCGACCGTGACGGCGTGGTCGTCGAGCAACGCCATCAGATCACCCCTTGGCGCTGCAGCAGCCGCTCGATCTTGGTCCGGGCATCGGCCCAGGCCCGGTCGGGATCCTTGCCGGTGAGCTCGACGTTGCTCAGCTCGTCGGTGTAGGTGTCGCTGATGTTGATGTCCCACGGGCTGAAGTAGGCCGGCCGCACCTCGCTGGCCGACCGGGCGAACACGTCCATCGTGACCTGGCCGCCGAAGAACGGCTCCGGCTGCCGCAGCCGGGGGTCGCCGAACGCGGCCGGGCTCGACGGGAACAGCCCCACGTCCAGGTACGTCCTCGGCTGGTTCTCCGGCGAGAGCATCCAGCTGATCACCTCGAACGCGGCCTGGGGGCGTGGACAGGCGCGCATGATGGCCAGGTACGAGCCGCCCTGGTTGCCGGCGCCACCGGGGGCCCGGCAGACCCGCCAGCTGCCCGACGTGCCCGGCGCGGACTCCTTCAGCTCGCCGGTGATCCAGCTGGCGTTGACGAAGCTCAGCTCCTTGCCGGTGTTCCAGGCGGCGTGCCGGTCCACCGACGTGCCCGGGTCCTGGGAGCCGGCGTAGCCCGCGGTCAGCCCGAGGTGGAAGGCCCGCAGCGCCCGGTCCCAGGCCTCGCGCACGTGCGACTGGTCGCGCAGGTACCGGTTCTGCCGGTCGAAGTACTTCACCGGCAGCTGCGCCATCGAGTAGGTGAACACGGTCTTCGTGTCGGTGATCAGGTAGCGCCCGGGCAGCGCCCGCTGCAGCTCCTGGCCGAACCGGAAGTAGTCGTCCCAGGTCGGCACGGCCTTCGCCACGTCGTCCGGCTCGCTCGGGAAACCGGCCTTGGCGAACAGGTCGTGCCGGTAGTACAGCGCGGACGGCCCGATGTCGATCGGGAAGCCGATCATCGCGCCGTCCGGGGAGGTGCCCGACTGCCACTTCCACGGCAGGTACTCACCGGCCAGCCGGGCGGCGCCGAGCGTGCACAGGTCGACGAACTGGTCCGCGTCCGGGAAGTAGCTCGCCACGTCGTCGCCCAGCATGGTGATGTCGGGCAGGTAGGCGCCGCCGGACATCGCCGCCAGCAGCCGGTGTTGCAGCCCGTCGCCGACCGCCGCCGGGTCGAGCCGGGCATCGGGGAAACGCGCCACGGCATCCCGCAGCACCTCCTCCGAGAGGCCCCGCGTGGCGTACCAGAGCGCCAGCCGCCCGGGACTCGCGGTCGGCGGGCTGGCACAGCCCGAGGTGGTCAGGGCGGCGATCGCGGCCGCCGACGCGGTCAGCAAGGTCCGTCGGGTCAGCGTCATCGAGTACCTCCGGGCGGCGGCGCCGGCGCCCCGTGAACGTTCCCGTGAACGTTCACGAACGTGGTGGCGAGTCTGGCCGGTGTCGCCCGAAAGTGTCAAGAAGCGGTCCGGTCAGCAGCGGGAGCTCAGCTAGCCCGAGGCTCGGGCGCGCAGCGTGGCGCGGACCGTGAGCTGCTCGGCGGCCAGCGGCGGCGCCCCGGTCAGCAGCCGGCCGACCTGCTCGATGGCCAGCGCGCCGAGCGCCTGCGTGTCGATGACCACGCTGGTCAGCGCCGGCTCCACGATCGAGCCGAGGTCCAGGCCGTCGAACCCGACCACGGCCAGGTCGGCGGGCACCCGCAGGCCGGCCCGCCGCGCGTGCCGCAGCGCGCCGATGGCGATCAGGTCGTTGAAGGTGAACACGGCGGTCAGCTCGGGGTGCGCCGCGAGCAGGGTGGCCAGCGCGCGGTCCCCGCCGTCGACCGACTGCGCCGCGCCGACCACCGGGGTATCCGCCGGCGCCAACCCGTGCGCGGCCACGGCGGCGGCGAACCAGCCGTGCCGCTCGCTCGGCTCGGGGCGGCGGTTGTGGTCGAGCATGCCGATCCGCCGGTGACCGGCCGCCACCAGGTGCGCGATGGCCTGGCGCACGCCGTCCTCGCCGTCCACCCGGATCGCGCTGAACCTCGGGTTGGCCGGCTCGCGGTCGATGAACACCACCGGGATGCCCGGGGCGTACCGGTCCAGGTCCTCCTCCGGCCGGCTCAGGTAGCCGATGATCGCGTCCACCTGCGAGCCGATCACCCGCAGCGTGCCCAGCTCCTGCTCCGCGCTGTCCGCGGTGTCGTAGACCACGACGTGCCAGCCACGCTCCCGGGCCGCCTGCAGCGCGCTCGCCGCGACCTCGGTGAAGAACGGGTTGCGCAGGTCGGGAATGACCAGGCCGATCGACGTGGTGTCCTGGCGGACCAGGCCACGGGCGAACCGGCTCGGCCGGTAGTCCAGCTCGCGGGCGGCGTCCAGCACGCGCTGCTTGGTCGCGCCGTCGATCTCGGCCTTGTCGTTGAGCGCGCGGGACACCGTCTGCCGGGAGACGCCGGCGGAGCGGGCGACGTCGTGAATGGTCACCCGCCTGCGTTCCATCGCGGGCTCGATCCCCGACGAAGCCATCGCCCGCCTCCCAGCGCCTCTGCCCGATGAGTATGCCGGGCCGGCGCACGTCGGCCGGGGCCAGCACGCAGGGTCACCGCACGGGAGGTGGTGGTGCGGTGCCAGAGGTCAGCCGCCGGCGAGCTTGTTGATCACCTCGACCGCGGCCGTGACCGTGGCGCGGTCCTCCTCGGGCAGCTCGGCCAGGCGCTTGCCGAGCCACTCCTCGGTGGTCCGCACGGCGACGGCCAGCGCCTGCTCCCCGGCGGCGGTGACGCGCAGGATCAGCTGGCGGCGGTCCTTCGGATGGGTCTCCCGGGTGATCAGCCCGTCGCACTCGAGCGAGGCGATCAGCTTGGTCATCGTCGGCGGCTGGACGCGCTCACACACGGCGAGCTCGCGCGGCGTGAGCGGGCCGAACCGGCTGAGGCTGTCCAGCGCGGAGATCTGCACCCCGGACAGGGCCGAGCGGGCGTGCTCGGACTGCACGCGCCGGTACAGCCGGACCACCATCAGCCGAACCCGCCCAGCCAGGTCCGGACCGCCCGAGACCGGCTCGCCCGAAATGCTCACTCACTGCCCCCGCACGGTCGGCCGCTACTGCTTGTGGATGTGCACGGTCACGCTCATGCCCGGGGTCACCGCGACACCGCCGGTGTTGGTGAAGAGGATCTTCACCGGGATGTACTGGTCGACCTTCTGGGGGTTGCTCGGGTCGGTGTCCGGCCCGGGGAAGAACGAGAAGGAACCGGCCGAGGACGCCTGGATCTCCACGACCACGCCGGTCACCGGCACCCCGGGGAACGCGTCCACCGCGATGTCCACCGGCTGCCCGAGGTGCACGTCCCTGACGTCGGTCTCGGCCACCCGGGCGGTCACGTAGATGTTGTTGAAGTCGTAGGCCGTGGCCAGCTCGGTGCCGGCCGTCACGTACTGGCCGTTCACCGCGTTGTTGACGGCGACGGTGCCATGGCCGGGCGCCTTGATCGGGTACTGCGGGCCGTTGCTGTCGCCGACCGCGATCCGGCCGACCACCTCGTTGGGCGTGACGGTCGAGCCCTGCTGAATCGTCCACCGGGTGAGCACGCCGGCCTGCGGGGCGTTGATGTCCACCTTGTCGCCGTCCACCTGCGCGTTGTCGGTAGACACGTAGTGGTCGCTGTACAGGAAGAACGTACCGGCGAACGCGGCCGTCTCCAGCAGCGACACCACCGCGACGATCGCCAGCCCGATCTTCGTGGAGCGCTTCCAGCGCTTCTTGGCCGGGGCGGGCGGCGGCGCGGCCGGCGCCGGCGCGGTGAGCACCGCGCCCCGCTCGGGCTCGACCTCGGCTCCTACCTCGGCTCCGCTGCCGGACGTGGCGTCTGGGCCTTTCATCTCCGGCCTCCCACCTCTGCGTGCGGCGCCGTGGCGCGGCTGAGTTCATTAGCTTGTCGAACAAATAGTATCGCCATGTCACGGCCCTGCTCGATGTCTCGGTGGTCACACTCGGGCCAAGGCCCGGCGCTTCCACTCCTCGGTGGACGCCAGTACCAACGCCCCCGGTGCCCCAACCTTTACCCGCCGAGATCAGAACCACAGACTCTTCGGTTCGCCTTGCTAATTAGTTTGGCAAAGCGCTAACGTCCTCCCTATGTCACGTTCGGGAACCAGCACAGCGCCGGCCACCGCCGGCAGCGGCACCCGGACCGAGACCAGACCGCACACCGACACCGGCTCCAACCCTGGAACCACGGCCGGCGCTGGGGCCCGCGTTGAGGTCAGAGGCGCCGGACAGGGAACAGCACGCAACGGCGGCACGCCGCGCAACACCCCACCCGCCGGGCCGGCCACCCGGTCCGTGCCGACCCCGGCCGCCCCCCGGTCCACCGGGTGGGGCCTGCCGCTCACCGTCGTGGTCATCGGGATGTTCATGTCGGTGCTCGACACCAGCATCGTGAACGTCGCGATCCCGACCATCCAGAAGCAGTTCAGCGTCACCACCGACCAGATCCAGTGGATCAGCACGGCCTACACGCTGTGTCTCGGCGTGATCGTGCCGACCAGCGCGTGGCTCGGCGAACGGCTCGGCCTCAAGCGCATGTACATCGGCTCGCTGCTGCTGTTCTCCGCCGCCTCCGCGCTGTGCGGCATGGCCGGCGACCTGAACAGCATGATCGTGTACCGGATCCTGCAGGCCATCCCGGGCGGCATGCTGCCGGTCACCTGCCTGACGATCCTGTACCGCATGGTGCCGAAGGAGAAGCTGGGTGCCGCGATGGGCCTCTACGGCCTCGGCATCGTGGTGGCGCCCGGCGTCGGCCCGACCCTCGGCGGCTACCTCGTCGAGTACGTCGACTGGCGGCTGATCTTCTACATCAACGTGCCGATCGGCATCCTCGGCTCGGTCCTCGCCATGATGGTGCTGCCCCGCTTCGCCGGCGGCAAGGGCCACCGGTTCGACCTACCCGGGTTCGCCTGCATCGCACTCGGCCTGTTCGCCCTGCTGCTCGCCCTGTCCGAGGGCCAGGACTGGGGCTGGACCAGCTACCCGACGCTGATCCTCGCGGCGGCCTCGATCAACCTGCTCGTGCTGTTCGTGATCATCGAGCTGCACGTCAAGGCCCCGCTGCTGAACGTGCGGGTCTTCACCTCCTGGCCGTTCGTGAACTCGCTGCTGCTGATCAGCATCATGTCGATCGGCCTGTTCGCGGTGCTGTTCTACGTCCCCCTGTTCCTGCAGGAGGGCCAAAACCGGACGCCGATGAACACCGGCCTGACCGTCCTGCCGCAGGCACTGGTGATGGCCGTGATGATGCCGCTGGCCGGCCGTATCTACGACTGGATCGGACCGCGCTGGCCAGCGGTGATCGGCCTGACGCTGAACGGGGTCGGCACCCTGCTGCTGACCGGGATCAACATCGACATGACCCGCCCGGAGCTGATCGTCTGGATGATGATCCGCGCCGCCGGCCTCGGCCTGGGCATGATGCCGATCATGACCGGCGGCATCTCGGCGCTGCCGTCGTCCGTGGTGAGCAGCGGGAGCGCGTTCAACACCCTGACCCAGCGCGTCACCTCGGCCCTCGGGCTGGCCGTGCTCACCGCGCTGGCCACCTCCCAGCAGGCCCAGTTCATGGCCGACCGCTCCTCCCTGCTGCAGAGCAGCGGTGCGAACCTCGACCCCCGGATCGTGGCCATGGAGCAGCAGGGGCAGGCCGGCCTCATCCCGCTCTGGCAGCAGTTGCACGTCGAGGTCGAGGCGCAGGCCTACAGCAACGTCTTCCTGGTGGCCGGCCTCTGTACCCTGGTCGGTGTGGTCCTGGCGTTCTTCCTGCGCAACGGCAAGGCGCCGACCACCGCCGACGCGGAGCCGGTCGAGGTCGGCTGACCCGACCGGTCCAGCCAGTCAGAGCGTGACGGCCAGGGCGATGGCGAAGGCGCTGTAGAAGCCGGCGACGACCACCAACCGCCCCGGGGTGAGCCGCTTCGTGCGCAGCAGGACCAGCAGGTAGAGCACGGCGGCGGCGGTCGTGACGGCAGCCAGCAGCAGCGGGGTGTCGAAGCGCCACGGCGTGAAGAGCAGCCCGAGGCCGGACGGGATGGTCGCCTGGATCATCATCGAGCCGGAGATGTTGCCGAGCGCCAGCTGCGTCTTGCCCTGGCGGACCCAGATCAGCGCGTTCATCGTCTCCGGCAGCTCGGTGGCGATCGGCGCCAGCAGCAGCGCGACCACGGCCGGCGGCAGGCCGAGCACCGGGCCGGCCCACTCCAGCTGCCCCACGAACAGCTGGGACGCCACGAAGATGAGCGCCAGGCAGCCGAGGGTCTGGACGAGCACCGCGGTCCGGGACGGCACCGCCCGGCGGGGCTGCAGCCGCAGCGGTGCCAGCTCGGCCACCGAGGCCGGGCCCCCGCCGCGCAGCTCGCGCCAGAAGTACACCCCGTAGGCGGCGAAGAACGCCACCCCCAGCCAGGGCTTGATGCTGAAGGCGACCAGGCCGAGCCCGACCTTGACCGCGAAGATCGCCAGGAACCAGGTCTGGTCGCGGGCCAGCTGGGGCGTCTCGACGTCGGCGAGCCCGCCGGCCGGCTCGACCGGGGTACGGCCCGGCCGCACGCCCGTCTCCGGCACCCGGACCGGCTCGGCGACCGCACGCCCCTCGGCCGCGCGGCGGGCCCGCCACCCGCGCACGAGCAGCGTCGCGCCGACGGTGGCGTAGGCGATGGTGCCCACCACGAGCGGGCCCCCGAGTGCCGCGCCGACCCCGATGTCCGCGCCGTGCTGACCGCCGCCGAAGGTCACCGCGACCAGGGTGACGACACTCTCCGGCAGCGCGGTACCCACCGCGGCCAGGATCGTGCCGACCGCCATCGAGCCCATGTTGAGCTGCAGGCCGAGCCATTCGACGGCGTTGACGAACCATTCGCACGCCAGATAGATGACTACCGCGCAACCCAGCAGTAGCAGTACGTGGACCACGACCGACCCTTCCGCGCCGCGGCCGGGTGTCGCTGGGTACGGGCGACCTCGACCACGACGGACAACTCATCCGACCTGGGTCGAAGGTCTCGCCCACCCGCCGCCGAGCTGGCGCGGGCCCAAGGACCGGGGAGACCGAAGACTCCCAGCATGTCGATCACTTGACGGGGGGCTACTCCCCTTCCGAACACGGCAACCTTATCGCCGGTTTCGTCACTTTCGCAATCGACGAAATGTTGGGCATGCCGAAGTTCCGGTTGCGCCGTGGGGAACAATCGACCGCGTCATGGCTCAACCACCGTCGTTGGACGCCTCACAACCCGACCTGCCCAGGCAGGACGCCGAACCGACCCCCGCCCAGCTGCGCGCCGGGGCGGACACGTTCGCGCTGCTGGCCAGCCCGGTCCGGCTGCACCTGGTGTGGCTCATCACACACCGCTCCTACGATGTCGGCACGCTGGCCAACCAGGTCGGCATCAGCATCGCCACGGTCTCCCAGCACCTGAGCAAGCTGCGGCTGGCCGGCGTGATCACTGTGCGCCGGGAGGGGCGCCGGCACCTCTACTCCGTCGAGGACCCGCACGTCGTGACCCTGATCCAGCAGATCTTCGACCACATCGGACCGGACGGCACGCTGGCCCCCGACCCGCCGGCCGCGCCGCGCTGACGAACTCTCGGGGTCAGTCGGTGCTCGGCCGCGCCCGGACGTGCAGGCGCTCGCCCTGCGGCCCGAACAGGCTGAGGATCTCGGTCGGCACGGGACCGGGGTTGCCGAACCAGTGCGGGATGTGCGTGTCGAACTCGGCCGCCTCCCCCGCATTCATGATCAGATCGTGGTCACCGAGCACCAGGCGGAGCCGCCCGGAGAGCACGTAGAACCAGTCGTAGCCCTCGTGCACCTTCGGCTCCGGCTCACCCTTCGGCCAGTACGGGGGGATGATCTGCTTGAACGCCTGGATCCCGCCCGGCCGCCTGGTCAGCTGGATGTAGGTCGAGCCGTGCCGGCTGATCCGGCGCAGGTTGACCCGGGGGTCGCCGGTCGGCGGCGCGTCGACGAGCTCGTCCAGCTGCACCTGATGTGCCCTGGCCAGCGGGAGCAGCAGCTCGAGCGTCGGGCGGCGCTGACCGGACTCCAACCGGGACAGCGTGCTGACCGAGATGCCGGTGGCCTCGGCGAGCTGGCCCAGCGTGGCACCGCGCCGCTTGCGCAGCTCACGTAGCCGGGGGCCGACGGCCTGCAGCACGCCGTCGAGGTCGGGCATCTCTTCGGTCATGCCTCTATTTGCCACCTCGGCAAGAAACTTTGTCAAGTCCGCGATGGTGGTTGCACTGTGGCGACATGGACGAACTCAGCTTCGACGTCATCGTGCTCGGTGGCGGCGCCGCCGGCCTCAGCGGCGCACTGACCCTGGCCAGGGCGCGGCGCTCGGTGCTGGTGCTGGACGCCGGCGAGCCGCGCAACGCCCCCGCCGACGGCGTGCACAACTTCTTGACCAGGGACAGCATCCTCCCGGCGGAGCTGGTCGAGCGCGGGGCCGCCGAGGTGGCCAGGTACGGCGGCCGGGTGCTGCGCGCCCGGGTCACCTCGGCGCGCCGCGACGGGTCGGGCTTCGCGGTGGCCACCGACGGTGGCCGGGTGTTCCGCGCGCGCCGGCTGCTGGTCACCACCGGCCTGGTGGACGAGCTGCCCGACGTGCCCGGGGTGCGGCAGCGCTGGGGCCACGACGTGCTGCACTGCCCGTACTGCCACGGGTGGGAGGTCCGGGACCAGCCGATCGGCGTGCTGAGCACCGGGCCCTTCGCGGCGCACCAGGCGCTGCTGTTCCACCAGTGGAGCCGTGATGTGACCCTGTTCCTGCACACCGGGCCCGACCCGAGCGCCGAGGAGTCGGAGCAGCTCGCGGCGCTGGACATCACGGTCGTCGACGGCGAGGTCGCCGGCCTGGAGGTCGCCGACGACCAGCTCGTCGGGGTGCGGCTCGCGTCCGGCCAGGTCGTGCCGCGCCGGGCGCTGGTCGTGATGCCGAAGTTCACCGCACGGGCCGGCGCCCTCGCCGACCTCGGTCTGGTGGCCGTCGAACACCCCCGAGGTGTCGGTCAGTACCTGCGCACCGACCCGACCGGCCAGACCGACGCGCCCGGGGTGTGGGCGGCCGGCAACGTGACCGACCCGACCGCCCAGGTGATCGGGGCGGCGGCCGGCGCGGTCACCGCCGCCGGGGCGCTGAACATGGACCTGATCACCGAGGACGCCCGTCGCGCGGTGGAGCGCCGCCGGAGCCCGTTCGGGGCGGCGTCCGAGGCCCGCGTGCACGACTGCGTCGTCGGCGCCCGCCGGCACGGCATCTGAGGAGGCAGCAATGGACACACAGGTCAGCGCACAGTTCTGGGACGAGCTCTACGGGCGCAGCCAGCGGGTCTGGAGCGGCAACGCGAACCCGCTGCTCACGCGGGAGGTCCCCGACCTGCCGCCCGGCCGCGCGCTGGACGCCGGCTGCGGCGAGGGCGCGGACAGCCACTGGCTGGCGGGGCGGGGGTGGCGGGTACTGGCCGTCGACATCTCGGCCGTCGCGCTGGAGCGGGCGGCCGCGCACACCGAGCCGGAGGTCGCCGACCGGGTGACCTGGCAGCGCCGCGACCTCACCGAGTGGGTGCCGGAGCGGCGGGCCTACGACCTGGTCAACTCGCAGTTCCTGCACTTCCCGCGTGCGCTGCGGGAGCCGCTGTTCGGCCGCCTCGCCGACGCCGTCGCACCGGGCGGCACGCTGCTGCTCGTCGGCCACCACCCGTCCGACCTGGACACCACGGTGCACCGCCCCGACCAGCCGGACCTCTTCTTCACCCCGGAGGAGCTGGTCGCCGCGCTCGACCCTGACGGGTGGGACGTGCTGGTCGCGCAGGCCAGCCCGCGCGCCGTCACTGACCACGACGGCCGCGAGGTGACCATCCACGACGCCGTGCTGCGGGCGCGGCGCCGGGGGTAGCGCCACCCGGGCCCCGGCTCAGGCCGCCGGGGCACCGGCTCAGGCCGCCGGTACCGCGAGCGAGGCGAGGTGCGCGGCGAAGGCGTCGAGCACCTGGCAGGCGATGTCGGTGTTGCGGTCCGGCAGCCAGTTCAGCGCGAGCCCGTCGATGACGGAGACCAGCAGCCGCGCGAGCACGGGGATCGGCAGGGTCCACCGGACCTTCGCCCGGTCGACGACGAAGCCCAGGTAGTCGGTGGCCTGCTGGAGGTAGTTCTCGTACTGCCAACGGGCGAGCTCGACGGTCTCCGGGTCGCGCAGCGCGTACGTGGTCAGCTCGTAGAGGACCAGCTGCTCGTCCGGGTGCGCGGTGACCGCCGCGAACAGTCCACGCAGCCCGGCCCTCAGGTCGGCCGCTAGGTCACCCGTGTCGGTCTGCGCGTCGCGAGCTGACGCGACCATGTCGGTGACCACGCTGGTGATCAGCTCGCGGAGCAGCTCGTCCTTGGACCGGAAGCAGTAGTGGAACGACCCGCGCGGCATGTCGGCCTCGGCCGTGATGGCCCGGGTGGTGGTCTGCGCGATGCCGTCGCGCGCCATCACCCGGGCGGCGGCCGCGATCAACATCGCGCGGCGCTCCGCAACGGCAAGCCTGGGCACAGCCCCACCCCTCTCCCCCGCCCGGCGGGAAAATCATGAAGATACTCTATCAGGGCACTTGACTAGGGCGATTGCCCTAGTTCACGATTCCTCCAGGCCGGAGATCGCTCGACCAGTGACCCGCCGGCCCTCCCATCGTCGCCGCGCCGGCCCCGGAGAATGGCCGCCGCCCCGATCTCGATGCCGCCTGCCCGGAAGTTCTCACACCTCCGGCAATGGCGCGTATCTAGGAGTTGTCGTGACCGAAACAGCACATTCCGCCGCACGCGTCGGCATTGTCGGGGGTGGCCCGTCCGGACTGATCATGGCGCGCGCCCTGCGTGCCGCCGATATCGATTTTGAGCTCATCGAACGGCACACCGATCTGGGCGGCATCTGGGACCCGGAGAACCCGGGCAGCCCGATGTACGAGTCCGCGCACTTCATCTCGTCGAAGTACACCTCGTACTTCTCCGGCTACCCGATGCCGGCGAGCTATCCGGACTACCCGGGCTACCGCCAGCTGCGCGACTACATCCGGGCCTTCGCCACCGAGTACGGCCTCTACGAGCGGGCGACGCTGGGCACCGGGGTGGCCAGCGCCGAGCTCGTGGACGGCCGATGGCGGGTGGAGCTCACCGGCGGGGGGCGGCGGGAGTACACCCACCTGGTCTGCGCGAACGGCGTGACCTGGGACCCCAACCTGCCCAACTACCCAGGTCAGGACACCTTCACCGGCGAGCTGCGGCACTCCAGCACGTTCCGCTACCCCGCCGAGTTCGCCGACCGGCGGGTGCTCGTGGTTGGCGCCGGCAACTCCGGCGTGGACATCGCCTGCGACGCCGCACTCAATGCGTCCGCCGCCTTCCTCTCGGTGCGGCGGGGCTACCGGTTCATCCCCAAGCACATCTTCGGGGTGCCGCTGGACGTGTTCATCAACGAGGGCGGCGAGCTGCCGGCCGGGATCACCGTGCCCGAGGACCCGAGCGCGCTCATCGACGCACTGGTCGGCGACCTGACCCGGTACGGGCTGCCCGCGCCGGACCATGCCGCGCTCGCCTCGCACCCGATCGTCAACGACCAGATCATTCACCACCTCAACCACGGCAATATCACCGCCAAGGGCGACGTCAAAGAATTCAGGGGCGACACCGTCCTATTCGCCGACGGCTCCTCCGAAAAGATCGACCTGGTCCTGTTCGCCACGGGGTACGAGTACTCGATCCCCTATGTGCGCGAAGATCTCTTCGAATGGAGCCACGGCCACCCACAGCTCTACCTCAACGTATTCAACCGGCGGGTCGACAGTCTCTACGCGCTCGGATTCATCGAGTTCGCCGATGCGGCCTACCACCGTTTCGACGAGATGGCCCAGCTGATCGCCTTCGACATCGGGGCGACCGGCGAGCAGCGCGCCCAGCTGGCCGAGCTGAAGCGAACCGACCAACCGGACCTGCGCGGCGGCATGGCGTACATCGACACCCCTCGGCACGCCAACTACGTCGAGACCCACACCTACCAGCACGTTCTCGGCGAGGTGCGGGAGAAGTTCGGGCTGCCGGCCCTCACCGAGGACAGCTACGACCGGCTGCGCCGCCAGCCGGCCGACGCGTCGCGGGGCTGAGCGATGGAGATGTTCAGCCTGGCCGGCAAGCGCGCGGTGATCACGGGCGGGGCCTCCGGCATCGGGGCGGCGACCGCGCGACGGTTCGCCGCCGCCGGGGCCCGGGTGCTGCTCGCGGACCTCGCCGACGCCGGTGACCTGGCCCGCGAGCTCGGCGGCGGCTACCTGCGCACCGATGTCGGCGACGAGGCGTCCGTGGCCGCCCTGATGGCCGGCGCCGCCGCCGACGGCCCCCTGGACATCCTGGTCAACAGCGCCGGGATCACCGGGGAGGCGGCGCTGTCCGAGGTCGAGGTGACCGACCTGGACCGGATGCTGCGGACCAACACCCGGGGCGTGCTGCTCACCATGAAGCACGCCGCGCCGCTGCTGAGCCGGGGCGGCTCGATCGTCAACGTGTCGTCGCTGGCGGCGTATGTCGGCTTCCCGACGTACGCGGCCTACGCCGCGTCGAAGGCGGCGGTCATCGCGTTGACCAAGGTCGCGGCGCTGGAGTACGGGCCACTCGGCATCCGGGTCAACTGCATCTGCCCCACCTCGGTGGACACCCCCATGCTGCACGCCCAACCCAGCGGCGAGCTGGAGGCCGCGCTGGCCCGGACCGCCGCGCCGCTGGGCCGGATCTGCACCGCCGAGGACGTCGCCGCGCTGCTGCACTTCCTCGCCGCGCCGGACTGCCCGCTGATCTCGGGGCAGGACATCGCCATCGACGGGGGCGCGACCGCGGGGTTCAGCGTCGCCCTGCTGGAGGGGCTCGTCGCCTCGGCCGGCCTCGCGGTCGGCTGACCGGCCATGGGCCCCCGAGACACCGACCCGGCGCGGCCGGGCCAGCACAGGCCGGGCCTGAACACGTCCCAACCGACCGCACCCGGCCTGAGCACATCCAAGATCGTCTTCCTGGTGGTCGCGGCCGCCGCCCCGATGGCCGCGATGGTCGGGGTGGTGCCGCTGCAGTTCGCGCTCGGCACGGGCGCCGGCACCCCGGGCGCGTACCTGCTGGCCGGGCTGACCCTGCTCTGCTTCAGTGTCGGGTACGCCGCGATGAGCCGGCGGATCACGAACACCGGCGGCTTCTACACATTCATCGCCCGGGGGCTCGGCCGGCCGCCCGCGGTGGCCGGCGCGCTGGTCGCGGTGATCGCCTACAACGCGGTGGCCGTGCAGCTGGTCGGCGGCTTCGGGTACTTCGCCGAGCTGGTGGTGCGCCAGCAGACCGGGCTCGACCTGCCGTGGGAGGTCTGCTCCGGTGCGGCTGTGCTGCTCACGGCCGTGCTCGGGTTCCGCCAGATCGACCTGAGCGCCCGGGTGCTCGGCGCCCTGATGCTCGCCGAGATCGCGATCCTGCTGCTGCTCGACCTCGCGGTGATCGGCCACCGGGGCGCCGCCGCGCTGCCGGTCGGCTCGTTCGCGCCGCACGCCGTACTCGGGGACGGGGTCGGCCCGGCCATGCTGTTCGCGTTCGGCGCCTTCGTCGGCTTCGAGTCGGCCGCCCTGTACGGCGAAGAGGCGCGCAACCCTCGGCGCGCCATCCCGGTCGCCACGTACACGTCGGTGGTCCTGATCACCGGGTTCTACGGGTTCACCACCTGGGCCGCGGTGGGCGGCATCGGCCCGGAACGGGTCCGCCGGTTCGCCGAGGCGCAGCTGGGCAACACAATCTTCGCGCTGACCGACGAGTACGTGGGCCCGCTCGCCACCACCGTGATGGCCGTGCTGCTGTGCACCAGCCTGTTCGCGTCCCTGTTGGCGCTGCACAACGCCGCCAGCCGCTACCTGTACGCGCTCGGCCGCGAACGCCTGCTGCCCGGCTGGCTGGGCCACCGGCACCCGCGCCACGGTGCCCCGTCACGGGCCAGCCTCGCGCAGACGGCGGTGAACATCGCGGTGCCGGCGGCGTTCGCGGCCGCCTCGCTCGACCCGTACCTGAACCTGTCCACCAGCATGGCCGGGCTCGGCACGCTCGGCATCCTGGTGCTCCAGGCCGCGGCCGCCGCGTCGGTGCTCGGTTACTTCCGGCGCCGTCCCGACCGGCACTGGTGGCGGACGGGGCTCGCGCCGGCCATCGGGCTGGCCGGCCTGCTCGGGGCGACGGTCCTCGTGCTGCGCAGGTTCGCGCTGCTCACCGGTACCGACTCCCGGGTGGTGAACGCGCTGCCCTGGCTGATCGCGGCCGCCGCGCTGGGCGGGATCGGCTACGCCCACTGGCTGCGCGCCCGGCGCCCGGCCGTCTACGCGGGACTGGCCGAGGACCGGCCACCGCCCCCGACCCGGGAGCCCGATCCGAATGTTCCCACCACCGCGGTCCCCACCCCCTGAGGCGGACAAGATCTCCCTCGAGTGGCAGGTGACAGGATGTGCGGATGGCGAACGAGCGGCTCGAGGTCCAGCGCACCGTCGCGGCGGACCCGGCGACGATCTTCCGGCTGCTCCGCGACCCGCACGGGCACGTCGCGATCGACAGCTCCGGCATGCTGATGGACGCCACCGGCGACGCGGTCGGCGCGCTCGGCGACAGCTTCGTGGTGCACATGGACCGCGAGGCGCTCAACGACTTCCCGATGGGCCACTACGACGTCACGGTGACCATCACCGCGTTCGAGCCGGACCGGGAGATCGCCTGGACGGTGCTCGGCCAGGTCCGCCCGCCGATCGGCCACGTGTACGGGTACCAGCTCGCCCCGGTCGACGGCGGCACGCTCGTCACCTCGTACTACGACTGGTCGGCCATCGACCCGGTGTGGCGTGAGCGCGACATCTTCCCGATCCTGTCCGAGGGCGCACTGCGGGCCACCCTCGGCATCCTGGACCGCACCCTGACGCGGCCGGCCTACCGACCGGGCGACTGACCCGGGGGCCGCACGGGGCCGAGCCACCGGTGACCGGCCGGTCAGGAGATAAACTCAAGGCTGCCGGCGCGACCTGCCGGGAGAGGCGGCGCGCGCGATGACCGGTCCCGGCGGTGGCCTCGAGTACCACCTGACGTTGCGGGGCATCAACGAGCCGGTGCCCGGGCCGCGCTGGCGGGAGCTGTTCCGGAGCACCTGGCCCGGCTATCGCGGCTGGTACCTGAGCGGCGACCCCAGCCAGCGTCCCGACCTGCCGACCGCGCGGCTGATGCTGGCCAGGTACATGCCGGAGCTGGTGCCGACCTACGAGCGGCTGGTCGCGCTGACCGACGGCGACGAGACGGCCGCCCGGATGCTGACCCTGTGGGACCCGCCCCGGTTCTCCCCCGGCTGCTCGCAGATGGTGCTCACCTCGCCCAGGCCGGTGCTGTGCCGCAACTACGACTACGAGCCGGCGCTGTTCGAGGGCACCGCCTACTCGACCAGGTTCACCGGGCGGCGGGTGCTCGGCACCGGTGACTGCCTGTGGGGGCTGCTGGACGGGATGAACGACGCGGGGCTGGTCGTGTCGCTGGCCTTCGGTGGGCGGCGGGGCGCGGGCAGCGGTTTCGGCATCCCGCTGGTCGTGCGGTACCTGCTGGAGGTCTACGACACGACGGCTCAGGCCTGCGCCGCGCTGCGCCGGCTGCCGGTGGCGATGGCCTACAACCTGACCATTGTGGACGCCGACGGCACGGTGGCCACCGCGTTCGTCGCGCCGGACCACCCGCCGGACATCTCCACGGCGCCGGTCGCCACCAACCACCGAGGCTCGGTGCCGGAGAACCCCGAGGTGGCGCGCGCGCTGCGCAGCGTGATCCGCCGTGACGCCCTGCTCCGGCTGGCCAACGAGCAGCCCGACCCGGCCGCGCTGGCCGGCGCGTTCCTGTCCGAACCGCTGCACAACACGGGCTACTCGCGGGCGTTCGGCACGCTGTACACCGCGCTCTACCAGCCCAGCGCCGGCTATGTCGACTACCGCTGGCCGGGCCAGACCTGGCGGCGCACGTTCGACGACCCCGACGCCACCACGTTCGTCACGCTGCGCGAGACCGAGCGTCAGCGGATCCGGTGATCTCGGCCCGCTCGGCGGCGCGACACGCTGGACCGCGCCGAAAATGTCCGATCTGGCGGTATGGCAAGACCATTCCCGCCGACCAGACTTCGGCTCATGCCCAGTAATCCGGCCGCTCCGCCGGCCGACCCGCTGCTGCGGGCGTCGGCCACGGAGCTCCTCGACCTGCTGCGCACGCGACAGGTCGGCGCCGTCGAGCTGCTCCGGGCCGTGCTGCGCCGGGCGGATGAGATCACCGAGACGGTGAACCCGTTCGCGCTGCGGCGCGACGACGCGGCGCTGGCCGCCGCCGAGGAGTCCGACGACCGCCTGCGCCGCGGCCTCGCGCGACCACTGGAGGGGCTGCCGGTCTCGGCGAAGGACTCCCAGTGGCTGGCCGGGGTTCCCACCACCTCCGGCAGTCTGGCCAGGGCCGACTTCGTACCCACGGCCACGGTCGGGGCCCTGCGGCGGCTGCTCGACGCCGGTGCGGTGCTCTTCGCCAAGACCACGACCTCGGAGTTCTGCTACTCGGGCATCTCCACGGCCACCACCTTCGGCAGCACGGCCAACCCCCACGACCTGACCCGGACGGCCGGCGGATCGTCCGGCGGCGCGGCGGCGCAGGTCGCGGCGTGGGCCGGGCCGGTGGCGCTGGGCGGTGACGGCGGTGGCTCGATCCGCATCCCGGCGGCGTTCTGCGGCCTCGTCGGGCACAAGCCGACGTTCGGCCTGGTGCCGCACGAACCGTCCGGGCCCGGCTGGAAGACCCTGATCGGCGTCGGCCCGATCACCCGTACCGTGGCCGACGCCGAGCTGGTGCTGGGTGTGCTGGCGGGGTTCGACCGGCGCGACCGGCACTCCGTCGGCCCCGCCGAGCCCAGCTCAGCGCGCTGGCCACCGACGGTCGCGGTGAGCGCCGACCTCGGGTTCGCCGCGATCGACGACGACGTGCGGGCGGCGTTCGAGGACGCCGTGCGTGCGCTCGCCGATTCCGGGGTGCAGATCCTGCGGGCCACGCCGAGGGTGACCAGCTCGATCGCCACCTGGGCCACCATCGCCACCTCGGAGGCCCGCTGGGCCGAGGCCACCGAGTACGAGCAGCACCCCGAGCTGCTCTCCGCCCAGGTCCGCGACTACCTGGCGTTCGGCGAGACGATCACCGCCGAGCAGTACGTGCGCGCCCAGTACGAGCGCGACCGCATCCACGCCGCGTACGCGGACTTCTTCGCCGCCACCGGGGCCAGCGCGCTGTTCACCCCCACTCTGGGCTGCGTCGCCTTCGACGGCGCGCGGGCCTACCCCGAGCTGATCGGCGGCGTGCCGGTCGACGAGCTGTGGCGGGACTGGGCCCCGATGCTGTATGACGCCAACCTGGCCGGTCTGCCCGCGGTGTCCGTGCCGATCGGCGTCGACCCGGCCGGCCTGCCCATCGGCGGCCAGCTGCTGGGCCCCCGACTGTCCGACCTCCAGCTGCTGCGTATCGCCGACACCCTGACCACCGCACTGCACGCACCCGCACTGGCCAAGGGCCACTGAACCGCCGGACCACACGAACCACCGAGGAGAGGGGCAGCCATGGCCGGGAAGGTAGCCAGCAAGAAGAACGGCAAGTCGAAGAAGGGCACGAAGCCCGCGGCGGAGGACACCGCACCGCCCGAGCAGAACGGCGGCGCCAAGAAGCGCGCCAAGCCGAAGCCCGCACCCAAACCCGCCCCGGCGGTGATCCCCACCCAGGCCACGACCAGCCCGGCCGAGGCACCGGCCGTCGCCCCACCGTCTGTCGCGGCACCGGCCGCCGCGGCACCCGTCGAGCCGGCGGCGCCCGCCGGCATCCCGCCCCAGGTGTCCTCGGTCAAGGCGTCGTCCTCGGTCAAGGCGTCGGCGACCCGGACGGTCGCCACCGGCCGGGGCTCCAGTGGACCACCGGCCGCCAGGGCGACGCCGAAGCGCAAGCCGCTCAAGGGCGTCTCGGCGATCCGGGCGTTCTTCCGGCGCAACGCCACACCGATCTACTTCATCTCCCCCACGGCCTTCAACCTGCTCGGGGTCGACCGCTGGATCAGCAACTTCCACTACATCAACTACTACGACTCCTTCGGCGGCATGCACCCGAGGGTGTGGGTGCCGCAGGACCGGGGCGAGGACAACTTCGGCTCGATGGAGGAGATGAACAACTACCTGATCACCCACCCGGAGTTCTTCGACCTGGTGCGCGACAAGGCCCCTGGCAAGGCCGTGCTGGTGATGTTCGACGAGGAGACCGAGCGGCTGGCCGCCGACCTGGGCATCGAGGTGGCGCTGCCCTCGGCGGAGCTGCGGCACCGGATGGACTCGAAGCTGGTCACCACCCGGCTCGGCAACGAGGCCGGTGTGCCCAGCGTGCCGAACGTGCTGGGCAGCGTCGAGGACTACGACGGGCTGATCGAGCTGGCCCGCTCGGCCGGGCTCGGCGACGACCTGGTGGTCCAGCTGCCGTGGGGTGACTCGGGCAAGACGACGTTCTTCATCAACGACAAGGCCTCCTGGGACAAGGCGGAGGAGTCCTCGGAGCTCACCGGCGTCGAGATGAAGGTGATGAAGCGGATCAACTGCCGGGCCGTCGCCGTGGAGGCGGTGCTGACCCGGCACGGCACGCTGGTCGGGCCGATCATGGCCGACATCACCGGGTACACCGAGCTGACCCCGTACAAGGGCGGCTGGGCCGGCAACGACGTGTACATCGACGTGCTCACGCCGGCGCAGCACGCCCGCGCCCGGGTGCTCACGCAGAACCTCGGCGACCGGCTCGGCAGCGAGGGTTACCGCGGCTTCTTCGAGGTCGACTACCTGGTCGACGTGGACACCGGCGAGCTGTACCTCGGCGAGCTGAACCCCCGGCTGTCCGGGATCAGCTCGATGACCAACGTGACCGCGGGCGCCTACGCCGAGCTGCCGCTGTTCCTGTTCCACCTGCTGGAGTACCTCGACGTCGACTACGAGATCGACGTGGCGGAGATCAACGCCCGCTGGGCCGACCCGGACAGCGTCGACGTGTGGAGCCAGGTGGTGATCAAGCAGACCGAGGACTCGATCGGCCTGATCACAAAGTCCCCGGAGACCGGGATCTGGACCACCGGGCCACGCGGCAAGCTGCGGTTCAGCCGGTCGGCCACGGACTGGCACGACCTGCAGGACGAGTCCGAGGGCTTCTACCTGCGGGTCGCCGGTCCGGGCGACTACCTCTACAAGGGCGCGGACATCGGCATCCTGGTCAGCCGGGGGCGGTTGCAGACCAACGACTTCCGGCTCACGCCGCTGTGCCGGCGCTGGGTGAACGGGATCCGCGGCCTGGTCGCCGCGACCCCGCTGGACGAGCTGCCAGAGGGCGGAGGGCCCGCCGGCCTGAAGAGCTGACCGGCGCCCGGCCGGGCCCCTCGGCCCGGCCGGGACCGGCTCGCGCCGACGTTCGGCGTACTCCTCTACGGCGCGATGCGCACCGCGTTCTCCGAATTTCACCCCGGAGATCCACTGGCAGGCCGCCGACGGCAACCTGGTGACGACGTACAGCTCGGCGGCGGCCTGCCCGACGCGCACTCGCTCTAGCCCGGGTCCCGCGAGTCCCGCACGGTCGGCCGAGCGCGCTTCAGCCGCCCTGGCGAGTGGCCTCGGCGGCCAGCTCGGCCCGGCTGCGCAGCCCCAGCTTCGCGAACACGCTGCGCAGGTGGGTGCGCACGGTGCCCTCGCTGACCAGCAGCAGGGCGGCGATGTCGCGGTTGGTCAGCCCGGTGGCGGTGAGGGTCACGACGTCGTGCTCGGTCGGGGTGAGGCTGGCCCAGCCCGAGCGCGGTCGGCCGCGCGGGCCGCGGGAGCGGGCGGCGTAGCCGACCACCGAGACGGCGTCGAGCGTCGCCCCCTGGGCGTGGGCTCGGGCCAGCTCGACCGGCCCGAGCCGCTCGGCGACCGCCCGTTCGTCCGCCGGCCGGAACAGGCTGACCAGGGGTGACGGCACACTGGCCAGCTCGGTGCGCTGCCGCGTGGCGGCGGCGTGCAGGCGGGCGGCGACCTCCCACCGCTCGCGGTCGACGGCGAGACCGGCGAGCACGTCGACCGCGTCGGCGACCACCGGGACCAGCTCACAGCCGGACGCGTCGGCCAGGGCCCGATGGGCCACCGAGGCCACCTCGGGCGAGTCGCCGGTGCCCCCCTTCCGCCGCGCGGCACACCACACGAGTCGCGCGGTGCAAACCGAGCCCACCGCCTCGATGGGTTCGACCTCGGCGATGACCTCGGTCGCGGTGGCGGCGGCCCGCTCGGTGTCCCCACTGGCCAGCTGCGCCAGCGCGAGCAACGCCCCGGCCTCGCCGATCACCATGAGGATCTCGCTGGCCCGCGCCGCTTCGTACACAGCGCCGACCTCGGCCACCGCGGCGCCGGCGCGGCGCCAGACCGCGACGGTGGCGGCGCCGATGCCGGCCATCGCCCGGTTGCCGAGGCCGGGGTGCTCGACGAAGAACGGCGCCAGCCCGGCCAGCTCGGCGGCACACTCCTCGACCCGGCCGAGCTGACAGAGCGCGGCGGCCAGGGGGCGCACCGCGCTCGCGGCGCTGACCGGCTCACCGACGGCGGTGGCCAGCTCGATCGCCCGCCGGCCCAGGACGACTGCCTCGTCGAACCGGCCGACCAGTGCGCCCGCCTCCGCTCGGATGGCCGCGTCCCAGGCGCGCAGCTGGGGGTGGCCGAGCTCGTCGAGCGTGGCGATCGAGGACTCCGCATGACGCACCGCCTGGCGGTGATCGCAGCGGATCAGGTCGGCGTAGGCCAGCACCTGCAGTGCCTCGACCCGCGCCCACGAGTCGCCGACGCGCGTGGCCAGCTCCACCGCCTCCACCAGTGCCGGTACCCCCGCGGCGTCATTGACGAGCACCTCGTTGATCCCGGCCACGAGCAGCGCCCGGCCACGAATGCGCTGGTCACCGGCCTGCTGGGCCGCCTCGGCCGCCACGCGGGCCCCCCGGGCGGAGGCGGTAAGGTCGCCTACGTAGCCGGCCTGGAACGCCGCCGCCCAGCGCAGCCCGCACGGCGGCTCGTCGAGCGCGGCCAGGACCCGATCGGCCCACGCCCGACCTTCGGCGCACTGCCCCCGCAGGAACCAGAAGAACGCCAGTGCGGTGACGATCCGGGCCGCCAGGTCGAGGCCGCGACCGGTGCGCACCGCCACCTCGAGCGCCGCCCGAACTCCATCGGCGTCCCGTTCGACGCGGCGCAGCGCCTCGACGTCCCCCCGGTCCAGGCACGGCTGGACGGCCTCGGCCAACCCGGCTGCCCAGTCGAGCAGCCGCCCCTCGGTCGCCTCGGCCTCCCCGGCGGCCCGTAGGGGGCGGTCGGCGAACTCGCGGATGGTGTCCAACAGCTGGTAGCGCTCGTCGACGGCGTCGAACTGGACCAGCGAGTGGTCGACCAGCGCCTCCAGGGCAGCGGTCGCCGGGCCGCCGACCACCCCGTGGGCGGCCTCCAGCGTGAACGGCCCCGGCAGCACGGACAGCGCCCGCAGCACCCGCCGGGTCGGCTCGTCGACCAGCTCGTAGCTCCACTCGATCGACGCGGCGAGCGAGGCGTGGCGGGACGCGGCCACCGGGGCGGCTCGGCGCAGGAAGCCCAGGCGGTCGGACATGCTGGCCAGGATCGCGGGCAGCGACAGCGCCCTGGCGTGCGCGGCCGCGAGCTCCACCCCCAGCGGCAGCTCATCGGCCAGCGCGCAGATGCCCCGCGCGCACTCCTCGGCACCGCGGCCCAGGGCCGGCTGGACCAGCCGGGCGCGGTCCAGGAACAGCGGCACCGCGTCCGGACCGAGGCCACCGACAGGCAACACGGCTTCACCGGGTAGGCCGAGCGCGACCCGGCTGGTGGCCAGCACGCGCAGGCTCGGACAGCGGCCCAGCAGCTCGTCGGCGAGTGCGGCCACCGAGGCGCGCATGTGCTCGCAGGTGTCCAGGACCAGGACCGGCCGGTCCAGCGACGACGAGGCGAACCGCTGGCAGAGCTGCTCCACCGGGTCCAGGCCGGGCTCGTCGCGCAGCCCGCAGCCGCGCGACACCGTCAGTGCCAGCAGTGTGGCGTCCTGGAGCGGGCCGAGGTCGACGAAACCGGCGACCTCCGGGCCCTCGCCGGCGATCCAGTGCACCACCAGCCTGGTCTTGCCCGCCCCGCCCGGCCCGACCAGGCTCACCAGCCGATGCGCACCGAGCAGCGAGCTCAGCGCCGCCAGTTCCCGACGCCGGCCGACGAACAACGACACCGGCGTGGGCGGCTCGACCCGGCGCACCCGGCGAGTATGCAGCACCGACCGGCGAGAGACCCACGCTTATGCCAGGTCAAAGGTTTGCCGAGTCACACGTCAGGGGCGCACTGCCGAGGAGCGAGTCAGGGGCGTAGGTCGGGGCGCACCCGGACGCCGGACACCGTCACCAAGACCAGCGACAGCGCGATGAGTGCCTCGGCCCAGAAGAAGGCGCAGTAGTCGATCAGCGAGCCGACCGGCGGCAGGCCCGGCGCCGCGTTGCGGAAGCCGACCAGCGCGAACAGGGTCGCCGCCATCCAGCCCATCGCCGGCCAGACCAACCCTTGGCGGCGGCGGACGATGTGCAGGGCGCCGGCCAGCACACACAGGCCGAGCGCCCACATCACGATCACCTGGAACCAGGCCAGGATGAGCGTGCTGCGGGAGCGTTTCACGAGCAGCTCGGCATCCACGTAGCCGTCGCCCTCGTGGGCGGTGTCGGGCTGCGCGAGCGGACGGGTGATGAACCCCGGCTCGTGGTCGGTCATGATCAACTTGATCGGCGCGGGTGTACCGGCGGCGTCCTCCGCCGCGAAGTACAGGTCGACGCCGTAGCGGTCGAACGGGAAGAAGGACACCGCCCCGTCCATCGGGACCCGCAGCTCCCGGGCGGTGATCCGGTCGTGCGCATGGAAGGTCAGCGGCGCGGTGGTCAGCGAGGACGTGTCCACAACCAGGTCCTTCGCCGGGGTCGCGGGGACAGTGCCGGGGTCGGCCAAGGATCCCTGCGGCACGACGAGCACCTGCAGCACCAGCTCCCGCGCGGCGGCCTCCACGCGCTGCACCGTGACCTGGACGGCCACCGCGTCGGGCGAGGTCTCACCGGCGATGGTGTACTCGACGTCCCGGCTGGCGAACTCGGCGAAGAACCCGGCGGCCCCGATGGCGACCGCGAGCACCACCGCGACCACCACCCCGAGTGGCACCGCGAGGGCGCGCCGTCCCCGCGGCCTGGTCGTCGGCTCGGTCACGTCGATCAACGTAGTGATCGCGCCCGCCGTCGCCCGGCCCGTTGCCCTGATCGAGTGGGCCGCACGACCTGTGAGTGGCGAGTGGTCCGGAGGGCCACTCGCCACTCACGAGGTCTGACCAGGCCGCGCGGCGGAGGGGGCTAGCCGGGGACCGGCAGCCAGAGCACGGTCGGGCGGTCGGCGGCCAGCGCCTCGGAGACGGCCGCGGTCAGGTCGGCGGGGTCGTCGATGCGCAGGCCGTGACAGCCCATGGCGCGGGCCAGCGCGGCGAAGTCGACCGAGCCGAACTCCGCCGAACCGAGGTCCACCGCTGTGACCGGGTCCCCCCGCTCGACCATCTCGTTGCGGATCTCGCCGTAGCCGCCGTTGTCCACCACCAGCACGGGCAGGGCCAGACCGAGCTGGGCCGCCGCCGCCAGCTCGGCCACCGTGAACATGATCCCGCCGTCTCCGAGGATCGCGATCACCCTCGACCGGGGCTCGGCGAGCTTGGCCCCGATCGCGGCGGGCAGCCCGTAGCCGAGCGTGCCACCGCCGGTCGGGTACAGGAACCCGGCCGGCCGGTGCACCGCGAGCCCGGACAGCACGCCGTAGTAGCAGACCATGGTGCTGTCCCCGGCGATGACCGTGGAGCCGTCCACCACCGGGGCCAGCGCGGCCAGGATGTCCCGGTAGGCGGCGCCCTCGGCCGCCGCGTCGGCGCGCAGCGCGGCCCGCGCCACCTCGGCCCGTGCCTGACCCTGTGAGTGGTACTGGTCGCTATCGCGACCAATACCACTCACAAGCCGCTTCACCAGCGCGTCGAGCGTGTCGGCGGCGTCCCCGACGAGGCGCACGGCGGGGTCGGCGTTCGTGGTGACCGCGGCGGCGTCGATGTCGATCCGCACCAGCGTGCCGGTCAGCGTGTAGGGGCCGGTCCACAGGTCCGAGGGGGCCAGCTCGGTGCCGACCGCGAGCACCACGTCCGCGTCCTCGGCGAGGCGGCGCGCGCTCGGCTGGTGCAGGCCGGCGCCGACGGCGAGCGGGTGGTCCTCGTCCAGCACGCCCTTGCCGTTCGCCGTGGTCAGCACGGGTGCGCCGAGGCGTTCGGCGAGCGCGCGCAGCGGTCCGGCGGCAGCCTTCGCTCCCCCGCCGACCAGCAGCACCGGCCGCTCGGCCGCCGCGAGCAGCCGGGCCGCCTCGGCCAGCTCGGCCGCCGGCGGGACGGCCCTGGCCAGCGGCACGGGGGCGACCGGTTCGACCGGCGCGGTGGCCTCCAGCAGGTCGAGCGGGATCTCCAGGTGCACCGGGCGGGGCCGGCCGCCGGTCATCGCGGCGAACGCGGCGGCCACCGCGCGCGGGATCTCGGCGACCGAGCCGACCCGGTGGCTGTACGCGACGATCGAACCCAGGGCGGCGCGCTGGTCGCGGACCTCGTGCAGGTAGCCGTTGCCGAGCCCGGGGTGGTCAGTGGGCAGGCCGGGCGAGACGAACAGCACGGGGACCGAGTCCGACCAGGCTTGCGCGGCGGCAGCGGCGGCATTCAGGATCGCCGGCCCGCTGGTGGTCAGGCACACCCCGGGGCGGCCGCTGACGCGGGCGTACCCGTCGGCGGCGTAGCCGGCGCCCTGCTCGTGCCGGGTCAGCACGGTGCGGATGCCGTACTCGGCCAGCGCGGCGAACGCGGTCAGGTTGTGGGTGCCGGGGATGCCGAAGACCGTGTCCACCCCGTGCCCGTGCAGCGCGGCGACCAGCGCCTGGCCACCGTTCTGGCGCACCGTCATACCCGCTCCCCCGCCGGCTCGCCGCCCCGGTCATCGACATCGTCGCGGTCAGCGGCGCCGACCAGGTCCAGCACCGCCGGCCGGCGCAGCCGCAGCACGCAGTAGAGCGCGACCAGGCCGAGCACCACGGCGAAGAACAGGGTCGCCACCACCGCCTTCGCCCCGGTCGGGAACGGGTGGAAGGAGTACCAGTAAACGAGGGCCGAGCCGACCACGGCGAGCAGCGTGCACAGCGCGATCCCGGTGCGCACGCTCCGGGTGCGGACCGCGCACACCCCGGCAGTGACCGCGGTCAGCCCGTAGGAGCCGATCAGCATGTAGCCGGAGAACGTGCCCATCAGGCCGTAGGACGTCTCCGCCCTGGCCAGCAGCGCGCCGAGCACCCCGACGACCAGGAAGAGCCCGCCGACCGACCACACCGCGCCGGACGGCGTGCTGTGCGCCGTGCCGACCCTGGCCAGCCCGCGCGGCAGCAGCCCGTCCCTGGCCATGGTGTACACGCTGCGGCTGATGCCGGCCAGGATGCCCAGCGTCGAGCCGAAGAAGCTGATCGCCACCCCCGGGTCGATCAGGTAGCCGATCCAGCCGATGCCGTAGTGCGCGGCGAGCAGGTCCAGCGGCGCGTCGAGCTGGGTCATCGGCAGGTCGCGGAAGCCCAGCACGATCACGTACGTGGCCAGGATGTAGAGCACCCCGCAGCCCAGCACCGAGCCGAGCACCGCCACGCTGACCGCCCGCCGTGGGTTGGCCGCCTCCCGCCCGAGGGTGGCCGAGTGGTCGAACCCGGCCAGGGAGAACACGGAGAACCCCGCGGTGGCCAGGATCGCCGACGCCTTCAGCCCGGAGAAGTCGAACTGGCGGCCGTCGAACATCCCACCCGGCGCCCGGACCAGCACCACAACCAGCAGCACCACGATCACCGCCACCGTGCAGAACTCGATCACCAGCAACAGCTTCGCGGACAGCTTCACCTCGCGCAGCGACAGCGCGATCACCAGCGCCCCGACGGCCGCCGACAGCACGGCCAGCGTCGCCGCGTTGTCCGGCACCCCGAACTTGCCGAGCCACGCCTCCAGGTAGATCGCGGTACCGAGCACGCAGGCCGGCCCGGACACCAGCGAAGAACACAGGTGCGCGGTCATCACGAAGAACCCGCCGGTCCGGCCGACGGCGCGCGTGGCCAGCACGTAGATACCGCCGGTCGTGGTGAACCGGCGCGCCAGCCACGCGATGGCTCCCGCGAACCCGACCACCAGCGCGGAGGTCACCGCCCAGGTCAGCCAGCTCAGCGGGCCGGCGATCTCCAGCACCACCCCGATCGCCAGCGCCAGCGTGGATGCCGGCGCGAGCACACCCAGCGCCACCCCGAACACCGCCCAGGAGGGCAGCACACCGCGCCGCAGCTCGCCGGCGGTCGGTGACCCCCCGGCAGGTGGCGCCCCAGTCGGCGGCGGCGTCTCGGTCGCGCGCACGGTCAGCGGTTCCTCTTGCGCCACAGCGACCCTCCCGCAGGCGTGCCCAGTGTCCATAATTGACTGGCTGCTCAGTTATCGTCATGGTCCGCGCAGGGTCTGTCAACAGTGCTTTTGCGCAGTTGACAAGCTTCATCCCCGGACGGCAATAATTGACTGACGAACCAGTTATCCAGCTCGACCCGAGTGGGGGCACGTGACCGCGACACCGCTGGACCGCACGCTGCGGGTGTTCCGCGAGCCACGTTCGGTCGCCGTGGTCGGCGCCTCGGCCGACGAGTCCAAATGGGGCTACTGGCTCGCCCTCGGCGCGCTGCGGGGCAGCCACCGGCGCCGGGTCGACCTGGTCAACCGCCGGGCCGGCACGCTGTTCGGCCGTCCGGCCGCCGCGCACCTCGGCGAGCTGGCCGAGGGGCCCGAGCTGGTCGCGCTGTGCGTGCCGGGGCCGCATGTCGCCGAGGTCGTCGAGCAGGGCCTCGCCCTCGGCGTGCGCGGCTTCCTCGGCATCACCGCCGGCGTGCCGAGGGAGGCCGAGCTCGCCGCCCGCATCAGGGCCGCCGGGGCGCGGCTGCTCGGCGCCAACAGCCTCGGGCTCTACGACGCCGCCGCCGAGCTCGAGCTCGCCTGGGGGCGGTTCACCCCGGGGCCGCTGGCGATCGTCTCGCAGAGCGGCCAGCTGGGCTCGGAGCTGGCGATCCGGGGCGCCCGGCTCGGGCTGGGGGTGTCCCGGTTCGTGTCGATCGGCAACCAGTCCGACGTGCGCGCCGCCGAGCTGCTAGCCGACCTCGCCGACCACGAACCCACCAGGGTCGTCGCCCTGTACCTGGAGAGCTTCACCGGCGGCGCCGCGCTGCTCGACGCGGTCGCGGCGCTGCGTGCGGCCGGCAAGCCGACGCTGCTGCTCACCATCGGCGCGGGGGCCGCGAGCAGCCGGCTGGCCCGTTCGCACACGGGTTCGCTCACCTCGCGGCTGGATGTCGTGGACGCCGCCTGCCGCCGTGCCGGCCTGCCTCGTGTGGACACCCCGGCGGAGCTGCTGGACCTGGCGCGGGCACTGCTCGCCGGGGCCCCGCCGGCGGCCGGGCGCCGGGTCGCGATCGTCGGCGACAGCGGCGGCCAGTGCGGGATCGCCGCCGACCAGGCCGGCGCGGCGGGGCTGACGGTGCCCGCGTTCCCGGCCGCGCTGAGCGACGAGCTCGCCGCCGCCCTACCGCCCGGCGCGGCCACCACGAACCCCGTCGACCTGGCCGGCGCCGGCGAGCGGGACCTGGGCAGCTACGCCGACACCCTGCACACGGCGCTGGCCTCGGACAGCGTCGACGCCGCCGTGCTCACCGGGTACTTCGGCCGCTACGCCGAGGACGTGCCGGCGCTGGCCTCGCACGAGGGGCGCGTCGCCGGCAGGCTGGCGGCGGCGGCGCGGGAGCACGGCAAGGCGCTCGTGGCGCACAGCATGGCGGAGTCCGGCCCGAGCACCGCCGCGCTGTGGCAGGCCGGGGTGCCCGTGTTCGACGACGTCCGATCCGCCGTGCGCACGCTGGCCGGGCTGGCCGCGCTGCACCCGACCGCCCCCGCCGCGACTGCCGCCGTACCGCTGCCCGCGCCGGCACCCGGACCGCTGCATGGCTACTGGGCCGCCCGCTGCGCCCTGTCCGACCACGGCGTGCGCTTTCCCGCCGGGCGGCCGGTCCGCGACCGCGCCGAGCTGCTCGCGGCCACTGCCGCCCTGCGCGCGCCGTTCGTGCTCAAGGCCGGCTGGCTGGCGCACAAGAGTGAGGCCGGCGGGGTCGCGGTGGGGCTCGCCGACCCGGCCGCCGCGCTGGCCGCTTTCGATCGGATGCACGCGGACCTGGGGCCCGGCGACTACGTACTCGAGGAGCAGGACGTCCGCACCGGCGTGCTCGAGCTGCTCGTGGGCGCCCACCGCGACCCCGGCTTCGGCCCCGTCGCGGTGGTCGGCGCCGGCGGCACGGAGACCGAGGTGCACGCCGACATCGCCGTCGAGCTCGCCCCGGTGGACGCCGCCACCGCCCGCGCCATGCTGGACCGGCTGCGCTGCCGGCCGCTGCTGGACGGCTGGCGCGGGCGCCCTGCGCTCGCCGCCGCGGCGGTGGTCGAGCTGGTGGTGGCGGTGTCCCGGTTCCTCGCGGCGAACCCCGGCGTCGGCGAGCTCGAGCTGAACCCGGTGCGCGTCGGTCCCGACGGCGCGCTCGCCGTGGACGCCCTGATCCTCAGCGCCGCCGGAAACGCAGCCGCCGGAAACGCAGCCGCCGGGGACGCGGCCGAACACGCCACCCGGGACAGCCCCGAAGACCGCACCGACCACACACCCACCCAGCACCGAGGAGACCAGCGATGACCCACCGCCCGGCGTGGCCACTGACCGAGGAGCAGCAGCAGATCGTCGAGCTGTGCCGCGAGTTCGCCGCCAAGGAGATCCGGCCGCGCGGACGGGAGGTGGACGAGGCCGACGTGGTCACCCCCGTCGACCTGTTCGCGAAGGCGGCCGAGGTCGGCATCACCGACTTCATGATCCCCGAGGAGTACGGCGGCGGCGGTTTCACCGACGTGTTCACCCAGTGCCTGGTGCAGGAGGAGCTGTGCTGGGGTGACCCGGGCATCGGCAACCTGGTCTGCTCCAACGGCTTCTTCTCCGACCCGATCCTGGCGCTGGGTACCGAGGAGCAGAAGCGCGCCTGGCTGTCCCCGCTGACCGGCAAGAACGCGCCGATGACCGCGTTGGCCACCACCGAGCCGGAGTCCGGTTCGGACGCGGCCTCGATCGTCACCACCGCCACGCGGGCGGACGGCGGCTACCGGATCAACGGCCAGAAGGTGTGGATCTCCAACGCGGGCGCCGCCGAGTACTACGTGGTGTTCGCCAAGACCGACCGCACCAAGCGCTCGGCCGGGGTGACCGCATTCCTGCTGCGCCGCGACGCCGAGGGGCTCAGCTTCGGCAGCCCGATGCGCAAGATGGGGCAGCGCGCGATCGTCTGCCGGGAGATGTTCCTCGACGACGTGTTCGTGCCGGAGGAGCAGCGCCTCGGTGAGGAGGGCCAGGGCTTCTACGGGCTGATGAACACCTTCGACATCTCGCGGGTGGTGCTCGGTGCCGCCGCGCTCGGGGCCGCGCGGGCCGCCTACGAGTACGCGCTGGACTACGCGCGCACCCGCACCCAGTTCGGCGTGCCGATCATCCAGCACCAGGCGGTGGCGTTCCGGCTGGCCGACATGGCCACGCGGATCGAGTCGGCCCGGCTGCTGGTGCACCACGCGGCCCGGGTGATCGACTCCGGCGAGCGCGCCACCGGGCTGGCCGCGATGGCCAAGCTGACCGCGTCCGAGACGGCCATGTTCGTCACCTGGGCGGCCGTGCAGACCCTCGGCGGCTGGGGCTACTCGCGGGAGCACCCGGTGGAGCAGTGGATGCGGGACGTCAAGCTGGAGGAGATCGAGGAGGGCACCTCGGACATCATGCGTCTGGTGATCTCCCGCAACCTGGCCTGTGCCCGCCGCTACGCTTGACCGGCCAACCAGTTATGTGGGGTGCCAGTGCCAAGGCCGAGTGTGGAAGCCGAACGCCGCAAGCAGATCCTCGACGCGGCGTGCAGTGTGATCGCCAAGCACGGCCTGCAGGAGCTGCGGCTGCTCGAGGTGGCCTCGGTGGCCGGGGTCAGCTCCGGCACCATCCACTACTACTTCGACACCAAGCGCGAGCTGGTCACCGCGGCCTTCGAGTACAACTTCCGGCACTCGCTGGAGCGCCGGCAGTGGCTGCGGGACGAGACGCGGGAGCCCCTGGAGCTGCTCGGCGAGATCGTCGACTCCTACCTGCCGAGCCGGGGCGCCTCGCTGCGGGCCTGGCGGGTCTGGGCCGACCTGTGGGCCGAGGGCATGCGGGACCCGGCACTGCAGAAGATCAACGAGGAGCTGTACGGCCGGTGGCGAGAGCTGGTGCGCAACACCATCGCCGCCGCGCAGCGGGCCGGCGCCGCGCGCGAGGGCGACCCGGAGGTGCTGGCCAACATGCTGATCGCCATGATCGACGGGCTGGCCATGCAGGTGCTGCTGAAGGCCAAGGCCATGTCACTGGACACCATGCGCGACATCTGCCGGGCGTTCATCGACCAGGTCATCGCGCGCTAGTGGTCAGCCGGTCGGGCTGCTCGGCGGCGTTGGCCGCCCTGGTCTCCCGCCGCCCGATCAGCACGAACACCACACCGATGGCGAGGAACAGCACCAGCGGCACCAGCTGGGTCAGCTCGTAGGACCACCGCTGGCCCTTGAAGCCGGCCGGCAGCGCGTCGTCCGGTGAGCCCGTCGAGCCGAACCAGCCCGTGCCCACGCCCGGCCAGAGCAGCTGGCACAGGGTGAACAGCACGATCCCGGTGGACAACACCGAGGCGAGGTAGCCGCCGAACCGCCCGCCGGGCACCGTGAACGGCCGCGCCAGGTCGGGGAACTTGCGCCGCAGCACCGGCAGCGTGGGGAACACCGTCAGGTAGGCCACCATGGTCATCGAGATGGCCAGGTTCAGCCCGGCGCTGAAGTAGCGGCCGGTGTCGCCGCCGGTGAAGTTCAGCGCGGCGGCCATCACCGCGGTGGCCAGCACGCCGGACAGCACGCTGATCCGCACCGGCGTACCGCGGCTCGCCGAGAGCACCCCGAAGTACCGGGGCCCGGCGCCGTCCGCGCACGCCACCGCCTGCGCCCGGCTCTCCCCCAGCGCCCAGGACACGCCGCTGGTGAACAGCGCCACGATCAGCCCGACCGCCGCCAGCCAGCCGACCACCGCACCGAACCCGGTCAGCGCCACGCTGCCGTCGGGGTTGACCTGCCCGCCGTAGACGGTGAACACGGCCTTGCAGGCGTCCACGAACCCGCCGAGGCTGCTGACCTGCGCGCCCGGCAGCACCAGCAGCACCCCGGCGATCGGGGCGGCGACCATCAGGAACGACATCAGCCCGGAGCGCAGCACGCCGAGCGGGATGGCCCGCCTCGGGTTCTCGATCTCCTCGGCCGCCGAGCTGGACACCTCGAACCCGACGAAGGTGAAGACGATCACCGGTACGAGCGCGATGAAGCCCAGGTACGTGGGCCGGAAGTCCGACCAGTGCAGCTCCTGGATACCCCGGGCGACCCCGTAGACGATCGTGGAGACGAAGAAGAAGCCGAGCAGCAGGATGCGCGCGAACGCCCCGATGGCCGGCACCCAGCGGCCCACCTTCAGCGACACCGAGGTGCACAGCACGCCGGCCCAGATGAACACCAGGCCGGCCACGTACGTCCACACCCCGGGCAGCGGGTGCACGAACTTCTCGAACGTGGTCATCGCGACCACACACAGCGTGCCGCCCACCCACACCGGGTTGGACAGCCAGTACACGAGCTGCGCCACGCCGGCCACGAACCGGCCGAACGCCAGCCGGGTCCAGGTGTACTGGCCGCCCTCCAGCGGGAACGTGGCGCTGAGCTCGGCGACGATCAGCCCGTACGGCACGAAGAACAGCAGCGACAGGACGAACAGCCAGGTGAACGCCTCGTGCCCGGCGGCGGCGAGCGAGCCGATGGTGTCCAGCCCGACCAGCGAGCAGAGCAGCAGGAAGAACACGTCGAACCGGCCGAGACCGCGCCTGAGCCTGCTCCGGTTGGCGCGCAGGGTGACGGTGTCGTCCAGCGTCACGGGGTCGGACATGCGTCCTCCTTCGGCGACCGGTGCCGGGCACGGCGGTCGGGCGGAGCGGCGGCAAAGCTGACGTAACTGACTGACCAATCAGACAGTATGGTTCCACGATGCGACCCGAGTCACACGTTGTCAACCCCGGGCCGCCGGTTGCCGGCGGGGCCGCCTCCGGGCCCGGAGTAGCGTGCTCGCGTGGCCCGGGTGAAGAAGGGTGCCGACGTCCGGCGCGGTGAGATCCTCGGCGCGACCCTCGAGCTGATCAGCGAGCGCGGCATCGACGCACTGCGCGGCGCGGACGTCGCGGCCCAACTCGGGATCAGCCCGGCACTGGTGTTCTACCACTTCGAGAGCCTGGAGAACCTGGTCGTCAGCGCGTTCCGGTTCGCCACCGAGCGCGACCTGATCACCCTCGACCAGATCGTCGCCGAGCAGGGCCCGAGCTACACCGAGCGACTGCGCAACGCCCTGCGCCAGTACGGGCCGACCGGGCCGGCGCAGAGCTGGCGGCTCTGGATCGAGGGCTGGTCGGCCGGGCTGCGCAACCCCGCACTGCGGGCGGTCATCCACACGCTCGACTCCCGGTGGCGCGGCGTGATCACCGACCTGATCGCCGACGGGGTCGCCCGGGGCGAGTTCCACACCGCCGACCCGCGCGGCGCCGCCTGGCGGCTGACCGCGCTGCTGGACGGGCTCGCGGTGCAGCGGGTCGCGTTCGACGACGCGATCTCCCAGGCCGAGGTGGACGCCTGGGTGGCCGAGGCACTGCGCGCCGAGCTGACCCCGCCGCCGCACTGAACCCGCCACGGAGCTGACCCCGCCACGGAAAGGACTCCACGCACCGAACCGACTCGCGACGCCGGACTGACCCCCGCGCCGACCGGGCGATGACGTACAGCGGCAGCGTTACCTGACCCTCGCGGAGCCACGCGCCCCGGACCTACGGTGACCCCGTGTTCGAGCCTCCGCGCCTGCCCGCACCCCACGGGGCGACCGGGTGGCTCAACTCAGCGCCGCTGCGTGGCACCGAGCTGCGCGGGCGGGTCGTGCTCGTCCAGTTCTGGACGTTGACCTGCATCAACTGGCTGCGTACCCAACCCCACGTGCGCGCCTTGTCCCGGGTCCACCGCGACGACGGGCTGATCGTGCTGGGGTTGCACCCCGGCCTCGCGCACGGGGCGGACGTCGACGAGGACGGGCACGGGCTGCTCACCGAGGGCCGCCTCTGCCAGCTCGTCCGGCAGGGCGGTCCGGGTCCGCGGGCGCACCCTGGAGATCACGTTCCTGGAGCCGGGGGCCCGGGCGTACGCGTTCACCTTCGGCTGACCCGGAGCGGCACCGCGGGAGACGGCACGGCGGGATTGACCGGAGTCCCCCGGCGTGATACTAACTGATTAGTCAGTCAGTAAAGCCCGGAGGTTACCGTGTCCCTCGCCCTGCCCAACGCGATCTCCTCGGCGCCCGGCACCCGGGACGACGCCCCCTGTTTCGAGATCACCTGGACCGACCGGGAGAGCGACGCGCGCGGCTACCTGGTGATCGACCGGCTGGTCCGCGACCTGTGCAGCGGTGGGCTGCGGATGCGCGCGGGCTGCAGCCTGACCGAGGTGCGCGGCCTGGCCAGGGGCATGACGCTGAAGGAGGCCATCCACTTCGAGCCGGACGCCCGGTACGTGCCCTTCGGCGGCGCCAAGGGCGGCATCGACTTCGACCCGTACCACCCGGACGCCGAGGCCGTGCTGTTCCGCTACCTCGCCGCCATGCGCCCATTGATCGAGCGGCGCTGGACCATGGGCGAGGACTTCGGGGTACGGCAGGAGGCGGTGGACCGCGGCATAGAGCACATCGGGCTGACCAGCTCGGTGCAGGCCGCGCACCGGGTAGTCGGGGACCCGGAGGCATCGCGGGCCCGGATGCGCACGGCGTTCGGCACGGTGGTGGGCGGGGTGGCGCTGGACGAGCTGGTCGGCGGCTACGGGGTGGCCGAGGCCGCGCTGGCCGCGCTGCGCCACACCGGCGCCCGCCCCGAGTCGAGCACCGCGTTCATCCAGGGCTTCGGCTCGATGGGCGGCGCCACGGCCCGGTACCTGGCGAAGGCCGGGGTGCGTGTCGTGGGCATCTCCGACGTGCACGGCGTGGTGGCCAACCCGGCCGGGCTCGACGTGGAGCGCCTGCTGCTCAGCCGGGGCCCCGGCGGCGAACTGGACCGCACCCAGCTGCGCGCCGAGGACACCACCCTGCCCGGCGAGCGCTGGCTGTCGGTGCCGGCCGACGTGCTGGTGCCGGCGGCGACGTCGTACGGGATCAACGCGGACAACCACGGCCAGGTGGCGGCCTCGGTACTGGTCGAGGCGGCGAACATGCCGGTCACACCGGCCGCCGAGGCCGCCCTGCTCGCCCGGGGTGTCACCATCTCCCCCGACTTCGTGGCCAACTCGGCAACCAACGCCTGGTGGTGGTGGGTGCTGTTCGGCGACATCGACGGCAGCGCCGAGCAGTCCTTCGCCAAGATCAGTACCCGGATCACGGCGTTGAGCGAGCAGATGTTCGCCGCCGCCGACCGGGACCGCGTGAGCCATCGGGAGGCCGCGCTCGGCCTGGCCAGCACACGGCTGGAGGAGATCACCCGCCGCTTCGGCGACGGCTGAGCTCAGGGCGGTCGCCGGCGCCCGGCACCAGGCACTGGGGTCATTCGTAGCGGAGGGCTTCCACCACCGCGGCACCTGGTGTCGCGCTACCGGGCCGACCGACCCCGCGCGACGAGGGCTCGGTCAGCGGGTTGCGACGGCGTCCAGGTCGGCCACGGCGTCCGGGGGCAGGACCAGCTCGGCCGCGGCGAGGTTGTCGCGCAGGTGCGCCACCGAGCTGGTGGTCGGGATGACCAGTGTGGTCGGCGTGCGTTGCAGCAGCCAGGCGAGCATCACCTGCTGAACACTGGCGCCCAGCCGTGTGGCGACAGCCTCCAGTGTCTCGGACTGGACGGGTGAGAAGCCGCTGCCGGAGAACCCGGCGAACGAGATGCCCTGCCGCGCACAGGACTCGACAAGTGCGTCGTCGTGGCGGGTGGCGACGCTGTAGCGGTTCTGCACGCTGAGCACCGGCGCTTCGGTGCCGACCCGGAGGTTGACCAGGTCGAGGGTCTCGAAACCGAGGTTGCGCAGGTTGTCCTCCACCGCGCTGACCAGTTCCGGCCGGGACAGCGCGGCCGGCCACGAGCGGTCGGCCGAGCGCCTCGCGCCGACCTTGGTCACGATCCGCAGCTGCTCCGGATACGGGTACAGGGCTTCGCGAATAACGGCGTTGACGGTGTGCGGTCCGTAGTAGTCGCTCGTGTCGATGTGGTTCACGCCCAGGTCCACGGCCTCGCGCAGCACGGCGATCGCGGCGCTCCGATCGCGGGGCGGACCCCATGCCCTGGGTCCGGCCAGCGCGAGCGCCCCGTAACCCATGCGGGTCGGTTCAAGGTCATCAGCCAGTCGAAGAGTTTCCATGCCGCACCTCTAATTAATCATGGACGTAGCGTTCACATGAACGCTACGTCTACGATATTGACTGTGGTAAGCGATGTGGGACACACCACCGGGCGGGGCCGGCGTCGGGACGAGGCTGTTCGGGCGGCCATCATCGAGGCGGCGGGTTCGCTGCTGCTCGAAGTCGGTTTCCAGGACTTCACCATCGAGGGCGTCGCCGCGAGAGCGGGCGCCAGCAAGGGCACGATCTACAAGTGGTGGCCCTCCAAGGGCGCGCTCGCACTCGACGGTTACAGCCACGCGGTGACCGAGACGATTGCGTTCCCCGAGACCGAGGACCCCCGCGCCGACCTGGTCACGCAGCTGGAGGCATTGATCGCCAACCTGACCGGCACCCCCGCCGGGCGGGCGATCCGCGAGCTGATGGGCGCGGCGCAGTTCGACCCGCATCTGGCCGAGCAGCTGCGCGAGCGCTACTTCCGCCCCCGCCGCGCACTCGGCCGGACGGCGATGGGCCGGGCACTGGGTTCAGAACCGGGCGACGTCATCGAGAAGGCAGCGGGTGCCGCGCTCTACGGCGGCGTCTACCACCTCCTGCTCACCGATCCCGACCAACTCGACGCCGGCCTGGCCCGAGCCCTGGTCGCGTTGGTGTGCGGGGACGCACGAACCGGCTCACGGCGCCCATGAGGTGGCTGTGGCGGTCGGCGTCGGCGCTCGCGGTGGTCGTTGTGCTGGTGTTCGCCCTGGCTGGGGCGTATCTGGGGTGGGCCCGGCTGCGCCCGGTCAGCGTGCCGGTGCCGGTGGCGGGGTTCACGGTGGATGCGGCGGGTGTGGCCACGCACGTCGAGCACTGGCCCGCGGTCCAGCCGAGGGGGTTGGCGCCGTTGGTTCTGGTACCCGGGTTCGCCGAGTCGACCTATGTGTGGTCACGGGTGGCGCCACTGCTGGCCGCCGACCGCGATGTGTACGCCTATGACGTGCGGGGCTACGGCTTTTCCGCCCGGGTCCCGCCGTACAGCCTTGACGCCGACACTGATCAGCTCGCCGGTGTCGTAGCGGCGCTGCGTCTCTGGCGCCCGGTTGTGGTCGGGCACTCCTCGGGAGTGGCGATCGCGTTGTCGCTGGCGCTGAGGACCCCCGCTTCGGTGACTGGTGTGGTCGCGGCGAACGGTGACGGCACACCGTACTTCGGTACGGACCGCTCCACGGGCAGTGGACTGTCGCGGGCACTGCTGATCGATCCGATCGCGGCGGCGGTGGTCACCGCTGTGGTGCGGCATCGCACGGTGATCCGCAACCTGGTGATATCGCGCTGTGGGCCCGGGTGCCCGGTTGACGATGCGGCGATCGACCGGTGGCGGGCGCCGTTCCTGCAACCGGGCGGGGTGAATGCTCTGGTCACGATGGTGCGGCTGCCGCTGATCGGGTTGACCGACCAACAGGAGGCGGCCGTGACGGTTCCGACCGCGGTGCTGTTCAGCAGTGAAGATTCCAGCTTCGACCGGGCCGCGGCGGTGGCGACCGCCGCGCGCCTGCACACCCACCTGGTCACCGGGCTACCCGGGGCCCGGCACCTCGCGCTGATTGGGGAGCCCGAGCTCTTCGCCGCCGCACTCGAGCCTCAACTGCGGTCCCTGGCGGGCGCATAGGAGCGGCGACGCGCCACGGGACCGTGCAACCTCTGAGGCGATGTGCTGACGGGCGGCCGGTCAGAGCGCCAGGGCACACACCGGCATCGGGCTGGCCAGCGGCTTGCCCACCGAGGTGAGCGCCCCGGTGGACCTGTCGACCGCGAAGCTGGTCACCGTGTCGGACTTCTGGTTGGTGCTGAACAGGAAGTCGCCGCCCCGCGCCAGGCCGATGTAGCGCGGGTACTTGCCGCCGCACGGCGTGGTGGAGCTCGGCGTCAGCTGCCCGTCGGCACCCACCGCGAACACCGTGATGTTGTCCGCGCCCCGGTTCGACACGTAGACGAAGCGGCCGTCCGAGGACACGACGACCTCCGCCGGGTAGTTGCGCTCGCCTCCCGCAGACGGCGCAGACGGCACAGTGGCCGGCTGCTCCTTGCCCGGCGTGAGCACCCCGTTGGCGTAGGCGCAGGTCACGACGGTGTTGCCCAGCTCCGTGGTCACGTAGGCGAACCGGCCGTTCGGGTGGAACGCCAGGTGGCGCGGCCCGCTGCCGGCGCGCAGCTTGACCTCCCCGCGCGGCGTCAGGCGGCCGCTCGCGTCGTCGAGCTGGTAGGCGTAGATCGTGTCGGTGCCCAGGTCCACGGCGTGCAGGTAGCCGCCGGCCGGGGCGGGCACGATCTGGTGGGCGTGCGGCCCCTCCTGGCGGTCCTTGTCCGGCCCCGAACCGGTGTGCTGGGCGACGTCGGTGGCCGGGCCGAGCCCTCCGTCGGGGCGCACCGGCAGGGCCACCACGCTGCCGGAGTCGTAGTTCGCGGCCAGCACGTAGTGGCCGCTGGGGTGCACGCAGAGGTGGGTCGGCCCCGCGCCCTTGCTCGACTCGCGGTTGATCAGCGTCAGCTGGCCGCCCGACACCGCCAGCGCGCTGACCCCGCCGTCCTCCTGCTCATCCACCGCGTAGAGCACCTTGTCGCCCGGGCCGAGCGCGAGGAACGACGGGTTGGACACCGGGACGACGCCGGTCAGCGTGGCCTGCCCGTTCGCGGTGGCCCAGGTGCCCACCCCGATGCCCTTGCCGGCCCCCTCCCCGTCGGTGTAGGTGCCCACGAAGAACGGCGCGTTCGCCGGGGGCGGCGCCGGCGCGGGTCCCGAGGCCGGGGCGGCGGCTGGAGGCGGTGGCGCCGAAGGACCACCGCACGCGGCCAGCAGCAGCGACCCCGCCGCGGTGACCCCGATGGCCCCCAAGAACGCCCGACGATCCAGTCCCACCATCAGCACGGCACCCCCACCTCGTCGCCGGACCGGCGCCACCGCGCCGGCCGTCACCGCAGCTGATCCAAGCACGGGAGATCGTCCGAAGGGGTAAATAATCGCGCCGCGGCGGGCCGGCACGCCCTAGGTTGGGCTCCCCCACGGCCAAGCTGAGGAGTCTCAGGTGACGCGACCGGTGCTGCCCGCCGTCCTGCTGCTCCTGGCGTCAGTGCTGGTCACCGCATGTGCGAGCGCACCACCCCCGGCGCCGCCGAGCCCCGCGCCGTCCCCGCGCGGACCGGCCGCCGCACTCGGGCCGCCGCCCGCCATGCGGGTGCTGACCACCGGGCTCGCCGCGCCGTGGGAGCTCACCTGGGGGCCGGACAACTTCCTCTGGGTGACCGAGAAGGTCGGCAAGCGGGTCGACCGGATCAACCCGGCGAACGGCGCCAGGACGACCGTGCTGACGATCAACGAGGTGTCCGCGAGCGGAGCCCAGGACGGCCTGCTCGGCCTCGCCTTCGCCGGCCCCTCGGCCTTCGTCGCCTACGACTACGACATGGACCCCGGCCCCGCCACCGACCTGCGCGGCAAGATCGTCCGGTACCGGTACGACCAGGCCGCCGCGAGGCTGGACAACCCGACGGACATCCTGGCCGGGCTGCCCGCCGGCACCGACCACAACGCCGGCCGCCTGCTGATCGGCGCCGACCAGAAGCTCTACTACGCGCTCGGCGACCTCGGCAACAACCAGTTCGACCGCGCCTGCCAGCCGATCCGCGCGCAGGACCTGCCCACCGACGCACAGGTGGCGGCGAAGGACTGGAGCACCTACGTCGGCAAGACGATGCGGATGGAGCTGGACGGCTCGATCCCGGCGGACAACCCCGTGATCCACGGCGTGCGCAGCCACATCTTCACCTACGGTCACCGCAACCCGCAGGGCCTGGCGAACGGCCCGGGCGGGCGGATCTTCTCCGACGAGCACGGCCCCAAGAGCGACGACGAGATCAACCTGCTGCACGCCGGCAAGAACTACGGCTGGCCCTTCGTCGCGGGCTTCCGGGACGGCCAGGCGTACCAGTACGCGAACTGGTCGGCCGCGCCCAGCTGCGCCCAGCTCGAGTACGACGACTACGACGTGCCGGCCGTCGTGCCCCGGGGCCCCACCGAGACGCAGTGGACCGACCCGGACTACGTCGAGCCGCTGAAGACGATCTACACCGTGCCGACCGGGCACAACTTCCGGGACACCGCGTGCGGCGAGGAGTTCGACCTCTGCTGGCCGTCCATCGCCCCGGCCAGCCTGGAGTACGTGCCGGCCGACCACGCGCCCAGCCCCACCCTGGCCAACACACTGCTGGTACCGGGCCTGAAGACCGGCTCGCTGTTCGTGCTCAAGCTCTCCGGCGACGGCAACTTCGTGCAGGGCGACACGCAGCAGCTGTTCCGCACCCGCAACCGGTACCGCGACGTGGCACTGAGCCCCGATCACACCAAGATCTACATCGCCACGGACAGCGACGGCACGGCCGGGCCACAGTCCGGGTCGAAGACCGGCGTGCTGGACAACCCCGGCTCGATCCTGGAGTTCGCCCTCACCGTGCCGGCCGCCGGCGCCTCCTGACCCGACCGCGCCGGCCACGCATCACTCTCACACTTGTACAAGTACTTGACAGTTTGGCGCGCGAGGGGTCCACTGGTGGGGCGTCGACACGGTGGTGGCACCCACGGGTGCCCCGACGGCGAGGAGGTGAGAGATGAGCCCCGGCGACAGTCGCGGTTCCGCTGGTCACAGTCCGATTGCTCAGCTCAATGTCGCGCCGACCGACCACGCCCCGAGGATGGGCTGACCACCTCCTGGGTCATGACGTTGCCGGTGGCGCCCGTCAGACGGGATGGCCGTGATGAGCCACGTCCGCATTGCTCCGCGCCTCGGTTTTGTCCGTTTTCCGCTGCCCGCCCGGCTCCGGTCGGCGGCTCGACCGCCGGGGCGGGGTTGGTGGGCCCGACCCGCCTCGACGCGGGTGAGCGCGGGCCGAGCTGAGCTGCTGCGCGCCGGGCAGGCGCCGGCGCCGCGCCCGATGGTGATGACCGCGGCGTTCGGTGGCCGCACCTACACGCGCTCCGGACAGGTGGGGGGAGGCTCCCGGTGACCTCGAACCCTCCGGACCCGCGGGGAGATCGACCCAGCCGCGCACCCCACACCCCGCCGGTCGGGTGCGGCCGATCCGATCTCCCCGCGGCCGATCGGCCCAGCATCAAAATTGCCATGGCCGCCTCGCTGCTGCGCCGGGGCCACGACCCGATCCGCGTCGCCGAGCTCACAAAGGTGCCGTTTGCCCTGGTCGAGCTTCTGGCGGAGCACGCGGGCGGCGACCGACCCGGCTGGGACTACGTGGAGCCGTCCCGGCCCTGGGCCACGCCCCCACCGCCGCCTCGCGCACCCCGGTGGTGGCCGCTCAGGGTGATCCTGCCGATGCTGACCAACCTGGTGCTGGTAGTGGACGCGGTTGCGTTCCACCGGCCGTTGCTCGCGGCGGGCTGCCTGATCGCCACCGTGCCGCTGTTGCTGATCGTCACGCTCACACGAAGGCGCCCGTGACGGACTAGCGCCCCGCGTTAACGCATCTTTAGTTGGATTAAGTCCGGCCGGGAGGTGTCCTGGGTGGTGCTCCCAGCCCCACCCTCAACAGCCGACAGGGTCGTCGCGGCGCGTTAGCTTCGACGTGTGCCGACAGCTGCCAGAGCGGCGCGAGGCACCGGAACCGGGAAGGTGGGCAGCCCAGTCATGAAGATCAGCACCGAACCGTGCCCCACCTCAGGCAGGCAGCTCCACGGCAGCGCCTTCGCCGACAGCGACCGCGCGCAACTGGTCGAGGCGGTCGGCGGTCTCGCTGCGCCGCCGGGCCGTCTGGACGACCAGCCTGATGTCGTCGCCGCCGGCGGGCAGGACGTCGCAGTCCAACCGCAGCGTGCCCGCCTCGGGATGGGCGATCGTCTTGGCCTCATGCCGGTACTCGTCGACCCGGTGCGCCGCCCAGATACCCCGGAACCGGCCACTGGCGGCGCTGAGGCCGGCCACGAAGTCGGCCAGCCGGTCGTCGTGGGAATGGTGCCCCAGCCGGGCCCGGAGGTCACCGACCAGCATCTGCTGGAACTCGCGCTCCTCGGCCGCCGAGCGCTGCACCCGGCTGGGCAGGCCGGTCAGGAAGCGCCACATCATGTTGCGTTCGCGGACCGGGCGGGACAGCGGATCGCCGTACACCGCCGCCCACAGCGGGTTCCACGCCACCAGGTTCCAGCAGATGTCGTAGACCGCGGCCGGGTTGGCGTCCAGCTGATCCACCAACCGCAGCGCGTCGGCCGGCGTTTCCGTGGTGGCCCGCTCGGCCGGCGGCCGGTAGCCCGCGAGGCGCAACAGGTGGTCACGCTCGAGGGGCGACACGCGCAGCGCCCGCGCCAAGGCGGTCAGCACCTGGACCGAGGGCACACCCGAGCGACCCTGCTCGAGCTGCACCAGGTAGTCCGCCGACACCCCGGCCAGCCGCGCGACCTCCTGGCGGCGCAGCCCACTCACCCGCCGCCCGGGGCCCGCGACGAGCCCCACCTGCTCGGGCGGGACGCGTTCGCGCCAGCGCCGCAGCAACGCGCCCAACTCGGCTGACTCCCACACTCGGCCGATGCTACAGCCGACCCCGCTTCTAACGCACCACTTGTTGCTTTTAAGCAGCCGATCGAAGGAGGGCCCGTGGCCGAGAGGACCTACCGAGCGGCGCGGGTCGCCGAGCCCGGCGCACCACTGACCGTCGTCGACCTGCCGATCCACGAGCCGGGGCCCGGTCACGTGCGGGTCGCGGTGCAGGCGTGCGGGGTCTGCCACACCGACACCAACTTCGTCGACGGAACCCAACCTGGCCTGACCTTCCCGATCACCCCCGGCCACGAGGTCGCCGGCGTCATCGACGCCGTGGGCCGGGACGTACACCCCTGGCAGGTCGGCGACCGGGTGGCCATCGGCTGGTCCGGCGGCTACTGCGGCTACTGCCCACCCTGCCGGGGCGGCGACTTCGTGCACTGCGCACAGCAGTGGGTCACCGGGGCGGCCTACCCGGGCGGCTACGCCGAGATGATCACCGCACCGCAGACCGCGCTCGCCCGCATCCCGGACGAGCTGTCCGCCGCCGACGCCGCCCCCATGGCCTGCGCGGGGGTCACCATGTTCAACTCGATCCGCCGCACCCAGGCCGGCCCGGGTGACCTCGTGGCCATCCTCGGACTGGGCGGGCTGGGACACCTCGGCGTGCAGTTCGCGGCCAAGATGGGCTTTCGCACCGTGGCGATCGCCCGGGGCGCCGAGAAGGCCGAGCTTGCCTGCACCCTCGGCGCCCACCACTACATCGACGCCACCGCCGGCTCGGTGGCCGACGAGCTGCAGAAGCTCGGCGGAGCGGCCGTGGTCGCGGCCACCGCCGCCAACGCCGACGCGATCAGCGCCACCGTCGACGGTCTCGCACCCCACGGCGAGCTGCTCACCCTGGCCGTCCTCGCCGACTCCCTGCGCGTCAGTCCGCTACAGCTGATCGTCAGCTCCGGCACCGTGCACGGGCACCCCGGCGGCGTCGCCCGCGACGTCGAGGACACCATGAACTTCGCCGCGCTGCAGGGCATCCGGCCCCTGGTCGAACCACTGCCGCTGGACAGGGCCGCCGAAGGCTACGACCGCATGCTGGCCAACCAGGCCCGCTTCCGCGTTGTGCTCACCACCGCTTAGACCCCGTATCGAACGAAAGGCACAGCCACCATGGGCGACATCGAGGAACGCAACAAAGCACTGGTGCTCGAGGCATTCGACACCCTGTTCAACAAGCGCGACTACGCCACCGCCGAGCAGTTCTGGTCCCCGCGCTACATCCAGCACAGCGCGCACATCGAACCCGGCCGCGAAGGCCTGTTCGCGCTGATCAAGGCCGCGCCGGCCCAGCTGCACTACGAGCACGGACTCGTTGTGGCCGAGGGCGACTACGTCATCCTGCACGGCCGATTCTCCGGCCGGGGCGACCAGCCCAACTGGATCGCCGCCGACGTCGTCCGCGTCGAGGACGGGGTGCTGGCCGAGCACTGGGACGTGCTCCAGGACGAAGCCGGCCAGGCCGAGTCGGTCAGCGGCCTACCCATGTTCGGTGACACTTTTCCCGCCGGCCGCTGATCCGCCGGGTCGCCCGCGATGCACCGTTGATGACCGCCCGTGTGCACTACAGTCGGCTCATGAGCACGCGGCACACGGTCAAACGACCGGGTGGGCGCACCGCCGCCGTGTCCAGCGCGATCAGGACCGCGGTCGAGGAGCTCGTCGCCGAGCAGGGCCGCGACAAGGTGTCCATTCCGATGGTCGCCGAGCGCGCCGGGGTCAACCGCACCACGATCTACCGGCGCTGGCCCGACGCGGCGGCCATGATCAACGACATCGCGACCTACCATCTCGACCCGGCGCGCCCGCTGCCCGCCAGCGGCGACCTGCGGTCCGACATCGCGGCCTGGGCCACCGAGATCATGGCTCACTACCGCCAACCGGCCCACGCCGCGCTCCTGCGGCGTGGGGCCGCCGCGGCCGGCGACGCCGAGTCCGACTGCCTGCGCGGCCGTCTGGACGAGGCTCGGCTACTGGTCGACCGCGCCGGCCAGCAGGCAACGGTGACCGCGCGGGACGTCATCGACGGGGTCCTCGCCCCGGTCATGTACCGGATCATCTTCCTGCCCGCCACGCTGACCGACGACTACGCCGAGTCACTGACCACCAAGCTGTTCACCGCGGCTCGGAGCTAACTGGTTGGACGTGGCGCGTGGGCAGCGCCCACACCCCCTTGCCCAGGCTGGGGACCACGCGCTCCTCGATGACCCGATCTTCGATCTGTTCGCGCTGCCGCCCCGGCTCAAGCGCCTGCGCCGCCGCCGGCGTTGGGCCCGCCGAGCACAGTGGTTGCTCCGCCGGACAGGCAAGGACTGAGTGACGTGCCTGGCTCGTTCGCGCAGCTCAGACCCCGTGAGTGGCAACGGTCGCTATAGCGACCATTGCCACTCACGGGTCGTGACCAGGGGCAATGCGTGAGCGCGGCTGGGCGTGCATCCGAAGTTCTCAGGCTCGGGCCGGCTGGCGGGTGTAGCGGCGGCCGGCTCGGTACTGTGGCCAGATGAACGCACCTAGGCTGAATCTGGCCACCGGAGTTCATCGCGTCGCGGTTGTTGTGCTGCCCGGGGTCGTCATGCTCGACCTCACGGTCCCGCTGCAGATGTTCGGGCCGTGGCCGGAGTCCTTCCTGGCGGACGAGCCGGGCCTGACCAACCCGTACGAGGTCGTGCTCTGCGGGCCCGAACCGGCCGCCACGTCCGGGGGCTGGCTCGCACTGACCGGCCTGCGCCCCATGGAGGCCGCCCTGCACGCCGACACGGTGATCGTGCCCGGCTGCGAGGACCCGCTCACCCCGCTGCCGCCGAACGTGGCGCCCATCCTCGCCGAGGCGGCCGCCCGCGGTACCCGGATGGTGTCGATCTGCCTCGGCGCGTTCCCGCTGGCCGCGGCCGGGATCCTGGACGGCCGGCGGGCCACCACCCACTGGCGCTGGGCGGCGCAGCTGCGCGCGGACTATCCCCTGGTCGACGTCCAGGAGCGGCACCTCTACGTGGACGAGGGCCGGGTGCTCACGTCGGCCGGGGTGCTCGCCGGCGCCGACCTGTGTCTGCACATCCTGCGCCGCGACCTCGGCCAGTCCTCCTCCAACGCCGTGGCCAGGTTCCTGGTCAGCGCCCCGCATCGGGAGGGCGGGCAGGCCCAGTTCATCCGCGAGCCGGTCACCGTGGAGTCGGGCTCGCTCGCGCCGACCCGGCAGCGGCTGCTGCAGACCCTCGGCGAGGAGCACACCCTGCGGGCCATCGCCGCGCACGCCCGGGTCAGCGTGCGCACCCTGACCCGCCGGTTCCAGGCCGAGACCGGCGAGACGGTGATGGGATGGCTGACCCGCCAGCGGCTGGCACGTGCCCGGGCGCTGCTCGAGGACACCGACCGGCCGATCGGGGACATCGCCTGCGACACCGGCTTCGGGTCGCTGGAGGCCCTGCGCTTCCACTTCCACGCCGGCACCGGCACCAGCCCGCAGAGCTACCGCCGGACCTTCCGGGGCACGCCGGCCCAGGCCTCCTGACCGCGTCAGTTCTGGACCGCGGCCGTCTCCCGCCCTAGCTCCCCCAGCGGCCCTGCGCGGCCATCGCCTCCATCTCGGTGTGGTGCGGCGGCGTGGCCCGCTGCCGCGTCAGGCCGGCCGGGAACGAGTAGGGCGGGCCCTTCTCCGGGCGCGCCTCGACCTGGGCGGTGATCAGGTCGGCGAGGGACTTCGCCATCTCCAGCCGTGGATAGGCCCGGTGAATCGTCGACGCCTGCTCGTCGGTCAAGAACTCGCTGCCCACGCCGAAATCGAGCCCGATCCCGCCGTGCGTCATCATCGTCAGACCCTCTCCGCGGCCGGCGATACCGAATGAGGTGTGCAACGCGATCGCCTGCCACACCGCGTCGACCTCCGTCGCGGCGAGCCCTTTCACGGTGAGGAACTCCGCGGCCACGTCGGCGCCGTCGACCTCGAACCGCTGGTTCCGGTTACCGAATTCGGTGAGCCCCATATCGTGCAGGACACACGAGTAGAACAACAGCTCACCCGATACGTCACGACCCAACTCCACACCGTGATGCACGGCCAACAGCCGCCCGAACAGATAACTGCGCACGCAGTGGTTCAGCACGACCGCGCTCGAATTGTTACCGACAAAGGTGAGCACCTCCCGGGCGAGTGGCGTATCGGGCAGGGCCAGCACGTCCGCACCGTCGCCGACGTCCGCCTCAGCCGCTTCCGGGGCCGGCCCACTCGGGCGGGTCACCGGGACACCGGGGCCGCGACGAGCGGCTCGGTCGGCGCCGACGCCAGTGGCATCAGGCCCTTGACGATCTCGGTCGCCCTGGTCAGCGTATCCGGGTCCGCGAGCTCGGGGCGACCGGTGCCGAACGGCGGCTCGGGCGCGTACTCGAACAGCAGCTCCGTGATCCGCCCGACGTCCTGACCGGCCAGGACGCCGACCAGCGCGATCCCGAAGTCGACCCCGGCCGTCATCCCGCCACCGGTCGCCCGGTTGCGGTCGATCACGATCCGGCCGGCCTTCGGGATCGCGCCGTAGTTGGCCAGCAGATCCCGCGAGTACCAGTACGAGGCGGCCTCGTAGCCCCGGAGCAGCCCCGCCACCCCGAGCAGCAGCGAGCCGTTGCAGACACTGGTGACCCAGCCGGCCCTGGCCCCCCGGTCGGCCAGGAACTCCGCCGTCGCCCGGTCGTGCAGCAGCTGGAAGAGCGCATTGGTATTGCCGGGCACGAACAGAATGTCGGCGTCCTCGGCGGCGTCATCGAAAGAATGCGTTGCCTCGACGGAGACACTCGCGTCCGAGGGCACCAGGCCGCGTTCTTTCCAGACGTACTGGACCTCGGCGCCGGGTATCGTCGACAATGCCTGCATCGGCGCCGCGAGATCGATCAGGGTAAACCCGGGAAACACCAGACTGACGATTTTCATCGTTTTCTCCAGAGGCACGGTCCGCGGTGCGGAGGAATTCGTCGGGGACTACTGGCACGGTAGGCAGCCGGCCCCGCCGACACCCACCGCCACCGGGACAACATCCCCAGAAATCTGGCCACGCTCGGCCCGGCACGAAGGAACAGCGACGGGTCAGAGCTCGTCGGACAGGCCGGCCTGTTCCAGGTCCAGGATGCGCTGGATGCGGCGGCGGGTGCTGTCGCTGATCGTGCCCTGGGCGTGCAGCCGGTCCAGCTCGGCGGCCTCGACGGCGAGCAGGTCGTGGCGCAGCTGGCGGTACACGCCGGCGGCGGCCAGGTCCTCCGGGTCGTCGCTGCTGTGGGCCAGGATGCGGTCGAGGCGGGCCCGCCAGCCCCGGCGGAGCTGCTCGACCGCGAACTCGGGCGTGGTCTCCGACTCCTCGATCTCGTCCAGGTAGGCCAGCGCCGCCCTGGCCAGCTCGGCCCGCGCGGTGGTGTGCTCCTCGTTCACGTGGCGCACGGTGAGCGCGATGCCGGTGCGGTTGACCAGTGGCGCGAGCGTGAAGCCCTGCACGATCAGGGTGGTCACGATGACCGCGATGGTCAGCACCAGCACCAGGTCGCGCTGCGGCAGCGGCGTCGAGTCGGCCTGCGTCAGCGGGATGGACAACGCGGCGGCCAGCGGCACCACGCCGCGCGCCCCGGCCCAGGACACCACCGCCGGCACCTGCCAGGAGAGCCGGCTGGCCGAGTCCGCCCGCGACAGCGCGGCCAGCGGGAACACCCACAGGATCCGGACCACGATCACCGTCGCCGCGATCGCCAGCGCCTGCACCGGCCACGCCGACTCGGTGCCCGCCAGCCGCCGGACCAGCGCCGGTAGCTGCAGCCCGATCAGCCCGAAGATCACGCTCTCCAGCAGGAAGACCACGGTCTGGAACACCGCGTCGAGCTGCAGGCGGATCCGCGCGGTGGTCAGCCGGCCGGCCTGGGTACCGAGGATGACGCTGGCCACCACCACCGCGGTCACCCCGGACGCCGAGACCGACTCCGCCAGCACGTAGGCGAGGTACGGGGTGACCAGGCAGACGACGGTCTCCAGCACCGGGTCCTCGGTGCGCCGGCGGATCAGGAACGCCCCCAGCGCCACGAGCGCGCCGACCAGGACGCCGCCCCCGGCGAGCAGCACGAACGTGCCGAGCGTCGCCGTCCAGGTGAGCGAGCCGGCGGCGACCGCGACGGCCAGCGCGACCCGGAACAGCAGCAGGCTCGTCGCGTCGTTGAACAGGCTCTCCGCCTGCACAAGCGCCTGCACCCGGGCGGGCAGCGACAGCCGGCGGCCCAGCGCGGTCACCGCCACCGGGTCGGTGCTGGCCAGGATCGCGCCCAGCACGAACGCCATGCCGAACGGCAGCGGGGTCAGCGCGACGGCGACGAAGCCCACCGCGGCGGCGGAGACCAGGACGAGCCCGATCGACAGCACCGTGACCGGGCGCCACACCGCCCGTAGCTCGCGCCAGGGCAGCTCCTCCCCCGCCGCGAACAGCAGCGGCGGCAGCACGACCAGGCTGACCAGCTCGGGCGTGACCTCGACGGGCGGCACCCCCGGCAGTACCCCGACGACCACGCCCGCGACGACCAGCAGAGACGGGGCCGGCAGCTGCCATCGCCGGGCGAACGTGGCCACCACGGTCGCCAGCACCACTAGCAACAACACGGTCTCGACACTGCGCATCGCCGGCGCCAACCTCCCCGGGGTCCTCCCGCCGGAGCCATTCTCGTCCCCGGCGTGGCGACCCCTGAGCCCGCACCGCGTGACGCCGTGACCAGGGCCGCAAGCGGACCCACCGGCTACGCCCAGAGCGCCGGGAACAACGCGCGGGCGCGGTATGTTCTCTGCAATGTCCATGCAAACGCATCAAACAGGTGTGGGGGCATGGCAGAGAGGACATCATGCAGATCGGCATCTTCAGCGTCGGCGACGTCACCACCGACCCGACGACCGGCCGCACCCCCACCGAGCACGAGCGGATCCGCTCGATGGTCACCATCGCCGAGCACGCCGAGGCCGTCGGCCTGGACGTGTTCGCCACCGGCGAGCATCACAACCCACCGTTCGTGCCGTCCTCGCCGACGACCATGCTCGGCTACCTCGCGGCCCGCACCTCGAAGTTGATCCTGTCCACGTCCACGACGCTGATCACCACGAACGACCCGGTGAAGATCGCCGAGGACTTCGCGATGCTGCAGCACCTCGCCGACGGGCGGGTCGACCTCATGCTCGGCCGGGGCAACACCGCGCCGGTCTACCCGTGGTTCGGCCAGAACATCGGCGACAGCGTCGCGCTGACCGTGGAGAACTACCAGCTGCTGCGCCGGCTCTGGGACGAGGACGTCGTCGACTGGGAGGGCAGGTTCCGCACGCCGCTGCACGGCTTCACGGCCACGCCTCGGCCGCTGGACGGTGTCGCGCCGTTCGTCTGGCACGGCTCCATCCGCACGCCTGAGGTGGCCGAGATCGCCGCGTACTTCGGTGACGGGTTCTTCGCCAACAACATCTTCTGGCCGGCCTCGCACTACACCCGGCTGATCAACCTCTACCGCGAGCGGTTCGAGCACTACGGCCACGGGCGCGCCGACCAGGCGATCGTCGGGCTCGGCGGGCAGTTCTTCATGCGGAAGAACTCGCAGGACGCCTGGAACGAGTTCCGGCCGTACTTCGACAAGGCGCCGGTGTACGGCAACGGCCCCTCGATGGAGGACTTCACCGAGCAGACCCCGCTGACCGTCGGCAGCCCGCAGCAGGTGATCGACAAGACGCTCACCTTCCGCGAGCACTTCGGCGACTACCAGCGCCAGCTGTTCCTGGTCGACCACGCCGGCCTGCCGCTCAAGACCGTGCTGGAGCAGTTGGACCAGCTCGGCGAGATCGCCCCGACGCTGCGCAGGGAGTTCGCCGCGCTCCGCCCCGCCGGCGTGCCGGCCGACCCGCCCACGCATACCGACCGCCTCGCCGCCCGCGACGCTGCTCAGGACGCTGCTGACAGCGCCACCGGCAGCGCCACCGGCAGCGCCGCCAGCAGCGCCGCCAGCAGCGCCGCCAGCAGCGCCGAGGAGGCCGCCGGTGACGTCGCGGCCGCGTCCTGACGCGGCCGGCGACACCCGCGCCGCCGTCGAGTCCTGGGAGGCGCTGTTGCGGGCCCAGGTGACGGTGCTGCGCCGGCTGGCCGGCGACGACGTCTGGGACCCGATCAGTATGCGCGAGTACGACGTGCTGTTCACGCTCAGCCGTTGCCCGGCCAACCGGGCGCGGCTGCACGAGCTGAACCGGGAGGTCCTGCTCAGCCAGCCGTCGCTGTCGCGGATGGTGGAGCGCCTCGAGTCCGCCGGGTACGTGGCCCGCGAGCCCGACCCGGCGGATCGGCGCGGCACGGTCGTCGCGCTGACCGATGCGGGGGTGGCCGTGCAGCGCCGGATCGGCACCCGGCACGCCGCCAGCATCCGCCGCTACCTCGGCCCCGCGCTGGACACCGACGAGCTCAACACCCTGCGCGCCCTCTGCGACAAGCTGCGCCTGGCCCAACAGTCCGTCCCGGACGCCTGATCCAGGCGTTCAACGAGTCCGTGTTCAGTCGGCGAAGAACAGCTCGTTCGGGGAATCCACCAGGATCTTGTGGCGGTCGGCCTCGTCCGGAGCCCAGTCGGCCAGCAGGTTGAGCAGCTCGCCGGTGTCGCGCTGCCCGTCGGGCAGGTGTGGCCAGTCGGAGCCCCAGAGCAGCCGGTCCGGCCGGGCGGCCACGAGGGCGCGCCCCAGCGGCTCGACCGACGACAGCGGCTTGCTCTTCGCGATGCGGTAGGGCCCGGAGAGCTTGACCCAGCAGCGCCCGTGGGCGAGCAGGCCCACAAGACGTTCGAAGTCGGCCGATGTGAGCCCGTCGGACTCCAGCATGTAGCCCATGTGGTCGATCACCACGCGGTGCTCGAGGTCGGCCAGGTACGGCAGCAGGTCCCGCACGACGGTGCCCGGCGCGTAGAACTGCAGGTGCCAACCGCGCGGCGTCGCGCGGGCGCCCATCCGGCGCACGTACTCGACCAGGTCGGCCACCGGCCAGTCCCGCCGCTGGAACAGGTCCAGCCGGATCGCGCGCACCCCCAGCTCGTGCTGCCGGTCCAGCTCGGCGTCCGGGGTGTCCTCCTCGATCCGCACCACCGCCCGGCAGCGCGGCCCGACCTGGCGCAACACCTCCAGGGTGAGGCTGTTGTCGGTGCCGTAGTAGGTGGGCTGCACGAGCACGAACCGCTCGATGCCGAGCACGCCCGCCAGCTCCAGGTACTGGTGCAGCGTGGCGTCCGGGAACGTGTACTGCGGGTTCGGCACCCGGGAGTAGCCCGGCTCGAACACGTGGAAGTGCGCGTCGCAGCTACCCGCCGGCAGCGCGAACCGGGGCGCGGTGTTGCTCCGCGCGGCCCGCATCGGCGTCGTCTCCAGCACCTGGTTGCTCACGGCGAGGTCCCTTCGGATCGGGTTCCGGATCGAGCTCCGAGATGGGCGGCGGCGCGGGCAGCCGCGGCGGAGTACAGCAGCTCGGTGTCGAAGCCGGTGAGCCACAGCGGGCTGACCCCGAGCGGGGCGAAGCTGTCCAGCAGCGCGCGGTCGGCGATGCCGCCGACCATCAGCAGCTTGCCGTGCCGGGTGCACGCGGCCCCCGCCTCGGCGATCGCCTCACGCACCGCCGGATGCGCGAACTGGCCCGGTATGCCGAGCTCGGCGGTGAGGTCGTTGGCGCCGATCGCGAGCATGTCGACACCGTCGAGGGCCGCGATCGCGTCCGCGTTGCCGATGCCGAGCGGGGTCTCCAGCAGGATCTGCACGATCGTCGCGTCGTCCAGCAGCGGGTTCAGCTCGCTGGCGGGCATGGGGCGCAGGCCGGTGAGAGGCACCATGGCCAGCTGCGAACGTGCGCCGGCCGGCGGGAACCGGCACGCCCCGCTGACCTGCTCGGCCTGCGCCACAGTCTCCACCCGGGGGGCCACGATGCCGTGCGCGCCGGTGTCCAGCAGCCGGCCGATGCTGCCGTAGTCACCCTCGGGGATCCGGACGAACGGCGTCAGCCCCAGGTCCGAGGCGGTGGCGCACAGGGCGCCGGCCACGTCGAGCGGCATCGTCGAGTGCTCGAGGTCCAGCAGCACGCTGTGGTGGCCACTGGCGGCGGCCACCCGTACGACGTCGGTGGTGCGACCGCTCCGAATGCCCAGTTGCAGCGCCGGCTCACCGGCCCGCAACCGGGCCAGGAACGGGTTCCGCCGAGTCCGCCCGACCGCCTCCACCATGAAGCTCCCGCCGCTGGGTTGACATGTAAACGCAGTATCGACAACACGGGATTGATAAGTCAACCGTGCAAGCACAAAGGCCCGCCGACCTGGGATGATGCCAGGTCGGCGGGCCTTGTGCGTTCGGTCGGGACGTTCGCCCCGCCCTGGTCAGGACTCCAGCGTGGCGTCCAGCGTGATCTCCGGGACCGAGGCCAGCGCCTTGCTCACCGGGCAGCCCGCCTTGGCGGCGAGGGCGTGCTCGGTGAAGGCGGCCTGGTCGATGCCCGGCACCCGGCCGACGGTCACCAGGGCGATCTTCGTGATCGTCGGAGCGCCGTCCACCAGCCGCAACGTCACCGCGGCGTCGGTCTTGACCGAGTCGGCCGGGTTGCCCGCCTGGGCCAGGATGTTGGAAAGGGCCATCGAGAAGCAGGCGGCGTGCGCCGCCGCGATCAGCTGCTCCGGGTTGGACCCGGGGCCGTCCTCGAAACGGGACTTGAACGTGTAGCCACCGCTGATCGAGTCACCAGCGGTGAAGGTGCCCGACCCGGTCGGGACGTCGCCCTTCCATTCCGCGGTTCCGCGTGCCGGCATGATTGTCTCCTCAGCTAAGTTCGGATTCCCCGTGCCCCAAGATCCTGCCAGTCCGCCCCGGGTCGTGCCCGGGGCGCCCGGTTGTCGGTCCTGATATCAGACCGACCGCAGTGCCGGCGTGATCTCGTCGCCGAGCGCGGCGTCGCTCGACGGATGCTCGACGAGCGCCAGCACGCGGTTGGCCAGGAACCGCGCGGTGCGGACCGTGCTGCCGCCCCGGGTGGTCTCGGCCACCTCGACCACGCCCCGCGAGTGCGTGATGCCCACCTTGCGACCGGCCCGGGTCGCGACGATTTCGTAGGTCCGGGTGGTGCCGCTCCCGGCGTCGATGACGATCTCTACGCGATCACCCTTCATGGCTGCCCCGCCTTTTTCCGCCTACTCGATTTACCAGTTACAACCCCTCTGAGCTGCAATTTGTTCCGGAACCCGGGCTCGCGGCCGGCCTTCGGCACGCGGCGGCGGGGCGTGTGATGAGAACGACCTGTCCCGCCGCGTGTACATCGGGGCCCACCGGGTATTCACCACCCATGCAGGCAACCCGGACCCTCCCGAGCGATACGTGTGCCTCCCCGCGGCCGGCCGCCGTCGAGCCGGCCCGCAATGCCGAGTACGCCCACCTCGAGCCGCTGCTCGCCGAGTTCGCCGGCCTCGAGCCGACGGACCCCCGCCGCCACGAGCTGCGCGACCAGCTCGTGCAGGGCTACCTGCCCGTGGCCGAGCACATCGCGCTGCGCTTCGCCCACCGGGGCGAGCCGCTCGACGACCTCACCCAGGTCGCCAGCCTCGGCCTGCTCTTCGCGGTGGACCGGTTCCGCCCGGAGTTCGGCCGTGACTTCCTGGCCTTCGCCATCCCCACGATCCAGGGTGAGGTGCGCCGCCACTTCCGCGACCGCAGCTGGTCCATGCGGGTGCCGCGCCGGCTCAAGGACCTCCACGTGTCGATCAACGCGGCCGTCGCCGAGCTCTCCCAGCGGCTCAACCACTCCCCCCGCCCCAGCGAGATCGCGAACCTGCTCGGCATCTCCGTCGAGGAGGTGCTCGAGGGCCTGGAGGCCTCCTACGCCTACCGCGCGTCGTCGCTGGACAAGGAGCTCTCGCCGAGGTCCGACGGCGGCACCAACCTCGGTGAGCAGCTCGGCGCGCTGGACCCGGGCATGGAGTTCGTCGAGGACCAGCACACCCTGCAGCCGCTGCTCAACGAGCTGCCCGAGCGCGAGCGCACCATCCTGATGCTGCGCTTCTACGGCAACCTCAGCCAGACCCAGATCGCCGCCCGGATGAACATCTCCCAGATGCACGTGTCCCGGCTGCTGGCCAAGACGCTGGGCCGGCTCCGCGACCAGATGCACAACCAGCCCTGAGCGGCGGCCGGGGCGGTCCGGCCGCCGCTCACCGGTTCGGGGCCGAGCGTTACGGTTCGGACGTGCACAAGCATTCCTCGCCGGGCGCCGGGAGCGATCGTGCCTAGGCCCCGCTACCTGATCATTGGAATCGTCGTGCTGCTCGTGGTCGGCGGCGGGATCTGGTGGACGGTGGCCAGGCCCTTCGGCTGCGGCTCCTCGGACGGCCCCCGCACCGACGTGCCCAACCTCGCGCTGCCGGCCCCACCCGGAGACGCCTCGGTGGACCTCGACGGCTGGAAGCTGACGCTGCCGCTGGCCAGCAAGAAGGGCAGCGCGGCCAGCGTCGACCCGGCGGACACCTCACCCCCGTGGCTGACCCGCCAGCCCAACGGCGTGCTCGCCTTCTGGGCCCCGGTGGTCGGCGCGCGTACCCCGAACTCGCAGCACCCGCGCACCGAGCTCGACAGCCTGACGAACTTCAAGGCTGGCAGCAGCGGCCTGCGCACGCTGACCGCGTCGACCGCGGTCGCGCAGGCGCCGGCCGACACCCACGACATCATCCTCGGCCAGATCCACGGCGCCGACGACATCAGCTCGGTGCCGTTCGTGATGCTGCACTACTCGGCCGGCACGATCCGGGTCGTCGTCAAGCACGCCCAGAGCGGGTCGGCCTCGGACAAGTACCCACTGGTCACCGGGGTGCCCCTGGGGGCGTGGTTCGACTTCTCGATCAGCGACAACGGCGACGGGAACATGACCTTCGCCTCGACGTACGGCTCGAACGTCAAGTCGGTCACCGTGCCGATCCCGCAGCCGTTCCGCGACCAGACCGTCCGCTTCCAGGCCGGCAACTACCAGCAGAGCGAGTCCTGCAACAGCGAGGACGGCGCCCTGGTCGCCTTCCACACCCTGCGGGAGAGCACCAGCGCCAGCAGCTGAGCCCGCGGCTCAGTACGGATCAGCGCAGCTCGGCTCGGCTCGGCTCAGCCGTTCAGGCCGGGCCGGGCCCGGGCCGGTGCGCTGGTCCAGCTGGCCAGCAGCCGCAGGGCCTGCTCGGACGGCGACCCCGGCTCGGCCGTACTCAGGCCCAAGGTCTGGTCGGGGTCGTCGGTCGGCGTGAACGCCTCGTAGGCCAGGGTGAGCTCGCCGACCACCGGGTGGCGGTAGTGCTTGCGGCCGTGGCTACGGATGAACACGTCGTGGTCGGCCCACCAGCGGCGGAAGTCGTGGTCGCGCAGGGACAGCTCGCCGATCAGCTCGGCCAGCTGGGGGTCGTTCGGGTGGCCGCCGGCGTACAGGTGCAGGGTCGCCACGATGCCCCGCGCCGCGCCCGGCCAGTCCACGTACAGCTCACGCGCCCCCTCGTTCAGGAAGACGAACCGGGCCATGTTGCGGTCGCCGGACGGCAGCGTCTCGAAGTCGGTGTAGAGCGCCCTGGCCAGGTGGTTGCTGGCCAGCACGTCCAGCCGGCGGCCGAGCACCAGCGCCGGTACCTCGGTCAGGGTCGTCAGCAGATGGCGCAGCCCCGGCCGGACGCGCTGCGGCGCCAGCGGGCGGGGCCGTCCCCGGCGGGGCCGGGCCACGGTGAACAGGTGGCCGCGCTCGGTCTCGTTGAGCTGCAGCGCGCGGGCCAGCGCGTCCAGCACGGACTCCGAGACGTTCAGGTTGCGGCCGCGCTCCAGGCGCACGTAGTAGTCCACGCTGACACCGGCCAGCCGCGCGACCTCCTCCCGGCGCAGACCCGGCACCCGGCGGGCACCCGGCTCGTAGGGCAGGCCGGCCTGCTCGGGCGTGATCCGGGCCCGACGGGAGCGCAGGAACTCCCGCAGCTCCGTGTTGCCCCCGGCGGCGGAGGCGGGCTCACTCATGGCTCCCAGCGTAGGTGTTGGGGGTACTGGGCCGGCAGTAGATCGGCGCGGGTGAGAGGGGGTCTGCTGGACCCCCGGTCCGCTGGACCCCGGGCCGAAGGGGTCCCGGCGCGCGGGCCCGGCCGGTGCTTGGGTGGAGGGGTGGCCACCGGCGCCGATCGGCCGGGTGGCGGGCACCGAGGTAGGGGAGCGGGACGGATGAGGCGCAGGACTCTGGGCGCAACGGGCATGTCGGTCAGCGAGTTCGCGCTCGGCGCGATGATGTTCGGCGCCATGGGCAACACCGACCACGACGAGTCGGTACGCATGATCCACACCGCGCTGGAAGCGGGGATCAACTTCGTCGACACCGCGGACGTGTACTCCCAGGGCGAGTCGGAGGTGATCGTCGGCAAGGCACTCAAGGGCCGCCGCGACGACGTCGTGCTCGCCACCAAGTTCGCGCTGCCGCTGGGCACCGATCCCAACCGGCGCGGTGGCTCGCCGAGGTGGGTCAAGCAGGCCGTGGAGGACAGCCTGCGGCGCCTGGACACCGACCACATCGACCTCTACCAGATGCACCGCCCGGACCCGGACACCGAGCTGGACGAGACCCTCGCCGCACTGTCCGACCTGGTCACAGCGGGCAAGGTTCGGGCGATCGGCTGCTCGACGTTCCCGGCCGAGCTGCTCGTCGAGGCGCGCTGGGTCGCCGAGCGGCACGGCCACCGACCCTTCCGCACCGAGCAGCCGAGGTACTCCATCCTCACCAGGACCATCGAGGCCGCCGTGCTGCCGGCCGCGCAGCGCCTCGGCATGGGCGTGCTGACCTACGGACCGCTGAGCAGCGGCTGGCTGTCCGGCCGCACCGACCCGACCAGCGGCCACCGGGCGGCCCTCGCACCGAGGGGGTTCGACATGACCCAGCGGGCCAACCAGGTCAGGCTGGACGCCGTCCGCGACCTGACCAAGCTGGCCGAGGAGGCCGGCCTGCCGATGACCCACCTGGCGCTGGGCTTCGTGCTGGCGCACCCGGGGGTGACCTCCGTGCTCATCGGCCCCCGCACGCCCGAGCAGCTGCGCGACCTGCTCACCGCCGCCGACGTCGTACTGGCCGACGATGTGCTCGACCGGATCGACGAGATCGTGCCGCCCGGCACCGAGATCAACCCGGCGGACAACTACATCGACCCGCCCCGGGCGCTCGTGGACAAGCGGCTGCGCCGCCGCTGATGCCGCCGCTGAGCTGGGCGATCAGGCCTTTGCCTCGGACCACTGCCGGATCACGCTGACGTCGGCGACGAACCGGACCGAGGCGGCCGGGAACCAGCGGCGGGCGGCCTCCCCGAGACACGCGTGCAGCAGCTCGGCCACCGCCGCGCCGTGCTCCGCCGGCACGTGCAGCAGCAGCTCGTCGTGCAGGCACAGCACAATCCGGGAGTCCAGCGCGGCGGCCCTGGCCCGCACGGTCACCGCCCACACCTTGAACACCTCCGCCGCGGCGCCCTGCACGACGGCGTTGCGGGCGAACCGCCCCCGCGCCGCCACCGCCGTGCGCCGGGCCGCGTCGTCCAGCCCGGCCGGCGGCGAGCCGATCCGGACCACCCGGCCGCCGAACGTACGCACGTCCCGGCCGCGCCGCCCCTGCTCGTAGGCGTCGCGCAGGTACCGCATCGCGGTCGGGTACGCCGACTCGAGCCCGCGCAGGGCCTCCCCCGCCGCCCCGGACGTCTGCCCGTACATCGCCGCGAGCACCGCCACCTTCGCCACCGGCCTGGCCACCCCGAGCCGTGCGGCCACCGGTGAGTACAGGTCGTCGTCGGCGGTGGCCGCCGCCAATGCCCGATCGCTGGACACCGCGGCCAGCACCCTCGGCTCGATCTGCCCGAGGTCGGCCCTGACCAGCACGTGGCCCGGCTCCGCGGTGACCACGGGGCGCAGCTCGGCGGGCAGGTTGTGCAGCCCCGCCTGCGCGGTCATCCGGCCGGCGGCGCCGTCACTGCTGCTCCAGCGCCCGCGCAGCCGGTCGTCGGCGCCGACGTGCTCGTCCAGCCAGCGGTAGCCGTAGGTGGTGGCGATCCGCTCCGCCTTGCGCCAGGCCAGCAGCGCCGGCACCACCGGGTGCACGTGCGCCAGGCCCTCCAGGCGCCAGGCGCGGGTGTCCGGCACGTCGACCCCGACGTCCGCGAGCAGCCGCTTGACCTGGGCGGGGTTGCGCAGGTCGAGCTCGCCCGCGCCGGGTGCGAGGTCCCGCACCGCGTCGTCCCGGCGGCGCTGCAGCGCGCGCGCCTGCGCCTCGTCGCGCGGCCGGGGTCCGATCAGTGTGCCGAGCAGCTCCTCGGCGCGGCCCCGGTCCACGGGCAGGCCGACCTCGAACAGCTCGGCGCACAGCAGCTCCACCGCCGACTCCGAGCGGGCGGTCGCGGCGGGGTCGCCGGCCACGGGCACCCGGTCCAGCCGGTCCCGCTGGCGGGCGGCGGCGGCCAGGGCGGTCGCGGCCCAGCGCGCCCAGCGCCGGGGGTCCTTGGCCCAGCCGCCGCTCGCCCACTCCGGGCGCAGGTGCCCGTCGGGGCGGACCGGGTCGGCCAGGTCGTCACCGTCGTCGCCGGTCGGGGTCAGCAGGTCCAGCTGGCCCATGCCCGGGATCGAGCTCGCCGCCAGCTCGTGCAGCGCCGCCCAGAGCAGCCCCGGCTCGGCCCGCCAGCCACCGAACAGCAGGCGGTGCACCGCCGCCAGGTCCCAACAGGTGGCCAGCCGCACCCCGGCCGCCGCGAGCACGGCCGGCGTGTCCTGCGACCACCACACCCAGCGCGGCCGCAACGACTCCTCGACCAGTGCCATCGCCCGGGCCGGCTCCGGATCGAGCAGCGCCCAGTCCGCGCCGGCGGCCGCCAGCCCGAGTCCCCGGCCCGGCACGAGTGTCACCGCGACCGGGTCGCCGCGACCGACCCCCGCCGACCGCAGGCCCGCCAACAGCTCCGGCACGGAGTCCAGCGGGGCGGGCTCTGGCACGCGGCCATTCTCGCCCACCGCACCGACAGGACGACCGGCAGTACGCTCGAGACCGTGGCGGGCCTGGAGACACGCGAAGCGGAGTGCTTCGTCGCGGTGGCGGAGACCTTGCACTTCGGCACCGCGGCCGAGCGGCTGGGCATCGGGCAGCCGGCGCTGTCGCGGGTCATCGCCCGCCTGGAGAGGCGCCTCGCCGTCGGCCTGTTCGACCGGACGACGCGTCGCGTGACGTTGACGCCCGCCGGCGAGATCTTCCTGACCGAGTGCCGCAAGATCCTCACCGATATCGAGGGCGCGATCCGCCGGGTCCAGCGGGTGGCCCGGCCCGCCGCGGTGACGCTGGCGGTGCGACCGGGGACCGGCCAGGGCGTCCTGGCCGACATCCTGGCCGCCTACAGCGACGAGCCCGGCAGCTCGCCCGTGGAGGTCGTCTTCACCCACTCCCAGGAGTCCTCGCTCCGCGACGGCACCGCCGACATCGCGCTGACCTGTCAGACCGCTCCGCTGCCCGACGACCTCGGCCGGCTGGCGATCGGAATGGAGAGCCCGGTCGCCCTGGTGCCGGGTCACCACCCCTTGGCGGCCCGGTCGAGCGTGACGACGGCGGACCTGCTGGTGTACGACGACTTCGCCCCGGCGGCGCCGCTCGAGAACATGGAGTCGATCGTCGACCGGGTGGCGCTCGGCCACCTACTGGTGATCACCGGGGCGAGCGTGCGCCGCCGCCTCACCGCGTCCGTGACGGCCGTGCCCGTGCTCGACTCGCCCTGGGCGCACCTGCACCTAGCCTGGCTGCCCGGGGCGCCGAACCCCGCCCGCGACCGTTTCCTGCACACCGCCGAACGGCTGCAGCCCGTGCTTGTGGAGGCCGTTCAGGACGCCACGGCCGGGTTCAGCGCCGAGGTCACCCAGCCGCCGTCCACGGCGAGGGTCTGACCGGTGATGTAGGCGCCGCCCGGGGAGCTGAGGAACAGCACGGCCGCCGCGATGTCCTCGGGTTCACCGACCCGGCCCAGCGGGACCCGCTGCAGGTAGCGGCCCGCGATGGCCTCGTCCCCGGTGATCCACGAGCCGAGGGTGGTGCGGGTGGCGCCCGGGCTCACCGTGTTCACCCTGACCCCAACGGGGCCCCATTCGGCGGCCAGAGACCTCGTGGCCGACTCGATCCCGCCCCGCATCGCGCTGTACACGCTGACCCCGGGCATCCCCACCTGGCCCAGCCCCGAGGAGATGTTCACGATGCTGCCGCCGCCGCGAGCCGCCATCCGCTCCGCGGCCAGGCCGCTG
>DATAZG010000124.1:0-19668 GCA_036272155.1 Pseudonocardia sp.
CTCGAGGAACACACCGTCACTGTCGAGCTGGGCGATGGTGCGCAGCGCATCGTGCTCGATCTGGCGACTCAGAGACTTCAGGAACAGCAACTTGTCGATCAGATCCTGATCGGACGCGGAACTGGTCGCCACCCGAAACTGAGCCAGAGCCGCATTCACGGCCTGGCGCTCGGTGCCGATCCAACTCTCCGACACACCAATATTCTCGCAGCGACCCCCGACAGTTTCCGAGGCTCGAGCCGCCCCAGCGACGAAGAAAAATATCGATTATGTGGGCGCGCCGCCTGCCATACCCGACTGCATACTCAAGCCCCGAAAAAAGGTGAAAGTTCAAGCTTGGGCTGGCTGGCTGTGGACCCGGTCAAAGCTTCTTTCGACAATGACCAGCCGCCTCAGGGTGACCGGATTATTCGAGCCGTCGGGACGCCGCAGGCTCCCGACGGCTCGAATAATCCGACGGAGACCCGACGCCAGCCCCACCGACCCACGCCAACCACAAACCACGCCCGCCCCTAGTGCGCCCCAGCACCCGCCGACTTGGCGGCATCGGACCCCTTGCCGGGCGGGCGCATGAAGAGCGCCAGCACGGCGACGGCGCCGGTCCGCACGGCGATCACCAGGAACAGGTTGGCGTACGACGTGGCCAGGATCTGGCTGTTCAGGTACTGGTACTTGCCGAACATCGAGGCGAACACCCGCGGCGGCATCGTGCCACCCGGGGCCGGCGGCGCGGTGCTCGCCGGGATCAGCGCGCCCCGGTCGGCGAGCAGCTGCGCCACCTGGCTCGTGGACAGCGCGGAGAGCACGGCCAACCCGAGCGCGCCGCCGGTCTGGCGGGCGACGTTGTTCAGCGCGCTGCCCGCGTTGGTCTGCATCGCCGGCAGCGCGGCCAGCCCGGCCGTCATGATCGGCATGATGGACAGGCCGAGGCCGACCCCGCGCACACAGGTCCAGAAGATCACGTCCGCGCGGGTCATGTCCGCCGTCATCGCGCACATCAGGTACGTGCCGTAGGCCGTCATCAGCAGGCCGGAGACGCCCAGCCAGCGCGGCCCGATCTTGTCGTAGAGCCGGCCGACCATCGGCATGCAGACCCCGGTGACCAGCGCCGCCGGCAGCATCAGGATGCCGGCGTCGAACGCCTGCTTGCCCTGGCCCTGCTGCAGGAACGTGGGGATGAAGAAGGACAGGCCGAGCAGGTTGGCCTGCAGCACGGTCAGCATCAGCAGCGACGAGGTGAACGACCACACTTTGAACGCCCGCAGGTCGAGCAGGGGTTGGTCGACCTCCAGTTCGATCACCACGAACAGGGCCAGCGCGAGCAGCCCGCCGACGATCAGCATCCGGATCCGGTAGCCGTCCCAGCCCAAGTCGCTGCCCTCCGACGCCGCCAGCAGCACCGCGAACAGGCCGAGCCCGATGCACAGGAAGCCGGGCAGGTCGAACCGGCGGCCGGCCTTGCCGGGGGTGTGCGGCAGCACGAAGTACGCGGCCGCCGCGCCGATCAGCCCGACCGGCACGTTGACGTAGAACACCAGCCGCCAGTCCAGGTACTGCACGAAGTAGCCGCCGAGCACCGGGCCGGCCGCCGGACCGAGGATGATGCCGAGGCCGAAGACGCCCATCGCGACGCCGAGCTTCTCCCTGGGCACGATCCGGTAGACCAGCGTCATCGCCACGACCGGCATCACACCGCCGGGGATGGCCTGCACCACCCGGAACGCGATCAGCGTGCCGAGGTTGCCCGCGAGCCCACACAGCGCGGAGCCGACCGCGAACCCGGCCAGCGACATGATGTAGACCCGGGTGAGCCCGAGCCGGTCGCCCAGCCAGCTGCTCACCGGCACCACGATGCCGAGCATCAGTGTGTAGGCGGTGGCGATCCACAGCACGTCGTCCAGCGAGCCGCCGAAGTCCTTCTGGATCGCGGGCACGGCCACGTTGACGATCGTGACGTCCAGCACCGCCATGAAGTTGCCGATGACCAGCACCAGCACCGGCACCATCCAGCCGGGTCGGCCGGCGGGTGCGGCCGGGCGGGCCTCCGAGGTGACCGGTGGCCGGGCCGGTGGCGCGGGCGGGACCGGCGGGGCCGGCGGGGCCGGCGGCGCGACGGGCCGCGCGGCGACCGCCGTCGCCGAGGGCGCGGCTTCCACCGGTGCCGCGGTCGGCCGTCCGGGCCGCTCTCTGGTCGGCACCGAGCTGGCCGATCCGCTCATCAGGAGTCCCCCTCGATCTGTTCAGGACGTAGCCTGATCCCTCAAGTTGACTTGAGGTCAAGGGGGCAGAGCGGTGCCGACCGAGCCGATCCACTCGATCACCGAGGTCGCGAAGGCCTTTGACGTGCCCGTTTCCACGCTGCGCTACTACGACGACATCGGGCTGGTAACTGCGTCACACCGGCGCTCGCGGGTGCGCCACTACGACCAGCGGGCGCTGGAGCGGCTGGTGCACGTCCAGCTGTTCCGGCTGGACGGGCTGCTCAGCATCGACCACACCGCGGAGCTGATCGCCAGCACGAACCGGGAGCAGCGCAACAAGCTGCTCAGCGACAGCCGCGCCGAGCTGGCCGACCGGATCCAGCGGCTGCGGCAGGCGCACGACATGCTCGCGCACATGATGAAGTGCCCGCACGACTCCACCGGCGACTGCGAGGTCATCAGCACCTTCTTGAGCACGCGGGTGAACGCCGCGCTGGACGCCGCCGGCGGCGCGCCGAGGGAGGCGCGCGAGGCCGCCAGCGAGACCCTGCAACGCCTGGCCGAGTCCCTGGCCGGCCCCCTGCACGACCAGCAGCTACCGAGCGGCGGCGGCCAGGACGGTCCCCCGGAGCTGCCTCAGGAAGCCAGCGACCTGCGGTAGATCACGAAGTTGCACTCGGTGGCCAGCAGCGGGGCGAGCGAGGGGTACGCCTCGTCGATCGTGCCGGAGCGCACCACGCGGTAGCCGATCCGCGTGTACCAGGCGTTCAGGAACTCCTTGACCGGGTGGGTCCAGGTCGTCGGCACGAGCAGCTCGAGCTGCATCGAGGTCAGCCCCTCGTCCCGGCAGCGGTTCTCGGCGAACTGCACCAGCTCCCGGCCGATGCCGAGGCCCCGGCGGTCCAGGTCGGCCGCGAGCATGCCGAACTCGCCGGTGTCCGCGTCCAGCCGCTGTACCCGCACGCAGCCGACCAGGTCACCACGGTGCCGGGCCAGGGCGATCTCCCCCGCGCGGACCAGCTCGGCGACCTCGGCGACGGTGGTCCGGCTGGCGCCGGGCTGCCACAGCCCCTCCTCGCCGACCTCGTAGACGCGGTTGATCAGGTCGGCGACCTCGGTCATCAGTGCCGCGTCGGCGGCCTCCACCGAGGGCAGCACCTGAATCTCGAGCCGGGGCCCGGCCAGTTCGGTCGTCATGTCCGTACCCACCCCGCGCCCGGTCGATTGCCTCGCCGCTACCGTCGCCCACCCGCGTCGACGCCCGGTGGACAAACTGTGAACCCGGCGAAACTCGGTGGAAGCCCCTCCGAGGGCGACCTAACCTGCAATGACAACCCCGCACAACCCACCCTGGGCACCACCATGTCATGAGGGCCGATCAGCCATGAAGAAGTCGCTCCCCATCGCCACGATCCTGGCGTTCTACTGGCGCGCTGCCTGGCGCTACCCAGGCCTGGTCATCGGCAGCCTGCTGAGCGTGCCCCTGACGGTACTGACCAACACGGTGGCCCCACCGCTGATCGTCTCCGGCGTGCTGAACCGGCTGGCCAGCCACGACTTCGTACCGCACGAGCTGTGGGCCAGCTTCCACACCAGCCTGGTCGAGTACGCGGTCGTCATGGCGTTCGGGGGCCTGGTCGCCTGGCGGATCGTCGACCAGTTCGCCTGGCGGCTCGAGGCCAAGGTGCAGCGGGACCTGTCGCGGCGCTGCTTCGACCATCTCATCGAGCAGTCGGCGGACTTCCATGCCAACCGGTTCGGCGGCGCGCTCGTCTCCCAGACGACCAAGCTGATGGGCAGCTACATCCGGATCGCCGACACCACGGTGTTCCAGATGCTCCCGCTCGCCTGCACGCTCGGCGGCATCGTGCTGATCATGGCCTTCTCGGCGCCACTGTTCTCCCTCGTGCTGACCGTGTTCGCCATGGCCTACATCCTGACGGCGATCTTCGTGTCCCGGCCGGTGCGCCGGATCGGTGGCCAGCACGCGGCGGCCGAGAGCGCCCAGACCGGCAGCCTCGCCGACGCCATCACCAACGTGATGGCGATCAAGAGCTTCGCCCACGAGGAGCACGAGCGGGCCCGGTTCGCCGCCGCCACCGACCGCACCCACACCACACTGCTGCGGCTGTCCCGCGCGCACATGCGGCAGATGGCCTACTTCGGCGGCATCACCAGCGTGATCTCGGTGGTCTCGCTGGTCGTGGCGATCTTCGGCGTGGTCTCGCTGGACGCGAACGTCGGCACGGTGTTCCTGATCGTGAACTACACGAGCACCGCGGTCAGCCTGCTCTTCCAGTTCAGCAACAGCAGCCTGCGCACCTACAACCGCGCCTTCGGCGACGCCGGCGACATGATCGAGATCCTCGGTCGGCAGTCCTCGGTGCAGGACCTCGAGCGGCCCGAGCCGGGACGCATCAGCGCCGGGGAGATCACCTTCGACGACGTCACGTTCCGGCACGCCGGGGCCGCGCAGCCGCTGTTCTCGGGGCTGAGCCTGCGGATCGAGCCGGGCGAGAAGGTCGGCCTGGTCGGCCACTCCGGCGCGGGCAAGACCAGCTTCACCCGGATCCTGCTGCGCTTCTCCGACCTGGACGGCGGCCGGATCGTCATCGACGGGCAGGACATCGCGCGGATCAGCCAGGCCGACCTCCGCGCCGGCATCGCCTACGTGCCGCAGGAGCCGCTGCTGTTCCACCGCTCGATCAGCGAGAACATCGCCTACGGCCGGCTCGACGCCGAACCGGGGCAGATCGCGCTCGCCGCCAGCCGGGCCAACGCGACCGAGTTCGTCAGCACGCTGACCGACGGCTTCGACACGCTCGTCGGCGAGCGCGGCGTCAAGCTGTCCGGCGGTCAGCGCCAGCGCATCGCGATCGCCAGGGCGATGCTCAAGGACGCGCCGATCCTGCTGCTCGACGAGGCCACCTCCGCGCTGGACAGCGAGAGCGAGGTGCTGATCCAGGACGCGCTGTGGAAGCTCATGGAGGGGCGCACCACGATCGTCATCGCGCACCGGCTCAGCACCATCCAGCGCATGGACCGGATCATCGTGCTGGACGAGGGGCGGATCTCCGAGATGGGCTCGCACACCGAGCTGCTGGACAACCCCGACGGGATCTACGCCTCGTTCTGGGCTCATCAGTCCGGCGGTTTCCTGCGCGACGAGGAGAACGTCTCGGCGCGCTGAGGGATACCGAGCCGGTGCCGAACCGGCATCGGCTCGGTGTCAACTCGGGGCCGAGCCCGCGCTGAGTGCGCACTGAGTCGGTTTGCGCTCCGAGATCACCGAAAGCGACGCTTGCCACACCGTTCAACCCGAACGGGTGATATGTCAGAAATGGAAGTAACTAATTGTAGTTTTTTGCCTCGCGGAATCGGCGCCCGAACCTCTGCAACCCCACTCGTCACATTGGCGCGAGATGGACCTTGAGATGGTTCTTAGCTATTCTGTTAGCCTCACCTAATGATGAGCAAAGGGATGACTGGGCGAGCTGCCGATCAGCGTGCACGACTCAATGCGGAGCGCCTCACTCGAGGTGATCTCGCGTCGAGTCCCCAACTCATTCATCCGGGTGTCGAGGCCGTTCGGCGGCCCACGCGAGTGACTGGGTGAGTCGATGATCGAGCTGCAGGGCGTGACCAAGATCTACAAGATGGGCGACGCCGAGCTGCGCGCCCTGAACGGGGTCAGTCTCAAGATCGACACCGGTGACCTGGTCGCCATCATGGGTGCCTCGGGGTCCGGCAAGAGCACCATGATGAACGTCCTGGGCTGCCTGGACGTGCCGACCGACGGCACCTACAAGCTGGATGGCGTCGACGTCGGCACGCTGAGCGACAACCAGCTGGCCGAGATCCGCAACCGCAAGATCGGCTTCGTCTTCCAGTCGTTCAACCTGATCCCCCGCACCACCGCCGTGCGCAACGTCGAGCTCCCCATGGTCTACGCCGGCATCGCCAGCCGGCGCGACCATGCGAACGCCGCGCTCGAGCGGGTCGGCCTGGGCAACCGGGCCAAGCACATGCCCAACGAGCTGTCCGGTGGCCAGCAGCAACGGGTCGCCATCGCCAGGGCGATCGTCACCGACCCAGTGATGATCCTCGCCGACGAGCCGACCGGAAACCTGGACAGCCACTCGACCATCGAGATCATGAAGCTCCTGGTCGAGCTGAACGAGTCCGGCCGCACCGTCATCCTGATCACCCACGAGTCGGAAGTGGCCAACTTCGCGAAACGCATCATCACGCTGCGCGACGGCCAAGTCATCAGCGACCAGGCCCCGGAGAACCGAACCTTGGTCGAGCACGCCGAATAAACCCCCCGACGAAAGGGTTGCCGCCCCGGACCTACCCAGCCGGGCCGGACCGCTTTCGACTGCTCCACGGCTTTTCCTGACCGGTTACAGCATTATTCGCTCCCCTCTCTCCGCGGTTACCCCCGATTTCCGTGGAGCCGGTACGAAAGGTAGGAACACGATGACTAGGACGGCGATACGGGGCGGCCCTGGATTGGCCAGGGCTGGCGCGGTGTCGTTGGCGCTGGTGGTCGTCACTACGGCGGCCGCCTGCGGCACGACCCCGACCGCGCCGCAGACGGTCCGAGTCGAACGCGGCACCGTGGCGGTGAAGGTGGCCGCCTCCGGCGCCCTCACCCCGGTGACTTCGCAGAACCTCGGCTTCCAGAAAGCGGCGAAACTGGTCGAGCTGAACATCAAGGTCGGCGACGTCGTCACGCCGGGCCAGGTCGTGGCCCGCGAGGACGACTACATCTTCCGCCAGACCCTGAACCAGCAGGCGGCGATCCTGCAGCAGCAGCAGGCCCAGCTCGACCGGCTGATCGCCGGCGTCACCGTGCCGAACGGCCGGGACTCCCTGGACGCGGCGGAGCGGTTCTACGACAAGACCAAGAAGGCTGTCGACGAGCAGATCTCGCTCGCGCACTACAACGAGCGGAACGCCAGGAACGCATACGCGCAGGCCCTGCAGACTTACTACAAGGCGAAGGCGGCGTATGACGCCTGCCGGAACACCATCCCGGGGTGCATAAACGGCGAGCCAGCCGCATTCACCGCGGCGACAACCGCCGCCAACACGCAGAGAATCGCTTGGAAGACAGCCAAGCACAACTCGGACATCGCCGAGGCCAACGGTGGCGTGACCAAGTCCAACGCGTACACGCTGCTGGTGAACGCGCGGAACGGCCTGCGGACCGCCAGGTCCGACCGGCCGGGTTCGATCGACGTGCAGCGGGCGATCGTGCGGTCGGCCGCGGCGGTCGTGGCGCTGGCGCAGAACGACGTCAACAACACCATTCTGCGAGCCCCGGTCGGCGGCACCGTCTCGGCGATCACCGGTGCGGTCGGCGAGTACATCGGCGCGGGTTCCGGCACCACCGCGCTGTCCCCGGGCTCGGACGCCTCCATTCCCGGCGTCGGTGCGGCGGCCTCCAGCGACGCGGCCGGCAACGCCGCGTCCGGCCTCTCCGCGACCCGCCCTGGTGGTGGTGCGTTCATCGTGCTGAACAACATCAACACCTTCCAGGTCGTCGTCCCGTTCGAGGAGTCCGACGCCTCGAAGGTCTCGCCGAACCAGAAGGTGGACGTCACCTTCGACGCGATCCCCGGCCTGTCCCGGGCCGGCACCGTGCTCGCGCTCGCCCCGACCGGCGTGAACATCTCCGGTGTGACGAACTACTACGCCACGGTGATCCTCACCGAGACCGACCCCCGGCTGGTCGCCGGGCAGACGGCCGAGGTGGCGGTGGCCACGCAGTCGGTGGACAACGTGCTGACGGTGCCGAACGCGGCGGTGCTGCGCGACGGCGGCCAGTCGTTCGTCAACGTTCCGGGTCCGGACGGCAAGCCGATACGCACCCCGTTCCAGCCGGGTGTCGTCGGGGACGGCAGCACCCAGGTCGTCTCCGGGCTGCGCGAGGGCCAGGAAGTGCAGTTGCCGCAGGTCAACCAGCCGCCGCCGGCGCCGGCCGGCACCATCGGCGGGAACTGACCCGAGCGGAATACCCGTTCGAGCGGGTAGACCGCCCAAGCGGGCTATCTGCCCGAGAACCACAAGATCTACCCGGCGCCCGTGCTCCCCGCCAGGGAGCACGGGCGCCGTGCCGTTTCGGGACACTCTTCGGGTTGCCCGCGCACCTTCCGGAGCACGGCGCCCGGGCCCGCTGGGGGCCGAGGGGCCGAGGGGCCGAGGGGCCGAGGCCGATCAGAAGCGGAGGGCATCGATGGGGTGCAGCCGGGAGGCCCGGACGGCCGGGTAGGAGCCCGCGATCAGCCCGATCGCCAGGCTGACCGCGAACACGAAGAACACCACGTTGATCGACACAGCCGGGGCGCCGAGCTGCGGGGCGAATCGGGGCAGCAGCTTCGCACCGCCGAGCACGAGGCCGACGCCGAGCACGGACCCGACCAGGCCACCGGCGCCGGCGAGCACGATGGACTCGATCAGGAACTGCTTCATGATCGCGCTGCGCCGGGCCCCGATGGCCTTGCGGATGCCGATCTCCCTGGTCCGGTTGTTCACGGTGACCAGCATGATGTTCGCAACGCCGAGCGTGCCGATCAGCAGGGAGATCGCGCCGACCACCACGGTGACCACGTTCAGCAGGGTCAGGTACCTGTTGATCTCCTGGATCTGGATCAGCAGGGCGGTCGTCACGTAGTCGCGGAACCCGGGATCCTTGATGTCGTGCTGCCGGTCCAGGATCCGGGTGATCTGGTCCAGCGCGGCGGGCACCTGCTGCACGCTGGGCACCATCACCCCGATGCCGTTGAGCCAGTCGGACCCGGCGAACAGGGAACGGGCCGAGTTGATCGGCACCAGGATGAACGCGTCCTGGTCGTCACCGCCCGGCTCGGTCACGCCGATCACGGTCATGGCCAGCCGGCCGATGAAGATGGTGGAGCCGACGGCCTTCTGGCTGTCCCCGTCGAACAGGTACTTGACCACCTTCGGCCCGATCACGGCGACCCGCTTGCGGTCGGCGTTCTCCTGGTCGGTGAACATCCGACCAGTGACGATGTAGTGGTTGCGCACGTCGAGGAAGTGGGGCGTCGTACCCGAGATGTTGCCCCGGAACTCCCGGTCCTGGAACCGGGAGATCGCGACGCCGTTGCGGAGCGGGGTGACCGACGCGATGTCCGGTGCCTCGGCCCGGTTCTCCAGCGCCGCGGAGTCCTCCTCGGTCAGGCTGCGCGCCGGGTTGGCCCCGGGCAGCGAGGCGTTGGTCTTCGCGACGATGATCGCGGTGCTGAGCTTGCCGAACGACTGGTTGAAGCCGGTCTGCATACCGTTGCCGAGCGCGACCAGGAAGATCACCGCCGCCACACCGACCACCACGCCCAGCGCGGTGAGCGCGGTACGCAGCCGGGCCGACCGGAGGCTCCGGATCGCGATGACCAGCGCTTCCTTGAAAAACATGGGTTACTCCCGGCCTAGTATCGGAGTGCGTCGATGGGGTGCAGGCGGGACGCCCGCAGTGCCGGGTAGCAGCCGGCGAGCAAGCCGATCAGCAGGCTCACGCCGAACGCGGTGAGGGTGCCGACGACGGACAGCTCGGGCGGGCCGAACTGGGACGTGAACCGGGGCACGACCTCCCGGCCCACCAGCACCAGCGTGACCCCGAGTGCCACGCCGCCGAGCCCGCCGAAGCCGGACACCGCCATCGACTCGATCAGGAACTGTTTCATGATCGCGCCGCTGCGGGCGCCGATCGCCTTGCGAATGCCGATCTCGCCGGTCCGCTCGGTGACGGTGACCAGCATGATGTTGGCGATGCCGAGCGCGCCGACGAACAGCGCCACGCCGGCCACCCCCACCGTGAACTTCAGCAGCAGGTCGAGGAACCCGTCCACCTGCTGGATCTGGGCAGTCAGCTGGGTCGTGTTGTAGTCCCGCTCGCCCGGGTCGGTGATCCGGTGCCTGGCGTCCAGGATCTGGTTGATCTCCTGCGTCGCCAGCGCCACCGAGTTGACGTCCTTCGCCACCACGCCGAGGCCGTTGAGCGTGTCCGCGCCGGCGAACAGTGCGCGCGAGGAGTTCAGCGGCATCAGCCCGATGCCGTCCTGGTCCTCACCGCCCGGGGCCAGCACGCCGACCACCCGCATGGTCAGCCGGCCGATCCGGACGTCCGAGTTGAGGGCGGCCACCACGTCGCCGTCGAACAGGTACCGGACCACCTTCGGGCCGAGCACCACGACCCTGACCCGGTCCTCGTTGTCCTGCGCGGTGAACATCGAGCCGGCCTCGATCGTGCGGTCGCGCACCTGCAGGTAGTCGGGCGTCGTGCCGGTAATGCTGGCGTCGAAGTCGCGGCTACCCACGCTGATCACGGCCGCGCCGTTGCGGAACGGCGTGACGGAGGAGATGGCCGGCGCGGCACCCGGCTTGGCCAGCTCCAGGTAGTCGGACTCGATGAGGCTCTTGGTCGGGCCGCCCGGCTCCGACGCGTTCACCTTGTTCACGTTGATCGTGGTGCTCAGCGCGCCGAACTGCTGGTTGAACCCGTCGCGCACGCCGCCGCCCAGCCCGACCAGGACGATCACGGCGGTCACCCCGAGCACGATGCCGAAGGCGGTGAGCAGGGTGCGCAACCGCGCGGTGCGCATGCTGTGCATCGCGATGACCACAGCTTCCCGGACGTTCATGGACGCGCTTCCCCTCGATCGTTTCGCGCGTCCATCCTCGGTGTTGACTTAGGGTTAGGCAAGGCTGTCCTGGTTATGAGAATGGCCGCACTGTGCTCAGCGGCCGGCTCGGGGCGGCCCCGGGCCGCGGCGCGCTCAGCCGGAGGGGCGCTCGGCGGCGACCTCGGCGGCCACGTGCGCGCACACGTGGTCGATCACTGCGACGGTCGCCGGCCAGGCCTGGGTGCCCGCCCGGACCAGGCTCCACATCCGCCGCTCGGTGCGGGCCAGCTCGAACGGCACGGTGCGCAGCCGCTTCGTCTCGGGGGCGTCGGTGGGCAGTACGCAGACCCCCTCCCCGGCCAGCACCAGGTCGACCACCAGCTCCAGGCTGTCCGCCCGGTGCCGCAGCCGGGGCGTCCAGCCGGCCAGCGCGCAGAGCCGGGCGGCCAGCTCGTCGTCGCCGGTGTCGCGGGAGTTGCCGATCCAGTCCGTGTCGCGCAGCGGGTCCAGGTCGGCGGGCGTGCGGATCCGGGCCGGCACCGGGGAGCCGGGGGCCACCGCGAGCACCATCGGGCGGGTGGACAGCAGCGTGGGCACGTGCCGCCAGACGCGCGGCACCAGCGTGTAGTCGTAGACGAAGCCCAGGTCGATCTGGTCGGCGTCGAGCAGGGCGTCGACCTCGGTCGGCTCGCTCTCGTGCAGCTCCAGCCGGAGCAGCGGGTGCTCGCGGGCCAGCGTGGCGATCGTCGGCAGCACGTGCCGGCGCAGCGCCGTGGTGTAGCCGGCGATCCTGACCAGGCCGTGCGGCTCGTCCCTGGCGGCCAGCTCGACCTCGGCGGCGGTGACCGCGGCCAGGATCTCCCGCCCGTGCACGGCCAGCCGGCGCCCGGCGGGCGTCAGCCGGACCCGGCGCCCGGCCGCCTCCAGCAGCGTGACACCGGTCTGGCGCTCCAGGGCGGCCAGCTGCTGGCTCACCGCGGAGGTGCCGAACCCGGTGGCCTCGGCGACCGCGGTCATGGTGCCCAGCCGGGACAGCTCGACCAGCGCGCGCAGCTTGTCCAGGTCCATCGCACCATTGTCCATGATCACTAAACAATATGATGCCAAACCATCGCTGGACGTGTACTGAGGGCGCAGGTTGACTGGGGTCATGAAGGTTCCCGCTCCGGTCCTGGCCCTCTCCTCGATGGTCTGCGTGCAGCTCGGCGCGGCGCTGAGCACGCATCTCTTCGCGGCGCTCAGCCCGGCGGGCTCGGCCTGGATCCGGGTGACCATCGCCGCCGTGATCCTGCTGGCGATCACCCGGCCGAAGCTGCGCGGGCTGTCCCGGTCGGCGCTGCTGGGCACGCTCCTGCTCGGCACCGCGACCGGGCTGATGACGCTGGCCTTCATCGAGGCGGTGGCCCGGATCCCGCTGGGCACCGCGGTCGCCATCGAGTTCCTCGGGCCGCTGACCGTGGCGGCGATCCGGGCGCACCGCCGGGCCGCGCTGGTCTGGCCGGCGCTCGCCCTGGTCGGCGTGATCGGCCTGACCCGGCCGTGGACCGGCCAGCTGAACCTGGCCGGGATCGGCTTCGGGGTGGCGTCGGCGGTGCTGTGGGGCGGTTACATCCTGCTCACCCAACGCGTCGGCGCCCAGCTGGAGGGCCTGCAGGGGCTGGCGATCTCGCTCGGTGTCGCGGCCATCGTGGGCGCCCCGTTCGGGGCCTGGCCGGCGCTGCACGGGCTGACCCCGGCGGTGGCGCTGCAGGGACTCGGCCTCGCGCTGCTCGTGCCGCTGCTGCCGTTCGCCTTCGAGATGCTCGCCCTGCGGCGGATGTCGGTCACCGCGTTCGGCACGCTGATGGCACTGGAGCCCGGGTTCGGTACCGCGTTCGGCCTGATCCTGCTGGCCCAGACGCCGAGCCCGGTGCAGGTCCTCGGCGTGCTGCTGGTGATCGCCGCCGGCATCGGTGCGCAGCGCAAGCCCCGTACGGCCGACCCCGTGCCTGAGCTGGCGGTCGTGCCGGTGGCCGAAGCCGGGATCGTGCCCACCTCCGGGACCGCGGCCGGGCTGACCGCCGGGGCGAGTGCCGAGCCCGCCGAATGCGTGACCGGTCGAGCGACCGACGTTCGGCACTAGCCCGGCGCGTTCATAGGTCGGCGGGCCGTACACCCGCTCCGGTCGCCGCGCACCCACTGTGGTGGGTGTGCGGCACCAAGAGCGGTTGTGTGGCGCTCAGGCCGGGCCCGGCCGCCTGGCGCGGGGTCAGGCGGCCGGGTCGCGCTTGGCGAAGTGCAGCGTCCAGCCGACCAGCAGGGTGTAGGCGACGATCATCAGGACGGTCGAGGCGCCGACCGCGACGTCGATCGGCAGCGCCAGCACCAGCGGGATGCGCAGCAGCGCCTCGAGGAGCAGCCCGCCGCCCCAGACCAGCGAGCTGACGTAGTAGCGCCGGCGCACGGCCGCGAGGGCGAACCGGGTGCGCAGCTCGGCGGCACCGGCCGGGCCGGCGAACCGCTGCGCCGCGTAGTACGTCAGCGGCCGGCGCAGCGCGCAGCTACCGAGGAAGAACAGGCCGGCCAGGAAGCTGGTCAGCGAGTCCTTGACCAGCACGAACCGGGCATCACCGGTGACGAAGGTCAGCGCAAGGCCCACCCCGAACAGCACCATCAGGAACATCGCGAACGCGTCGACCCGGCGGTCCCGCACTGCGACCCAGATCAGCCGCAGCGCGGAGGCGACGGTGCCGGCCAGCAGCGAGACGTAGTCGCTGCAACCCAGCGCCCTGGCCCCGTAGTACGCGGCGACCGAGGGCCCGACGTCCCAGGCCAGCGCCGAGATCATCCGGTGTGCCCTGACCGGCTGTTTGGTCTCGGCGGCGGGGCCGGGCTCGGCGGTTGGGCCGGCCTCGGCGGCCGAGAGGGCCCCGGCGGTCTGGGTGGCGGCCGGTTCGCCGGTGATGTCCATGCGGTCTTCCCGCTCGTGCGTGCTCACCGGGAAAGCATCTCGCCAGGTGCCGACCGCGCCCCCCGACAAGCGTCACGACATGCCCATGACAGATGTCATCAACCTCCGCCGACAGCAGTGCTCAACCGGCAGCGGCGCTCAGCCGATGTCGAGCACGATCTTGCCGGCCACCGACCCGGCCGCCAGGGCCCGGTGCGCGTCCGCCGCGCGCTCCAGTGGGTAGCTGGCCGCGACCCGCACGGTGAGCTGGCCGGCCTCGACCAGCGCGACCACGGCTGCGAGGTCGGCCTGGTCGAGCCGCGCGAAGACCGCCTGCGTACCCGGATACGAAGCGCCGACCACCGTGGCCGTGCGTACCTCCGGTGCTCCGACCGCCGGGGTCGTGGCCAGTGCATCGCGGCCAGCGACGTCCAGCACGGCGTCGACCCCGCGCGGCGCGAGCGCGCGGACCCGCTCGACGAGGCCGTCCCCGTAGCGGACCGGTTCGGCGCCGAGCGAGCGCAGGTAGTCGTGGTTGGCCGGCGCCGCCGTGCCGATCACCCGGGCTCCCCGGGCCAGCGCGATCTGGGTGGCCATCGACCCGGTGCCGCCGGCCGCACCGTGCACCAGCAGCACCTCACCGGCGGCCACCCCCAGCCGGTCGACCGCCTGGTAGCCGGTGAGCCCGGACAGGGGCAGCGCGGCCGCCTGCCGCCAGTCGGCGTTGCGCGGCTTGCGGGCCAGGGCGCGGACGTCGGCGGCCACGAGCTCGGCGTAGCCGCCGTTGCGGTGCGCGACCTCGCCGCGCACGTACCCGACCACCTCGTCGCCCGGCGCGAACTCCGGTGCGCCTGGGCCCGCGCGCACCACGACGCCCGCCACGTCCCAGCCGGGCACCACGGGAAAGTAGCTCTCCACGGACCCCGCGAGCGCGCCCGCCCGAATGGCCAGGTCGGCCGGGTTGACCCCGGCGGCCCTGACCCGGACCAGCACCGAGTCCACGTGGGTCCTCGGCTCGTCCAGCTCGGTCACCCGCAGCACCTCGGGGCCGCCGAACCTGTCGTGCACGACCGCCCGCATCACGCCCGCCCGGACGGCGTGGGGCCGGCGTCGGGCAGGGCGAAGGGCAGGTCCTGCAGCACGTGGTGGCGGGTGATCTTCCAGGCGCCGTCGACCAGCCGCAGCTCGGTGTCGTAGTAGCCGGCCTCGATCGGACGCACCGTGCCCTGGACGCCGACCGAGCCGGCCGGCCACCCCCCGTCCGGCCGAGGCGTGCCCCGAACCTCGAACACCACGTACTGCGCGTTGAGCCGGGCGGTGTCGCCGTCGACCACGATGATGTGGTCGGCCGTCACGTGGTGGCTCGAGCCGAGCGGTGGGTGCGGCGCCATGAAGTTCGCCACCGCGAACTCCACCCCAGCACCCCCGGTCAGCGGCTCCCCCACCTCGGCGCGGGACCCGTCCGCGATCTTGCTGAAGATCCGCACCACGGCATCATCGGTGAACAACGCACCCTGCCCCGCACCGTCGCGGGCATCGGTCGCCCGGACATAACGGGCCAAGACCTCCTGGATCCGGCTGCGCTCGTCCATCGGTCCCACTCCTTCGCACCTGCGGCCGGCTCTGCTGTCGGCTCTGCTGTCGGCTCTGCTGTCGGCTCGGCCGGCCTCGACCTCCATGGCAGCACCGGGACAGGGCGCAAGCCATGATCATTCAGGTATCGACCAGTACCCTGTGGGTATGGATCGGGTGGAGACTCGCGAGCTGGTGTACTTCGTCACCGTGGCCGAGGAGCTCCACTTCGGGCGCGCCGCCGAGCGTCTCGGCATGGCCCAGCCGCCGCTGTCGCGAGCGATCGGCCGGCTGGAGCGGCGGATCGGGGTCCAGCTGTTCGAACGGTCCAGCCGGCGGGTGGCCCTGACGGGCGCCGGCCAGGTGTTCCTGCGGGAGGCCCGCAAGGCCCTCGGCGCGGTCGACGGCGCGGTACGCCGGGCCCAGCAGGCCGCCGGCCCACGGCGGCTGCTGCTCGCGGTGCGCACCGGCACCGGCGCCGACCTGCTCACCGACGCGCTGGACGACTACGCGCGCCAGCCGGGGGCGGTGCCAGTGGAGCTCGTGTTCAGCCGCGACCAGGTGGCCGACGTGCGCGCCGGTGCGGCCGACGTCGCGCTGCTCTGCGGTACCGCGGACCGCACCGGGCTGGAGGTCACCGAGCTCGCCGTCGAGTCGGCGGTGGTGCTGCTGCCGGCCGCCGACCCTCTTGCCGCCCGCACCTCGCTGACCAGCCACGAGCTGCGCGCCGACTCCCGGTTCCAGGCCGACTGCCCGCCGGTGGACCTGGACGAGATCCTTGTGCGGGTAGCGCTCGGGCAGCTCGTCGTTGTGGTCGGCGGCGGCACCACCGACCGGCTCGGCTCCCGGGTGGCCGCCGTGCCGGTCACCGACCTGCCGGACACCCACCTCGTGCTCTGCTGGCCCCGGCAGACTCCGCACCCCGCCCGGGACGCGTTCGTGCGCGCGGCAGCGCTCGGTGCCGCCCGCCGCCGCGCTACACCCGACGCGAGCGCAGTCCCCGCGCCCGCCCGGTAGCTCCCCATCGGATCAATCCTGAGAACGTCGGCCGGCCACGAAATTGATTAAGTGATTTACTCAATTTATGCCGCAGGACAAGCCGGACACGCACCCCGGGCCACCCGGGCTCTCGGACCGGTTGACCGAGGGACTGCTCGCGCTGATCGGCGAGCAGGGCCTGGCCCCCGGGGACGCCCTGCCGACGGTCCGCGCGCTCGCCGCCCGGTTCGAGGTCACCACCCCGACAATCCGCGAGGCGCTGCGCCGGCTGCAGGCCACCGACGCGGTGCGGCTCAGACACGGGTCGGGCATCTACGTGGGGCCGGGCATCTCCCGCACGCTGCTGCCCAACCCGAACGCCGCGCCACTGGGTGGTGAGCTGGTCGTGGCGCTGGTCGAAGCCAGGCTCACGATCGAGCCCGGTATCGCGGCACTGGCCGCCCTGCACCGCACCGACGAGCAGCTGCGCCGGCTGCGGCACGCCACCGAGACGGCCCGCCGCGCCGACCCCGTGCGGGACCCGGACGACCCGACCCGGCCGATGAACTTCCACCGGGAGCTGGCGGCGGCGTCCGGCAACCGGGTGCTGTTCGAGGTGATCGACTCATTGCTCGCGGCCCGGCGGGGCGAGCAGCGCGCCGTCCGGCGACTGATCGACGACCGGCGGCGCGACCACGCCGAGCACCTCGCGATCTTCGCCGCGGTCCGTGACCGGGACCCGGCCGCCGCCGAGCGGCTCACCCGGGAGCACCTCACCCAGCTGTACGCCGCGGTGGCCGACCGGGCCGCCGCCCCTGCTGAACCCACCGCCGGCGCCCCGACAGACCCCACCGGCACCCCGACCGCTCCCGGCCCCCTGGGCCAACTGAAGGAAGGCTGACCGAATGACCAGGATCAAGGCTGTGGCGGTAGTCGCCTCAGCGGCGGCCGCGCTGATGGCGCTGACCGGCTGCGCCTCGGCAACACCCTCGGCGGACGCCTCGCTGAGCACCCGGGCCCGGCCCGCCACCGTGAGCGCGGGCTGTCAGCGCCAACCGGATGTGCCGACCGGGAGCACGTCGGAGCAGACCGTCGAGTCCGGCGGCCAGGCGCGCACCTACCTGATCCACCTGCCCGCCGGGTTCCAGGCGAACCGGCCGACCCCGCTGGTACTGGCGTTCCACGGCCGCAAGGGCACCGGCAACGACATCGAAGCGTTCTCCGGGATCGACGCCCTGGACGCCATCGCCGTCTACCCGCGCGGGCTGGCCGGCCCGGACGGCGAGACCGCCTGGCAGGGCGCGCCGGAGAACTCCGGGGCCGACGACGTGCGGTTCGTCAACACCCTGCTCGACCACCTGGAGTCCACGCTGTGTGTGGACCAGTCGCGGGTCTACGCCACCGGCAAGTCCGAGGGCGGCGGCTTCACCGCGCTGCTGGCCTGCCGGCTGCCGAGCCGGATCGCCGCCTTCGCCACCGTGTCCGGCGCCTTCTACCCGGGCACCGACGCCGGCTGTGCGGGCAGTCCGCCCGTGCCGCTCGTCGACTTCCACGGCACCGGTGACCACGTGATCTCCTACGACGGCGGGGTCAGCCACGGCGAGCACTACCCGTCGATGACCGACTGGCTGCGGCGCTGGGCCGACCACGACCGGTGCGCAAACCCGGCCGCCCCGACCAGCACGGCGATCGGCAGCGACGTCACCGAGCTGAGCTGGCAGGGCTGTGCGGCTCCGGCCGCGCTGGTGCACTACCGGATCGCCGGCGGCGGCCACACCTGGCCGGGCGCGCTGGCCAACAGCGGCCCCGGCCCGGTCAGCAACACCGTCTCGGCGACCGCGGTGATGTGGACGTTCTTCCAGGCCCACCCGCTGGCTCGGGCCTGACGGCGAGCCCGAGTGCCGCCCGGGACTCGGGCACGTCCAGACCGACTGGTCGCTGACAGGGTCTCCGGGCAGGATCGGGATCGGCGGGCTGGAGTACCGGGCCCTGCCCGGCGATCCGGTCGAGCTCGTCCGCGCACGTACGGCCGCGCCGTCCCCGGAAGCCGCGGGATCGGTCTTCGCCGCGTTCCTCGACGAGCTGGGCGACGGTGTGCTGGCCGTCGCGGCCGCCGGCACGGACGTGCTGCTCACCGCGCTCGGCCCGGCCCCGCTGGGCCGGCTCGTCGCCGAAGGCCTCGGCATCCCGAGCATCGGCGTCTATCTCATGCCAGGGGTCCCCACCCGGGGGGTTCCCGCCGCCCGGCTGGACCGGCGCACCGGGCAGCCGTCGCCCGCCGACAACCTCGCCGCGGGCCGCGAGCTGCTCGCCCGGACCGCTCCCTCTACGCCGACGTGCTCGGCGGCTGCGCGCCCGGCTCGATCTCCCCGCCGCCGGCGCGGCGGCGAGCGCACCGGAGGACTGGCCGGTCTGCCACGGCCTCAGCCCGGCGGTGGTCCCCCGACCCGCCGACTGGCCCGCGACGGCGCAGGTGACCGGATACTGGTGGCCGGCCAGGCCGCCGGGCTGGCCGCCCCCGGATCTGCTGGTCGACTTCCTGGCGGCCGGCCCACCTCCGGTGTTCCTCGAGTTCGGCAGCATGACCCCGAACCACGAGCGACTCGACGACGTCATCACGTCCGCCGTCAAACGTGCCGGCGTGCGTGCTGTCGTCCAGTCCGGCTGGGCTGAGCTCGGCGCCGCCGGTGACGACATCCTGCTGGTCGACGACGTGCCACACGACTGGTTGTTTGCCCGCACAGCTGCCGTGGTCCACCACGCCGGAGCGGGCACGACCGGGGCCGGGCTGCGCGCGGGAGTACCGGCGGTGCCGGTGCCCGTCCTGGTCGACCAGCCCTTCTGGGCGTACCGGCTACACCGCCTCGGCGTTGCGCCACCCCCACTGCCACTGCCCGCGCTGACCGCTGACACCCTGACCGACGCGCTGCGGTCCTGCCTCGACCGGCCGACCTGTCGCACCCGCGCCACCGAGCTCGCTCACCGGATCCGCGCCGACGACGGCCCCGCCGCCGTGCTCTCGCTCATCACGCAGCTCGAAGGAATCCGCGGACAGCATTAGCCGACAGAAATGAGTGTGCGGGCGTTGTAGCGTGGTGTTTGGTGGTGGTCGTACCATTTTGGTGGAATGAATTCGGGTTGGCCGTGGCGTATTCGCACTGACCAGTCGGAGTCGTGGACGACGTTGTGGTGGGCACGGCAGAGCATCACCAAATTGTTGATATCGGTTCGTCCGCCGTGAATCCAGTGAATGATGTGATGCACCTGGCACCAGTTGGGGGTTTTGTCGCACCCGGGGTAGGCGCAGCCTCGGTCGCGGGCGGCGATCGCTTTGCGTTGGGCC
>DATAZG010000125.1:0-3959 GCA_036272155.1 Pseudonocardia sp.
CCGGTGCGGGTGACCAGCGTGAGCCCGGTGCGCTCCTCGATCGTCGCCCAGGTGGCGTAGGAGGGCGCGGTCAGCGCGGTGTAGTCGGTGGAGTGGTAGGCGTGGCGGATGATGCGGGAGTGGTCCTCGGAGGCGCCCAACCCATGGCCGAGGGTGTACTGCTCGATGGCCAGCACGTCACCGGCCCGGCGCCGGCCGACCCAGTACGCGGCGGCCGCGCCGATCGCGCCCACCCCCAACACGATGTGGGCGAAATGCCGCTGCACCGACTCGGGCACCACAACCTCCTGCCGCTCGACCACGTCCCACTGTGCCCGGGCGCGACGCGGAGGTCATCCGGCATCGTGTCGGACCTGTTCCGGCCTCGGCGCGACACGGGCCGGCGCGACACGGGCCGGCCCGGCCGGTGCGCGGGCGGCCGGCGCGCGGCGGGAGGCGAGTACCGAGGGGCGATAGGTGGGCGGTGCGGCGGCGGGCAGGTCGACCCCGGAGCGGCCCAGCCGGTGCAGCTTCACCGCCAGGTGGGCCAGCAGCCGGTGCTGGCCGTCCGATAGGTCCAGCCCACTGATCCGCTCGATCCGGTCGAGCCGGTGGTAGAGGGTGCTGCGGTGGACCGCGAGCAGCTGGGCCGCGCGCTGCTTGTCGCCGGCGTTGTCGAGGAACGCCTCCAGCGTGACCAGCAGCTCGTGCTCGGCGCCGAGGCGCAGCAGGTTGAACAGGCCGAGCGGCAGCAGGTCGTTGCTGATCAGGTCGGCCGGCAGCTGCCCCAGCAGCGCGTACGGCCCCAGCTCCTGGAAGGACAGCACACCCGGGGCCCGGCCCAGCGACTCGCCGACGGACAGCGCCACCGACGCCTGGCGCTGTGCCGCGGCCGCCGCACCCAGCCCCTGCGTGGGCGCACCGAGCCCGACCCGGGCCTCGGGCAGCGCGTCGAGCAGCGCCGCGGCGGTGGTGCGCAGCGTTTCCTCGACCGGCCGCCGCTGGGCGAGCAGCACGGTGCCCCGCAGCCGGTGGGTCGAGCTGAGCCAGGTGCCGGGGGCGAGCGGGCGGCAGGCCTGGTGCACGGCGGCACGGACCTCGGTGCCGTCCGAGCCGCTGTGCCGGTCGTGGCGGACCACCAGCACCCCGACGTGCGCGTCGTCCTCGATCAGACCGTGGGTGAGCAGCTCGGCGGCGGCGCCGGCGCGCTCGGTCGGGGACGGGTCGAGCAGCAGGTCGAACAGGTGGGTGGCCAGCGCGCGGTCCCGGTCGCGGACCACCAGGCGCTGGTGCAGCAGCGCGGCGATCGCCTCGGCGGCGTCCCCGGCGTCGGCCTGTTCCGCCGGCGTCAACGAGTCGTCGCGGTCGATCAGCCAGAGGAAGCCGAACAGCGAGCCGCGATACCGCAGCGGCACCACGAACCGCGCGAGCAGCCCCAGCTCCGGTCGCGGCGCCACCCGCGTCGGTACGTCGAGCGTGCGCAGCGTCGCGTAGTCGACGTCCTCGGGCCGGGTGCGCCGGTGCAGCACCGACCACACCCTGGCCGGGTCGGCGTCGTCGTAGTCGGGGCTGACGGCGATCAGCTGCAGGGTGTGGTCGTCGACCGCGACCGATCGCCGGAGCCGGGACGCGAGCGCCTCGGCGACCTCCTGGACCCGCTCCACCGTCACCCGGCCAGTGTCGCCCCGGGGCGGAGTGCCGCGTCAAGGTCGGCGAGCAGATCGTCCGGGTCCTCCAGCCCGATGCTCAGCCGCACCAGGCTCTCCGGCACCGCCACGCTGGTGCCGCCGGTGGTGCAGTGGGTCATCTGGGCCGGGTGCTGGATCAGCGACTCGACGCTGCCCAGCGACACCGCGAGGGTGAACAGGCCGGTCCGCGCGCACACCGCGGCGGCGTCGTCCCGGGTGCCGCGCAGCTCGAACGACACGACGCCGCCGAAGTCCGTCATCTGCCGTTTGGCCAGGTCGTGGTGAGGATGGCTGGGCAGCCCGGGGTAGTGCACGGTGGCCACGGCGGGGTGCTCGGCGAGGAACTCCGCGATCCGCATGGCACTGGAGCAGACCTGGCGCATCCGCACCGGCAGCGTCTTGATCCCGCGCACCACCAGCCAGGCGTCCAGCGGGCCGGCGATGCCCCCCACGATCCCACTGGTCCGGGCGATCAGCTCGGCGGTGCCCGGGGTGCGGGAGATCACCGCGCCCCCGGTGACGTCGGAGTGCCCACCGAGGTACTTGGTCGTGGAGTGCACCACCAGGTCGGCGCCCAGCGACAGCGGCTGCTGCAGGTAGGGGGAGGCGAACGTGCTGTCCACGGCGAGCAGCGCGGCCCGCCGGTGGGCGATGTCGGCGACGGCGGCGATGTCGCTGATCCGCAGCCTCGGGTTGGACGGCGTCTCGACCCACACCAGCGCGGTGCGGTCGGTGACCGCCGCCGCCACCGCGTCCAGGTCGGCCATGTCCACGACGGTCCAGGTCAGCCCCCACCGGGCCAGCACCTCGGTGAACAGGTCCCAGGTGCCGCCGTAGGTGCTGTCCGGGAGCACGACGTGGGCCCCGGCGGCGCAGGTGGCCAGCACGGTGGTCGTGGTGGCCGCCATGCCTGAGGCGGTCACGGTGGCGCCCGCCCCGCCCTCCAGCGAGGTCAGGCACTGCTCCAGGGTGGTCCGGGTGGGGTTGGCGATGCGGGAGTAGTCCCAGCCGCCGTCCAGCACCACCGACCGCTCGAACGTCGAGCTGAAGTGCACCGGCACCGAGAGCGCGCCGGCGTGCTGCTCCGGGTACTGGCCGGCGTGCACGGCCCGGGTCCGGAACGCGCCGCCGTCGTAGTGCGCGCGTCGGGCGGGGTCCACCGGTCCACCGGTCATGGGGGCTCCTGTCGGCTGTCGACTGTCGGCTCTCAGCGGCCCGGTCGGGGGCCGGCGCGTCGAGCCTGGCAGCGGCGGGGACCTCCTGACCAGCGTCATCGTGTCGCGGATCCGGCCGGGCCGATGCGACGCCGTGCCGGATGATTCCGGGCCCACTCGCGGCGCAGAGTTCGGCATCGGGGTCGAGCCCGTTGAGGAGGTCGCATCCATGAGTGAGACAGGCCATGAGTGAGACCGTGGGCACCCGGCCGGGGGAGAACAGGGCGTTCCTGCGCAGGATCACCCTGGCCACGGCCTGGGGCGAGGGGCTGGACGGTTACGACCTCGGCATCATCAGCGTGGTCCTCGTCCTGATCAGCAAGGACCTGCATATCACCCCGGGCATTCTCGGCCTGATCGGCGCCTCCTCGCTGATCGGGATCTTCCTCGGCGGGCCGGTCTTCGGTTACCTCACCGACCGGTTCGGCCGGCGCCGGCTGTTCACCCTGGACATCGTCCTGTTCCTCGTCGCCGGCCTGGCGCAGGCATTCGTCGGTGAGGGGTGGCAGCTGTTCGTCATCCGGCTGGTGCTGGGCATCGCGATCGGCGCCGAGTACGCGATCGGTGCGCCGATGCTGGCCGAGTTCGTGCCGGCCAAGGGGCGCGGACACCGCCTCGCCCTGCTCGAGGTGTGCTGGTACGTCGGCTTTCTCGCCTCGGTGCTGGTCGGCTACGGGCTGCTCGAGGTCGGCCTCGGCTGGCGCTGGATCCTGGCCACCAGCGCGGTGCCGGCCCTGGTCACGCTGGTGCTGCGGTACGGGCTTCCGGAGTCGCCGCGCTGGCTGATGAGCCGGGGCCGCACCGAGGAGGCCCGCCGGGTGGTGGCCCGGTACCTCGGTGGCGACGCCTACTTCAACACCGAGCACTTCGCCGGCGAGTCGGCGCAGGTGGCCGGTTTCCGCGCGCTCTTCGCCCGGGGTGTCCGGGGCCGCACCGTCTTCGTCTGCGTCTTCTGGGCCTGCCTGGTCGCGCCCTACTTCGCGATCTTCACCTTCGCGCCGCAGGTGCTGGACTCGCTGCGGCTGTCCGACGAGCGCGCGGGGACCATCGCCACCAACGGGATCGCCGCCGTCGGTGC
>DATAZG010000126.1:0-26978 GCA_036272155.1 Pseudonocardia sp.
ACTGCATACTCAACTCCCGAAGAAAGGTGAACGTTCAAGCCTGGGCTGGCTGGCTGTGGTCCCGTCACAAGCTTCTTTCGACAATGACCAGCCGCCTCAAGGTGACCGGGTTATTCGAGCTGTCGGGACGCCGCGGGCTCCCGACGGAGGCCGGCCACACCAACACCACCCCGCCGGTGGCTCAGGACACGGCCGGCACCCGAGCTGCGCCGTCCTCGTCGCCGAGGCGGTCCTCCAGATCCATCGGCGAGTAGTCCTCGTCGATCTCGTGCACCGGGCGCCCCCGGGCGGACCGGATGGCCTCCACGCGCCGGTTGAGCCGCTCGGTGGCGTACCGCGTGATCTCCTCGGGGGTGGTGCCGAACGGGCTCTGCCGGCCCTCGCGGCGGTTGCGCTCGGGGCCGGCGGTGAGCAGGTCCAGCGCCGGCTGCCGGAACTCGGCGACGGTGTCCTCCACGACCGCCCAGTTGGCGTCGTCGGCGGCGACGTGGCGGCGGCAGGTGAACGTGCCCCAGGCCATGTGCCGGCGCTCGTCGTCGGAGATGTGCTTGATCAGCTTCTGCATGCCGGGCAGGATGCGCTGTGCCCGGAACAGCTTGCTCCAGGAGTAGTAGCCGGTCAGCGCGAGCGTGCCCTCCACGATGTGGTTGTAGAGCACCGAGGCGCGGATCTGCGCGGCCGGGGACGGATCGTCGACCAGGGCGTACATCGCCTTCGGCAGGGCGTCCTTGAAGATCGCTTCGTAGGCCGGGCTCTGCTGGGTGTACTCGTGCAGGTCGCCCTTCACGCCGACGGCGTCGAGCCACATCCGGAAGCCCTGCATGTGCTTGGCTTCCTCGAACGCGAACTGCGTCAGGTAAGCCTCGTCGGCCAGCCGGCCCTCGGCGGCCATCGCGTGCATGAACGGCTGGATGTCCTGGGTCACCGACTCCTCGCCGGCCATGAACGCCGACGCCGAGCCCGTGACCGCGGCCTGCCCGTGTTCGTTCAGCGCCGCGAAGTGCTCGGAGTCCAGCGAGAAGTCGATCTCGTCGGGGTGCCAGAACTTCTGGTTGCCCCTGCGGAACAGGCGCATCGGGAACGAGCTCGTCCGGAGCCCGCCCTCGGTCAGGCTGGCAAAACCGGTGCGCCTGTTGTGCTCGATCGAGCGGGTGATCGTCACTGTGTGCGGCCTCCTCTGGCGGTTGCCCTTGATCCTGATCCTCCCAGCGGGGCGTCGACAAGTGGTCAACGTCGAGTCAGGGGGTGCGTCGGCGTCCACCTGGAGAGTGACGCTTGACACGGTGGAGGGACGGACTCTAACTTCGCCGAGTAATCGTTTTCTCGCCTCTGCATCGGCTGCTCGGCGTGAGGTGCCATGGACGGCAAGCTCCACGCACCGGTCGACATGGTCGGCGTCAGCAAGTCCTACGGCGGCGTGCACGCCGTGCGCGAGGTGGACTTCAGCATTCGCCCCGGTGAGGTACATGCGCTGCTCGGTGAGAACGGCGCCGGCAAGTCCACGTTGATGAAGGTGCTCTCCGGCGAGGTGGGCGGCTATCGGGGCGAGATCCGGATCGGCGGCGAGCCCGTTGCACTGGGCAGCCCGCTGGCCGGGCGGCGCGCCGGCATCGCCATGATCCACCAGGAGCTCGACCTGGTGCCCGCGCTGTCCATCGCCGAGAACGCCTGGCTCGGCCGTGAACCGCGCACCCGGCTGCGCACCGTGGACCTGCGCCGGATGGTTCGGGACACCGCCGAGCTACTCGCCCGCACCGGCGTCCGGCTCGACCCGCGCCGCCCGGTGGAGCAGCTGCGCACCGGCGAGCAGCAGCTGGTCACCATCGCCAAGGCGCTCTCCCTCGACGCCCGCGTGCTGATCATGGACGAACCTACCTCGGCGCTGTCCGGTCACGAGGTCGAGCAGCTGTTCGCGGTGATCGGCGAGCTGCGCCGCGCCGGCACCGGCATCGTGTACATCTCGCACCGGATGGACGAGATCGGCCGGGTGGCCGACCGGGCGACGGTGCTGCGGAACGGCCGCGTGGTGGCCGAGTTCGACGCCCGGTCGATGACCGCCGAGCAGGCCTCCGAGGCGATGGTCGGCCGGCCGCTGCACCTGATGTTCCGGACCGGCGCGGACCGGGGGACGACCCGGGCCGACCCAGCGCCGACGCCCGAAAATCCGGAGGCCCACGCCGAGCTGCTGCGGGTGACCGACCTGGCGGTCCTGCCACGCCGGCCGAGGCCGGGGCGGCGCGAGCCGGCCGGGATCAGCCTGCGGGTGCGCCGGGGTGAGATCGTCGGCCTGGCGGGGCTGCTCGGCGCCGGCCGTACCGAGCTGCTGGAGACGCTGTTCGGGGTCGGCTCCCCGGGCCGGTGGCTCGGCGAGGTGCGGCTGGCCGGCCGGCCCGTGCGGCCCACCGGCGCCCGCCAGGCGCTGCGGCTGGGCATCGCGTTCGTGCCGGAGGACCGCCGGGTCGCCGGGCTCGCGCTGGACCACTCCGTGCTGAGCAACACGGTCCTCTCCGTGGTGGCCCGGATCGCCAAGCTGGGCGTGGTCTCCCGCGCCACCGAGCAGTCGCTGACCCGGAGCATCACCGAGCGGCTGCACGTGAAGCTGGCCTCGGTGCACAGCCCGGTCGGCGCGCTGTCCGGCGGCAACCAGCAGAAGGTGGTGCTCGGCCGAGGCCTGCTCACCGAGCCGGCGCTGCTGCTGCTCGACGACCCGACCCGGGGCGTCGACGTCGGCGCCAAGGCGGAGATCTACCAGCTGCTCGGCGAGATCGCGCGGCAGGGCGTCGGCGTGCTCCTGGCCTCCTCGGAGCCCGCCGAGCTGGTCGGCGTGTGCGACCGGGTCGTGGTGCTGAGCGGCGGGCGCAGCGTGCGCGAGCTCGACACCGCCCGGGTCAGCGAGGCGGAGCTGCTGGCGGCTGCGATCGGCACCGGCTCCGGCCCAGCCACAGCTACCGGCACCGGACGGGACCTGGCGCTGGGGGAGGCCGGATGAGCGAGCAGACCAGAGCCCCGGCGGCGGACGCGGCCCCGGCCGACCCGGTGGCGGGCGGACCGGCCCCGGCCGATCAACCACCCGGCCGGGGAGCCCGGCTGACCGCCGCGCTGTTCAAGTTCCAGAGCCTGTTCGGGCTCGTGCTGGTGTTCGTCGCGGCGGCCGCGTTCTCGCCGAGCCGGGGCGGCGAGCTGGTCTTCCTCGACTCGCAGAACCTGTTCAACGTGGTCCGCTCGATCTCCGAGATCGGCATCCTGGCCGTCGGGATGACCCTGGTGATCCTGATCGGCGGCATCGACCTCTCGGTCGGCTCGGTACTCGGCCTGGCCAGCGTGGGCGCGGCGACCCTGCTGGTGAACAACGACTGGGGCGTGCTGGCCACGGCGCTGGCGGTGCTCGCCATCGGGCTGGGCTTCGGCCTGCTGCAGGGGTTCGCCAGCGCCAGGTTCGGCATCCAGGCGTTCATCGTCACGCTGGCCGGCATGCAGATCGCCAGGGGGCTGGCCCGGATCTGGTCCGGCGGGCAGGGCATCTCGATCACCTACGGCGACGCGCCGGGGCAGGCGCCGGTGGTGTTCTCGCTGCTGGGGGAGCGCACGTTCAACGGCCTGGTGCCCATCCCCGCGCTGATCTTCATCGTGATCGCCGCGCTGGCCGTCGTGCTGCTGCGGGTCAGTGCGTTCTCCCGGCACGTGTACGCGATCGGCGGCAACGAGAAGGCCGCCCGGCTGTCCGGGGTGCCCGTCACCCGCGTCAAGATCGTCGTGTTCGGCATCTGCGGGCTGCTCGCCGCGCTGGCCGGCATCGTGCACGCCGGGCAGCTCAACTTCGGCGCCCCCAACGACGGCGCCATGTACGAGCTGGACGCCATCGCCGCGGTCGTGATCGGCGGCACCAGCCTGATGGGCGGCCGGGGCTCGGTGGTCGGCACCGTGGCCGGCGCGCTGCTGGTCGGCGTGCTGCGCAACATCCTGGCGCTGAACAACATCGACTCCAACATCCAGCTGCTGATCATCGGCCTGGTGATCGTGCTCGCCGCCGGCCTGCAACGGCTGCGGCCCGTGTCCGGGAGTTCCTAGTGGATGAGTCTCACTGAAGGGGAAACGCGCATGACAACGACGTCAGCCGGCCGAACCTGGGGAGCCGCGCTCGCGGCCTGCGCCCTGCTCGCGCTGTCCGCCTGCGGGACCACCCACGAGAACGCCCAGCCGAAGCCAAGCGGCGCCCCGGCCGCGACCAAGTGCGGGGCCGACGGCAAGTACACGATCGGCATGAGCCAGGCCAACGTCGCCGAGCCCTACCGGCAGCGGATGGACGACGACATCCGCAAGGCCGCCGCCGGGGTCCCGCAGTTCACCGTGAACTTCGCCGACGCCGCGCAGGACAACTCCAAGCAGGTCGAGCAGGTGGACACCTTCCTCACCCAGCGGATCGACCTGCTGATCATCAGCCCGAACGAGGCCACCCCGCTGACCGCGCCGGTCAAGCGCGCCTACGACCAGGGCATCCCGGTGCTCGTGCTGGACCGCAAGGTGGACGGTGACGCCTACACCGAGTTCATCGGCGCGGACAACGTGGACATCGGCCGCCAGGCCGGCCAGTACTTCGCCAAGACCCTGCTGCCAGGCGGCGGCAAGATCGCGATGCTGCGCGGGCTCGCCGGCTCCACCCCGGCCAAGGAGCGCCAGGACGGCTTCAACGACGGGATCAAGGGGTCGAACATCCAGGTGGTGGCCACGGCCGACGGCGACTGGCTGCGGGACAAGGGCCAGCAGCAGGCCGACGCCGTGCTGAAGGCGCACCCGGACATCCAGGCGCTGTACTCGGAGAACGACCCGATGGCCGAGGGCGCCCGGATCGCCGCGCAGAACGCCGGCAAGGCCGACCTGCCGATCACCGGCATCGACGGCCTGCCGATCGAGTCGGGCGGGATCAAGGCCGTGTCCGCCGGCCGGCTGTCCGCGACCTGGGTCTACCCGACCGGCGGCAAGGAGGCGATCGACTCGGCCAAGCGCATCCTGCTCGACTGCCAGCAGGTGCCGAAGTCGCAGACCCTGCCGACCCGGGTGGTCAACAAGGACAACGCCGACCAGGTGTACGCCGAGCTGAACGGCACCTGAGCAGGGCGGCTGGGGCTTCGGTGCTGGTGGCCGGGGCTCAGTGGCGGCGGCTGCTGCCGCGTTCGATGAGGGCGGCGGCCAGGGTGCGGGTGACCGGCTCGGAGGTGGCGCCCTCGATCCGGTGCAGCAGCAGCCGGGCGGCGACGGCGCCCAGCTCGTAGGCGGGCTGGGCGACGACGGTGAGCGGCGGGTCGATCAGGGTGGCCCAGGGCGCGTCGTCGAAGGCGACCACGCCGACGTCGGTGCCGAGCCGCGCGCCGGCGGCCCGCAGCGCGTCCAGCACACCGATGGCCTGGGTGCTGTTGGCCACGAGCAGGGCGTCGACGGGGCCGCTGGCCAGCATCTCGGCGGCGGCCCGCCCGGCGCCCTCGGCCCGGTAGTCCGCCCGGCGCACCAGCCTCGGGTCCTCGTCCCGGCCGGCGCCGCCGAGTGCGTCGCGGTAGCCGGCGAGGCGGTCGTCGGCGGTGCGCACGCCGGCCGGCCCGGTCACGCAGCCGATGTGCTCGTACCCGGACCGGATCAGGTGCGCGGTCGCCTCGCCGGCGGCCAGCCGGGTGTTCACGAGCACCTGGTCCACGCCGGGCAGCGGGCGGTCCACGGCCACCACCGGGGTGCCCCGGCTGAGCAGGGCGTCGACGTTGGTGCCCGCCGCGGTCGGGGAGAGCACCACGCCGGCCACCCGCTCCTCGACCGCGACGTCCAGGTACCGCCGCTCCTTGTCCAGCTTCTCGTCGGAGTTGCACAGCACCACCGAGTACCCGGCGGCCATCGCGACGTCCTCGACGCCCCGCGCGATCGAGGTGAAGAATGGGTTCTCCACGTCCGAGATGATCAGCGCCAGCACCGCCGTCTTGCGTTTGCGCAGGCTGCGGGCGAGTCCGTTCGGTTGGTAGCCCAGCTCGGCCGCCGCCGCGCGCACCCGCGAGGCCAGTCCGGGGTCGACCGTCGCGTTGCCGTTCAGCGTGCGCGATACGGTGGCGACCGACACCCCGGCCCGTGCGGCCACGTCGCTGATGGTCGCCATGTCGGTCGCCTCTCTCCGGGCCCGCCACGGCTCCCGGCGCCGCCCACCGCGCAGGATAGCGGCCCTGAGTAAACGATTACCCGCAGTCTGAGAGACGCCGTGGCCGGTGGGGCGCGTGTCGCTTTCTGTGGTGACCGAGCTGGGCTCGGCGCGGCGGCTCAGGTGATCGGCTTGGTGAAGAAGACGCGCCGGTAGCCGTCCTGGACCGCCCGGTGGGTCTCGCGGTAGCCGCGCCGGGGGTAGTACGCGAGGTTCTCGGACATCACCTCGTTGGTGTAGAGGCGTACCTCCGCCAGCCCGAGCTCGCGGGCCCGGTCCTCGGCCAGGCGCAGCAGCCGGCCGCCGACGCCCAGGCCTTGGCTGGCCGGGTCCACGGCGACGTTCTCGAGCAGCAGGTGGGCCCCGGCCGCTTCGAGCACGACAAAACCGACGAGGTGGCCGGCGTGCTCGGCGACCCAGGCGTGGCCACTCGCCGCGATGTTCGGGTAGTCGGCCAGCATCGGCGCGGGCGGGCGGCCGATCCGGGACACGTAGATGTCGTAGGCCGCGTCCGCGATCCGCCCCATCGCGGCGGCGTCGTGTGTCGTGGCCGGCCGGATCGCGACCTCTGCCGCGTCGTGGTCCATGCCGGCGAGTCTGCCCGGGCGCGGGTGACGGCGCCGGTCCGGCGCCGGTCGGCCGCCGGTCGGCCGCGCGGTCTGCTCAGCGGGCGAGCTTGTCGTCCGAGGTGGCGTAGTGGGCGAGGGTGCCGGCGATCGCGCGCAGGTAGTGGCTCAGCACGACGCGGTTGACGTTGTCCAGTCGGTCGCAGGCGGAGTGGTAGCAGCGGTCGTACACCTCGCCGGCCTGGCCGCCCCAGGCCTTGGCCTGCTCCTCGGTCTTCTTCTTGTGGTCACCGTTCTCCGCCCCGCCGGAGGGGATACCCGCCTTGACGAAGGGCGCCTCGTCGTCGCCGACGAACTCGATGGTCTCCGCGGTTACCCCGGTCCGCCGGAGCTGCTCGGCCAGGACGGCGGCGATCGTGGACGAACCCTCCGGGCCGGTCGCCGACCTGTCGTCCCCCTGTCCGCCCTGCACGAAGTAGCCCGCGTTCGGGGAGGCCACCATGTCCACGTTCAGGTAGAGCATGATCTTTTTGCGGTCGGCGGCGGACAGGCTCTTCACGTAGGCGGCCGACCCCAGCGACCCCTCCTCCTCCGAGCCGAAGAAGGCGAACCGCACGGTGTTGCGGGTGCCCGGGCTGGCGCCGAGGTGGTTGGCGATCTCCAGCAGCGTGGCCACCCCGGAACCGTCGTCGACGATGCCCGGGCCCTTGGTGACCGAGTCCAGGTGGGCGCCGATCACGACGACGTGGTCCGGGTCGCCGCCTCGGGTCTGGGCGATGACGTTGCGCAGCCTGGGCGCTCTGTCGGTGGGACTGTCGGCGTGGCTGTCTCCGTCGCTGTCCTCGTCGGACGCCTGGTAGGTCGGCGTGCTGACGTCGTAGCCGGCCTTGCGCAGCACGCCGGCGACGTAGTCGACGCTCGCGTCGTACCCGGGACTCGGCGCGGCGCGGTTCCCGCCGTGCTGGTCGGCGATCTGCTGCAGCGCCTGGAGGTGCACAAACGCGCCGGCGTCGGTCACGCTGGCCGCCAACTGCCCCACCAGCGGGCTGTCCGCCGCCTGGCCGGTCGAGCCGGCGGACCGCGCGATCGTCGTCCCGCACCCCGACAGGAGGACAAAGGCGAGGACGACGGGTGCGAGTCGGCTCCGGATCCGGGCGGCGGTCAGCATGGTTCCAGAGTGCTCGTTGTGGCGAGCTCACACCAAGGGGGCGCACACCACGTGCGGGTGGTGTAAACCCCACCGCACGCCGTGCCTTTCCGCGCCTTTCCCGCGCCTTTCCCGCGAGTCGGGGATTCGGTCAGGGTGAGTCGCGGAATCGGTCAGACCGAAACCGGCCTGACAAAATCCCCGACTCACCCTGACAAAATCCCCGACTCGCGGGCAGGTGGGGACGTCCGCCCAGTGGGACGGCGGCCCGGGGGACGCCGGTTTGAGGGGCGGGGCGGGTTAGTAGACGGGGCGGGTCGGGTCGCCGGCCAGGGCTCGGGTCCAGGCGGGGACCGGGGGCGTGTGGTCGATCATGTGGGGTACGTCGATGTCGATGTACACGGGCCGGCGGGTGCGCAGAGCGTCGTCGATCGCCGCTTTGACCTCGGCGAGCTCCGTGGCGTGCAGGCCGTGCACGCCCGACGCCCGCGCGACGGCGGCGGCGTCCACGGTGCCGGGGTCGACCCCGAAGTAGCGCCGGCCGCTGTACAGGTGCTGCAGCATCTTGATCCAGCCCATGCTGTGGTTGGTGAACTGGACGAACACGATCGGCAGGTTGAACCGCGCGACGGTCTCGAGCTCGCCGCAGGACATGTTGAAGCTGCCATCGGCGGTGAGGGCGAGCACCGGCTGCCCGGTGGCGAACGCGACGCCGATCGCGGCGGGAATGGCGTAGCCCATCGGTCCGTGCCCGCGCGGCACCAGCACGCTCCGCCCGGCCGACGGGCAGCGCCAGTGCGCGGCGACGTTCGGGGTGGGGGTGCCGGGGTCGGCCACCACGCTGACCGGGCCCATCAGCTCCTGGGCCAGGCGGATGACCTCGGCGGGCAGCAGCTGGCCGGCCGCCACCCGCCCCGGCTGTGTGGCGGCGGCCGTCCAGCGTGCGCGGTCCCCGTCGAGCCGCTCGCGCAGCCGCGCGGTCCGCTCCGGCGGGCCTTGCGCCACGCGCGCCGCCAGGGCGGCCAGCACCTGGTCGGCGTCCCCGGCCAGCACGTGGGCGCCGGGGTAGTTGCGGCCGGCGCGGGCGGGGTCGATGTCGATCCCGATCACCGTCGCCCCGTCGCGGCGGGGTCCGGTGTAGCCGTTGGTGTCGGTGGCGTTGGCGCGGGTGCCGACCAGCAGCACGACGTCGGCCTCGGCCAGGTAGGCGTTGACGTGGTCGGCGCCGCCGTTGTTGCCCGCGATGCCGATGCTCCACGGGGAGCCGTCGGCGATCGCACCCTTGCCGTGGATCGTCGTGGCCACCGGGACGCCGGCCCGGTCGCTGAGCGCGCGCAGGCTGGCGGTGGCCCGGGACAGGTGCACCCCGGAGCCGGCGAGGATGGCCGGGGCCTGCGCGGCGTCCAGCAGCCGGGCCGCCTCGTCGAGATCGACGTCGGCCGCGGCGGGGCGCACCCGGGGCACCCGCGCGGCGCCGGCGAACCGGGCGAGGTCCGCCACGGGGACGGTGACCGGCTGGTCGAGCACGTCCTCCGGGATGATCACGGCGGCCGGCGCCGGGCGGCCGGTGGTGATCTCCTCCAGCGCCGTGGCCAGCGCGGCGGGGATGTCGGCCGCGTCCGCCACGGTGGTCCGCCACTTCGTGACGGCGGTGAACAGCGCCTCCTGGTCGATCTCGGTGAGCGCGCCGGTGCCCCGGCTGGCGGTGTGGATGTCCGAGGTCACCAGTAGCACCGGTACCGACGACGCGAACGCCTCGCCCAACCCGCCGACGGCGTACGTGGTGCCGCCGCCGCTGGACACCTCGACCACGCCGACGGTGTTGCTCGCCCTGGCGTACCCGTCGGCCATCGCGGCGGCGTGCCGTTCGTCGCGCGCCAGCACGTGGGCGATGTCGGCGGTCCGGTGGTACAGGGCGTCGTAGAGCACCACCCCCGTGTCGCCCGGCACGCCGAACAGCCGCTGGATGCCGGCGCGGACCAGGCACTCGACGACCAGGTCGGCGCCTCGGCCGGTGAACCGCATGACTTCCTCCAACATTAGAAACGGACACCTTCGACAACCAGCTCGCGCTCGGCGAACCGGGCCAGCCGCAGCGCGCCGAGGTCGAGCGACGGCCGACCCTCGAGCAGCCAGCGCGACACCTGCTGGCCGACGGCGGGGGACTGCATGAACCCGTGGCCGGAGAAGCCCACGGCCGTCCACAGCCCGGGGACCTCGGGGACGGGTCCGACGATCGCGTGGTCGTCCGGGGTCATCTCCCGCAGCCCCGCCCAGCCCCGGGTGATCGACGCGTCGGCCATCGCGGGGATGCGGTGCACCAGCGCCTCGATCAGCGGTCCGGTCAGCGACCAGTCCACCGCGGTGTCGGTGCCCTCCGGCACGTCCCGGTCGTTGCCGCCGACGACCTCGCTGTGCACGTACGCGCCGCTGGCCAGGTCGACGGTGAAGGGCAGGTCGGGGGTGAGCCAGGGCAGCGGGGCGATGGCGAACGCCTGGCGGCGGTGCGGCGCGACGGGCAGCTCGATACCGGCGAGCCGGCCGGTGTGGCGCGCCTGGGGCCCGGTGGCGATCAGCACCACCTCGGCCTCGAACCGCTGCCCGGTGGCGGTGCGCACCGCCCGGACCGCCCCGTCGACCACGTCGATCGCGGTGACCTCGGTGTGCTGCAGTACCCGGGCGCCACGCTCGCGCGCGCCCCGGGCGAAGCCCTGCACCGCGTCGTTCGGGGACGCCGACCCGTCGCCGGCGCAGTAGGCCGCTCCGAGCAGGTCGGTCACCCGGATCCTCGGGTTGATCGCCAGCACCTCGTCGGGGCTGAGCAGCTCGGTGGGCACCCCGTTGCGGCGCTGCATGTCCGCCGCCGCCCGGAACACCTCCAGCTGCGGCTCGGTGGAGAGCAGGAACAGGTACCCGTGCCGGCGGAAGTCCAGCGGGTAGCCGGTCCGCGCGGCGAACCGGCTGAAGAATTCGACCGAGTCGCGCACCATCCGCACGTTCACCTCGGACGTGAACTGCTGGCGGACGCCCCCGGTGGCGCGCGCCGTGGTGCCCTCGCCGACCAGGCCCCGCTCCAGCACCGTCACCTCGGGATAGCCGGCCTCGACCAGGTGGAACGCGATGGACAGGCCGACCACGCCACCGCCGATGATCACCACGGGGCGGCCGGTGAGCACGGGCGCTACTTCAGACCGAGTCTCAGACCGAGCCTCAGACCGTGGTTTGGGCTGTGCGCTCACCGCGCGACCCCCGCCCGCAGCCAGTCCACCATGGTCAGCGCGTCCCACACCGGCCGGTCGGTCGCCGCGCGGACCGCCCCGGCGTACGGCGGCAGGTTGGTGCACTCGAACACGAACGCCCCGATCGCCGGGTGCTCGGCCAGCGCGGCGGTGGCGGCGGCGACCACCTCGGCCTCGGCCCGCGCCACGTCCAGCTCGCGCTGCGCCCCGACGATCATCGGGTAGAAGTGCGCGGTGTGCTCCAGGCCGGCCAGCACCACGCGTTTGCGCTGCTCGGCGGTGATGCCGACGGCGGTGAGGTGCTCGTCGCCGAGCGTTGCCGCGTTCACGGTGAGCACGCACACCGTGCTCGACTCCGGCAGCATCGCCAGCACCTGCGGCACCTGCAGCAGGCTCGACGTGGCGACCGGCACCGGGATCCGCTCCACGAGCTCGCGCTGGAACAGGGCGAGGAAGCCGCAGCACGTCATCACCGCACGTACGCCCAGCTCCACCAGCCGGTTGCCCGCCGCCGCGACCTCGCCGAGCAGCCCGGCGGCCCGCCGCTCCACCACCAGAGTCGTCTCGGCGCCGGGGCAGGTCTCGAAGGCCACCGGGTAGCCGTAGCTGCGGGCGTTGCCGAGGTCACCCGGCGGGCGGGGCAGCGTGTTGGCCAACATGACCACGCCGACGTCCAGACCCGTCACCCGGGCACGCGCTGGCAGCAAGGCTCCTCCAGATCGACTCGAAATCGACGCAGTCCGACTCGGTTCGACGCACAGCGACGCAGTCCGGCTCAGTCCGTCAGCTCGGCGCGGTGGTTCTGCCGCAGCAGCAGCGCGCAGACCGCTGAGATCGCGCAGCCGCCGATGACGTAGAGCGAGACCGCCCTGGTCGTGCCGGTCGCGGTGATCAGCGCGGTGGCCACGATCGCCGCCGGCGCCCCCGAGATCGCGCTGCACACCTGGTAGGCGAACGAGGCGCCGGTGTAGCGGACCCGGGTGGGGAAGTGCTCGGTGTACAGCGGCCCGTGCAGCGAGCAGGCCGCCGAGTGCCCGATGCCGAGCCCGATCGCCAGCGCCACCCAGATCAGCACCTTCTGGTGGGTGTCGGCCAGCCAGAAGAACGGGAACGCGTACAGCGCCAGGAACACCGCCGAGAACAGGTACACCGGCCGCCGGCCGATCCGGTCGGACAGGATCGCGAAGCCCGGCATGGTGATGAACTCGGCGGCCGCCGCGATCAGCACCCCGGTCAGTGCCCAGCTCCTCGGCAGGTGCAGCACGCTGGTCACGTAGACCGCCGAGTACACGGTGAACAGGTAGTAGGCGATGTTCGGGCCGGTCTGGATGAAGGTGAGCAGCACCGTGGGCCGGGCCGACGTGCGGAACAGCTCCACCAGCGGCACCCTGGCCGCCCCGCCGCGCGCCTCCATCCGCTGGAACAGCGGCGTCTCGACCAGCCCGAAGCGCACGTACACCCCGACCGCCAGCAGCACCGCGCTCAACAGGAACGGCACCCGCCAGCCCCACGCGAAGAACTGCGCGTCGGGCAGCGCCGAGAACGCGCCCAGCAGCCCCGAGGCCAGCAGCTGCCCCGCCGGCACGCCCATCTGCATGCCGACGCCGTAGCGGCCGCGCTGGCCCGCCGGCGCGTTCTCGACCGCGACCAGCGCCGCGCCGCCCCACTCGCCGCCGAGCGCGACACCCTGCACCATGCGCAGCAGGATCAGCAGGACCGGCGCCCACAGGCCGATCTGGGCCTCGCCGGGCAGCACCCCCACCAGGAACGTGCTGACGCCCATCAGCACCAAGGTGATGATCAGCATGCGCTTGCGGCCGAGCCGGTCGCCGAAGTGCCCGAAGATCACCCCGCCGACCGGGCGCAGCAGGAACGCCACCGCGAACGTCGCCAGTGAGACGAGCGTGCCGGCCGTCGGCCCCAGCTCGCTGAAGAACAACCGGGGGAACACCAGCGCCGCGACGCTGCCGTAGAGGAAGTAGTCGTACCACTCCAGCGACGTGCCGACGAAGCCGGCGACGGCGGCGCGCCACGGCCGGTTCAGCGCGGCGGGGCTGGCGACCTCCGCCGCGTCCAGCGATGCGTTCATGGCTCCGCCCTTCGGCAAACGAGGCGCCCGGCAGCCTGCGAAACTCTCTGCATGCGAGCTTGCATGCAGCAGTGTGCGCGTTAGCTAAGCTCGCGGACCGCGCGGCTGTCAAGGGTCCGGGCAGCGACATCCCTTGGTCAGAGGCCGACCTGAATCCAGCCGCCGACATCGGCGCGGCCGGCAGACTCCGCGGCGTGCAGCGCGCCGCGGTTGGCGGCGTGGATGGTGCCGACCAGGACCCGTTCCTGATCCGGTAGGACGTGCGAGAGCAGTGTTGTCAGGTGGGGGCCATACCCTCGGCCTCGGAACTCCGAGGTCAGGATCAGCTCCTGGACCACGTAGGCGGGCAGGCCGAGGGTGTCGTCGCTGTCGGTGCTGGCAGCCACGTATCCGGCCCAGGTGCCATCAACAGTGATGTCGAACAGGCCGCCCGCCGCCCGGGTGTCGGCGAGGTCCTCGATGCTCTGCGGCGCCGCCTGCCTGGCGTGGTCCGGGTGGCGGTCCCGGGCAGCGGCGTAGGCGAGCCGGGCCTGTGGGTAGTTCCGCAACGACCCGGCGGGGGTGAGGGCGAGCTCGGAGGGGATGGGCCGGCCGTGGCCCGCGCGCAGGGTGTGCAGCGGCGCGGCCATGAACCGTTTGTCCGGGCCGCCGCGGGGAAACGTCCCGGGTGGCTGCGCGCTCCACAGTCGCAGATATCGCGGCCCGAGTGGGCCGTAGACGCGCCCCGCCACGTGAACCAGGGACCGTACATCCCGCTCGGTCAGGGGTCGGCTCAGCGGGGTGGCATCGACGAACGGCCGCCGGGCGTCCTCGCCCTCGTAGCGGATGCTCATCATGGCTCGCAGACCGTCGCCGACGTCGGCCCAGCGGTTGAGCAGTGCCTCGGGCGGGTGACCGGGGGCGAATCTGCCGGCGCGGGCGGCGGCGATGTCCACGTCGTGAGCGAGCCGGACATCGATCTCGCGCTGCTGGCTCAGCAGCTCGAGTCGAGTGTGGTCGTCGACCCATGTCCGGGTGAGCGGGTGCTGGGCGGTGAGCGCGTAACCGGCCAACTCCCGTGCGGTGGGCAGGACCTCCACCCTTCGAGCCTATCCGGCACCAGGGCCGTGCCGGGCTGATCCACGGGGTCGCGGCCCGGTCCCCGTTACGCTGTATGCAGCTTTGTCGACACAGGGAGCCCCATGGACGTCGTGCGCCGGCGCACCGACGAGGTGTACGAACGGCTCCGCGCCGAGATCATCCGGGGTGACCTGCGCCCGCGCGAGGCGCTCTCCGAGATCGAGATCGCCGAGCGCCTGCAGGTGTCCCGCACGCCGGTGAGGGAGAGCCTGCAGCGGCTGGACTCGGAGGGGCTGATCACCTCGCACCGGCGCAGGTGGATCGTCTACGAGCACAGCATCGCCGAGATCCGGGAGATCTACGAGGTCCGGGCGGCGCTGGAGGGGTACTCGGCCCGGCTGGCCTGCCAGCGCGCCACCGAGGACGAGCTCGCCGAGCTGACCGAGCTGCGCGTCGAGGCGGCCAACGCCGACCTCGAGTCGGACAAGCGCGTCGACCTCAACGAGCACCTGCACGACACCGTGCTGCGGTTCGCGCACAACGGCACACTGCTCAAACAGGCGCGGACCAGCCGGCTGTTCTTCTTCAACCGCCGGGTCGCGCAGCTCTACACCCAGGCCGACCTGCGGGTATCCGCGACGCAGCACCAGGCGCTGCTGGACGCCATCCTGCACCGTGACGCCCCCGCCGCCGAGGCGGCGGCCCGCGAGCACGTCGAGTACGCGCTCGAGCTGATCCTGCGCAAGATGAGCTGAGTCCCCGCACGCCGGCGCGCGCCGGGTAGAGCCCGCCGCGAGCTGGGCCGATCCGGGCTGACGAAATCCCCGACTCACCCTGACAAAATCCCGCGACTCGCGGGTGGGTTGACATCCGCTGGGGCGCGGCGCAGGCTGTGTGGGCGATGCAAATCGATTTGCGTAATCGTTTCGCGAACCGGCGGCACGAGGGGGTGGCGATGCGCGAGCGGGCCACGATCAAGGACGTCGCCGCGCGTGCCGGGGTGAGCACCACGACGGTGTCGCACGTGCTCAGCGGGCAGCGGCCGGTGTCGGCGGCGACGGCGGAGCGGGTGCGTCAGGCGGTCGCGGAGACCGGGTACCGGCCGGCGGCGATCGCCCGCAGCATGCGCACCCGGCGCACCGAGACCGTGGCCCTGATCGTGCCGGACATCGCCAACCCGTTCTACCCGGCCGTCGCGCGCGGCCTGCACGACGCACTGGTCGGGCACGGCTACCGCACGCTGATCGGCAGCACCGACGGCGACCGCGCCGCCGAGCTGGGCTTCCTGGAGGACGTGGTCGCGAGGTCGGTCGACGGCATCGTGCTGTTCGGGCACTCGCTGGACGCCGAGGACCTGCGTACCGTCGTCGGCGGCCGGGCGCCGATCGTGCTGAGCTCGGACCTCGGCACCACGGAGCACGACCTGGTCGTCGTCGACGATGTCGAGGGCGCCGAGGCCGCGACCGCGCACCTGCTCGCGGCGGGCGTCACCGACATCGCGTTCCTGAGCGGCCCGAAGGGGCTCGGCCCGGGGGACTGGCGGCTGTCCGGCTACCTGCGCGCGCTCGGTGCGGCGGGGCTCGCGGCGGCGGAGGACCACCTCGTGCGCGGCGACTACACCGTGGAGTCCGGGCGGCTGGCGGTCGGCCACCTGCTGGCCGGCGGCGCCCCACCCCGGGCGGTGATCTGCGCGAACGACCTGATGGCGATCGGCGCGCTGCGGGCCGCGCACGAGGCCGGCGTCGCGGTGCCCGACGGGCTGGCCGTGGTGGGCTTCGACGACATCGACGCGGCCGCGCTGGTCCGGCCCGCCCTGACCACCGTGGCGCTGCCCGCCTACGAGATCGGCCGGCGTTCCGGTGAGCTGTTGCTGGCCCGGATGTCGGGCGGGCCGTCCGCCGGCGAGCCGGCGCGCGAGGAGGTCCTGCGGACCCGGTTGGTCGTGCGCGAGTCCACCCCACCCGTCGCAGCCGCGGCGGGGGAGCCGAACGGAGGAAAGCAGGCCTGATGTACGACCCGCTCGATGCCCCCGGGATCCTCCGGGACGAGATCACCCAGCGCCGGGAGTCCGGCTACGACGTCGACGAGGTGGCCGCCAAGGCCGATGCCGTCGACGCGGGCGACCGGTCCGCCGTCGGGGAGCTGACCGACTCGCTCGAGCAGGCCGCCCGGCGGCCGGGCTGGACCTACGAGGAACCCGGCGAGCTGGCCGACATCCTGGCCACGCTGCCCGAGGCCGAACGGCCGAGCCGCCCGTTCGAGCGCGACCTCGAGGACAAGGTCCGCGCCGGGTGGCTGGGCCGGATCGCGGGTTGCAACGTCGGCAAACCTGTCGAATGGGGCGATCACTGGACGCCGGAGCACCTGCGCTCCTACCTGGAGCTGGCCGGCGCCTACCCGCTGCTGGACTACGTGCCACTGCTCGACCCGCTGCCGGCGGGCTACGAGCTGCGCGAGGACAACATGCTCGAGACCACCCGGGGCAACGTCCACGGCTCGGCCCGCGACGACGACATCGACTACCCGATCCTCGGCCTGTACCTGCTCGAACGCCACGGCGGGCGGCTGTCCCCTCGGTTGGTGGCGGACTCGTGGCTGGAGCTGCTGCCGTTCCACCAGGTCTACACCGCGGAGCGGGTCGCCTACCGGAACCTGGTGCTGGGGGTGCCGATCGGGGAGGTCGCCCGCCGGCGCAACCCGTACCGGGAGTGGATCGGCGCGCAGATCCGGGGCGACATCTTCGGCTGGACCCACCCCGGTGACCCGCGCGCCGCGGCGACGCTGGCCTACCAGGACGCCTCGCTGTCGCACACCGAGAACGGCATCTACGGCGAGATGTGGGCCGCCGCGCTGGTGTCCGCCGCGTTCGTCGCCGGCTCGGCACGGGAGGCGGTGACGCGGTCGCTGGACCACGTGCCGCCGCGCTCCCGGCTCGCCGAGGCCATCACCGACGTGCTCGATCAGCATGCCGCCGGTGGCACGTGGGACGACGCGCTGGTGCGCATCCGGGCCGCGTACGGGCACTACAGCTGGATCCACACGGTGAACAACGCGGCACTGGTGGTGGCCGGGCTGCTCTGGGGCGATGGCGACCTCGCCCGCACGGTCGGGCTGACCGTGATGGGCGGCTGGGACACCGACTCCAACGGCGCCACCGTGGGCTCCGTCGCCGGGGTGCTGGTCGGTACCGCGGCGCTGCCCGCGCACCTGATCGAACCGCTGCACGACACCACCCGCTCCGCCCTGTTCGGCTTCGACCACTCGCGGATCTCCGACCTGGCGGCCCGCACCGCGCGCCTCGCCCGCGACGGCCTGGGCTGACCGCTCGAGCCACACAGCCCGCCCTCCACCCGACAACGAGGTCCCGTAGGAGCCAGCGCGATGACAATGTCCCGGCGGAAGTTCCTCGCCCTGTCCGCCACAGCGGCGGCCCTGCCTGCCGTACCCGGCCTCGCCGGCTGCGGCGGCCAGGAGCACTCGGCGGGCATCGGCTACTGGTCGGCGTTCGCGAACCAGCAGCAGCGCGACTACTTCCGGCGCGCCCGGGTCGACGCCTTCCCCGGCCCGGGGCGCGTGGAGCTGACGGTCAAGCCGACGGCCTCGATCGACCAGCTCACCCAGACCGCGCTGGCCGCCGGCACCGGCCCGGACCTGGTGCAGACCGACGGCCCGGCCCAGGTCGCGGCCTACGCGGCGGCCGGCTACCTGCACTCGCTCGAGGAGTACGCGCGTGCCTACCACTGGGACCAGGTGCTGGCGCCGTGGGCGCTGGCGGCCAGCCGGATCAACGGCGAGCTGCTCGCGCTGCCGGCCGACTACGAAACCATGATCCTGCTCTACAACCCGGCGACCCTGCACGAGCACGGCTGGCCCGTGCCGCGCGACCAGGCCACCTTCGAGGCCATCTGCACCGAGGCGAAAGCGCGCGGGATGCTCCCCGTCGCGGCCGGCAACGCCGACTGGCGGGCCTCCTCGGAGTGGTGGGTCACCATGGCGCTCAACCATCACGCCGGCCCGGAGGCCGTCTACCAGGCACTGCAGGGCCGGCTGCCCTGGACCGACCCCGTCTTCGTCGACGCGATCACCACGCTCAGCGGCTACTACCAGGCGGGCTGGTGGGGTGGCAGCGTCGAGGACTACTTCACCAACAGCTTCCCCCAGATGTACGCCGCGCTGGCCGACGGGAGGGCGGCGTTCATGATCACCGGCTCGTGGGCGTCCACCGAGATCGCGCCCTACTTCGGGGAGGCCGCCGGCAACAGTGCCACCTGGGACTGGGCCCCGCTGTTCCCGCTGCGCGCGGGGGTGCCCGAGATCGTGTGGGACCTGGGTATCGGCCGGACCCTGTCCATCAACGCCAACAGCGACAAGCCCGACGAGACCGCCGCCTACCTCAACTTCCTGGAGTCCGACGCAAAGCGCCAGGCCGACGGGGTCGCCGAGGTGGGCATGCAGCCGGCGCCGATCGGGCTGACCGCCGCCGACTTCCCACCGGGGGCCGACGCCGGGCAGGTCCGCCTCTACACCTTGCTCAGCAAGGCCACGACGATCGGCTACACCACCTGGACGTTCTTCCCGCAGCAGACCGACACCCAGCTCTACACGAACTTCGACAAGGTCTTCACCGGCCAGCTCAGCCCGGCGGACTACCTGGCCGGCCTGGACAAGACGTTCCGCGGGGAGCTCCGGCTCGGCGCCGTGCCGACCGCGCCCGCGCCGAACGGGGCGGCCTCGTGAGCGCCGCGATCGCCGCCCGGCACCGGCGGGGGCTGATCGGCTGGGCGTTCATGCTGCCGCTGGTCGTGGTCAACGCCCTCGTCGTGCTCGGGCCGAGCCTGGCGGCGGTGTACTTCTCGCTCACCGACTGGAGCGGTATCGGCCGGGCCCACTGGGTCGGCCTGGACAACTACCTCGAGCTCGCGGGAGACCCGGAGTTCGGTACCGCGCTGTGGCACAACATCCTGTGGACCGCGTTCTTCCTCGTGGTGCCCATGGCGATGGGCCTGTTCGGCGCGTTCGCCCTGACCCGGATCCGGCGGGGACGGCTGCTGCTGCGGGTCGTCTACTTCGTGCCCTACATCGTGGCCAGCGTCGTCACCTCGGCGATCTGGAAGAACCTGCTCTCGCCGGACCTCGGCATCGGGCGGATGTTGCACGTCAATGTGCTGGGCAACATCCACCTGGCGCTGCCGGCCGTGGAGATCGTGAACAACTGGGCGTGGTGGGGCTTTCTCGTGGTGGTCTTCCTGGCCGCCATGCGGGACGTCAACCCGAACCTGTACGAGGCGGCCGCGCTGGACGGCGCGGGCACGTTCGGCCAGTTCTGGCACGTCACGCTGCCCAGCATCCGACCCACGTTCCTGTTCCTCGGGCTGATGACGATCATCTGGTCGTTCCTGTCCTTCGACTACGTCTACGTGCTGACCCAGGGCGGGCCGGCCGGCTCGACGGACCTGCTGAGCACGCTGCTCTACCGGGACGCCTTCGGCGAGCTGCGGGCCGGCTACGCCTCGGCGATCGGCGTGGTCATGGCCCTGATCAGCGCGGTGGTGGTGATCGGCTACCTGGCCGTGCGCAAGCGGAAGGACTGGACGGTATGACGACTCTGCTCGGTGGGCGCCGCGCGAATCCGGCTGCCACGCGGCGGCGGGCGGCCCCGCTGGCCGGCCAGACCGCCGGACCCGTGGTGCACGTGCTGCTGTGCCTGCTGGCGATGTTCGCGCTCGGCCCGCTGGTGATCTTCGTGTTCAGTGCGTTGAAGAGCCAGTCCGAGCTGGCGGCCAGCCCGCTGTCGGTGCCGAGCTCGCCGCGCTGGGGCAACTTCCTGAACGCGTGGCAGCAGGCCAACATGGGCGCCGGGCTGGCCAACAGCGCCATCGTCGTGGGTGGCACGGTCGCCGGCGTCTGCGTGATCGCCGGTGGCGCCGCGTACGCGCTCGCCCGGCTGGAGCTGCCCGGCGGCGGCGCCTACCTGAGCTATCTGCTGGTCAGTAGCTCGCTGCCGACCCAGATGTTCCTGGTGCCGCTGTTCTACCTGTGGACCAGGCTCGGGCTCTACGACTCGCTGTTCGGGCTCATCGTCATCTACTGCGGCCTGTTCTCACCGTTCGCGACCCTGCTGCTGCGCGCGTTCCTGCTCACCATCCCGCGCGAGCTGGAGGAGGCCGCGCGGATCGACGGGGCCGGCGAGCTCCGGCTGCTGCTGAGGGTCGTGCTCCCGGTCGCCGCGCCAGGGTTCCTGACCGTCGCACTGGTCACCGCACTGTCGGCCTACAACGAGTTCCTGATCGCGGTCACCTTCATCCAGGACAGCTCCCGGCTCCCGCTGTCCACCACGTTCTTCAGCTTCCAGCAGGGCTACACGCAGGACTACACGCTCATCGGCGCCGCCGGCCTGATCATGGTGCTGCCGATGCTGCTGCTGTTCCTGGCCCTGCAGCGCCGGTTCATCGAGGGCGTGTCGTCCGCCGGCCTAGCGGGGGTCTAGTTCGGGCACCCACAGCCCCGCCGAGCTCAACCACAGCGGGCTTCGCGGCGCACGCGAAGCCGCCGCGGTTGAACTCGGCGGCTTGGGCTGAGCGCGCGCAAATCGCCTAAACTTATATCGCTTTTTTGGTAGGGTGCCGGCATGGACCTGTCAGGGGCGGCGGTACTTGTGACGGGCGGCGGTTCGGGGCTCGGGGCCGCCACGGCGACGCTGCTGGCCAAGCACGCCGCGCACGTCGTGGTGCTGGACTTCGACGAGGAGCGGGCGGTCCGGGTGGCCGGCGAGGTGGGCGGGCACCCGGTGCGCGCGGACATCACGGATCCCGACGACGTGGTCGCGGCGGTCGAGCTGGCCGCGTCGCTGGCGCCGCTGCGGGGCGTGGTGAGCTGCGCCGGGGGCGGCTCGAGCCGGCGCACCATCGGGCGGGACGGGCGCGTCGAGTCGGCCCACCCGCTGGCCGAGTTCGACCGGATCGTGCGGCTCAACACCGTCGGCACGTTCAACGTGGTGCGCGTCGCGGCGTCGGTGATGTCGCGCAACGAACCCGATCCGAACGGCGGGCGGGGTGCGATCGTGAACACCGCGAGCGCGGCCGCCTTCGACGGGCAGATCGGCCAGGCGGCCTACAGCGCGGCCAAGGCCGGCATCGTGGGCATGACCCTGCCGCTGGCGCGCGACCTGGGCGCCGCCGGCATCCGGGTCAACACGATCGCGCCCGGGGTGTTCGCCACCCCGCCGATGCTGGCGGTACCGGAGCGGCTGCGCGACACGCTGACCGCCTCCGTGCCGTTCCCCAAACGGCTCGGTGACCCGGCCGAGTTCGCCGCGCTCGCCGTGCACCTGCTGACCAACGACTACCTCAACGGCGAGACGATCCGGCTGGACGGCGCCGTGCGCATGCCGGCCCGGTGACCCACCGGTTCGAGCACGACGTCTGCATCACCGGGCTCGGCCAGTCGGCGGTCGGCCGGCGGCTGGGCCGCTCGGCGCTGGACCTGACCACCGAGGCGTGCCTGGCCGCCGTCGCGGACGCCGGGCTGGACCGCGCCGACATCGACGGCCTGGTCACCTACCCCGGCGGTGAGGCGGCGCTCACGCACGGCTACGGCGGGCCGCCGCCGACCGCGGTCCAGGACGCGCTGCGGCTGGAGCTGAACTGGTACGAGGGCGCGGCGGACCTGCCGGGCCAGCTCGGCGCGGTGGTGGCCGCCTGCCTGGCGGTGTCCTCGGGGCTGGCGCGGCACGTGCTCGTGTACCGGACGGTGACCGAGTCCTCGGCGCAGGGCGCGGCCGGCCGGGCCCAGGTGCTGCCTGGGGCCGGGGGTGTGCCGGCGGCCGGGGTGAACTACTGGACCGCGCCGTTCGGGGCCGTGTCGGCGGTGAACTGGCTGGCCCAGGTGGCCGCCCGGCACTTCCACGTCTACGGCACGACGCGGGAGCAGCTGGGCGCGCTCGCGGTCACCCAGCGGGCCAACGCCGCGCTCAACCCGGCCGCCCCGCTGCGGACCCCGTTCGACCTGGCGGAGTACCTCGCCGCCCGGATGATCTCCACGCCGCTCTGCCTGCTGGACTGCGACCTGCCCGTCGACGGCTCGACCGCGCTGGTGGTCTCGCCGGCCGAGCGGGCCGCCGACTCGCCCCGGCCGCCGGTGTACGTCGAGGCGGTGGGCACCGCGCTGCGCGGCCGGGCCTCCTGGGACCAGTACGGCAACCTGGCCTCGATGGCGGCCGAGGGCGCGGCGGCGCACCTGTGGCGGCGCACCGCGCTGCGCCCCGCCGACGTCGACCTGGCGCAGCTCTACGACGGGTTCTCCATCCTCGCGCTGGTCTGGCTGGAGGCGCTGGGTTTCTGCGCGCCGGGGGAGGGCGGCGCGTTCCTCGGCGACGGCTCCCGCATCGCGCTGACCGGCGAGCTGCCGCTGAACACCGCCGGCGGGCAGCTGTCCGGCGGTCGGCTGCACGGGTACGGCCACCTGCACGAGGCCTGCCTGCAGCTGCGCGGCGGTGCCGGGGCCCGGCAGGTCCGGCGCCGCGGCGGTGACACGCCGAAGGTGGCGGTGGTGTCGAACGGCGGCGGCCCGATCGCCGGCTGCCTGCTGTTGACCGGCGAACGCGTCTAGGAAGGGGCCACGATGGCGTGGGGTCAGGGCGAGCGGGACACGGTGCTGGCGGTGCTGCGCCGGGCGGTGGACACCGACCCGGATGCGGTGTTCCTCGACTTCGCCGGCGAGCGGACCAGCTACGGCGAGCTCTACCGGCGCGCGATGCGGCTGGCCAACGGGCTGCGCTCGCGCGGCGTGCTGCCGGGTGACCGGGTGGTGACGCTGCTGGACAGCAACGTCGACGCGGTGGCCGCGTGGTTCGGCATCAACGCCGCCGGCGCGATCAGCGTGCCGGTGAACACCGCCTACAAGGGCGAGTTCCTGCGCCACCAGATCGACGACGCCGGCCCCCGGCTGGTGATCGCCGAGCCCGACTACGCCGAGCGGGTCGCCGACGTGGCCGCCGAGCTGGCCGCCCCGCCGCCGGTGTTCCGCCGCGACTCCATGCTCGAGGGGCTGCTCGTCGACGACGACCGCGACCCGGGCCTGGTGACCGATCCGGCCGACGTGACCATGCTCGTCTACACGGCGGGCACCACCGGTCCGTCCAAGGGCTGCATGGTCAGCCACAACTACGCGTGCAACCTGGCCCGGCAGTCCAACGACCTGTCCACCCGCCGCCCCGGCGAGACGATGTGGACGCCGCAGCCGCTGTTCCACCTCAACGCCACCGCCACCGGCCTGCTCACCAGTGCCCTGCTGACCAGCACGATCAGCGTCTACCCCCGGTTCTCTCTTTCCCGGTTCTGGGACGACGTGGAGCGCAGCGGGGCGCGCATGGTGAGCCTGCTCGGCTCGGCGATCTCACTGATCGCGCTGATGCCGGACACCCCGGCCATGCAACGCTGCCGGGGCCAGCTGCGGATCGCCTACGGCGCGCCGTTCCCGGCGGACATGACGCGGATCTGGCGGGACCGGTTCGGCGCGGAGCTGGCCGGAGCGCCCGGCTACGGCCTCTCCGAGGCGAGCATGATCGTCACCGCGCCGCTGAGCCCGGACCCGGTGCCCGATGCGAGCGGCCGGCGAAACGACGACTTCGAGGTGCGGATCGTCGACGGCGACGACGTCGAGCTGCCGGCGGGCGAGGTGGGCGAGATCGTCTGCCGGCCGCTGCGCCCCGACGTGATGTTCTCCGGCTACTGGAACCGCCCGCAGGCCACGCTGGCGCTGCTGCGCAACCTGTGGCTGCACACCGGTGACCTGGGCCGCTTCGACGCGGACGGCAACTTCTACTTCGTGGACCGCAAGAAGGACTACCTGCGCCGGCGGGGTGAGAACATCTCCAGCTACGAGCTCGAGGCGACGTTCCTGCGCCATCCCGACCTGTTGGAGGCGGCCGTGCACGCGGTGCCGAGCGAGGTCACCGAGGACGACGTCAAGGTGACCGCGGTGCTGGCGCCGGGCGCTGTGCTGACCGAGCGGGAGCTCTGCGTGTGGGCGGCCGAGCGGCTGCCGTACTTCGCGGTGCCCCGGTACGTGGAGTTCCGCGAGCAGCTGCCGAAGAACCCGGTCGGGCGGGTGTTGAAGTACCGGCTGCGCGAGGAGGGGCGCACGGCCGCGACCTGGGACCGGGAGGAGTCCGATGTCCGGCTCACCAAGCGCTGAGCGGTCGGTACCCGAGCCGCCGGTGGCTGAGCTGCCGGTGGCTGAGCGGTCGGTGGCCGGGCCGCCGGTGCCCGGGCCGATCGTGCCCGACGTCCTGCTGGAGCGGGCGTTGCCGGTCCCGGAGCCCCTCACGGACTTCTTCTGGCGCTCCGGCCAGGACGGGCTGTTGCGGCTGATGCGCTGCGCGGACTGCGGGTACTACGTGCACCCGCCGAGCCTGCCGTGCCCGCGTTGCCTGAGCGCGGCGGTCCGCCCGGAGCCGGTGAGCGGGCGGGCGGTGGTGCACTCCTGCACCGTCAACGTGCAGGAATGGACCCCCGGCCAGCCGCCCTACGTGATCGCCGTGGTCGAACTGGTCGAGCAGCCCGGCCTGCGGCTCACCACGAACATCGTCGGCTGCCCGCCCGAGCAGGTACGGATCGACCAGCCGGTGCGCGTCGCCTTCGTGCCCCGCGACGGGCTCCACTTCCCGGTCTTCACCCCGGCGCCCGCCGCCCCGGTGACCTAACACTCGGCCCGCCCTCCCGCGCCGCCGTACCCCGCGAACCGTGTGGCGGTGGCCGGCAGGCGACGGTCGCGGTGGCCGGCACACGGTCCGTGGTGTTGGCACACCGTGTTCGGAGCCGGCACACGAGTTCCAACTCATGTGTGGTGTCCGCAAACCGTGTGTCGGCCCGCGAACTCGTGTGTGAGGTGGGAGGGCGTGGGGGCGGTGGCCGGCCGGTGCGCACGGCCCGCACCTGCTGGTGATCATCAGGGCGTGAGGGCTGTTTGATCACGCCGAAAACCGCCCTGTGGTCTTGATGATCACCAGCTGCGCCACCTAGCTGCATCACCTCGCTGCGCCACTTCACTGCGCCACCAGTCGCGGCGACTGGGTGCTCCAGCCACGTGCTGCCGGCGGTCAGGGACCGCGGCGGATCTTGCTGTTGTCCCAGCTGATCGGGAGGCCGACGGGCGTGAGCCGGACGACCGCCGACTCGGTGGCGTAGTGCCGGACCGTCGCCTCCGGCAGCTTCTCCCGGTCGCCGGTGCCGCGGCCCCGGTACTTCTCGGCGCGGGCGGCCAGCACCTGTGCGGACAGTGGTTCGTCGGTCACGCGGTCGGCCGTCACCCGGAACGACACCGCGGTCAGCTCCGTCCACCGCTCGCCGCTCTCCACCAGGAACCCGGCGCGCCCGTCGCGCGCGATGCGGGCCACCTTCCTGCTGGTCGCCGGGGTGCGGAAGTAGATCAGCCGGTCCAGCACAACGAACCAGACCGGCAGGCTGAGCGGGTAGCCGTCGCGGTCCAGGGTGGTCACGATGCCGGTCAGTGAGCGGGTCACCAGGTCCCACGCCTCGTCCTCGGACAGCGCTACGCCCATCGGTGCCCGCCCGTCACGTGAAGAACACCGTGATGGCCCGCTCCGGGCACTCCGCCGCGCCGCGGAACGCCGCCTCACCGGCCTCCTCGGTGATGGCGAACTCCCCGGCGGCGTTGTAGCCCAGGTCGTCGAGCTGGTACACCTCGGGCGAGACGGCGGCGCACCGGCCGTTGCCCTGGCAGGCGGCCCGGTTCACTTTCACCCGCACGGCGTCTCCTCCTGCTCCCGGTCGGCGACGGCGGCTGGGTCGGTCGGGTCCAGCGCGCCGAGCCGGGTCAGCTCGGCACGGCATTGTGGCTCGTCGGTGAACGCGACGGCCCGGATGCCCAGGGCGGCGGCCGCGGCCACGTTGCGGGGCAGGTCGTCGACGAACGCGACCCGGTCCGGGGCCAGCTCGAGGCGCCGCAGCAGCTCGCGGAAGATGACCGGGTCGGGCTTGCGCACGCCCACCTCGCTGGAGTCGACCACCACGTCGAACAGCTCGAACGGGAACGACGCGCGCCAGCTCGCCCCGGCCACGTTGTTGGTCAGCAGCGCGGTCCGGCAGCGCCGCCGCACCTGGGTCACCAGCTCCAGCATCGCGGGGTTCAGCCGCTCGCCGGCCGAGGCGGCGGCGGCCAGCCGGCGGATGTCCAGCCGCCGGCCGTGCTGACCCTCGGCGGCCACGCAGACGTGCTTGAAGAACTCCCGCGAGGTGATCTCGCCGACCTCGAGCCGGGCCATCACCGCGCCGTCCCGGAAGTGGCCGACCAGCGCGTCCGCCGGCAGCCCGAGCTCGCGCTCGTACTCGGCCAGCCCGCCGAACGCGGTGTGGGTGAGCACGCCGCCGAAGTCGAAGGCGACCGCGTCGACCTGCGCCGCGTCGACCGGGTCCTTGGCGGTCAGCACCCGTCCGCCTCCTCTCGGCCGCGGCCCAGGCTGAGCAGGAAGTCCTCGTGCAACTGCATCCACACGTCGTGGTAGGAGTCCGACAGCGGCCGGGCCAGCGCGGACCTCTCGCCGGCACGCAGCCGGCCCAGCGCCGAGGTGAACCGCCGGGGGTAGCTCTCGAACCGGGGCAGCGCCGCCGTCACGTCGGTGAGCACGGTGCTGATCTCGCCGTGCAGCACGCCCAGCCGGTCGACGATCGCGCCGTCGTACGCGGCG
>DATAZG010000127.1:0-11772 GCA_036272155.1 Pseudonocardia sp.
GAGCGAATCCTCCTCCGGGCACTGACCGCGCGGTGGTGATCGCCGGGAATGGCGTCTGCGGCGCATATTTGCACCTCTCGCGCCACTTCCAGCGATCATCGGCGGCCCGGCTTCAGGCCGTTCCCTGGCCGATCGCGTCGAGCTCGGCGAGCGCGTCTTCGGGGAGTTCGAGTGCGGCGGATGCCACGTTCTGCCGCAGGTGATCGACCGATGACGTGCCGGGGATCAGCAGGATGTTCGGCGACCGCTGCAGCAGCCAGGCGAGCGCGACGGCCATCGGGGTCGCGTCGAGCCGCTTCGCCACCGCCTCGAGCTCGTCGGACTGCAGCGGGGAGAAGCCGCCGAGGGGGAAGTACGGAACGAACGCGATGCCTTGCGCCGCAGTGTGATCCACGAGCGCGTCGTCGACACGGCGTGCCAGGTTGTAGAGGTTCTGCACGCAGACGACCGGTGCGATCGTCTGCGCCTCGGCGAGCTGATCAGCGGTGACGGTGCTGAGGCCGAGGTGTCGGATCAGCCCCTGCTGCTGCAGCTCCGCGAGCGCTTCGAACTGCGCCGCGATCGAGCCCGGCTCAGGCGCGTCGAATCCGCCGACCCGCAGGTTCACGACGTCGATAGCGTCGAGGCCGAGGCGCTGCAGGTTGTCGTGTACCTGTGACTGCAGCTCGGCGGGCGAGCGGGCCGGCGGCCATCCGCCGTTCTCGTCGCGACGGGCGCCGACCTTCGTGACGATGTGGAGATCCTGCGGGTACGGCGCGAGCGCCTCGCGGATGATCTCGTTGGTGACGTACGGCCCGTAGTAGTCGGAGGTGTCGATGTGGTTGATGCCGAGCTCGACAGCGGCGCGCAGCACGGCGATCGCCGCGTCGCGGTCCTTCGGCGGGCCGAACACACCGGGGCCCGCGAGCTGCATCGCGCCGTAGCCGACGCGGGTGAGATCCAGGTCCCCGACGCGGTAGACGCCGCCCGGGAGGTCGCGGGAGTCCATGGTTCCTTCCTGCTCACGACTGGCGCCGCAAGGCAAGCCCAGACTGCCGCATCCGCCGCCGGCCAGGCACGCCCAGCCGGTCCTAGGACGACAGTCCCACGAGGCGGGAGCTGTGGCGGCCCGGCCGCGCGGAGCGAGGTGTGAAGCGATTTCGTCAAACGCCCACGAACCCGCCGTCCGGCTCGCTATCTTTCCCCAACAGTCACGCCTGTACCGGGGGAAGAAATGGTGCAATCACGAACTGAGATCACTCACGCGCAAATACGTCAGCAAGCGCGTCGGAAAGGTGCTCTCCTGTTGGGTCTAATCACCTCGGTGACAGTCCTGTCCTTGACTCATACGCCTATCATCACAGCCGAGGATTGCACCATTTCGGTGTCGGCCGGCAAACCGGTCCGGCCGACCACGACGAGCGTCAGCTATTCGGTCGACGTCACCAAGAACCCGTGTAACCGGGCCATCCGTTCCGCCCAGTACGACTACGTGACCACCGCAGTTCCGGCTGGCCCTCCACCGGAGGGACCGTACAACTGGCACACCTGGGGCTATGGCGATGTCGTCCACGCCCCCGGATCGCACTCGGGCACCAGGTCGAACTTCTTCGTACTCGATACCGATACCTGGGGCTATCAGGAGCAGGTGAACGGCCAATGGGTGTGGCACTTTGTCGGCGGAGACGATCGCAACAAACCCTGATCATCAGTCAACGGGGCACGACACCGGGAGGTCGGCGGATGCCGCCGGCCTCCCGGTGTCACGATGTTCAGGCGCTGGGAGCCGCGGCCCCCTCGGCTCGTGTGGTCCCCGGCCGGTTCTTCGCGGCGAGCGGCGCGGCGATGTCCTCCAGCGACTTGCCCTCGGCGGCCACGCCGAACGCGAGGGTGACCAGGCCGCCGACGATCATGACACCGGCGCCGAGCAGGTATCCGAGGAACAGGTTGAACGGGTTCTTGCCGTCCCCGATCAGTGCGCCGTAGATGATCGGACCGAGCGCACCGAAGCACTGGGCGATGGCAAAGAACACCGCAATCGCCTTCGCCCGCACCTCGAGCGGGAAGATCTCGCTGACAGTCAGGTAACCAGCGCTGGCCCCCGCCGAGGCGAAGAAGAAGATCACACACCAGGCGATGGTCTGGGTGACCGCATTGAGGGCACCCGCGTTGAACAGGATGGCGCTCAATGCCAGCAGTACACCGGAGGTGATGTAAGTGCCAGCGATCATCTTCTTCCGACCGATGGTGTCGAAGAACTGTCCCAGAATCAGTGGACCCGCCAGGTTTCCGACACAGAATGCAATCAGGTAGATGGAGGTCGAATCCTTCGGTACGCCGTAGAACTCCGCCAGCACGATCGTATAAGTGAAGAAGATCGCGTTGTACAGGAACGACTGGGTGATCATCAGCGTCGCGCCATAGATCGAGCGCGTCGGGTAGTCCCGGAACAGCACCTTCGTCAGGGCGAAGTAACCGATGTCCTCGGCCGGGGTCAGCACCATCTCCTTCGACTTGTCCACCGGCGGCAGTTTCTTGCCACCGGCTTCCACCTCGCTCTCGATGAAGTTGATGGACACTTCGGCTTCCTCGACGCGCCCGTTCATGACCTGCCACCGGGGGCTCTCCGGCAGGTTCCGCCGAACGAAGATGATGACCAACCCGAGCACCGGACCCAGCAGGAACCCGAGCCGCCAACCGAGGCTGGGCGAGAACGTGTGGAGAATGATGTAGGTGCCGATCGTGCCGATAATCGCACCGGCCCAGTAGGTGCCGTTGACCGCGATATCGACGCGACCTCGGTACTTCGACGGGATGAGCTCGTCGATCGCCGAGTTGATCGCCGCGTACTCGCCGCCGATACCCATGCCGGCGATGAACCGGGTGAGATAGAGGAACGCGAGCCACCCGGGGCCGGAGCCGAGAGTAAAGGCGGTGAGTCCGCTGCCGATCAGGTAGACGGCCAGCGTCAGGATGAACAGGTTCCGGCGGCCCAGTTTATCCGACATGCGGCCGAAGACCAGTGCACCCACCACCTCGCCGATGAGGTAGATGCTGGCCAGCGCGCCCACCGCGACCGGGCTGAGGCCCAACGTCTCCTTGTCGGTCAACGTCGCCGCCACGCCGCTGGCGACGGTGATCTCGAGGCCGTCCAGGATCCAGGCGACGCCGAGGGCGCACACGAGCCGGGTGTGGAACGGTGACCAGGGCAATCGGTCGATCCGGGCGGGGATCAGGCTGCGTATCGCGGCCGTCCCGGGGGCGTTGGTCCCTGCCGACATAAGACGACCTCCATTGCTCGTCCGTGTAGCCCCCGGGGGTATCCCGGGCGACCGAGCGCCCACCCGCACGATCACTACCGGCACAGAGCGTGAATCCCGGGCAAATTCCTGTCAAGCCAGAGCCCCCGGCTGGCCGTACTACCCGTGACGGAGTGCGACGATCGGCCGCGCGTACCGCCGGGTAGCGGCCCTCGACCAGCCCGATTGCGCGCGCCCCTCGCCGGTCACGGGCCCCGGCGCGCCGACGTCCGGCGCGCGACCGGCCGGGCCGCACGGCATCATGATCCGGGATCGTGGCCCCTGTTCCGCCCGTCGACGAGGACCCCAGGAGGAGCGCCCCGTGAACAAGATGCGGTTCGGCATCTTCATGCCGCCGTTCAACAGCCCGCCGACCCAGAACGCCACCACGTCCCTGCAGCGCAACCTCGAGACGCTGCAGCTGATGGACCGGCTGGGCTATGACGAGGCCTGGATCGGCGAGCACCACTCGGCCGGCACCGAGATCATCGCCGACCCGTTGACCTTCATCGCCCACGCCGGCGCGCTGACGCGCAGCATCAAGCTCGGCACCGGCGTCGTCTCGTTGCCGTACCACAACCCGCTGTGGATCGCGGACCGCGCGATCCTGGTCGACCACCTGATCCGGGGTCGGCTGATGCTCGGCGTCGGCCCCGGCTCGCTGCCGACCGACGCCGGGATGATCGGCCTCGAACCCGCCCAGCTGCGCCCCGCGCTGGCCGAGGACCTCGAAGTACTGCTCAAGCTGCTGCTGACCGACGAGCGGGTCAGCCACGAGACCGGGCGCTACCGGCTGGTCGACGCCCGCACCCAGCTCGCGCCCTACTCCGACCCGTGCTTCGAGATCGCGGTCGCGGCCACCGCCTCCCCCGCCGGGCCCATCCTGGCCGGCACCCACGGGCTCGGCCTGCTCTCCCTCGGCGCCACCACGCGGGAGGGCTTCGACGTGCTGGCCCACCACTGGAGCGTCGTCGAGGCCGAGGCGGCCAAGCACGGTCGCGTGCCGAGCCGCGCCAGCTGGCGCCTGGTCGGGCCGATGCATATCGCGGAGACGAAGCAGCAGGCCATCGAGGACGTCCGGTACGGCTTCGACCAGTTCTGCGACTACACCCAGCGGACCCTGGCGCTGCCCACCTTCCGCGCCGAGGGCGACACCTTCGAGGAGCGGGTGGCCTGGATCAACGAGACGGGCCTGGGCGTGATCGGCACCCCGGACGAGGCGATCGCGCAGATCCAGCGGCTCGTCGACCAGTCCGCCGGCGGCTTCGGCTGCTTCATGATGATGCAGCACGACTGGGCCAACTGGGCGGCCACGCAGCGACACTACGAGCTGTTCGCCCGGCACGTGATGCCGGCGTTCCAGCCCAGCCAGCGCCGCCTGCTGGCCGCCGAGCAGTGGGCCCGGTCCCGGCACGGCGAGCTGGACGCCAAGAACGGCGCGGCGATCCAGGCCTGGTCGGACAAGTACCACGCCGAGCAGAAGTCGGCCGCCGAGCCGAGCTAGTGCCCGGAGTCCGTCGAGATCGACACAGTGGTTCCTCGAGCGGATGTCGACAGCCGCTGCGTCGATCTCGGGGCGTCGGTCCGGTCGGGTCAGCGCCGGGGAGCCTGGTGCTGCCGGTCGACCCGGTGCCGGCCGGGACCGGCCGCGCGCGGTGCCGTGAGCGACTCGTCGAAGGCGCCGATCCGGTGCATCCGGCCGGGGCGCAGCTCCGGGAAGGCCCTGGGGGCGGCGTGCGGCCGGTGCATCGGCGGCGGGGCGTGCGCCGGGAGCGGCTGGTGCGGCAGCGACGCCCCGGGTGCTCCCGGTCCCGCGGGCGCCACCGGGGCCGCCGGGCCGGCCGCGATGCTGCCCCGGCTCAGGTGCACGGTCCGGGTGGCCAGCCTGGTCAGCGCGGGGCGGTGGGTGGTCATCACCACGGTCCGCCCGTCGGCGAGCCGGGTCAGCGCGCGCACCACGAGCTCCTCGGCGGCCACGTCCAGCCCGGTGGTCGGCTCGTCGAGCAGCACCACCGGAGCGTCGAGCAACAGGGCCCTGGCGATGCCGACCCGCTGGCGCTGCCCGCCGGACAGCCCGGTGCCCCGGTCGGCCAGCACGGTCTCCAGCCCGTCCGGCAGTCGCTCGGCGAACTCGGTGACCAGCGCGGCGGCCGCGGCGGCGGCGACCTCGGCCTCGGCGGCGTCCGGGCGGCCGTAGCGGATGTTCTCGGCCAGCGTGCCGGAGAACAGGAACGTGTCCTGCAGCACCACCGATACCTGCCGGTGCACCCACCAGTCCGGTGCCTCGGACATCGGCACGCCGTCCAGCCGCACCTCGCCCTGGGTCGGCGGGTACAGCCCGGCGATCAGGGACAGCACGGTCGACTTGCCGGCGCCGTTGTGGCCGAGCAGCGCCACCCGCTCGCCGGGGCGAATGTCCAGGTCAAGGCCGTGCAGCACGGTGCCACGGCCGTAGTCGAGGCCGACGCCGCGCAGCTCGATCGCCCCGGCCACCCGCGCCGGCAGCGGCCGCTGTGCCTCGCTGAGCGGCGCGGGCTGGCCGAGGATCGCGGAGATCCGCTCGGCCGACGCGGCGCCCTGGGTGAACGTCATCGACAGCTTGGACAGCGCCCGCATCGGCTTCAGCATGTCCCGCAGGTAGCTGGTCACCACCACGAGCACGCCGATCGTCCACCAGCTGTGCAGCACCCCGTACCCGCCGACGAACAGGAGCACCGCGGTGCCGAACGCGGTGACCCCCTCCATCAGCGGCGTGAACCGGGCCCGCAGCTCGACCGCGCGCAGGCCGGTCCGCAGCACCGCGTCGTTGCCCGAGCCGAACCGCCGGTCGTGCAGGTCCTGCCGGCCGAACGCGTGGATGGTCCGGATGCCCTGCAGCGACTCGGCCACGTAGCTGGACAGCTTGCCCTCGGCGGCGCGCCGGCGCCGGGCCGACACCCTGGTCAGCTTGGTGTAGCGGGCGGCGGTGAAGAACACGAGCGGCGCGGCGCACAGCGCGATCAGGCCGAGCCGCCAGTTCACGGTGAGCAGCACGGCGGCGAAGCCGGCCAGCGACAGCACGCCGGGCACCAGCGTGGAGAACAGGTCGACCAGGCCGTCCTCGATCCGGCCGGTGTCGGTGCTCACCCGGCTGGTCAGCTCCCCGACGGCCTGCTGGTCGTGGTAGCCCATCGGCAGCCGCTGCAGGTGCCCGAACACGTCCGAGCGGATGTTCGCGGTGATCCGCTCGCCGGAGCTGTTCATGATCCGGTCGCCGAGGTAGTCGAACGCGCCGGACGCCGCCGTGATCACCAGCACGGCGACGGCGGCCACCGCGAGCATGCCCACCTCGGACGGCCCGAACAACCTGGCCAGGTGCCCGAGCCCGCCGCGCGGCTGCTGGCCCTTGAGCACGTTGTCGATCACCAGGGCGAGCGGCCACGGGGTGGCCAGGTCGGCGGCCAGCTCCCCGATCCGCATGCCGACGCCGACCAGCAGCGGCCGCAGCTCGCGCCGCCCGTACTCGCGGAACTGCCACAGCTGCCGCAGCATGCCCAGGTCGGGCTGCGCGGGCAGGACGTGCGCTCCGGTCATCCGCCCACCGCGACCAGCAGGCGGGCCTGGGCCGTGTCCCGCAGCTGCGCGTTCGTCACGCCCGGCGCGATGCCGTGCTCGGCCATACCGGCCAGCACCGGGTCGGTCAGCTCGGGGTCCGTGCGCACCATGGCCGCCAGCAGCGCGCCGAAGTGCCGGCGCTGCCGCAGCGCCTGCTCTGTCGGCCCGGCCTCGGTCGGGCCAGTCTCGGAGTCGGTGGCCTCGGCGCCGGCCAGCGCGAGCCCGCGCAGCAGCATCCGGTCGAACCGGGACGGCTCGTGGCCGGCCACGACCACCCGCTGCCGGGCCGTCCAGCCGGCCGACGCCCAGACGGTGCCGTCGGCGTGCGGGTCGGTCCGGCCGCCCCGGAAGTGCGCCATCGTCCAGCGCGGGTCCAGCTGGCGGCGGCGCTGGTCCCAGGTCGGCAGCGCGGCCCGGTGCCAGCCGTAGATGTCCGGCGTGCCGAGCAGGATCGCGGTCAGCAGGTCGGCGGTGCCCTCGTCGGCGGCGATCTTCTTGTTGGCCTGCGCCAGTGCTGGGCGCAGTGCGTTGAGCCGGAAGTCCGCCGTGTGCCGGCACACGTGATGGCCGATCTCGTGGTAGATGATCGCCAGGTTGTGCGAGGGCGCGGCGAAGTAGGTGTCGCCGCTCGCGGTGGGCAGGAAGGAGCTGCCGCCACCGAGGTGGACCTCGCCGGCCTCCCCCACCGCATCGGGCTCGCCGGGCTCGTAGCTGCGCGCGCTCAGGCGGTAGTGCCCGCCGCCCCAGCGCCGGGGGACGTCGTGCATGCCGATCCGGACCACCAGGTGCGGCAGTGGCCGGCCGAGCAGCCCGGCCACCGCGCGCAGCGCCCGCTGGGTGTGGAACGCAACGTTGACCAGGCCGAACGCGCGCGCGGCGCGATCGGAGTCGGCGTCACCGAGCGGGCCGCCGCCGGCGGCGGGGTCGACGACGAGGCCGCCGTCCAGCAGCGCGCCACCCCGCTCGTCACGCACCGTCGCCTCGGGCAGCACGAGCTCGGCCGGACCCGAGGCGAGGACCTCGAGCGGCACCTCGGACAGCCGCCCCGGGCCCGGTCGGTCGTCCGGCAGGTAGGCCGAGCACAGGGTCATGCCGACGTACCCGAGCGGACCAGCTCGCCGAAGGCCTCCGGGGTCAGTGCGCCGGCGTCGGCGAGGAGGCCCACCGCGGCCCCCCTGGCCAGCTCGGCGGGCGAGAGCACCGGCAGCCCGGTGGCGGCCGACGCCTCCCGGCTGGCCAGCGGGCTCGCGGTGATCAGCCCGCTGACCACCCGCACCGGCACACCGAGCGCCTCGAGCACGTCGATCCCGGCCACCGCGCCGAGTGCGTCCCCGACGGCGAGCACCACGTGGTCGGCGAACTCCGGCAACTGGGCGGCCAGCGCCCGCGTCTCGCCCTGCAGCACGCCGTCGGCCACCTCGAGCACGACCACGTCGGCGGCCTCCTCGACCAGTCGGTCCCGGATGCCGAACATGGTGCTGACCAGGCGCTCGGTCGGGTAGCCGAACGTGGACGGCATGCCGAAGTCCAGGAAGTCCGCCACGGCGGAGGCACCCGCGTCGACGTAGGCCCAGTGGTCCTTGCCGCTGCCCGAGCCGGTCACCTTGCCCGCCCCGACGCGCAGCCCCGCCCTGGCCAGCCCCCGGATGATGGCCGAGGTCGCCGTGGTCTTGCCGGCGTTCATCGACGAGCCGAGCACCACGATCGTGCCGAGCTCGGGTCGGCCGGGTATGGGCTCCGGCACGGCGACGTGGTCGGTGCCGAGCTGGCGGCCGGCCGCGTCGGTCAGTGGGCCGAGCACCTCCAGCTCGGTGGGCGCCTCCTTGCTGGTGTGCGCCGAGGCGACGGTGCCGACCAGTCCACCGGCGGTGAGCAGGTGCACCGCGTCGCCCGGGGTCGGCAGGTACCCCTCGTAGAAATCGGTCGCGTACCGGTTGCCGTAGGCGCCGACGAGTACGTCACCCGGGTACAGCCGCATCCGCCGGCCGTGCGGGTCCTCCAGGTGTTCATGGGCGCCGAGCTCGGCCACCCTGGCGACCACGAAGTCCCCGAGCCGAGGAGGCCGGATCGCACCACCGAGCCGAGCCTCGTCGCTCCGCGGCACTCGGCGGGTGACATAACCCCACTTCGCCGCTGACAGCCTTTCCATCAACCGCTCCCAACACCAAGACACGGACGGCCGCGGTGACCGAACTACCGGCCGACCACGACGCTCTCCTGAGCCACCGCCCCCGGGGACTGGCGCCCGACGGATCGCTCACGCGAGGCCCACCGAAATCCGTCCGGCGGACCTCCACGTCCCCTGCCGCGATCAACGAGTCTGGCTCTCCCGAGTTGCGGGCGAGGGGTGGCGCGGAACTGCCTCTGGGGGGAGCCAGCGAGTCCGCGCACCCTCACATGACCAGTTCCCGAGGCTAGGGCACGTCTAAACGTGGACACCGGTTGGGTGAACGCTCTCCGGGTGGCGGCAGCAGGTCGCCGTAACGCATCGCTGAATGAGTTCAGCACCGGTACGACAAATGGGTTAACCCACTTCAGTCGCTGGTCCAACGAGGTGATTTTGCTCCGACAGCCCTCTGCTGGTGATCAACAACTGATCAACAACTCCGTCGCGCCGGTCGACCCGGCCGATATCACGCCATGACTGTGTGTGCCGAATGTGGCCGGAGCGAATCACGCGCAGTGGTGAATCTTGGAACTCATGTGATCGTCTTCGACTATTCTCCTGTGCACAGTGTTACTCACGTTAATCAGTGCGACAGTAGTGGCAGATGTTACTGATGGGGCCTGTGCGGACGATCGCCCGACCCGGTCGACCCCGGCCACCCACCCCGACCCAACGACCGACACCCGTCCCCCAGCCGCGGCCCGCGGTGGGATGTCCAGCGGAAAGGACCACGTCATGGCCAAGCGGCCCGCCCCGGGCGCCCCGCCGGCCCGCGCCGGGCGCGCACCCGACCTGCGGTCACTGTCCGTAACCGGACTCGGCCTGCTGATCGGCCTCCTGCTGGGCGCGCTCCTCGCGACCGCCTCGATCACTCCCGTAATAACACCCGTCGGTGTATCAGCGCCACCTCAGATTCAGCTCGCCGCGGTCTCCGTTCCGGACGCCGGCGGCACCCACTCGCCAGCCGTGACCGAGCCGGCCAGGCCGAAGCACCCGTCGATCCCGACGCCGCCCGCGCCGCCGGCACCACCCCCGATGCCCGCGATCCCGGCGCCACCCGTCCCGGCCGCCGCCGACCCTGACTCGACACCGTCGATCTCGGACCCGTCCGTGGCCAGCCCGGCCGACACCTCGCCGTCGGTGCAGGCGGCGCCGGCCCCGCCCGCCGCCGCCCCCGAGCTACCGCCGACCCCGGCGGTGCCCGAAACCGGCACGACCCCGGCGCTACCCAGCTATCCCGCCGGCGTCCCGACCGCGCCCGCCGCACCCGGTGCCGGCACCCCGGCCGCACTCCCCCAGGCGCTGCCCTCGGCGCAGGCTCCCGCCGCCGCCACAACTACGCCGGGCACCACGCCGGGCACCACGCCGGCGCTGCCCGGCACACCCGGTCTGCCCGCCGCGGCCCCGGCGCTACCCGGAACGACACCGCCCGGAACCGCCGCGCCCGCCGCGGTGCCGGGGCAGGCCGCGCCGGCGTCCTGCGCTACCGCCTGGGCGCTGGCGCCGGCGAACGGCGGGCTGGCCATCCCGAACGTGCCGAATGCGACGACGCTGTGCGGCGCCGGAGCGATCCGGCCGACGCCGCTGACCACCGCCTGCACGAAGCAGGTCGACGGCGCCGGGTTGCAGGCCGCGGTGGATGCCGCGAAGCCCGGCGACCGGATCTGTGCCACCGGCACCTCACCGCAGCGGCTGAAAGTGACCCGCTCGGGCACCGCGGCCGCGCCGATCCTGGTGCTCGGGGACGGCCGCATCACGGTCAAGGGCCTGAGCATCGACGCCAACAACGTGACGGTCGGCGGTCTGAACCTGACCGGCGCCGCCGCCCCGGGTGTCGAGATGACCGGCAACGGGATCACCCTGGTGAACAACACGATCGCCTCCCCCCGGGGTGGCGACGGGGACGGCATCCGGTTCTTCGGCAGCAACCTGCGGATCCTGCACAACACGGTGAGCGACGTGCGGAACCTGCACGGCGCCCACGCCGACTGCATGCAGACGTTCTCCTCGGACACGCCGCCCAGCCAGCACGTGCTGATCGACAGCAACCGCTGCGACAAGATCGACAACCAGTGCCTGATCGCGGAGGGCCCGAACAGCAGCGCCGGCGACGGCAGCGGCAAGGGCAACAGCTCCGACATCACCTTCACCCGTAACTACTGCGACTCCAACGCCTCGCAGGCGGTCATGATCGACGACGTGCAGAACGTGTCGGTGACCCACAACCAGATCACCGGCGGCAACGAGAAGGCGTTCGCCTTCGACAACAAGTCCACCGGCGCGAAGGTGCTCGGCAACATCCTCGGGCTGCACATCGGCTTCGAGGTCGGCATGGACGGCTCGTCCAAGCACGGCTACCTCGGACCGCTGATCGGCGGCCTGCCCTAACGGTTCAGGCCGCCGGGGGCCGGTCAGGCCCGGGTCAGGTACTCCCCCGTGCGGGTGTCGACCTTGATCCGGTCGCCGGTGACGACGAACAGCGGAACCTGGACGATCTTCCCGGTCTCCAGCGTGGCCGCCTTGGTCGCGCCCGAGACCCGGTTGCCCTGCACACCCGGCTCGGTGTCGGCGACGCTCAGCTCGACCGAGGCAGGCAGGGCCGCGCCGACGATCTCGGTGCCGTAGAAGCGCAGCGCCGGCGTCATCTCCGGGAGCAGGTAGTCGGCGATGTCCTCGACCACCTCGAGCGGCACCTCGAGCTGCTCGAAGTTCTCCTGGTCCATGAAGACGTAC
>DATAZG010000128.1:0-38281 GCA_036272155.1 Pseudonocardia sp.
GGTGACGCACGACATCCGGACTGCCCGCAAGGTCAGCGACTATGTGGGTTTGATCTGGAAGGGCAAGGTTGTGCACTACGGCGAGGCCGAGGAGGCGTTCGCGTCGGAGGACCCGTTCGTCCGCCAGTTCCTCTCCGGCGAGTCCGCCGGCCCCCTCGGCATGGACTAGCTCGGTCGGGCGCTGACCGAGCGGCCCGCGGAGGGCTACAGCGCGAGCGCCGCCTCGTGGCCCTCCTTGAAGGCGTGCATCGCGGTGCGCGGCGCCAGTGCGTCGCCGACCAGCGTGTACGGCAGCCCGAGCCGCTCCAGCGCGGGTACCAGGTCGAGCGCGGGCCGCGGTGGCTGGACCGCGACGATCGTGTCCACGTCCAGCTCGGTGATGGTCTCGCCGTCGGGGCGGACCACGATCACGTGCTTGCCGTCCACGTCGCCGAGCAGCCCGCCGGTGTGCACCTCGGCGCAGCGCCGCCGCAGGATGGCCGGGACCTCCGCGCGGTGCAGCTGGCCGCCCCACGGCATCACGGTCTCGCAGCTGGTCACGAACACCACGCCCAGCCCACGTGCGGCCAGCGCCTCGGCGACCAGTGGCCCCTCGTTGGCGCCGAGCGTGTCGTAGACCAGCACCCGCTGCCCGGTGCGTCCGGCGAGCGCCGCCGCACTGTCCAGCACCAGCCCCTCCGCCGCGCCCGGGAACGCCGCCGCGCCGACCGGCCGCCCACCGGTCGCCAGCACCACGTGGGCGGGGGCCAGCTCGCGCAGCAGGTCGGCGTCGGCGGTCACCCCGTAGCCCGGTCGCACGCCCAGCTCGGCCAGCTCGCTGACCAGGTGGTCCACCGCGCCGAGCAGCCCCAGTGCGGCGGTCTGCTCGACGGCGCGCAGCCGGCCGCCCGGCTGCGCGCCGGCGTCCACCAGTCGCACCCGGTGGCCCCGCCTGGCGGCGATCTCGGCGGCCTTCAACCCGGCCGGGCCGGCCCCGACGACCAGCACGTCCTTCGGCTCGGTCGCCGGCGTCGGGGCCAGCTCGCGCTCGCGCAGCACCTCCGGGTTGTGCAGGCAGCTGATCTCCGGGTAGCCGGCCAGCTTGCGGTTCACGCACACGTTGCCGCCGACGCACGGCCGGACCCGGTGCGACCGGCCGGCGCGCACCTTGGCCACGAGGTCGGGGTCGGCGATGTGCGCCCTGGTCATCGCAACGAGGTCGCAGTCGCCCCTGGCCAGCAGTGACTCGGCCAGCCCGGGGGAGAGGATCCGCCCGACCCCGATCACCGGCACCTGGACCGGCACCGCCGCGCGCAGCCGCACCACCGGCGGCATGTTCGGCGCCTCGGCGTACCGGTAGTTCGGGATGGCGCGCGCATAGCTCGGGCCGCCGTCGCCGATGGTCGTGTTGAGCACGTCGATGTGCCCGGTGGCGAGCAGTGTGCGGACGATCCCGACCATGCCGGCGAAGCCGATGCCGCCGTCCTCGGGCGAGCGCAGGTCGTCGGTCGGGGTGCGGTAGCCGACGATCCGGTCCGGACCGACCGCCGCCCGTGCCGCCGCCAGCAGCCGCCGCACGAACAGTGTCCGGTCGCGGCCCCACTCGTCGTCCCGCGAGTTGTGTGCGGGGGTGAGCGACTGCTGCGCCAGGTAGCCGTGGGCGCCGTGCACCTCGACCCCGTCGAAGCCGGCGGTGGCGGCCAGCTCGGCGGCGCGCCGGTAGCCCTCGATCATCAGCTCGATCTCGCCGGCGGTCATCCGGTGCGCGGTCTCGCCGGCCGCCGAGGTGGAGCCGTCGAACCCGGGCAGCGGCGGGCGGTGCACGTCGGCCTCGGAGCGCGCGTACACGCCCAGGTGGGTCAGCTGCAGCAGCAGCCGGGCGCCCTCCGCGCGGACCAGCTCGGCCAGCCGGGCGTGCCGGTCCAGCGTCTCGGCGGTGATCGAGTTGAGGGGGTCGGACAGGATGGGCTGGGCGATGATCAGCCCGGCGCCACCGCCGGCCCGGCGCCGCAGGTACTCCAGGTAGGTGTCCGGGCTCAGCGCGGGGTGGCGGAACGCCTCGCTCGCGCCGTGCGAGGTGATCACCACGCGGTTGGCCAGCTGGACGGTGCCGAGCCGGATCGGGCTGAACAGGGTGGGGAAGGCCTGCTCGCCGGGGTGCGACTGGCTCGGGTGGTCAGGGGTCGGCACGGTCACCGCGGCCTCCGGTCGGTGGTGGGCGGACGAGGGCGCGCACCGCAGCATAAGCCGAACTTGACCCCATATTCAAACGGCGATAGGTTTTTTGGTAGCCTGCGCCCCCGGATCCGTGCGCATCTCGAGGGAGAGACCGCCGATGACCCTGTCGACGACCCCGGTTGGTCAGGACCGTTGCCCGCTGGAGGACGAGAGCCTGATCGTGCTCCCGCCCGGCGGGGCGGGCCTGGCCTACGACCGACTGGCCGAGGCGAGAGCCTCCGAGTGCCCGGTGGTGGCCTCCCGGTTCCACAACATGTACGTGGTGACCCGGTACGCGGACGTGCGGTTCGTGCTCGAGCATCCCGAGCTGTTCTCCTCGCGCGACCCGAACATCATGGGTCGGCTGCCGGTGCGGCTGCCCCCGCTGGATGTCGACCCGCCGCTGCAGCAGGCGTTCCGCAAGCTGCTCAACCCGTTCTTCACCCGTGGCTACTTCGCCCGGTTCGAGCCGGACATGCGGCGCATCGCCAAGGCCGCCATCGCCACCTGGCTGGACCGCGGACACTGCGACTTCGTCTCCGAGTTCGCCATCCCGTTCACCGCGGGCGTGCTCGCCAAGCTGGTCTTCGACGAGACCGACCGGGACCGGCTGGCCAGGGCGGTCAGCTACGTCACCGCCGTGGCCGAGATCCAGGACCACGAGTCGTTCGCCAACCTCGCGGTGCTGGCCGCGGAGTACCTGGCCGACCAGGCCGAGCGCGGCGACCCGGGGGAGAGCAGCATCCTGGCGTCGATCGCCGGCGGCACCGTGGACGGCCGCCGGCTGACCCAGGACGAGCAGATCGGCGTGGTCACTGTGCTGTTCCTCGGCGGCCTGGACACCACCCGGGGCGCGCTGGGCAACATCGCGGCCCAGCTGGCCGTCGACCCGGCGCTGGAGGACCGGCTGCGCGACCCGGGCTGGGTCAAGCACGACCTGGAGGAGTTCATCCGGTTCGAGTCGCCGGTGGTCACCATGGCCCGCACCGTGGTGGCCGAGGTGGAGCTGGCCGGCCGCACGCTCCGGCCGGGCGACCGGATCGGGATCAGCTTCAGCTCCGCCAACCGGGACGAGACCAAGTTCGAGGACCCGGACCAGCTGCGCTTCGACCGGCCGCGCACCGGGCACGCCGGCTTCGGGCTGGGCATCCACCGGTGCATCGGCATGCACCTGGCCCGGTTCCAGATCGCGGTGGCCTTCGACGAGCTTCTCGGCGCGGTCACCCGGCCGAGGCTGAGCCCGGGTTTCACCCCGGAGAACCCGCCCGGCGTGATACTCGGGCTGCACGAGCTGCAGCTCGAGTTCGACCGGCGGTGAGCGACCCCGGGGCCAGCGCGACCGGGGCGAACCCGGTGGCCAGCGTGACGGGCGGGCCAGGCGTCGGGTGCCTGGCCGGTCGGGTCGCGCTGGTCACCGGTGGGCTGGGCGGCATCGGCTGGGCCGTGGCCGCGCGGACGGTGGCCGAGGGCGGCCGGGTGCTGGTCACCGACACCGCGGCGACGGACGACGGGCGGGTGGCCGACGAGCTGGGCGCAGCCGGGCGGTACGCCCCGCTGGACGTGCGCTCGCCGGAGGCCTGGGCGGCGGCGGTCGGGGCGGCGGTGGCGGCGTTCGGCGGGCTGCACGTGCTGGTCAACAACGCCGGGGTGTGGCGGCCGGCCCCGCTCGCCGATTTCACCGTGGCCGACGCGGTGCTGTGCTTCGAGGTCAACCAGCTGGGCTGCCTGCTCGGCATGCAGGCGGTGATCGAGCCGATGCGGGCGGCCGGCGGTGGTTCCATCGTCAACGTGGCGTCCGGGGCGGCGCTGAGCGGGCTGCCGCTGCACGCCGTGTACGGCGGCACCAAGTGGGCGGTGCGCGGTATGACGAAGTCGGCGGCGCTGGAGCTCGGTGAGTACGGCATCCGGGTCAACGCCGTGCACCCCGGGTCCATCGACACCCCGATGACGGCGTCGGTGCGCCGCTCCGGCAACCCGTTCGGCTTCCTGCCGGTGCCCCGGCGCGGCCGCCCGGACGAGGTCGCGGCGGCGGTGGTGCACCTCGCCTCGGACGCCAGCAGCTACGTCACCGGCAGCGACCTGGTCGTCGACGGCGGCCTGAGCGCCGGCCCGCACATCGGCCGCCCCGTCACCGACTGACCGCGCCCCGCACAGACCGTTCGCACCGGTACGGACCGTGCACGGTCCGTACCGGTGCGGTGGGTACACGCTCTGTGCGGGCCCGCAACGGGCGACGGTCACCCTGCCCTCGGCGGGCGCGGAGCTACGTCGCGGAGCCGCCCCAGCCGTAGCGGGCCATGGGGCGCACCCAGTCGGTGGCGAGCGAGTCGACGGACTGGCGGCCCTCCACCAGCGCCACCTCCAGCCGGCGGGGACTGCTCGCGTCGCCGATCACCCGGACCACCGGAGCCACCCCCAGGAGCGCGGACTGCAGCGCCCGGTCCGGCACCCCGCCGGAGAGCAGCACCAGGTCGTCGAACGGCAGCTCCACCGCGCGCTGGGGTGCCTCGTAGGGGGCCACCTCCGCGCGCCCCGCCGCCACCCCGTGCAGGACCGACCGGCCGTACAGGGTGAAGTCGCCGCGCAGCAGCCGGGCGGCCAGGGGCGCGCCGACCATCTCCCAGCGCATCTCCAGGTTGGCCGCGACCAGCGCGTACCGGCTCACCTGCAGCACCCGGTGGCCGCCGTCGACCAGTCGCTGGGCCACGTCCACCGACTCGTAGTGGCCCACCTCGTCCAGCAGCAGCACGGTGTGGCCGACCGCGGCGCCCCGCAGCACGTCCCACCCGGTGTGCACGCGCGCCGGGTCGAGCGTGTCGAGCCCGGGCAGCGGCAGCGCGGGGCGCAGGGTCTGGAACCCGTCGCGGCGCGCGGTCACCCCGGTGGCCACCAGCACCGCGTCCGGCCGCAGCGCGCGCACGACCTCGGCGTCCGCCGCCGCACCCAGCCGCACGTCAACCCCGTGCCGGGCCAGCTCACCGGTGTAGAACTCCACCAACCCGGCCACCTCCGGCCGCGCGCGCGGGACCAGGCGCAGCTGGCCGCCCAGCGCGTCGCCGGCCTCGATCAGGGTCACGTGGTGCCCGGCCAGGGTGGCTGCCCTCGCTGCCTCCATGCCGGCCGGCCCGCCGCCGACGACCACCACCCGCAGCGGGGTCGGAGCCACCGTGATCAGCGCATCGCCGAGGGTGAGCTCGCGGCCGGCCGCCGGGTTGACCGCGCACATCGCCCTGGCCCGCGTGTTCAGCCCGCCCGCGCAGCTCTGCAGGCAGGCGATGCAGGGCCGCACCTCGCGAGCCCGCCCTGACACCGTCTTGGTGATCAGCTCAGGCTCGGCGAGCGTGGCCCGGACCATGGACACCAGGTCGGCGGCGCCTGACGCGATCACCGCCTCGGCCTGGGCGAGCGTGCCGAACCGGCCGGCCACGATGGTGGGCAGCGCGGTCTGCCGGGTGATCTTCTCGCTGGTCGGCAGCTGGTAGCCGGGCGGCTCGTGCGCGCCGCCCATCAGCAGGTCACGGCCGTAGTGCGAGCCGAGCGAGACGTCCACGAAGTCGATCAGTCCGTCCCGCTCCAGTCGGCCGACCAGCGTGACCAGGTCGGAAGTGGTGGTCTGGTCCGCCGGGCCGTCCGGGGAGACCCGCACACCCACCGGGTAGTCCGGGCCCACCGCGTCGCGGACCGCCCGCAGCACGTCGCGCAGGAACCGGGCGCGGTTCTCGGCGGAGCCCCCGTAGGCGTCGGTGCGGTGGTTGGTGGCGGGGGACAGGAAGCTGGAGAACAGGTAGCCGTGCCCGGCGTGCAGCTCGACGCCGTCGATACCGCCGTCCCTGGCCCGCAGCGAGGCCGCCACGAAGCACCCGGTCAGCTCGTCGATCATGGCCTGGGTCATCGGCACCGGGAGCATGCCGAGGCCGGGGTCGGGCACGTGCGACGCCGCCCACGGGGCCGAGCTGTCCCAGGTCATCTGGGTGGGGCCACCGTGCCAGATCTGCTGGAACAGCTGCATGCCCTCGGCGTGCACGGCGGTGGTGAGCCGCTCGAGGCCGGGCAGGCAGCGGTCGGTGCTCAGGTCCAGCATGCCCGGCGAGCTCCAGTGGATCTGCGCGACGTCGGCGAAGGACAGCGCCACCCCGCCCCGCGCCCTGGCCACCAGGAACTCGATCATGTCGTCGCTGACCTGCTGGCCGGCACCCAGCCCGGTGCCCTGCGAGGTACGCACGACCCGGTTGCGCAGCTCCACCGTCCCGATCCGGAACGGGCTCAGTACGTGCTCGTAGTCGTTCACGCGCGGCGCACCGGGGTGAAGGTCACCTCGAGCCGCTCCGGGCCGAGGGTGTTGCTGCCGCCCCGCCACCGGATCTTGGTCATGTCCCGCTCGCCGACGATCCGGAGGTCCGGGATGGTCGCCAGGACCTCCTCCAGCACGACCAGCATCTCGGTGACGGCCAGGTGCTCGCCGATGCACCGGTGCCGCCCGGTGCCGAACGCCAGGTGCTGGTTGCCCGGCCGGTCGATGTCGAACTCGGCCGGGTGCTCGAACTTTTCCGGGTCCCGGTTGGCCGCCCCGTAGTGCAGCATCACCTTGTCGCCGTCGCGCAGCTCCGCGCCGTCGCGCTCGTGGTCCCCGACCGCCGTGCGGGCCATGTGCATGATCGGCGGGTCGATCCGCAGCGACTCGTGCACGGTGGCGCGGAGCAGGCTCGGGTCGGCCAGCAGCCGCTCCCGCAGCCCCGGCTCGGCGGCCACCCGGAACAGCAAACTGCCGATGCCGTGCACCGTGGTCTCGTGGCCGGCCACCACCATCAGCTGCACCATGCCCAGCGCGATCTGGGGGGGAATCGGCTGCCCGTTCAGGTTCGCATTGATCAGCGTGCTGAGCGTGTCGCCGGTGGGCCGCTCGCGCCGCTCGGCGATGCGCTCCTCGAGCCAGTCCTCCAGCTCCCTGGCCGCCTTGATCTTGGCGTCGATGCCCACCTTGGCCGAGGAGAGGAAGTTGCCGGCCAGCTCCCGGATCACCCGGCAGTCCGCCGGGTCCAGCCCGAGCGCCGCCCCGATGACCAGCGGCGGGACCACCTCGGCGACCGACTGCACCAGGTCGGTGTGCCCGTCCGCCGCGAACGCCGCGATGCACCGCCGGACGATCGCCCGGATCTCCGGCTCCAGCGCGGCGATGGCGCGCGCGGTGAAGTACGGCAGCGCGAGCTTGCGGTACGGGGTGTGCTCCGGCGGGTCCAGCTCGGCCGGGATGACCCGCATCGACGCGCCGGTCGGCGGGATCATGATGCCCTGGGTCGTGGTGTAGCGCTCGTGGTCCCGCGCCGCCTCCAGTACGTCGGAGTAGCGGGTGAGCAGCCAGAAGCCGCCGTACTGCTCGCTCCAGCCGACCGGGCACTCGGCGCGCAGCCGGGTCAGCCGGGCGTGCAGGCTGGCCCGCAGCTCGGGGTCGGCGAAGTCGTAGTCCACCACCGGGCAGCGGCCCGGGGCGGCACCGTCGGCGGCACCGTCCGACGTGGTGTCCGGGGCGGCGGGGTGAGCGTCAGTGGTCATCGGCGCGGGCTCCCAGCGTGGTGGGCGGGACCTGGGCGAACCACAGAAAACTAACGCTATTTGGTTCGTGTCGTCAAGGCATCAGGCGAGCAGGTAGAAGCCGATCAGGCCGAGGCAGACGACGAGGCACCAGCCCTCGAACAGGGCGCGCAGCGCGACCGGCGCCGTGCGCAGCTCCATGAAGTACAGCCCGACGAACCGGACCTTCACGAACGCGACTACCAGGATGATCACGGTGCGCGCCTCCGCGGAGCTGAGCCCGTGGTCGGTGCCCAGCCAGAACGACAGCAGCGTGGCGGCGACCAGCAGTGCCCAGATGGCGGTGACCCGGTCGCGGACCGGCCCCGCCCATGCGCGCGACATCATCACGGCCCCCTACTTGACCAGGTAGAGCAGCGGGAACAGCACGATCCAGATCAGGTCCACCATGTGCCAGAAGCAGGCGCCACCCTCCACGAACGCGAACTGCCGGGCGTCCAGGGTCGGCCGGCGGGCCGACCGGATCAGGTACAGCAGCACGGCCATGCCCAGGATCAGGTGGAAGAAGTGCAGCCCGGTGAGGATGAAGTAGTACATGAAGAAGTTGTTGGTGGCCGGGGTGATCCCGGCGGCCAGCTTGCCGCCGTACTCCACGAACTTCATCACCGAGAAGCCGAGCCCGCAGGCCAGCGCGCCGCTGAACAGCCGGGGCGCGGCGAGGGTCGGCGATCCGGCCAGTCGCCGGCGCACCGCCCGCATGCCGAGCGCCACGCACAGCGAGCTGGTGAGCAGCAGCAGCGTGTTGATCACGCCGAAGGCCTGCACCAGCTCGCGCTGCGACGACTCGAACAGCTCCCGCTGCTGGCCCCGGTAGTACAGGTACGTGGCGAAGAAGACGGCGAACACCGTCATGTCGCCGAGGATGAAGACCCAGGTGCCCTCCTCGCCCGGCAGGTGCCGCTCCTGGCGGGGACCGGCGTCGGCGGCGCTCCTCGAGGTCGTGGACACCCCGGTCAGGCCAGCCGCGCCGAGCTGACCGGCGCCGAGCCGGCCGGCGCCGGGTCACCGGTGGGCGGAGCCTCGCGTTCCTCCTGGTCGACGGCCCGCAGTAGGGCGACCGTCATGACCACGTACCAGGCGCCGAACACACTCAGCGGCACCCAGAAGGCGAACACCCCGTTCCACGCGAACGGCCCGCCCTGGAAGCAGATCACCAGCAGGCCGGGCAGGAACAGCAGCGCCGCCCAGACGTTGAAGTAGCCCACCCAGCGGGCGAACACCGGCTCGGCCCGCCGGTCGCCGAACACCGCGACGGCGATCGCGATGTTCTGCAGGATCGCCGGCCCACCGAAGCCGACCAGCATGAGCCAGCCCAGGTCGTTGAGTGCCTCGGTGATCTCCGGTGAGCGGGTCTCCGGGCGGTACGCGGCGGCCGCCATGGCGAACATCGGCAGGATGAACAGCACCGGTGTGAGCAGCCCGGTGACCAGCTGGACGTAGGCGAGCGGCGACGAGGGCCCCTCGATCCGGCGCAGCTGCAGCAGGATGGCGACGGGGAAGGCGAAGCCCGGTGCCACGCCCAGCATGGAGATCACCAGGCCGATCCGGATCCGGGTCTGGTGCTCGGCCAGGTAGTGGGCCAGGTCGGTGGCGCTCCACCCGGGCACCGGCGGTGGGATCAGCCGCGCCACGCCCCAGAACCCTATGCAGAACAACACCAACATCAGCGGTCCCGACCAGGCGCACAGCCGTTGGTTTCTCGCGTTCATCACAATGCTCCCTAGCTCGCGGTGCGCGCGGCGACCGACTCGCACAGAGTCGCCGCCTCGGTCGGGGGGACGCCGAGCGAGGTCAGCACGTGGCTGGCGAACGCCAGCTCGGCCCCGGGTTCGTGCCGGCCGTCCAGGATCTCCCTGATCAGCGCCAGCGCGCCGCCGATCACCGCCGTGAGCGTGACCTCGAGGTTCGCCACGGTGAACCGGCCGGTGGCGATGCCACGCTCGACGGCCTGCCGTGCGTACGGGTGCACCGCCGCGCCGAACAGGGTGTCCGCGTGCCCGAGGTTGACCACCAGGCGTGCGAAGTCGGGCTCGTCGTAGGCGATCCGGATGAACCACAGGTTGGCCGCCGCGACCGCCTCGGCCGGGTCGGCGTCCGGCCCGACCGTGGCGACGGTGGCCGTGGCGAGGTCGGCCAGGCTCTCCGTGACCACCTGCTCGACCAGCTCCTCCTTGGAGCCGAAGTGGTTGTAGAACGAGCCGAGCGCGACGTCGGCCCGTTCGGTGATCTGCTGGATGCGCAGGCCGGCGACCCCCCGGTCGGCGATCAGGGTGCGCCCCGCGTCGAGCAGCCTGCGCCGGGTGCGCTCCCGTTGGCGGTCGCTGCGCGTCGGGGCGGCCGACCGGCTGTCCTGCTCCACGTTGCCATCCTTCCAGGCGGACCGGAGTGCTCGGACCAAGTATAAATGAAAAATCTTTCAGTCTTGAAAGCACGCTCACTCGGCGGTAGCTTTCCGGTGCGGTCACATCCTGCGCACGCCGACGTGAGGGACGGGGACGAGCATGTTGATGCCCATGTTGATGTCCATGGTGACGACAGCGATCGGCACGATTCCGGAGCCACCGGTACACGATCCGATGCCCAAGACGGCGGAGACGATCTTCAATATCTTCATCTTCATCCCGCTGGCGATCGCGCTGGTCATCGGGATCCGCCACCTGCTGAAGGGCAAGGGGCCGGTGCTGCTCTACTGCATCATCGGCGGCGCGTTCGCGGCGTGCATGGAGCCGGTGGTCGATGTGCTGGGCATGGTGTACCTCAAGGAGGTCAACGCCCTCGGCACGTTCACGATCCTGGACCGGACGATGCCGCTCTACATCTGCTTCGTCTACCCGTGGTACGTCGGCGGGCTGGGCTACCTGTCCTACAAGCTGATCGGCCGCGGTCTCACGGTGCGCAACCTGTTCGCGCTGTGGGCGATCGACTGCGTGGTGGACATCTTCCTGGAGAGCCCCGGCATCCTGGCCGGCACGTACCTCTACTACGGCCACCAGCCGTTCAACCTCTGGGGCTTCCCGCTCTGGTGGGGCTTCGTGAACCCGGTGATGCCGATGATCGCCGGCGCGCTGCTCTACCACATCGTGCCGAAGCTGCGCTCCGGCTGGAAGCTGCTCGCCGTCATCCCGATCATCCCGATGGCCGACGGCATCGCCAACGGCGCGGCGGCGTGGCCGATGTGGGCCGTGCTCAACCAGCACGACGTGTCCTACGTCTGGACCCACCTGGCCGGCCTGGCCACGCTCGGCCTCTCGCTGTTCTGCGTGTGGATCATCGGCCAGGCCGTTGCCCGCCCCGCTGACCAGGCCTCCGGCGAGACGCTCGGGCAGAAGTTCAAGGGCCTGATCACCGGCGCTCCCGTCCCACAACCAACCGCATCGACCCCGACCACGACCGTCGACGCCTAGCCGTTCGGACGCCTAGCCGTTCAGACGCTTAGACACTCAGACGCAAAGAGGAGAGAGACCTTGTCGATCGGAGTGCACCCCGGCGAGACCGACCTGTGGCTGCCGCTGCCCGAAGACCACGAGCAGTGGGACCCGCACCTCATCCACACGCACTACTTCGGGTTCTCCATCCCGGAGGCGCGCATCGGGGCCTTCCTCTACGTGCGCTACCAGCCGGCGTTCCCGCTGTCGCAGGGCGGCGTCTGCATCTTCCAGGGCACCGACAACGTCGAGTACACCGACATGGAGTTCCTCGACTACGAGATCACCATGCCGTGGCCGACGATCGAGGGGAACACGGTCACCACGGCCAACGGGCTGCGGATCGAGTTCCTCGAGCTCGGTCGCACCGCGCGGCTGACCTACACCAGCGCCGAGGGCGACACCTCGCTGGACATCGTCGCCGAGGCGGTCACCCCGCTGTTCGCCAGGGGCCACATCATGCCCGGCGAGGAGGACCACCACGAGGCCGCGCTCAAGGCCAGCCGCGAGCCGGGGGGCACCGAGCAGTTCATGCACGTCACCGGCGAGCTGGTGCTGCGCGGCGAGCGGCACGCGGTGGACTGCTACGCCCCGAGGGACCGGTCCTGGCGGCAGGTCCGGGTGGAGAAGCGCGGCGCGGTGCCGGTGCCGCCGATCGGCTGGTCGCCGATGTACTTCGGCCCCGACCTGATCTTCAACCAGATCAGCTTCGAACCGCTGGACACCGACCCGGCATGGGCCGGGCTCTACGAGGTGGGCAACCGGCCCTCGCACCACTACGCCTGGCTGCAGCTCGGCGACGAGTCCCGGTCGATCACCCGCGTGCGGCGCAACGTGCTCGAGTACCACCCCCGGATCCACCTGCCGATGCGCCAGGAGATCGAGGCCGAGGACGACCGGGGCGACGTGTACCACTTCTCCGGCGAGGCGATCGCCTGCGCGTCGCTGCCGGCCTGGCCGAACACGTCCTTCCACGACAGCGTCTACCGCTGGCAGGACGAGCGGGGCCGGGTGGCGCACGCGACCTACCAGGAGCTCTGGTTCGACAAGTACCAGCTGGCGATGAAGCGGCGGGCCCGCGTCGCCGCCGGCGCCTGACCCGTCCCAACCCCCAGGCCGAGCGAAGGAGCTCCGCATGAGCCAGTTGAGCGCTGCCCAGGACGTGATCGTGATCGGCGCCGGCCACAACGGCCTGACCGCGGGCGCCTACCTGGCTCGCGCGGGGTTGCGGGTCGTCGTGCTCGAGGCGTCACCCACCCCGGGTGGCATGCTCGGGACCAACGCGATCTTCCCCAGCGCCCCGGGGCACCTGATCAACGAGGGCGGTATCCAGGCGTCGCTGTTCCGCTCGTCGACGATCGAGAAGGACCTCGAGCTGAAGCGGCACGGGCTGCGGCAGATCATTGCCGACCCGTTCCACGTGCACCTCGACCCGGAGGGGGGCTCGCTGGCCTTCTGGAAGGACCCGCGCCGCACCGCCGACGAGCTGAAGCGGTTCTCCCGCAAGGACTCGGCGGCGTACCTGGAGTTCGCCAACAGCTGCGAGTACCTGATGAAGCTCGCGCTGCCGTTCATGAACGGGCACCCGACGCGGCCGTCCGGCAAGGCCATCCTGAACGCCATCCCGATCGCGGCCCGGCGGCGCAAGGAGCTGATGCCGCTGGTCAGCCTGCTCACCCGGTCGCACGCCGAGATCATCACCGAGCGCTTCGACAGCCCGCTGCTGCGCGCGGCGCTCGCGTCCATGCCGCCGTTCTGCTGGATGACGCAGGACGGCACCGGCTGGGCGCTGATCTACATCGCGATGTGCCACTACACGAACTCGTCGCGGATGGCCGGCGGCTCCGGGTCCCTGCCGGCGGCCATCCAGCGCTCGTTCGAGGCGGCCGGCGGCACGGTCCGGCTGAACGCGCGGGTGCAGGAGCTGCTGCTCACCGGCGGGCGGATCAGCGGGGTGCGGCTGGAGGGCGGGGAGGAGCTGCACGCGCCGTACGTGCTCGCCTCGTGCAGCCCGAAGCTCACGTTGTGCGAGCTGCTGCCGCGCGGCGTGCTGGACGAGACCATGCAGCGGCGCGCCGACTCGATCCCGATCGACACCGTGGAGGCTGCCACCCTCAAGATCGACGTGGCGCTGGACGGGCAGCTGACCCTGCCCCGCCACCAGGCCTGGCGCACCGACGGGCTGAACCTGCGCGAGCCCATCGTGGCCTGGCAGACCTTCGAGGAGCACATCCGCGCCTGGGAGGACACCATCGCCGGCCGCTGGCCCGACCCGATCTGCGGCATCGGGATCATCCCGAGCGCGCTCGACCCGTCCCAGGTGCCCGAGGGCAAGGACACCTTCTGGTACTGGTCGGGCATCACACCGGCGCACCCGCGCGAGCCGTGGAAGGACGTCCGGGACAAGATCGGTGACCGGGCGCTCGGCGCGGCGGCGGAGTACTACGAGGGCCTGGACTCGATGGTCATCGAGCGCCGGGTGTTCAACATCCCGGACCTGGAGACCAGGTTCAACGTGCCGGGCGGCAACGTCTACCACGTGGACCCGGCCGCCATGCGGATGGGACCGCTGCGCCCGGCCAGCGGCTTCGGCAGCTACGACACGCCGGTCCCCGGGCTCTTCCTGAGCGGCGCCGGAACGCACCCCACCGGCGGCATCAGCGGCATCCCCGGTCAGCAGTCGGCCAAGTGGCTGCTGAAGAAGATGCGCAAGTCCGGCTCGGGCAACCGAGGCAAGGGCCGTACCCCCACCTTCTCCTAGGAGTCACCATGGCGCTCACCAACAAGATCGACCCCGAGCGGGCCGCCGGCAACCTGGCCAAGTGGCTGGGCACCCAGCTGCCCGGGGCGACGGACATCCGTGTCACCGGGGTGCACGTGCCGAGTGCGAGCGGGCTGTCCACCGAGACGGTGCTGTTCGACGCGGCGTGGCAGGAGGACGGCACCGAGCGGAGCCAGGGCATGGTGGCCCGGGTGCAGCCCGACGGCCCCGGGGTGTTCCCGTCCTACGACCTGCGCAAGGAGGCCACCGTGATGCGCGCGCTGGCCGACCGCACGCCGGTGCCCGCGCCGAAGATCCTGTTCTACGAGGAGGACACCTCGGTGCTGGGCTCGCCGTTCCTGGTGATGGCCAGGGTGGACGGCCGGATCCCGTCGGACGACCCGCCCTTCACCGCCGCGGGCTGGGTGCTCGACCTGGAGCCGGCCCGGCGCGGCGAGCTGTGGGACAACGGTCTCGAGGTGCTCGCCCAGATCCACGCGGTCGACTGGCGCGCGCTCGGTCTGGACTTCCTGGACACCCCCGAGCAGGGCAGCGGGCTGTCCGCGCAGCTCGACCACTGGGACCGCACACACGTCTGGGCCTCCGACGGCGAGGCCAACCCGACGGTCGAGGCCGCGCTGCGCTGGCTGCGCGACAACCGGCCGGCCGACGAGGGGGAGCAGGTCCTCAACTGGGGCGACGCCCGGGTCGGCAACCTGATCTTCGCCGACGACCTGAGCGTGGGCGCGGTGCTCGACTGGGAGATGGTGTGCCTGGCCAGCCGCGAGCTGGAGCTGGGCTGGTGGCTGTTCCTGATCCGGCACCACACCGAGGGCATCGGGCTGCCGCTGCCCGAGGGCATCCCGGACGCCGCCGAGTCGCTGGCCCGCTACGAGCGGCTGAGCGGCCACCAGGTGCGCGACATGGAGTACTACGAGATCTTCGCCGGTACCCGGCTGTCGATCATCATGGCCCGTGCCGCGCACATGATGATCGGGGCGGGCCTGCTGCCGCCGGAGGCCACGATGGCGCTGAACAACCCGGCCAGCCAGCTGCTGGCCAAGCTGCTCGGCCTGCCGTCCCCGAGCGGTGAGACGGTCAGCTTCATCGGCAACCGCTGAGCTCAGACCCTGTGAATGGTATTGGTCGCTATAGCGACCAATACCACTCACGGGTCCTGACCAGCTGAGACGTTCGGGTCAGGGGCGGCCGTTGGTGTAGCTGCCCCGGCGGCCCTCGACGAAGTCGCCCCTGGCCTCGCGGGCTTCGCCGGAGATGTTCAGCTCGAACGTGTAGCTGAGCTCCTGGCGGTACGCGGTGCGCAGGTCGCGGCCGATGCTGCCGGCCATCGCCGCCTTGAGGCCCCGGATCACGTTGGTGCGCTTGCCGGCCATGGTGGCGGCCAGCTCGAGGGCCGCGGCCGGCAGCTGGTCGGCCGGCACCAGCCGCAGCACGCTGCCGAACGCGTGCAGCTCGGCGGAGTCCACCGGCTCGCAGGTGAACATCGCCGCGCGCAGCCGCTTGTCCGGCATCAGCCCGATGGCCTGCACGACGCCGCTGGTGGCCCCGTTGTCGGCCTCGGCGAGCACGAACGGGGTGTCCGGCGCGGCGAGCAGCACGTCGCACACCCCGGCGACCAGCACGCCCAGCCCGATGCAGTAGCCGTGGATGGCGCCGATCACCGGGACCGGGCACTCCGCGATGGCCAGCGACAGGTTCAGCGAGCCCCGCGTCTGGCCGAGGATGCCCTCGAACCCGGGCAGGTTCTGCACCTCCTTGACGTCGCCGCCGCCGCAGAACCCGCGCCCCGCGCCGCGCAGCACGACCGCCCGCACCCGCTCGGGGTCGGCGCCCGGGTCGGCGTAGCCGCGCAGGTGGTCGATCAGCGTGGCGATGTCGGCCAGGTTGTAGGCGTTCACCGGCGGGTTCTCGATGACCAGCTCGGCGACGCCGCGCCCGTCGACCGTCTCGCGGATCACTGGGCGTACCGCTGCTTCAGCGCGTCCCGGGACACCTTGCCGGTGACGTTGCGGGGTAGCTCCTCGACCAGCACCAGGTGCTTGGGCAGCTTGAACCGGGCCAGCGCGCCGGCGGCGAACTCGTGCAGCGAGTCCAGGGTCGGCGCGGCGCCCTCGGCCGGTACCACCACCGCCATGCCGACCTCCGTCCAGTGCGGGTCCGGGACGCCGATCACGGCCACGTCCGCCACGTCGGGGTGCGCTGACAGCACGTTCTCCACCTCCGCCGGGTAGACGTTCTCGCCACCGGACTTGTACATCTCCTTGGTCCGCCCGGCCAGGTAGTAGAAGCCCTCGGGGTCGCGGCGGGCGGCGTCGCCGGTGCGGAACCAGTCGCCGGTGAAGAAGTCGTCCCGGTTCTTGCGCCAGTAGCCCACGGTGATGCTGGGGCCGCGCAGCCAGATCTCGCCGGTCTGCCCGTCCGGTACGTCCCGGCCGTCCGGGTCGACCAGCCGGATGTCGGTGTGGAACGCCCGGCGGCCCGTGGAGCCCGCCTTGGACTTCTCCAGCCAGCGGCCCTGCTGGTCCATCGCGGTGGCCATCGGGCCCATCTCGGTGCCGCCGTACTGCGGCTGCAGCGGGATGCCCCGGTCGGCCCAGAGCTGGTGCAGCTCGGGGGAGGCGATCGCGCCGGCGATGAAGAAGTGCCGCGCGTGCGAGAGGTCGGCGGCCGCGAACCCGAGCAGCGCGGAGATCGCCCGGTACATCAGCGGGATCGCGGCGAAGTGGGTGACCGGCGGAGCGGAGCCGGCCAGGTGGGCCAGCACCAGGTCGGGCACGAACCGGGTCATCGTGGTGACCGCGCCGCCGAAGTACAGGATCGGGTTGGCCATCACGTGCAGCCCGCCCGCGTGGAACAGTGGCATGTGGTTCAGCTGGTGGCAGCCCGGTTCGGCGAAACCGCTGGTGTGCGCGTTGTTCAAGGCTTGCCAGACGAGCGTGCTGCCGGTGGACAGCGCGCCCTTCGGCCGCCCGGTGGTGCCGGAGGTGTAGAGGATGTGGGTCGGGTCGTCCAGCGAGATGCCGGCCGGCTGGCCGATCGGCGTCGCCGCCGCCAGGCGCGCCTCGTAGTCGTCGGCGCCGGTACCGGCTCGCGCCTCGACCTGCGCTTCGGTGCCGGCCCCGTCGGGGGCGATGCCCGTCCAGGCCAGCCGGTGCGCGACGGCCGCCTTCTCCGCGATCCCCTCGGCGGCCTCGGCCCAGGTGGTGTCGTGCACCAGCACGGCCGGCTCGGCGTCCAGGCAGATGTCGGTCATCTCGTGCACGGTCAGCCGCCAGTTCAGCGGCACGAACAGGGCGCCGAGGCGCATCGCGGCGAACTGCGTCTCGAACACCCTCGGGTCGTTCTCGGCGACCAGGGCGACCCGGTCCCCCTTGCCGACCCCCAGGTCCGCGAGCACCGAGGCGAGGCGCCCGACCCGGTCCTCCAGCTGCCCCCAGGTCAGTACCCGGCCGTCCTCGGCGCAGCCGAGCGCCCTCTCGTCGGGCTGGTGAGCTGCGTGGTGGGCGACCCAGTCGTGCGCGCCGAATCCCATCCGGGGTGCTCCGATCGTCGAGTCGGGGCCTGGTCGGGGTGTCCTTGACCGGCTCACCAAATGGCGTTAGGTTAGCGCGGCGCCGGCCACCGCCGCAACGGCCCCGAACCCGAGGCGGTGGCCACTCTGGGTAACTCGGAACAGGTTCGGTGAGACGGAAGGTGAGACCGGCGTGACGCACGTGACGATCAATGGTGCCAAGTGCCAAGGTCACGGCCGGTGCGCCATGATCGCGCCCAGCCTGTTCGACCTCGACGACGCCGGCCAGGCACTCGTGCTGCTCGACCCGGTGCCGGGCAGCGACCTGCCGGACGTCGAGGAGGCGGTCATGAGCTGCCCCGAGCAGGCCATCGCGCTCGCCGACTGACCGGGTCTCGCCGACTGACCGGGTCTCGCCGACTGACAAGGGAACAGATGAAGACGAAGGCCGCGATTCTCTGGGAGCAGGGCCAGCCGTGGAGCATCGAGGAGGTCGAGCTCGACGCGCCCAAGGAGAACGAGGTCCTCGTCAAGCTGACCGCCTCCGGGCTGTGTCACTCCGACGACCACGTCCGCACCGGTGACATGCCGATCCCGACTCCGGTGATCGGCGGCCACGAGGGCGCCGGGGTCATCGAGGAGGTCGGCCCGGGGGTGAAGCACCTGGCGCCCGGTGACCACGTCGTGCTCTCGTTCATCCCGGCCTGCGGGCGGTGTCGCTGGTGCTCGACCGGCCGGCAGAACCTGTGCGACTACGGCCGGTTCCTGATGCAGGGCTTCATGATCTCCGACGGCACCTACCGGGCGCACGCGCGCGGCCGGGACGTGGGCACGATGTCGCTGCTGGGCACGTTCGCCGAGCACTGCGTGGTGCACGAGACGTCCGTGGTGAAGATCGACGACGACATCCCGCTGGACAAGGCGGCGCTGGTCGGTTGCGGGGTGACCACGGGCTGGGGCTCGGCGGTGCACATCGCCAAGGTGGTGCCGGGGGAGACCGTCGTGGTGGTCGGCGTCGGCGGCCTCGGCGCGAACGCCGTCCAGGGCGCCCGGCTGGCTGGCGCGCAGACCGTGGTGGCCGTCGACCCGGTGTCGGCCAAGCGCGAGTGGGCCCACGAGTTCGGCGCCACCCACAGCGTGTCCGACATGGCCGAGGCGAAGGAACTGCTCACCGAGCTCACCGCCGGTGTGATGGCGGACGCGGCGATCCTCACCGTCGGCGTCGCGCAGGGCTCGCAGATCGCGGAGCTGAACGCGCTGATCTCCAAGGGTGGCCGCGCGGTGGTGACCTCGGTGTCGCCGTGGACCACGACGTCGGTCGAGCTGCCGCTGCAGGAGTTCACCCTGTTCCAGAAGGAGCTGCGGGGCAACGTGTTCGGCGGCGCCAACCCGCGCGCGGACATCCCCAAGCTGCTCGGCCTCTACCGCGCCGGGCTGCTCAAGCTGGACGAGCTGGTCACCACGACCTACAAGCTCGAGGACGTCAACCAGGGCTACCAGGACATGCTGGACGGCAAGAACATCCGCGGCCTCATCGTCCACGACTTCTAGCCGCACCCAGTCGCACCCAGACCTGTCCGCTCCCCGTCTAACCGCGCCGAGTTCAACCGCACCGGGGTCTTTGTCGCGCTCGGAGCCCCGTGTGGTTGAACTCGGCGACTGTTTGCGGGTGTCGGGCCGGGTGCGGTTCGGGCCGGGTGCGGCTCAGGCCGCGGCTCAGGGGCGCGGGCTCAGGCCGCGCCCGGAGGGCCGGCGACGCCACGGTTGCGGTGCAGCACCTGGATGTCGGTGTACGCGTGCAGCCCCCACGGGCCGTTCTCCACACCGAGGCCGCCCGTGCGCCAGCGCGTGCTCCACCAGTTCGGACACCCGCTCGAACTGCGGCCGGGTGGCCAGCGAGCCGAGCTGGGTGGCCCCGTCGGTCGGGTCGCCGACCCGCACGCGGCGGGCCACCTCGGCCAGCGCCTCCACCAGGTCGGCGTAGATCGACCGGGCCGCGTACACCCGCTTGACCAGCGCGCACGCCTGCCCGTTGTTGAAGAACGCGGTCCAGAACAGCCCCTCCGCGACCGCCGCCACGTCCACGTCGTCGAGCAGGATGGCCGGGTCGTTGCGAGCTCCGGGGTGGCGTCCCGCACCGCGGCGGACAGCTCGGTGAGGGTCCGCCGGCGCAGCGCCTCGTCGCGGCGCCAGCTGTCGAACGCGGCGGCGGCGGTCATCGCCTCGTCGACCTGCTCCCGCGTGGCGTCGGGCGCCTGGGGGTAGACCTTGCCGGTGGCCGGGTTGAGCACGTCGAACTCGGCGTGCGTGGCGGCCGCCCGCCCGTTGATCGTCATCGTGGGCATGGCGGGGCTCTCCTCGGTCGGTACGGTGGACTCTCAGTAACCACTCGGTGTTAGATTATTTGGTCGCGCCTTGTTCTACCAAACGGCGTTGGATATCGTCGGTGGGAGATTCGGGCCGAGCGGGGGAGTCGCGGTGCCGCAGTTCGATCACCACACCGAGCACTTCGCCCAGCACTGGCGGGAGACCTACGCCGAGCTGCGGGAGGGCTGCCCGGTGGCGCACAGTGAGCGGCACGGCGGGTTCCACGTGGTCACTCACTACGCCGACGTGCGCCGCGTGCTGCACGACCCCGTGACGTTCGCCTGCGGCCGGGAGTTCGAGTTCGCCGACGCCCCCGGGCGGCGCGCCGGCGGCGTGACCGTGCCCGTGAACCCGGTCCGGATGGGCATGATGGAGCTCGACCCGCCGGACTCGCAGGTCTACCGCCGGCTGATGGCGCCGTACTTCTCCCCGAAGGCGATCAAGGAGTACCAGCCGCGGCTCGCCGAGATCGTCAGCTGGCTGGTGGACCGGGTGATCGGCGCCGGGCGGATCGACTTCGTCGACGACCTGTCCAACCCGCTGCCGGCGCTGGTCTCGCTGGACTACTTCGGGCTGCCCCTGGAGCGCTGGGCGGACTACGCGAGCGCCCTGCACAAGGCCGCCTACCGCGAGAAGGGTTCCGCGCGGGCGGTCGGCGAGCTGCTCGCGGACCTGCGCGCCACCCTCGCCGAGCTGCGCGCCACGCTGCCGGAGCGCCGCGCCGCCGGGGCGCCCGACACCGTGGTCGACCGGCTGCTGGGCGCGGAGGTCGACGGCGCCCCACTGCCGGACGAGATCGTCACCGAGATGGTGTTCATGCTGCTCAACGGCGGGATCGACACCTCGACCGCGCTCATCGCCAGCATGTTCGGCCACCTCGGTGCGCACCCCGAGCGGCGCGCCCAGCTCGCCGCCGACCCCGCCCTGGTGCCGACCGCTGTGGACGAGATGCTGCGCTACTTCACGCCCGGTACCGGGGTGGCGCGCACCGTGACGGCGCCGGTCGAGCTGGGCGGCGTGGCACTGCGCCCCGGCGACCGGGTGCTGTTGGCGCTGGGCTCGGCGAACAACGACCCGGCCATGTTCCCCGACCCGGACGACGTGCGGCTGGACCGCGACAACAACAGCAAGCACCTGGCGTTCGGCAGTGGCATCCACCGCTGCCTCGGCGCCTTCCTGGCCCCGGCCGAGATGACCGTGCTGCTGCGCGAGGTGCTGCGCCGGCTGCCCGACTACACGATCGACGAGTCGAAGGTGGCCCGCTACCCGACGATCCCGCTGGTCAACGGCTACCTCACGATGCCGGCCAGCTTCACCCCCGGCGAGCGGGTGCTCACCGGTTTCGACGCCCGGCTGCCCGTGCGCACCGGTGCTCGGGTCACCGCGGCGGCTCGCTAGGTGACCCGGCGGGCACGCCCCGTCGAGGTGGATTAGCCGGTGCGGGGCCCGTCGCCCGTCCGGTGGTGTGCTTGACTGCGCCGATGACCGAGGCGCCCGGCTGTGGCGACAACCCCGCCGTGCCGAGGTACGCGCGCATCCCGCTGTCCGACTACGGCGCCGCCTACCGGATGCAGATCCTGGACTCGCTCGACCTGACCCCGGGCCTGCGGGTGATCGACGTCGGGTTCGGCCCGCGCACCGAGTCGGCCGACATCGCGGCCACCGTGGGGCGGGAGAACGTCCGCGAGATCGACCTCGAGGGTGTGCTCGAGGCGGGCCCGACGGGCAACGGGGTGTCGTTCGACGTGTCCGGCATGTGGGCGTCCTACCGGCTCCCGGTGGCCGACCACAGCATGGACCGGATCCAGGCGGACCGGGTGGTCCGGCACATCGACGACTCGCTCTACTTCTTCGACGAGCTGCGCCGCGTGCTGCGCCCGGGCGGGCTGGCCTGCGTGACCGAGCCGGACTGGGAGTCGCTGGTCATCGACCCGATCGACGCGGCGGCCAACCAGGCGTTCAACCGCTTCGTGTCCACCTCGGTGGTGCACAACGCCACCTTCGGCCGCCAGCTGGCGCGGTTGGCCCAGCACGCGGGCTTCACCGTGCGCGCGGTGCTCACGGTGGCCCCGGTGCTGCGTGACTTCAAGGTCGCCGACGACATCCTCGGGCTCACCCACATCACGGAGCGGGCGGTCCGGACCGGGCGGATGAAGCGTGCCGTGGCCGACAGCTGGCTTGCCGCGATGGACGCCGGCCCTTTCCTCGCCTCCGGGATCATCTTCACCGCCGTCATCGAGGCCTAGCAGCCCGTCCGCGCCGTCGCCCGCTCTCCGGTGAGCACTCTTGACTCCGCGTTAATTGACGCTATCGTAAAAACGACGTTTGGTTAACCAGGCTGGAGCGAGTCGCGGCCGCTGCGCTGGAGGTGTCCCGGTGCCACCCAACATCCTGCCTAGCCCGTCCGACTTCGTCGCCGGCCCGTGGGCCGCGTGGGGCTTCTTCTTCGTGGCCGGCGCGGCCGCGGTGCTGGCGGCGCTGCCGTGGGCCATCTATGCCGGCGCGCGGAAGGGGAACTGGATCCCGCTCCTGGTGATCGGCAGCGGGTTCCTGTGCTCGCTGGTCGAGCCGATGCTGGACTTCCTCGGCCACCTGCGCTGGGCCAGCGACCTGCCCGGGCCGGCGTTCGTCAACTTCGGCATCGAGATCCCGTACCTGATCCCGCCCTGCTACGCCGCGTTCCTCGGGCTCGAGGCCTACTTCTGCTACTTCATGCTGCGCCGGGGGATCACGGTCAAGCAGTGCTTCCTGGTGTTCGCGGTGGGCGGGCTGACCGACGCGATCATGGAGACGATCGGGCTGAACCTGCATACCTACCAGTACTACGGCGTGCAGCCGTACCGGTTCCTGGAGTTCCCGTACTGGTGGGGCTTCATCAACGGCGCCTCGTTCTTCGCCGGCGGGTTCCTGCTCTGGTTCCTGGTGCCTCGCCTGCACGGGGCCCGGCGGGCGTGGCTGCTGCTGGTGTCGCCGTCGGCCATGATGGCCACCTACTTCGTGTGTGGCTGGCCGTACATCCTGGCCACGAACGCCGCCGTGCCGGCCTGGGTCAAGTGGGTGGCCGCGACGATCATGATGGCGTTCTGCCTGGTCGCGGTGCGGGGGATGGCGTACTTCGCGGCGATACCGGAGCCGAACCTCAACTGGACCTTCGCGCGGATGTTCGTCTACCGGGTCATGACGCCCGGCGCGCGGCGGCGGCTCGAGACGAAGATGGCCATCCCGGTGGCGGGGGTCGCGCCGACGCCCGCGACGGTGGACTGAACGCCGCCGCGGACTGAAGGCGCCGGACTGAAGGCGCCGGACTGAAACGTGCTGGACTGAGACCCGGTGGGCTGAACGGGCTTTACCACGGGTCGGCCACTCGGCCAAACTTCGCTCGATTAATATCCCTCACACTCGTTCGAGTAGTCCCGGCGGTGTTCTGACGGCGGGTTGAGCCGGGGGTTGCCGCGCGCCCCCGCTCACCTGGGCCGTCCGGCGGAGGAACCTGCCCGAAACCAATCACTGTTTGGCGTAACCTAGTAAATCGTCAATCGTTGCTTGGTTAGGTGGATCACGTTCCACCCGCTCGACCGCGAGGAGGGGTGGATGTCGGAAGTAGGCGCCGCGACGCAGGGACGCGGCCCGGTGCCGGCGCGCCCTCCCGGCGAACGCTCCGTGCCGCGCACCCAGAGCCGGTGGGCCGGGTTCGTGCCGGGCCTGATCTTCGCGCCGATCGAGCTGGCCGGCGGGTTCACCCAGCTCGGCCTCAAGGTGCTGTGGAGCGCGATCCGGCACCCGGTCGGCTACTGGAAGGCCGTCCGGGACGAGATGTACGGCGTGCTGCGGGTGTCCTGGTTCCCGATGACGCTGTCTGTGTTCACGTTCGGCCTGATGATCGGCATCCTGGGGCTGAACTTCACCACGCTGCTCGGCGCCGGCAACCGGTACGGCCAGTACTTCTTCATCGTCAACGTCCGCGAGTTCACCCCGTGGATCAACTCGATGGTGGTGGCCGGCATCGTCGGCGCGGCGATGTGCGCCGACCTCGGCTCCCGCAAGGTCCGCGAGGAGCTGGACGCCCTGGAGGTGCTCGGTACCGACCCGGTCCGCGAGCTGGTGCTGCCCCGGATGGTGTCCGTCACGATCCTCACTCCACTCCTGATGATCGTCTCGGTGCTGATCGGCGTGGTGTGCGCCCTGGTCAGCTCTGTCACCTACGGCACCGTGCCGGCCGGCGAGTACTTCTCCACCGTGTACGCGAACCTCACCGTGGTCGAGATCGTGGTCGCGCTGCTCAAGAGCACGATCATCGGCTACGTGATCGGGATCGTCTGCTCGTACATGGGGCTCAACGCCTCGGGCGGTGCCGCCGGGGTCGGGCGTGCGGTGAACCGGGCGGTCGTCATGTCCTTCGCGCTGGTGTTCGTCGTCGATCTCATCATCAACCTCATCGCGCTCGGGCTGTACCCCGAGATGCAGACCGTTCGGTGAAGGGGAGTTCCACGTGACGGTCAGAGAGAGCAGCGAGGCTCCTCGGGAAAGTCCGGAAAGGGCCACCCAGTCGCTCGATGCGGTCGGCAGAGGTCTTTCGGAAAAGCTCGCGAACATGGTCGAGATCATCGTGTTCTTCGGCCAGGTGTTCGCGTCCATTCCTCGGACCCGGAAGTACGCCAGCGAGGTATTCCGGCAGACCGGGATCCTGATCATCTCCAGTGGTCTGATCATCTGGTTCATGGAGCTGCTCATCGGGGCGGTCTTCGCGGTGCAGGGCCATTACCTCACCCGGCAGTTCGGCGCGGCCGGTTATGTCGGGATCTTTCCCGCGCTCGGCGGGCTGCGGACCTGCGCGCCGGAGATGTGGGGCTGGATCCTCGCCGCGAAGGTGGGCTGCGGGCTGGTCGCCGAGATCGGCTCGGCGCGGATCTCCGACGAGGTCGACGCGCTCGAGGTGATGGGCATCGAGTCGAAGCCCTACCTGATCGCCACCCGGTTGATCGCCGCCCTGATCGCCATGCCGTTCCTGTACATCGTCGGGCTCGGCCTGCTGTACGTGTCGTCCTACTTCATGGTCGTGCACGTGCTGCACACCGTGTCCTCGGGCGGGTTCCTGACCATTCTGTGGGCCTTCCAGAGCCCGCTCGACCTCCTTTTCTCGATGATCTGGACGGTCGTGCTCGGCACCATTGTTGTGCTGGTCGGCTGTTACTACGGCTATACCGCGAGCGGCGGTCCGGTCGGGGTCGGCCAGAACACCGCGAAGTCGATGGTGGTCAACATGGTGCTGGTCAGCGTGATCGGACTGCTCGCACAGCAAGCTTTCTGGGGTGGATTTCCCAATGCGCCGATCGCCAACTAGCCCGTCAGCCCGTCCTAACCCAGCAAGACCGTTACGGTCCATTCGTCCCGAGCTCCCCAGGGGTCTTGTCACCGTGAATCTCGTCGTCAGTCCCGTACCTCGGTCCGGCCGTCATGCGTAGGTCAACCGCGGCAGTTGTGCTCGTCGCCGTCGTCGTGCTTGCCGTGGTGGCCGGGTTCGCGTTCAGCAAGCTCCGGCCGGGCAACCGGCTGACCGTGGTGATGCCCAACGCCATCGGGATCGTCGAGGGCACCCCGGTCCAGATCAAGGGCTTCGACGTCGGCCAGGTGAAGAGCGTGAGCGCCCGCGACGACAAGGCCGTCGTGGTGCTCAGCGTGGACCGGCTGCCCCAGCCGCTGCGCGCGGGCACGTCGGCCACGGTGGAGTGGCGCTCGCTGCTCGGGGAGCGCTACATCCAGCTGCAGCCCGGGCCCGACGGGAACCCCGTGCTGCCGAACGACGCCATGATCACGGCCGGCTCCTCGCAGGTCGTGGTGGAGGACATCCTGCAGTCGCTTGACCAGCCGACCCGGGCGCACCTGACCTCGTTCGTGCAGCAGCTGAACACGACGATGGCCGGCCACCAGGCGGACTTCAACCAGACGCTGCAGGCGGCCGGGCCGTCGGTGCAGGCGCTCGGCGCGGTGCTCAACGCGGTGGGCAGCGACGGTCAGTCGATCAAGACCGTGCTGGCCAACCTGCGGCAGGTGACCAGCGTGCTGGCCGACCGGCGCGCCGGGCTGTCCGGCACGGTGCTCGACCTGAACCGGCTGACCAGCACGGCGGCCAACCACGAGCGGGAGCTCAGCGACGGGCTCGGCCAGCTGCCGGCCACCCTGGACTCGGCGAAGACCGCGCTGGACAAGGTGCCGGCCGCGGCGGACGCCACCGTCCCGCTGCTGCACGACCTGCGCCCGGCCGCCGACCGGCTGCCCGGCGTGGCGCACAACCTGAGCCCCGTGATGCACAAGCTGCGGCCCACCCTGCGGCTGCTCAAGCCGACGCTGGAGGCGGTGGACGACCTGTTCGGCGTGGCCCCGGACTTCCTCGACGAGGCGACCGACGTGCTGCCCCAGGTGCGCACCACGGTGGAGCGGGCCGGCCCGGCGCTGGCCTTCCTGCGGCCCTACACCCCGGAGATCATGGGCTTCGTCGACAACTGGGGGAACCTGTTCTCCACCTACGACTCGCAGGGGCACTTCGCGCACCCGTTGGTCGTCGGCGGTAAGACGGCGCTGGACGACAACCCGCCGGTGACCATCCCCGGGGAGCGGGGCAACGCCCAGTGGTCCCCTGGCGCCAACGTCAACCAACCCTGGACCGACGCCGACGGGAGTGCGCCCCGGTGACCGCACCCAGCATGCACGTGCGCCGGGGCCGCCGGCTGCTCACCGGCCTGGCCGTGGTCGTCGTGGTCGCGCTGGTGGCCTGGCTGGCCGTCGCCCAGCTGCGCGGCGCGTCCAAGGCCACCCTGACCGCGATGTTCGCCGACTCCAGCCCGCTGGTGCCCGGCAACAAGGTCCAGCTGGACGGCATCGCCGTCGGCACGATCTCGTCGATCTCCCTGGTGAACGGCCTCGCCCAGGTCAACATGGAGATCGACCCCTCGGTGCTGCCGCTGCACGCCGACGCGACCGCGCAGATCCAGCCGGTCAGCCTGCTCGGCGAGCGGTTCGTGGCGCTGAAGCCGGGCACCCCGTCGGCGCCGCTGATGGGGTCGCCGGCGGTGATCCCGGTGACCAGGACGAGCTCCTCGGTGGACCTGGACCAGCTGCTCAGCACCCTGAACGACCCGACGTCCACCGCGCTGGCCGCGATGGTCACCACGCTCGGCGAGGGCGTGGCCAACCAGGGCGGCAACGTGGCGCGGTCGTTCAAGGCGCTCGCCCCGACCCTGCACCAGACCGACCAGCTCTCCACGCTGCTCGACCAGCAGAACGCGGTGCTGGACGACCTCGTGGTGCAGGCGCAGAAGAACGCCACGGCGTTCGCCCAGCCGCTGGACTCGCTGGTCGGCGCCGCCCAGCAGACCCTGGGCACGGTGGCCGCCAACCGGCAGGCGATGAACGACACGCTCGTCCAGCTGCCGTCCACGCTGGCCACCGCGCGGGGCACACTCGGCCAGCTCGGCGATGCGGCCGACCACGCCGACGACGTGCTGTCCGGGGTGCGGCCGCTGACCGACCGGCTGAAGGACACCAGCAAGGAGCTGCACCACTTCGCCGACGCGGCCGACCCCGCGCTCGACTCGCTGCCCGACGTGCTGCACAAGGTCGACCGCCTGCTCGACGAGGCCCGCCCGGTCGTCGACGACCTCGGGCCGGCGGCGGACGGGCTGGGCGGCGTGAGCAGCTCGGTGCACACCCTCAGCGACCAGCTGTTCACGCACGCCCCCGGGGTGCCCAGCCAGCTGGAGAACGTGATGACCGGTGCCGCCAACTGGGCCATGGCGACCAGTGGCTACGACGGGCTCTCGCACTACTTCCGCGCGGTCGTGGTGGCGGGCGTGCCGTCGGCCCTGTTCAACACCGGGGCCGGCCTGTTCCCGCCGATCGGCAAGACGGAGCCGTTCAACCCGGTGCCCAAGGACCCGAACCCCGACTCCAGCCCGAAGGGCAGTGGGTCCCTGCCGTTCATGCCGGCCCTGCCCAACCCGGACGGGCCGGACAACGGCAGCTACTCGACGCCCCGGGACGCCCCTCGGACGGCGCCGAAGGGCGCGGGCGCGCCCCGATCCGACCCGGAGAGTGCCTCCGGGATGACGCCGAAGCAGGAGAGCGACATGTTCGACCAGCTGCTGGGCGGGGGGAAGTAGGCGTGGCACCGACCAAGGCGGCGGCCCGGCGCTTCGTCACCGGGCTCGGCACGCTCGGGGCGGCGGTGGTACTCGGCTACGTGGCCTTCACCGCGAACCAGGGGCGGCTGCCCGGCACCCCGGTGGCCACCGTGCGCGCGGCGTTCGACGACGTCGGCCAGCTGCAGCCCGGCTCCGAGGTGCGGGAGAACGGCATCACGGTCGGCCAGGTGTCGGCGATCGCGCTGGTCGACGGCAAGCCGCTGGTCACCATGGACCTGCACGGCGGCGCGCCGGTGTACCGGGACGGCTACGCCGGCATCTGGGACCAGTCCGCGCTGGCGCAGAAGTTCGTCGAGCTGCGCCCCGGTACGGAGGCCAGCGGCCCGCTCGGGGACGCGGTGCTGCCGGTCGCCCAGACCGAGTCCACCCACGACGTCGTGCAGCTGCTGGACGTGTTCGACCAGCCCACCCGGACGGCGTTGGGCGGTGCCCTGCGCGCCCTGGGCGGCGGGCTGGCCGGGTACGGGCCCGGGCTGCACGAGTTCGTGGCCACCGCGCCGACCGACCTCGCCGACGTGGGCACGATCAGCACCACGCTGGTGTCCCGCACGACCGACCTGCCCGGCTTCCTGCGCAGTGCCGACCAGGTCTCCGACCGGTTCACCGGGCGCGAGCAGCAGATCACCGAGCTGCTGGCCCAGACCGACGCCACGCTGCGCGGGCTCGACGTGGACGGTGGCCAGCCACTCGGCGAGACGCTGGACAAGCTGCCCGCCACCCTGGTCGCGGCGCGGGGCGCGCTGCACGACGCCGACCAGCCACTGGCCGACCTCTCGGCGGCGACCGGCGACCTGCACTCCGGCGCCCACTCGCTCGGCCGGGCCACCCCCGACGTGCGCGGGGTGTTCCGGGAGGCGCCCGACCCGCTCGGCAAGGTGTCCGGCGTGGCCCACGACGCCAAGCCCGCTGTGGACGACCTCGGCGACACGCTGTCCGACGCCGAGCCGTTCACGCCGAAGCTGGCCGACGCACTGACCTCGGCGGCCGAGCCACTCAAGGTGCTCGCGCCCTACGCCGCCGACATGGGCACGTTCGCGTTCGACCTGAGCAACCTGATCGTCTCCCACGACGGCTGGGAGCACCGGCTGCGGATCATGGCCGGCTCGCCGACCGCGGTGTCGGTGCTCGGCAACGTGGTCAAGGACGCCAACAACCCGTACCCGACGCCCGGTCAGGCAGTGCGTGACCGGGACGCCACCGGCGGCCTCATCCCAGGGAAGTAGACGTGCAGACACCGAACGTCCTGATCCGCCGCCCGGTGCTGTCCGGCGTGGTCATGATCGCCATCGCCGCCGTGGCGACCCTGCTGCTGTTCCAGAAGTCGGCGATCCTCGCCACCGTCGTCCCGGGGGAGACCATCCGGGTCGAGCTCGCCCGCGACTACAAGATCGAGCCGTACGCGAGCGTGGTGAAGATCGCGGGCAGCCAGGTCGGCGTGGTCCGGTCCGTGGACCAGCGCGACGACGGCGGCGTGCTGATGACGCTCAAGCTCCACAACGGCACCCGGGAGCTGCTGGGCACCGAACCGAGCGCGGAGATCCGGCCGACCACCGTGCTCGGCGGCACCTACTACGTGCAGCTCTACCCGGGCGGCGGCAGCGGGGAGGCCAGCACGAACACCATCCCGGTGGAGCGCACCCGGCTGCCCGTGGAGCTGGACCGGCTGCTGTCCGCGATCCCGCCGGACGCCCAGCGCGGCCTGCAGGGCATGACCGAGCGGTTGGACAGCACGTTCAAGGCCGGCGTCGGCGCCCCGCTCAACCAGTTCCTCGCCGACGCCCCCGCCACGCTGCGCCCGACGGGTGTGGTCGCCGATGCGCTGCGCGGGGTCAACCAGGACACCGACCTGGCCACCATGGTCACCGACCTGAACACCGCCGCCCGGGTGCTGTCCGCGAAGCCGGGCCAGCTGCGTGACGTGGTCGACTCGCTGGCCGACACCTCCCGCGTACTCGGCGCCGAGGCCGGGCCCGTCGACCAGACCATCGCCTCGCTGCCGGACACGCTGCGGGCGACCAGGACCGGGGCCGACGATCTCTCGGGCACGCTGGACAAGCTCACCGACACCGCCGACGACGCCCGCCCGGCGGTCCGCAAGCTGGACCCGCTGCTGCGCAAGCTGGACCCGACGCTGGACGACCTGCGCCCGGTGCTGGACGACCTGCTGCCCGTGCTGCACGACGCCAAGCCGCTGGTGGAGGAGCTCGTGCCGACGCTGGACGACACCACCGACGTGCTCGGCGACCTCAACGGCAAGGTGCTGGACCGGGTCAACGGCCCGATCCTGGACACGGTCAACAGCAAGTGGCAGGGGCTGGCCCCCAAGTTCCCGCAGGGCGGGGGCAACGGGCACACGTTCTACCAGGAGCTGGGCTACATGTTCGGGCACATCAACGCGGCGGTGAAGTACCAGAACGCCACCGCCCACCTGCTCGGCTTCCAGGCCGGCGTGGGCTCGACCTCGGTCTACGGCACCGGGGCGACCGCGCAGCAGTTCCAGGACTTCCTGTCCGAGGCGTACGGGCCGCCGCACCGCAACCCGGTCGCGCACCTCGGACCGGCGCTGCCCGGCGGCATCCCGCTGCCGGACCCGGGCCCCGGCGTTGGCAACCCCATCGTGGCGGTACCGGACGTGCCCAGCCACCCCACACTGACCGGAGGGCTGCACCGATGAACGCCGCGCGGGGCAAGACCCTCGGCCAGCGGTGGCAACGCCTGCGTACCGTGCCCGGCCTCGGGCGGGACGTGTCGGCGCTGGCCGTGCTGGTCATCATCGGCGTGGTCGCGGCCGCGATCATCCTGGCCCAGCTGAACGTGACCGCGCCGTGGGCGTCCCGGTTCGCCTTCAAGGTTGAGCTGGCCGACGCCGTTGCCATCAGCCCCGGCAACTCGCAGGAGGTGCGCATCGCCGGGGTGAAGGTCGGCGAGATCACCGGCAGCGAGCCGACCGACCACAACACCTCGCTGGTCACCCTGTCCATCGAGCCGGGGCACCCGATCTACGACAACGCCCGCGCGGTCTTCCGCTCGGTCAACCCGCTGAACCAGATGTATGTCACGCTCAACCCCGGCGGGCCGCCCGGGCACCCGCTGCCGGCGGGCGGCGTCCTGCCGGTCACCCAGACGTCCCGGCCGATCCAGCTGGACGAGGTCTTCGACAAGTTCGACGACCGGAGCCGCGCCGCGCTCACCCAGCTGCTCGCCGAGTCGGACGATGCGCTGGCCAACGCGCCGGACACGCTGCCGGTCGCGCTGACCGCCGCCGACACCTCGGTGCTCAAGCTGCGCCCGGTGGTGGACCGCCTGCAGACCCGCGCGGACAACATCCGCAAGCTGGTCGCCGCGCTGTCCCAGGTCTCCTCGGCACTCGGCGCGAACGACAGCCGGCTGAGCAGCCTGGTCGACTCCACGCAGACGACACTCGGCGTGCTCGCCCAGCGCGACACCGACCTCGGCGCCACGCTGGACGAACTGCCCGGCACGACCGACGCCCTGCGGCATGCGCTGAGCAGCACCTCGAAGCTCACCCACGAGCTCAACCCGGCGTTGGACAACATCAAGGACGCCTCCGAGGAGCTGCCGGACGCGGTGGACGCGCTGACCGACGCGGTCGACCCGCTGCACGACACCGTGCACGCCCTGCGCGGCGTGGTGTCCAAGGCCCGGCCCATCGTGTCCGACCTGCGGCCGATCTCCGAGGACCTGCACGACGCCGCCGACAACCTGGAGCCGGTCGGGGACTGCCTCGACGACGTGACCTCCAAGATCGCGCCGTGGATGTACGACCTGGGCGGGTTCGTCTACAACACCAACTCCCTGTTCAGTGTCACCGACCCGAACGGCGGCTGGGGCCGCGGCCACGCCACGCTCGCGCTCAACGGCCCGACCGGCGGGCTGGGCCCGGGGGAGAAGGACAGCAACACGTATCAGCAAGGCGGAAGCCCGCTGGGTCCCTACCCGGCGCGCGGGAGCGGGAGTTGCCACCGGTGAAGGCGCCAACGATCTCCAAGCCGGTCTTCCGGACCGCGACCCTGATCGCGTTCGTCGCGGCCTGCGCGACGTTCTCCGGCTACCTCTACGCGCAGGCCGGCGGCCCACTGCCCGGCTTCGGCTCGAAGCGCTACTCCGCGTCCTTCGACGTGCCCGAGGTGTCCAACCTGGTCACGTTCGCGGACGTGCAGGAGGCCGGGGTGCCGGTCGGCAAGGTGGCGGCGCTGGACCGGATCTCGCCGGACGCCATCCGGATCGTGATGGACCTGGACGACGTGGCCGCGCCGCTGCACGAGGGCGTCATCGCGCAGATCAGCGAGAAGTCGCTGGCCGGCCAGCCGGACGTGAAGCTCGTCGACGGCACGGGGCCGGAGATCCCGAGCGGCACGGTCCTGCCGGCCTCGGCGGTGAAGCCCCCGGTGACCCTGCGCGACGTGCTGGCCAGCCTGGACCGGCCGACCCGCGACGCGCTGGGCGGCACGATCCGCTCGCTCGGGCAGTCCACCGACGGCCGGCAGGCCGACGTCTCGGCGCTCGCCGCCGGGCTGGCCTCCATCGGCGACCACGGCGACACCGCCCTGGACGCGATCGCCGCGCAGTCCGGCGACCTCGAGCAGATCTCCCAGCAGCTCGGCCAGGTCTTCGACGCGCTGGACGCCGGCCAGGGCCAGATCGCGCAGCTGGTGTCCAGCGCCGACCGGCTCAGCGCGGCCACCTCGGGGCAGCGGCCGGCCCTGGAAGCCAGCCTGCGTAAGCTGCCCGGCGTGCTGGACAGCACGAAGACGGCCAGCGGTGACATCTCCGACCTGTCCCACGCACTGTCGCCGGTGGCCTCCGACCTGCGCAAGGCGGGCCCCGACCTGAACGACGCGCTGGACGACCTGCCCGACGACAGCGAGGCGCTGCGGCACCTGCTGCCGACGCTGCACTCGGTGCTCGACGACGCGCCGGACACCCTGCACCGGGTGCCCGACCTCGGCGAGCAGGCCCGCGACCTGTTCCCGCCGGCGGTGGACGCGCTGCGTGACGTCAACCCGATCCTGCGCTACCTCAAGCCGTACGGCCTGGACATCACGCAGATCTTCACCAACTTCGGCGGGGCGTTCCACCACTACGGCGACGACGGCGGCGCGTACGTCTACCTACGCCCGATCTTCGGGGTGGGCTCGCTGCACCCGGACCCGATCAAGTACCCCGGCTTCATCCAGCCGTCCAACCCGTACCCGGCACCCGGCGGGCTGCGTGACCTCAAGCCGTTCACCGGTAGCTTCCCGAGGGTGGAGCGGGACGGCGGATGAGGTTGCCGGCCGTTCGCCTGCCCGCGCGCCGGCCCACCCGCCGGGGCCTGGCCGTGGCGGCGCTGGCCGTGCTGCTCGGGGTCGGCCTCGTCGGCGGCCTGGCGCGGGTCCGGGTGGACACCGGAACCGAGTCGTTCCTGCCGGCCGGCGACCCGACGCTCACCGCGCTCGAGCAGAAGGCCCGCGACTTCGGTGGCGACCCGGTGATCGTGCTGCTGCGCTGGCCGACGGCCCACCAGTTCGTCACCGAGCGGGACCAGCTGATGGGGCTGCTCAAGACCGAGGGTGAGCTGGCCAAGCTGCCCGACGTGGCGACGGTGTACGGGCCGGCCACGGTGCTCAACCAGCTGGCCGGCGCGGCGCAGAACTTCCTGGCGCAGATCGCCGGGCGCCGCGACGGGCTGCGCGCGATGGCCGAGCAGGGCGCGCGGCAGGCCGGTAAGCCCGCCGCCGAGGTGGCGGCCGCGGGGGACGCTGCCGTCGCCCAGTTCGACCTGCGCTACGCCTCGCTGATCGTGCGCGGGCTGCCGGTCGGGCTGCCCACCCTGAGCAACCCCCGGTTCGGCGAGAACGTGATCTTCGGGGCGGACGGGCAGGCCAAGCCGGAGTGGCGGTTCATCGTGCCGGCCCCGGACGCGGTGGCCGTGCTGGTCCGCCCCCGCCAGGACCTGGACCAGGCCGGCACCGGCCGCCTCGTCACCGCCATCCGTTCCACCGTGGCGGGCGCCGGCCTCGAAACCACCTCCGTGACCGTCAGCGGGGTGCCGGCGGTCACCGCGCAGCTGACCGAGGAGGTCCGCGCCGAGGGGCCGCTGCTCGGCGGGCTGGTGGCGGTTGTGGTGCTGCTACGGTTCCTCCTGGTGCCCTCGCCGGGGTCGGTCTCCTGGCGGTCCTCCCGGCGGCGCTGGTTGGCGGACCGGCTGCGGCCGCTGCTGGCGTCGGTGCTGGGTAGCGCGGCCACGCTGGCGCTGTTCGGCTGGGCGGGGTACCCGCTGTCCTTCGCCGCCGTGCTGCTGCTCCCGCTGCTGCTGGGCATCGGCAGCTCGTTCCCGCTGTACCTGGCCACCGTGCCCAACCGCCGCCGGGTGCTGGTGATGTCCGGGGGCAGCGCGGTGGCCTTTCTCGCGCTGGCGCTCTCCCCGTTGCCGTTTGTCCGGGATCTCGGGTTTGCACTGGCGGCGGGCATTGTGCTGACCATCGGGGCGGCGGTGCTGATCGGGATCGGCCGGCCGTCGGCGGTTGGGTCGGATGCGGTTGGGTCGGACGCGGCTGGGTCGGGAGTGGCTGGGCCGGACGCGGCTGGGCCGGACGCGGCTGGGCCGGGAGTGGTTGGGTCGGAGTCGGTCTCGGCGTCGGCGGCGGGGGACCCGGTGCCCGCGGAGCCTTCCGTGGCGCCCGGTGCGGGCCTCTCGCGGAGTCCGGTGGTGCGGGTCGGGGTGCTGGTCGTGGCGGCGGGGGTCGCCGTGCTGGGCTGGGCGGTGCTGCCCCGGCTGAGCGTGCAGGCCAACCCGGTGGACCTGGCGAACGGGCTGCCCGCGCTGGCGGACGCCCGCTCGGTGGAGGCCGTGCTCGGCGCCTCCGGCGAGATCGGCATCGAGCTGACCGGCCCCGACGTGGTCAGCCCCGCGGCGCTGGCCTGGGCGCGCGCGGCGCAGGCTACCCTGACCGACCGGCACGGCGACGAGCTGCGGCCGGTGGTGAGCGTGCCCGGCCTGCTCGGGTTCCTCGGCCCGGCGCCCACTCCGGAGCAGATCAGGGCCGCGCTGGAGCTGCTGCCGCCGTATCTCAGCGCGTCGGTGGTGCGCCCGGACCACCAGGTCGCCGTGCTGGTCTACGGCGTGCGGCTGCAGGACCTCGGCGCCCAGCTGCGCATGCTGGCCGACGTCCGGGCCGACCTGCCGCCGCCGCCACCCGGCTACCGGACCGACGTGGTCGGCCTGCCGGTCGCGGCGGCGCGCGGCTACCAGCTGCTCCTGGACGACCGCTACCCGGCGAACCTGGCCGGCATCCTGGCGGCCGGGCTGGTGCTGGCGCTCGGGCTGCGCCGGCGGGGTGACGCGGTGCGTGCGGTGCTGGCGGCCGCGGCGGCCACCGGGTGGGGGTTGGCCGCGCTGTGGCTGCTGGGCGTACCACTGAGCCCGCTGACACTGGCGCTGGGCTCACTCGTTACCGTGACTGGCTGCGAGTTCGTGGTGCTGCTCTCCGAGGCCCGCAGGCGGGCGCACGGCTGGCTGCACCGCGGTGTGGTGTACGCCTGCGTCACCTCGGTGCTCGGGTACCTGGTACTGGTGGCGTCGAAGCTGTGGTTGGTGCGCGAGTTCGGCCTGGTACTGGCCGGCGCCGTGCTGCTGTCCTACCTGGCCGCCCGGCTGGTCGGGTGGCTCGCCCCGCCCGGGCGCGCCGATCGGGAGCGCACCGGGGACTCGCCGAGTGCGCAGGCGCGCCGACCGTCGGCCGCCGTGGAGGTGAACGCGTGATGGCACGAGCAGTGCGGCTGGTGCTCGACTGGGTCCGGCGGCAGCCACTCGTCCCGGCGGGGCGGCCGGCGCGGGTGGTCGCGGTGGCCCTGCTGGCCCTGCTGGTGGTCGGCTCGACCACGGCGGTGACCCTGGACCGGATGCTCTCGGTGCCCGACGGCTCGGCGTTCCGCGTCGGCGGCACGCTCGTCACGGAGCAGCAGCTGGCCCAGCGGGTGACCCTGCTCGGCGCGCTCTACGGCGTCACCCCGCCCAAGGACCCGGCCGCCATGGATCGCTTCCGCCGCGACACCGCCAAGGCCATCGCGGTGAGCGACGTGCTCGACGACGCGGCCACCGCGAAGGGCATCGTGATCGCGGACAAGACCGCGAACGACCAGCTGACCACCGTCGTCGAGCGCGCCTTCCCGCAAGGCCGGGACGCCTTCGTGCAGCGGCTGGCCTCGGTCGGCGTCACCGAGCGGGACGTGGTCGAAGAGATCAAGCGCCAGCTGGCCGACTCCGAGCTGTTCAAGCAGGTCACCGCCGGGGTGCCCACGCCGACGGACCAGGACGTGGCGCAGGCCTACCAGCAGCGCCACGCCCAGATGGCGATCCCGGAGAAGCGCCACCTCCGCAACATCGTGGTGGCGCAGCAGGACCAGGCCAACCAGATCCGGTCCCAGCTCGCCGCAGGGGCCGACTTCGCCGCGCTGGCCGCGCAGTCCTCACAGGACGACAGCACCAAGGCCAAGGGCGGCGACCTCGGCCAGGTCACCAGGGACCAGCTGGACCAGCAGTACGGCGACGCCGCGTTCGGCACCCAGCCCAACACGGTGTTCGGCCCCGTGCACAGCCAGTACGGCTGGAACGTCGGCCAGGTGCTCGAGGTGACCCCGGCGGTGCCGCTGACCCTGGACCAGGTGCGGGACCAGCTGCGCGCCCAACTGCTCGACGAGCGCAACCAGCAGGTCTGGAACGACTGGCTCGGCGCGCAGCTGCGGTCCGCGCACGTGCGCTACGCCGACGCCTACCGGCCGGCCGACCCGAACGCCCCGGCGCCACCCCCGGTGCCCACCCGCTAAAGCTTGACTTCGGTTCCGCCGGGGTGTGGCTGTGATGCGGCCGCGGGTTGTTCAGTGGGGTGCCGACGAGAGGACCTCGTCGGCCGCATGGGTCACGCCGTCGCCGCGGCACCCACGCAGCCAGAACAGCTGCTAGGAGCAGCGGTCGTGACGTTCGTCCAGGCCCGGGCCAGTGATTCCCGCGCGGCCCGGATAGGGCTGGCCGAGCCGGCGGGCAGTCCCGTCCTCGAGCAGCGCCGACGGGACACCTACCACCTGTGCGCCAACCTCCCGCCCTCGCGCTAGGCCGGGCGCGCCGTCACCGGTGGCCACCGATGAGTTCGCGATGCCCGTTGGGTCTGTACCGATATGGCACCCGCGAACCTCTACGAGCTGCCGGCCCTCGACCGGTCGTCGGTTTCCGACCGGCTCCACGCCGGCCGCGACCGGGTCCCGGCCCACAAGACGACAGGAGACGACAAATGAGGCTGACCCTGCACCAGTTCCTGACCCTCGACGGTGTCTGTCAGGCCCCCGCAGGCCAGGACGAGGACCGTGAGGGCGGGTTCGAGCACGGCGGCTGGCAGGCTCGTTACCGCGCCCCGGAGTCCGGAGCCACCGTGGCCGGCTGGTTCGGCCAGGCCAGCGCGTTCCTGCTGGGCCGGAGGACCTACGACAACTTCAGCGGATTCTGGCCGACCGTGACCGACCACCCCATCGCGGACCAGCTCAATTCGCTGCCGAAGTACGTGGCGTCCACCACGCTGTCGTCCGTGGACTGGGACAACTCCTCGCTGCTGGGCGGGGACGTCGCGGCCGAGGTCGCCAAGCTGAAGGAACTGCCGGGCGGCGAACTGCAGGTGCACGGCAGCGGCGGACTGGCCCAGACCCTGATCGAGCACGATCTCATCGACGAGTACCGCCTCGTCTACTTCCCGTTGCACGTGGGCTCGGGCAAGAAGCTGTTCAGGGACGGCGCCCGCGCGGCGGCCCTGAGGCTGGTCAACTCGCAGATCACCCCAGGCGGCGTCATCTTCGCGTACTACCAGCCGGCCGGAGACGTGCAGCACGCCTGACCGGTGATGCGGCGAGGTTGATGGCGTCGGTGTTGATGGCGGCGGTCTCGCCACACCACGCACCCGCCGCCTACCGTACGTCAGGTGGCAATGGCTCACTGGCTCGTCAAAACGAGTGTGCGGGCGTTGTAGCGTGGTGTTTGGTGGTGGTCGTACCATTTTGGTGGAATGAATTCTGGTTGGCCGTTGCGTATTCGCACTGACCAGTCGGAGTCGTGGACGACGTTGTGGTGGGCGCGGCAGAGCATCACCAGGTTGTTGATATCGGTTCGTCCGCCGTGAATCCAGTGAATGATGTGGTGCACCTGGCACCAGTTGGGGGTTTTGTC
>DATAZG010000129.1:0-29939 GCA_036272155.1 Pseudonocardia sp.
TGGGCGCCCGGCGCGCACACCGGCACCTTCCGCGGCAACCAGCTCGCCTTCGCCGCCGGCACCAAGGCCGTCGAGCTGATGCACCGCGACAACATCCTGGGCAACGTCCGCGCCCGGGGCGCCCAGGTCGAGTCCCGGCTGGCCGCCTTGGCCGACAACCCCGCGGTGGTCGACGTCCGGGGCCGGGGCCTGATGTGGGGCATCGAGCTGGCGCCGCCGACCGACGGGCGCTCCGTCACGGAGGTCGCCGAGGAGGTGCAGGCCCACGCGCTGCGGCACGGCCTGATCGTCGAGCTCGGTGGGCGCGCCGACCGCGTCGTGCGGATGCTGCCGCCGCTCAACGTCACCGCCGAGGTGCTCGACGTGGCGCTCGACATCCTGGTCGAAGCCATCCTGACCTGCACCGCCGAGGCACCGGCCAAGGCCGCCTGACCCCGGCTCGTCCTACCGCTCGAACGGCCCGGCCACCCCAGGTGGCCGGGCCGTTCTGTTGTCGGTCACGGCGGGGCGCCGCACACCACGTCACTCGTCGCGCTTGCGTTCCTCGATCGCGCGGAGCTTCTGTTCCAGCTCCTCGATACGGGTCAGCAGGGCCGGCACGTCCTGGCCGTCCGAGGGGGGCTGGCCCGGCGCCGGCTGGGGCCGCGGCGGCTGACCCGGGGGCGGCTGCGCGGGACGCTGGCCTCCGGGCGGTTGGGCCCCGGGCGGCTGCTGGGCCGGGGGGCGGGGTGGTGGGCTGGGGCGCGCGGCTCCAGGCTGGCCGGCCGGTGCGCGGGTCTGGTTCTGGCCGGGTATCGGGTAGAACCGGTTCGGCGGCGCGCCCGACCGGCCGGGCGCACCGAATCCGCCGGGCGGGGTGGGCGCCCCGGGAGGGGGGCCGGCGGGGTAGCGGCCGGGCGCGGCGGCGTGATCGGGCCGGCCGGGCCGAGGCGGGTAGCCGGTCGGCGGCTGGCCGGGGGGTAGCGCGAACCGGGGCGGCGGCTGGCGCCACGGCGGCTGGCCGGGTGCCATCCGGTACGCGTCCGCCCTGGCCACCGGCGGCGGGGCGAGCTGGCGGCGGTGTGGCAGCTCGGCGCCGAGGCCGGTCGGGTCGCCGGCGGCGAGCTTGCCGGCTACCGCCCGCCGGGCCGCGGCCGAGACGGCGCCGACCAGCCACTCCAGCGGGCCCCGGCCCAACGTCAGCCAGAGGAACATGCCGAACACCAGTGAGCAGGCGACCATCTCGAAGAAGAGCACCGTCGGGTGGTCCGCCAGCACGCCGGTGGCCAGCACGACCAGGTGCGCGGCGTAGAAGGTGAGCGTCATGCCGCCGGCCGCCGCCAGTGGCCGCAGCAGCCGCGCGACCATCGGGAGGCGGGCCAGCAGCAGCATCAAGCCGAGCACCGCCATGGCCGAGCCGAGCGTCTGCGCCACGTCCAGGGTCGCGTTCGAGTGCGGCGCACGCAGCGCCAGCCACCAGAGGTTGGGCGCGGCGGGCGGCACCGGGTGCCAGTTCAGCACGTCGAGCAGCTTGGCCGGGTCGGTCTCGGTACCGGTCGCCCCGCGCAGCGCCTCGGCGCCCCCGAACCGGGTCAGCAGGATGGCGGAGGCGGACCACGCCACGGCGGCGAGCGCGACGCCACCGCCGGTCAGCCACTGCGCCACCCGGACCGAGGTCAGGTCCGACCGCCCGATGGCCAGCCCGACCAGCAGGTACACCAGGTACGTGATCGCCGGGTACGGGCCGGTCACGAAGATCTCCGACAGCAGCCCGAGCGGGTCCTGGGCCAGGGTGGCAAAGGTCGGGTTCGTGGTGGCGAGCACCGGCAGCCCGGCGCCGAAGGTCAGCACGAGCGCGGCGGGTGACACCACCAGCAGCGCGGCGGCCAGCAGGCCGAGCCCCCAGCCGCGCAGGCCCAGCAGCGGCAGCGCGAGCAGGAACAGCACCGCGTAGAACGGCAGGATCACCTCGGCCTGGTTGGTGTAGCCGAGGGCCAGCCCGACCAGCCCGATCAGCACCGCGCGGACCGCGATGCCGGTCGATGCCGCCAGCCTGGCCCGGCCGTGCAGCGGCTCCCGGCCGCCGCTCAGGAAGGTCAGCGCCACCCCCGCGAGCAGCACGAAGGTCGCGGCGGACCGGCCGCTGGCCACCCAGGTCGCCAGTGTCGGCGCGCCGGTGTCGTCGAGCGGCGGGAAGATGTGCACCGCCATCATGCCGAACAGCGCGAGGCCCCGGGCCAGGTCGACGCCGAGCACCCGGCCCCGGCCGGCGCCGGCCGAGGCGGATGCGGAGGCCGCGGCACCGGCGGACGCCACCGTGACGGCCTGCCGGACCAGAGGCTGCGCCTGCACCGGGGCGGCCCTGGCGGCGAGGACGGGGGAGGCGGGCTCGGGCGCCTGGTCGGCGGGGTTGCCCTGCCACCACTCGTGCGCGCCGACCTCGGTGCCCTTCATCAGGAACGCGTCGGAGTCGAGCACGGCGCCGTCGCCCATCGTGACGCCGTAGTGCACGAACGCGTTGGTGCCGATGGTGCAGCCGGCGCCGACCGAGGTGTAGCCGGACTTGAACAGGCCGTCCTCGAGCGAGTGACCCTGCAGCACGCAGCCGGCATTGAGCACGGTGTCGTCGCCGATCGTGGTGAGGCTCTTCTCCGGGATCGCCGCCCCGTCGTCGAACACCCGCCGGCCCATCCGCACGCCGGCCAGCCGCCACAGCACCGGGTTGAACGGGGTGCCGGTGAACCGGGGCTTGGTGTAGACCTTCCAGAGCAGCTCGTGGCCCCAGAAGTACCGGTCGTAGATCGAGCAGCTGCGCGGCGTCAACGGTCGGAAGCCGCGCACCGCGCGCTCGATGACACCGGCGTAGATGCTGTTGAACACCAGCGCGACCAGCAGCGCGACCCAGATCGCCAGCGCGCCCTGCGTCGGGTAGAAGTGCAGCGTGACCGCGCCGACCACCAGGTTGGCCAGGAACTGCGCGAACCGGATGAGCAGCACCACGCAGATTCTCGCCGCGTTGCTCCGGTTCTTCGCGGCCAGCAGCTTGCGCACCCGCGCCGGGTCGCTGAGGAAGGCCAGCTCGGCGCTCTCCCTCGGGTTGCCCCGGGGGATCTCGAACGGCGGCGACCCGAGCAGACCGATGTTCTCCCGGATCGGCCCGTCGATCGGCACCATCACCTTCGTGGCCAGCAGGACGTTCTCGCCGAGCCGGGCACCGGACGGGTAGGCGATGTTGTTGCCGAGGAAGTTGCGCGCGCCGACGGTGACCTGGGAGACCCGGAACGAGGTGTTCGAGTAGTCGGTGTTCATCACCGAGAGGCCGTCGGAGATCATCGTGCCGGTGCCGATCCTGGTCAGGAACGGCGAGTCGTGGCGCATCTCGGTGCCGAGGTTGGAGCCGGTCTGCTCCACCGGCGTGACCCGGTAGCCCAGCGCGCGGACGTAGCCGACGATGTAGGAGCTGTCCCCGAACAGCAGCATGAAGAACTTCGAGTTCGTCATCCGGGTGATCGCGCCGAGGGTGATGTAGGCGAACCCGTAGAGCGGATAGACCTTGCCCGGGGTGAGGAAGACGTTCAGCAGCCGGGGCAGCGTGACCATGCTGAGCAGCCGCAGCAGCAGCGCGCCGAAGAACACGACGGCGGCCAGCACGGCCAGCACGGCGTAGAACCGCCCGGTGGTCGGCAGCGGGGAGCCGGCGCGCATGAGCTCGACCACCACCGGCACGTACTTGAGCACCAGGACGACGGCGGTGAACACCACCGGGGCCGTGACCAGCACCCCGACCAGCTGCAGCAGGCCGTAGACGAGCTTGCGCCGGGGGCTCTTCCTGGCCGGCGCGACGGTGCGGTAGTCGACCTGGGTCTGCTCGGCCGGGCAGCCGTGCCAGCTCTGCCCCGCCGGCACCGACTGGCCGGCCTGCAGGGTGGAGGAGTGGCCGAGCTGGGCGCCGTCGCCCATCGACGTGGCGATGTCGAGCACGGACTTCTCGCCGACGTGGGTGTAGCGGCCGAGGGTCACGGGGCCGACCTGGAGTACGCCGTTGACCGCGCGGTATCCGGTGAACGAGCTCTCCTTGCGGATCACCGAGCCGTCCCCGATGGTGATCAGGTCGGTGGCCACCGGCACGGTCGTGGACAGGATCGTGACCTCGCGGCCGATCTTGGCGCCCAGCGCGCGCAGGTACCAGTTGTAGACCGGCGAACCGGCGAACAGCACCATCGGGTTGGCCCGGATCAGGGACTTGACCAGCCAGAACCGCAGGTAACCGGCGCTCCACAGTCGGATCTCGCCCGGCTTCCAGTCGTCGATCAGCAGCCACTTGACCAGGATCGGCACCGTCACCAGCCCCAGCAGGGTGGCGGTGCAGAACACGGCGGCCCGGCCGGCGATGTGCGGCAGGCCGACGCCGGCCAGCGTCCAGTCCAGGCCGATCTTCAGCGCCAGGCCGCTCAGGTAGGCGGTGGCCAGTACGAACAGCAGCTGCAGTACGCCGCAGAGCAGGTAGGCGGCGGTGCTGGCGCGGACGATCGGCTTGGCGACCACCTCGATCGGCGCCGAGGGCCTGCTCGGCGCGCCGCCGGCGGTCGGGGCGGCGACGTCGCCGAGGGCGGCGGCCAGCTGGCGGACCGTCGGGTTGAGGTAGATGTCGCGCATGGACAGCTTCGGCAGCGCGGTCTCCTTGCGGACCAGCGCGGAGAACTGCGCCATCAGCAGTGAGCTGGCGCCCAGCTCGTCGAAGAAGTGGCTGTCCACCGAGATCTGGTCGACGCCCAGGATCTTGGCCATCGCGGCGGCCAGCGCGCGCTGGGTGTCGGTCGCGGCGGCCACGTGCTTGCCCTGCGGGGCGCGGGTGGTGCGCTGGCCCGGCGGCGGCAGGTTCTTCCGGTCGGCCTTGTCCTGCGGCGTCATCGGGATGGCGTCGAGGTGCTCCAGGTACGCCGGCACCATGTACTTCGGCAGCCGCTCGCGCAGCAGCGCGTAGATCGCCTCCTGGTCCACCGATGCGGTGTCCGCGCGCAGGCTGTAGTACCCGACCAGCTCGGTCGTCTCCGGGTTCGGGCTGTACGTGTCGACCACCGCGGCGGCGATGCCCGGCACCTGCAGCAGCACCGACTCGATCTCGGTCAGCTCGATCCGGTAGCCGCGGATCTTGACCTGCAGGTCGATCCGGCCCTGGTACTCGATCTCCATGTCGCTGTTCACCCGGCCCAGGTCGCCGGTGCGGTAGATCCGCCCGGACGGGTTGGCCGGGATGCCGAGGAAGTCGTCGATGAACGCCTTGCTGGTCAGGTCGTCGCGGTTGAGGTAACCGCAGGCCAGGCCGATGCCGGCGATACCGATCTCGCCCGTCTCGCCGTGCGGCAGGGCGCGGTGCGGGTCCTCGGTGTCCAGGATGACGGTGGCGTAGGTGGGCAGCGGCACGCCGATGGTGACCGGCTTGTCCGGGTGCACCTCGGTCCAGGTGGCGGTCACGGTGGCCTCGGTGGGCCCGTACACGTTGAGGAAGCGCCGGCCGGGGCGGTGCCAGCGGGCGATCAGGTCCTGCGGGCAGGCCTCACCCGAGACCAGCAGGAACCGCAGGTCCGGCAGGTCGTCCTCGACGGTGGCGAGCAGCGTGGGCACGCAGCACATCGCGGTGACCCGGCGGCTGGTCAGGAAGTCGTGCAGGTCCTGGCCGAGCAGGCTGCCGCCGGGCGGTTTGGGTACCAGGGTGGCGCCGGAGGCCCAGGGCACCCAGATCTCCTCGACGGAGAAATCGAACGCGATGGTCAGGCCCTGGTAGACGCGGTCGCGGGCCCGGATGCCGTACACCTCGGCGGCCACCCGGACGAAGTTGCAGATGCTCGGGTGGTCGATCGCCACGCCCTTGGGCCGGCCCGTGGAGCCGGACGTGTAGATGATGTAGGCGAGCTGGTCGACCGTCCGGCCGCGCTCGGAGTCGATCAGCCGCCGCGAGTCCATCTCGGCGATCAGCTCCATCGCGTGGTCGATGAAGATCGTCTCGGCGCCGCCGGCGGTGATCTCGTCGAAGCCCTCGAGCTTCTCCCGCACGTGCGACATGGACACCAGCAGCTCGGCGCCGGCGTCCTCCACGATGTAGGCCATCCGGTCGGTGGGGAAGCCGACGTCCAGCGGCACGTACGCGGCGCTGATCTTCAGCACGGCGAGCATGGCCAGGTAGGAGTAGGCGGGCCGGTCGAACAGCAGGGCGATCCGGTCACCCGGCTTGGCGCCGCGCAGCCGCAGGTAGCGGGCGAGCTGGTTGGCCCGCGAGTCCAGCTCGTCGTAGGTCATCGCCAGCTCGTCGGAGTCCACCGCGAGGTGCCCGGCCCGGCCGTACTGGCGGATCCAGTCGCAGCGCTCCTCGAACACGTGGTCCAGCCGCTCGCCCCGGCGGGTCCGCCAACCCTGCGCCTCGCCCTCGGCGACTAGGACGAGCTGGTCCAACGACGGCGCGGGGATGGCCGGCCGAGTCGCGGTCACGTTGCCTCCTGGGCAGCAGCGAGCACCTGAGGGTTTCGCCCGGTAATCCTCAGTGCACGAGGTTGACATTGAGGTCCGCACAGGTCAACGCCCAATTGGCCGCCGGACACCTGGGATGGGAACAGGAGTCCGGCGGCCGGAGGCGCCCTCGGCGGGGGCGCAGTCAGGCGGCGCCCTTCGGGGCCTGGTACAGGTCGGTCACGGTGGCCACGGTGTGATCCGCTGTGCCTCGGGAGTCGCGGTTGCCCGCGCCGGCCCCGGCCGGCACGAACTCGGCGTGCAGCAGCCGCACGGCCTCGTCGACCAGCGCGCTGGGCAGGTGCACGGTGACCCGGCCGGTCGTGGTGGTGACGAACTCGGGCTCGATGCCGGCGTCGGCCAGTGTGCGCAGGGCGCGGGCCACCAGCGCCGGCTTGCGGGCGATGCCCAGGCTGACCACGCTCACCGTGCCCAGCTCGAGGTGGGTGCTCAGCTGCGTGTCCAGGCCGTCCAGCGCGGCCGCCACCTCCGCGGGGTCCACGCCGGGTGCGCTGAACCGCAGCTCGTCCGCGCTGTCGGTCCCGGTCGGCAGGATCGCGCCGATCGCCGCTCCCCGCTCGGCCAGCGCCAGCGTGACCTCGGCCGCGGAGACGCCCTTGGCCGCGTACACCGGCTCCTCGCGGCGGTGGGCCACGCCGGCCACCTCGGCGTCCTCGTACGCGGACCCGCCGCGCCGGATCCAGGTGCCCGGCTCGGTGCTGAAGCTGGACCGCAGGTGGATGTCCACGCCCTGCGCGGCGGCCAGCTCGACCGAGCGCGGCTGCAGCACGCCGGCGCCCGCCTCGGCCATCTCCAGCATCTCCTCGTGGCGCAGCTCGTGGATCCGCTTGGCGCCCGGCACGACCCTCGGGTCGGCGGTGAACACCGCGGGCACGTCGGTGAAGATCTCGCACTCCGACACCCCCAGCGCGGCGGCGACCGCGACCGCCGAGGCGTCCGAGCCACCCCGGCCCAGCGTGGTCACCGCGCCGTCCGGCGAGACCCCCTGAAAGCCGGTGACCAGCGCGATCGCACCGTCGTTCAGCGCGGCGGTGATCCGGTCGGGGCGGACGTCGCGCAGCCGGGCGTTGCCGTGCGTGCCGTCGGTGAGGATGCCGGCCTGCCCGCCGGTGAAGGACATCGCCCGCGAGCCGAGCTCGTGCACCGCCATCGCGGCCAGCGAGCAGGAGACCGACTCGCCGACCGAGAGCAGGGCGTCCAGCTCACGCATCGGTGGCCGGGCGGACATCTGGTAGGCCATCCGGCTCAGCTCGTCGGTGGACTTGCCCATCGCGGACAGCACCGCGACGACCCGGTGCCCGGCGCGCTGCGCGGCGACCATGCGCTCGGCGACTGCGCGCAGCCGGTTGTGGTCGGCGACCGAGGTGCCGCCGAACTTCCAGACGAGCACCGGCTGCTCAGCGGCGGTGGTGGCGGCCACCTCGGTGGCCGGGCGGCCCGTGTTGAATGTGGTGGTCATGGCCCCTCCTTGAGCGGTGGCGCTGGCCTCGTGCCGGCTGGCGCACTGGTCACACTGCTCGCTCGGCAAGATCGGAACGATGGTGTGATCCCCAGAGCCGGACGAGCGCGCCCCCGGGATCGAGGTAGGGCACACCCCCGCTGCCCGGTGGGGGACCCGTCCGACCAGCGCGGACCTGGCCGCCGCCCCCGGCCCACCGGGTTACCCGGCCGGGTGGAGACGCGGGGAACCGGCCGAATGCCCTTGGTGCCCGACGTGCCACTGGGCAGGATGGCCGGTTGTGAGTGGCGACGGGCGGGAACTTCTGGCGGCCGTACAGGCCGAGCTGGCACCCAGGGACGACGAGAACCGGCTGGCGCCCCTGATCGCCACCGGAGCCGCGCCCCGGTCGGTGTTCCGGGTGATCGCGGCCGAGGAGCTGCTGATCGTGCCCAGCGACTGGCGCAGCCTGCACACCCTGGCCGCCCGGTCCGAGGAACCCGCCGCCCGGAGCTACTTCGGCGGCCTCGCGGCCGGTGAGCAGCAGGCACTGGCCACGCTCGGTCCGCTCGCCGAGCAGGCCGGGCTGACGCCGGACGAGCTGCGCGACTACGAACCGCTCGCCGGCTGCCAGGCCTACCCCGGCTACTTCGCCTGGTTGGCGCTGAACGCGGCGCCGGCGGAGGTCGCCGTGGCGATCACGGCCAACTTCGCCGCCTGGGGCCGGTACTGCTCCGACATAGCGGGTGGCATGCGCGAGCACTACGGCTTCGGGGCGGACGCCAGGTCGTTCTTCGAGTTCTTCGCCGAGCCGCTGCCCGACGACGCCGCGGTGGCCGCGATCCAGGCCGGCCTGGACGCCGGCGCCGTCGACCTGCGCCGGGTCCGGCGCTACGCGCGGCTGTTCCAGTCCTACGAGCTGATGTTCTGGAACACCCTCGCCGAGGCCTGACCCGCCTGAACCGCCGGTCGGGCCGGTCGTGCTCGCGGGCCCGCCGACCGGCGGCCGCCCGTGGACCTACCGGGGGCTGCCCGGCGGGACCATCATGGGGACATGGTGTGGCAGATCGAGGTGCCCGGCCTGGCCGAGGCGCGCCGGCGGGCCGGTGCGGGGCTGTTCTCCCGGGTGGCCGGTCCGAGTGGCGCGGACGACCGGAACCGGATCCACCTCACCCCCGGCCCGCGCTGGTTCGACCCGGAGCGGCCGATCCGCCGGGTGCACTCCGACGCGTCGATGTTCGTCGGTGGGCTGCGCGCGCTGCTGCTGCAGTCGCTGCACCCGCTGGCGATGGCGGCGGTGGCCGCGCACTCCGGGTACCGGAGCGACCCGTGGGGCCGCCTGCAGCGCACCAGCCTGTTCCTGGCGACGACGACGTTCGGCACCACCGAGGACGCCGAGCGGATCGTCGCGCGGGTGCGCGGGGTGCACCGGCGGGTGAGCGGCATCGCCGCCGACGGGCGGGCCTACCGCGCCAGCGACCCGCACCTGGTCCGCTGGGTGCACGTCGCCGAGGTGGACAGCTTCCTGCGCTGCCACCAGCGCTACGGCGCGCGCCCGCTGGACGACGCCGGGTGCGACGGCTACGTGGCCGACGCCGCCCGGGTCGCCACCGCGCTCGGTGTGCCCGACCCGCCGACCACCCGCGCCGAGCTCGACGCCCAGCTCGCCGACTACCGCGCCGAGCTGGCCGGCACCTCCGAGGCGCGCGAGGCGGCCCGGTTCCTGCTGATCCACCCGCCGCTGCCGCTGCTGGCCCGGCCGCCGTACGCGGTGCTCGCCGCCACGGCCGTGGCGAGCCTGCCCGGGTGGGCGCGCTGGCCACTGCGGCTGCCCTACCTGCCGGTGGCCGAGCACACCGCGGTCCGCCTCGCCGGCCACGGGCTCGTCGCCGGCATCCGCTGGGCCATGACCCCGCCCGAACGCGCCGCCAGCTGACCGACCGTCGCGGCGCGCCCCCGGTCTCCCTGTTCGACTTGTCGCGGGAAATGGGCACGACAAGTGGCACCTGTCGTGCCTAATAGCCACGACAAGTCGAACGAGGTGCGGCCGAGGGGGAGCGGGGAGCTCGGTAGGTGCGCGGTGAGCGGCTGGCCGGCTAGCCGTACTCTTCGACGTCATGCTCTTCGTCCTCGGCATCGTGTTGTTCGCACTCGGCATCGCGTTCACCGTGGCGTGGCACGAGCTCGGCCACTTCTCCACCGCGAAGTGGTTCGGGATCCGGGTGCCGGAGTTCATGGTCGGCTGGGGGCGCACCCTGTTCTCCCGGCAGGTCGGGGAGACCGAGTTCGGGTTCAAGGCCATCCCGATCGGCGGCTACGTGCGGATGGTCGGCATGCTGCCGCCGAAGCCGGGCGAGCGGTACGGGCGCAGCCGCAAGAGCGGGCCGTTCCAGGGGCTGATCGAGAGCGCCAGGGCCGAGTCGGAGCTGCAGTGGGAGCCCGGCGACGAGACCCGGCAGTTCTACACCCGCGCGCCGTGGAAGCGGATCGTCGTGATGGCGGCCGGCCCGGTGATGAACCTGATCCTGGCGATCGTGCTGCTCGGCCTCTCCCTGATGGCCATCGGCACCCCCGGCACCATGACCGTCGCCTGGGTGGCGCAGTGCATGCTGCCGGCCCCGGTCGGCGGCCAGCCGGCCGCCAGCGAGTGCCCGCCGGGCGCACCGGCCAGCCCCGCCGCGGCGGCCGGCCTGCGCCCCGGGGACACGATTCTCAGCCTCGGCGGGGTCCCCTACGACCACTGGGAGACGTTCCGCCGGTCCGTGCGCACCGTGGGTGGCACGGTGCCGCTGGTCGTCGAGCGGGGCGGCAGCGAGGTCACCCTGACCATCAGCCCCGTGCAGACCACGCTGCCCCGGCTGGACGGCGACCCCGGTACCGAGCAGGGCGCGTTCCTCGGGTTCGCGCCGACCGCCGACTACCAGCGCCAGGGCGTCGGCTTCGTGGCCGGGGAGATCGGCCGGTACGTGTCCCGCACCGGGGAGTCGCTGGCGGCTCTGCCCGGCCGGGTGCCCGAGCTGTTCGGCCAGGCGTTCCTGCACCGCGAGCGGGGGCTGGACTCGCCGGTCAGCGTGGTCGGGGTGTCCCGCCTCGGCGGCGAGATCCTCGGCACCGACAGCCCGCTGAAGCCGAAGCTCGTGCTGTTCCTCAGCCTGCTGGCCGGCGTGAACGTGTCGATGTTCCTGATCAACCTGCTGCCGCTGCCGCCGTTCGACGGCGGCCACATCATGGCGGCGGCCTGGGAGTCGGTCCGGCGCAGGCTGGCGCGCTGGCGGGGCCGCGCCGACCCCGGGCCCGTCGACCTGGCCAAGCTGATGCCGGTGGCCTACTTCGTCGGCATCGTGTTCATCGGCTACAGCGTGCTCGTGGTGCTCGCCGACGTGTTCAACCCGCTGCGCTTCTCCTGACCCAGCTTCTCCTGACCCAGGCTTCTCCTGACCGCGAGCACGTGGTCGGTGACGGTCGCGGTCTGCCCGTCCGGGCCGGTCGCCGTGCGTTGGGGTGCGTCGAGCCGCTCGGCGTGCCAGCCGTCGGGGTCCAGCGCGAGCTCGGCGAACTTCTCCGCCGGGGTGGCGAAGTGCGCGTCCTGGTGCCACGACCAGGGCGCGACCGAGCCGTGGTCGACGACGAGCAGCAGGCCGCCGGGGACCAGCAGGTGGGCGGCCGCGCGGAGCACCTGTGCCCGGTCCAGCTCGAACGGGGTGTGCAGGTACTGCGCGGAGACGAGGTCGAACTCGCCGGTCGGCAGGCTGTGCGCCAGGTTGTGCCGCTCGGTGCGGACGCGGTCGGCGAGGCGGTCGCGCTCGGCCCACGCGCGGACGCGGTCGACGGAGGACTGGGCGATGTCGACCGCGGTGACCAGCCAGCCCCGGCCGGCGAGCCAGAGTGCGTCGCCGCCCTCCCCACAGCCGAGGTCCAGCGCCCGACCCGGGTGCAGGGGGCCGGCCACGTCGACGAGTACGGGGTTCGGCCGGCCACTCCAGCGCGGGGCCTGGTCGCGGTAGCGCTGTTCCCAGAACCGCTCGGCCTCGCCGGTCAGGGCGGGGGCGTCGGTGGTGGGGTCGGAGTGGGGGCGGTGGCGGGCCTCGTCGGCCATGTCGGGGGTCCTCCCTCGGTCGTTGATCGGGCCGCCCAGTGTTGGCGATCTCGGCACCGGAGCGCACGGCTTGTTGCCGATACAGCAAAGGGGAACGCCTACCGTGATCGTCTGGCTGAACGGGACCTTCGGCGCCGGCAAGACGGCGGTGGCCACCGAGCTGGTCGGCCTGCTGCCCGCCGCCCGGCCGTTCGACGCCGAGCAGGTCGGTTACCTGCTGCGCGGCATCCCCGGGCTGCCCGCGCTCGGCGACTTCCAGCACTGGCCGCCGTGGCGTGGCCTGGTCGTGGAGACCGCCCGGCAGGTCCTCGAGTACGTCGGCGGCACGCTCGTCGTCCCGCAGACCGTGCTCGTCCGGCGCTACTGGGTCGAGATCCGCGCCGGGCTGGCCGCTGCCGGCATTCCGGTGCGGCACGTCCTGCTACACGCGGACCAGGCCGAGCTGACCCGGCGGATCGAGTGCGACACCGAGTCCAACCGCCGGTGGCGCCTGGACCACCTGCCGGAGTACCGGGGTGCGCTCGGTTGGCTGCGCGCCGACGCCGAGGTCGTGGATACCACTGCGCTGACGCCGGCCGAGGTCGCCGGGCGGATCGCGGCGGTCCGCGGCACCGGTTGAGCCGGTCAGTTGGGTTCCGTCGCATCACGGGCTAACACGGTGACATTCGGGTGTCCGATCGTTAGGTTGTCAGGACTAACTTGGCCCTGACGAGGAGTGAGGCGATGGTCGTTCGCCCCACGCTGGTGATCGACCGGGCCAGCCCCGTGCCGCTGTACTTCCAGGTGGCGTCGCAGCTCGAGCGGGCCATCGAGTCCGGCGAGCTGCCGCCGGGGGCGCGGATGGACAACGAGATCGCGCTGGCCGAGGAGCTGGGGCTGTCCCGGCCGACCATGCGCCAGGCCATCCAGTACCTCGTCGACAAGGGCCTGCTGGTCCGCAGGCGCGGGGTCGGGACGCACGTGGCCCGCGCCAGGGTGCGCCGCGACGTCGGCCTGACCAGCCTGTTCGACGATCTGTCGGAGTCGGGCCAGGCACCGACCACCGAGATCCTGTCGTACGCGATGCTGGCCGTGACGGGGCCGGTGGCCGAGGCGCTGGAGGTCCCCGAGGGCACCGAGGTGCTGGCCCTGGGGCGGCTGCGCCGGGCGGGCGGCGAGCCGTTGGCGATCATGCACAACTACGTGCGGCCGCTCGCCCAGGCCGAGCTGACCGAGCAGCGGCTGCGCGGGCACGGGCTCTACGAGCTGTTGCGGGCGGCCGGGGTCACGCTGGCGGCGGCCCAGCAGAGCATCGGGGCGCGCCGGGCGACCACCGCCGAGGCGCGGCTGCTGGAAGAGACCAGGGGCGCGCCGGTGCTCACCGTGCGGCGCACTACCTTCGACGACCAGGGTGGGGTCGTGGAGTACGGCGACCACGTCTACCGAGCCTCGCGGTACAGCTTCGAGGTCGCCCTGACCAGCCGCTGAGTCGGCGGCCCGCCCACCGGCCGCCAGAGGGGAGACAGATGACGCCGCCGTACCCACCCATCGAGCCGTACGAGCACGGCTGGCTCGACGTCGGCGACGGGAACCACGTGTACTGGGAGACCTGCGGCAACCGGGAGGGCAAGCCCGCGGTGATGGTGCACGGCGGTCCCGGTACGGGCTGCTCCACGAACATGCGCCGGGCGTTCGATCCCGCGCGCTACCGGGCCGTGCTGTTCGACCAGCGCGGTTGCGGGCGCAGCCGGCCGCACGCCAGTGACCCGGCGACCGACCTGTCGGTGAACACCACCGAGCACCTGATCGCCGACATGGAGCGGCTGCGCGCGTACCTCGGCATCGAGCGCTGGCTGCTCTACGGCGGCTCCTGGGGCTCCACGCTGCTGCTGGCCTACGCGCAGCGGTACCCGGAGCGGGTCACCGAGATCGTGATCACCAGCGTGACCACCACCCGGCGCTCCGAGATCGACTGGCTCTACCGGGGCGCCGGCCGGTTCTTCCCGGAGGCCTGGGACCGGTTCCGCGCCGTCGCCCCGGACGCCGCCACCCCCGAGCTGCTGGCCGCCTACGGGCGCCTGATGGCCGACCCCGACCCCGACGTCCGCCAACGGGCCGCCAACGCCTGGATGAGCTGGGAGGACGCCGTGATCGGGGCGGAGCCGAACGGCCGGCCGAACGCCTACAGCGACCGCTCGCCGGACGCCGCGCTGGCCTTCACCCGGATCTGCGCGCACTACTTCGCGGGCGGCGCGTTCCTGCCCGAGGGTGCGCTGCTGGCCGGCGCCGGGCGGTTGGCCGGCATCCCCGGGGTGCTGGTGCACGGCCGGCTGGACATCAGCGGCCCGGCGCACACCGCCTGGGAGCTCGCGCGCGCCTGGCCGGACGCCCGGCTGCACATCATCGACGATGCCGGGCACACCGGCAGCGACGCGATGCGTCTGCGTTCCCGCGCCGCCCTGGACGAGTTCGCCGGGCGCCCGGCCTGAGCCGTGCCGTGCGGCTGGGCGGCTCGTGCTCGGCTACTGCCCGCGCTACTGCTTGGAGTAGGCGAATGGCCGGACCGCGATGACCACCCGGTCCGGCGAGTCCGCCGGCGGTGTCGGGTTCTCCATGCCGTAGCGCTTGGCCAGCTCGACGAAGAACTCGCCGGCCGGGTCGGGCGTCACACTCTCCACCTGGCCCCGCACCTGCAGGTACTGGTAGGGCTGGGCCGGGTCGAGCACCGAGACGGCCACGTAGGGATTGCTCTCGATGTTGCGGAACTTGACCCGGCGCGTGGTGTGGGTGAAGCGCAGCAGCTCACCGTCCCAGGCGAACCACATCGGGGAGACCGCGGGCTGGCCGTCGGGCCGGACGGTGGCCAGGTGCGCGATGTTCGGCTGGATCAGGAGTTTCTCGTAGCCCTCGGGGATCTCTGCCATGGACCCATCCTGCTCCGCCGCACCCCGGCCCGCTCAGCGGTGCGCGAGGGTGGCCGCACCGGGCACCCCGGATAGGCTGAGGGCCGGCCCAAAGACGCTCAGCGCGGGCCGGGGAGAACAGGAGAGGTCAGATGTCGGAGAGGGTTCCGGGGCCGGTCCAGGTACTGCTCGACGCCGCGAACGCCGGCGACACCGAGGCCTTCCTGGCCGGGTTCACCGAGGAGGGCCTCGTCGACGACTGGGGCCGCGAGTTCGTCGGCGCGGCGCGGATCAGGGGCTGGAGCGACGCCGAGTTCATCGGCAAGCAGGTCACCCTGAAGGTCGACCAGATCGCCGAGCACGCCGGCGAGACCGTGGTGACCGCGCAGGTCGGCGGCAGCGGGTTCAACGGTCCCAGCCACTTCAGCTTCCGGGTGGCCGGCGAGCGGGTGTCCCGGATGACGATCCGCGCCTGACCGTGCCCCGGGTCACGGGCGGCCATGGCGGAGGACGTTGTGGTGGGTGCGGCAGAGCGTCACCTGCTTGTCGATGTCGATGTCGGTTCGGCCGCCGCGGATCCTGTCCCATCGCTGTCGAGCCGGGCGATGATGCGCAGCGCCTCGTCCTCGGCCTGGCGGGCCACCGACGTCAAGAACACCAACTTGTCGATCAGATCCTGATCGGACGCGGAACTGGTCGCCAACCGAAACCGAGCCAAGGCCGCGTTAACGGCCTGGCCCTCGGTAGTGATCGAACTCTTCGACATGCCCACATTCTGGCAGCGACCCCTGACAAAAATCGGGGCTCGAGCCGCGCCTCTAGCAAATGACCAGCCTTCCTGAGGTGACCAGCCCTAGGCCCGCTTGCGCAGCAGCGGGACGATCGTGGCGCGGTCGGTGATCAGCGAGTCGCCGGCGAAGCGCAGGCCCTCCAGGGAGCGCTCGGCGGCCTCCTGGTGTCCGGCGCCGCAGGCGTCCTCGACGATGATCGGCAGGTAGTTCAGGTCGGCGGCGTGCCGGCAGGTCGGCTCGATGCCCACCTCGGTGGCGACCCCGACGATCGCGAAGCTGTCGATCCCGCAGTCCCGCAGCACCAGGTCCAGCGGGGTGCCGACGAACGCGGACATGGTGATCTTGTCGAAGATCGCCTCGGCGGGGCTCGGCTCCAGCTCGGGCGTCAGCTCGAACCCGGGGGAGTCGCGCAGGAACCACGGTGACACGTCGGCCACCCGGTCGGTGCGCTGCCAGGTCATCGCGGTGCGCAGCCGGGCGGACCCGGAGAGCTCGTTCGGGATTCCCATGTGCCGCAGGTAGATCACCCGGTAGCCACCGGCGCGCGCGGCCTCGACGACCTCCACCACGGCGGCGGTCACACGGTCCGCGTCGGCGACCTGGTTCAGCACGCCGACCTGCATGTCGTAGACGATCAGGGCCAGCCGGCCCGGGTCGCAGGCCTCCTCGACCGTGCGCGGGATGCTCAGCCCGAATGCGCGCTCCATCAGTGGGTCCCCCTCGGTGCGTCCGACCGATGCGTCTTCCGGTGTGCGCCCACATCTATACACCGCCGGCGCCGGGTGCTCGGCGAGCCGAAGCGCCGGGTCGCGGGCCCGAGCCGCCGAGGGGAAACCCGGTCGACGGCGTTCGGGGCAGCGGCCAGTATTCGAGTCGTGAAGCTCGAGACCCGCCACGCCGTCCTCGAAGACCTGCCCGCCATCGGCATCGCCGACGGCCGGGCGTTCGGCCTGTACTACACGGACACCGACCTGGACGACTTCCGGCCGCTGTTCGAGCCGGACCGGTTCCTGGTGGCGTGCGAGCCCGACGGCGGCCCGATCGTCGGGATCACCGGCGCGTTCAGCTTCGACCTCACGATGCCCGCCGCCGATCCGATGCCCACCCAGGGCGTGACCTGGGTTTCCTGTGCCACCACGCACCGCCGCCACGGCGTGGTCCGGCGCCTGCTGGTCGAACAGCACCGGGAGTTCGTCGAGCGGGGCTACGCCGTATCGGTGCTGACCGCGAGCGAGGGCGGCATCTACGGGCGGTTCGGCTACGGCCAGGCCGGCCGGCGGCGCGCCGTGCGGATCGACCGGCGGCTGGCCAGCTTCCGCTCCGACGCACCGGACCCGGGCGGGGTGCGGTTCGCCAGCCCCGAGGACGTCCGCAAGCTGGCCCCGGACGTGCACCGGCGCTGGGCCGCGCGAACCCCGGGCGCGGTCTCCCGGGACGACCGCTGGTGGGAGTACTGCCTGGCCGACCGGGCGGACTACCGCGAGGGCGGCACCGCGCTGTTCCACCTGATCCACCCGGACGGCTACGTGTCCTACCGGGTGCACGAGGAGAGCCGGACCTGCCGGGTGGTGGACCTCTTCGCCGCGACCGACGAGGCGCACGCCGCGCTGTGGCGCACCCTGCTCGGCATCGACCTGGCGCACTTCGTCACCTCGGAGGACTGCCCGGTCGACGACCCGCTGCCGTTCCTGCTCGAGGACCCGCGCCAGGTCAGCACGACCGACCTCGCCGACGGGTTGTGGGCGCGGGTGCTGGACGTGCCGGCCGCGCTCACGGCCCGCCGCTACGCCGTGGAGGTGGACGTCGTGCTGGACGTCTCCGACGCGCTGCTCGGGCTCGGCGGCCGGTTCCGGCTGCGCGGCGGCCCGGACGGGGCGAGCTGCGAGCGGGTGACGGCGGTGCCGGACGCGCACCTGGCCATCGGCACGCTGGGCAGCCTGCTCTTCGGCACACACCGGGCACAGACGATGGCCAGGGCCGGGCTGGTCGCGGCCGACGCCCCCGTGCTGGGCCGGCTGGACGCGGCCTTCGCCGGCGAGCGGGAGGTCCGGCACGGCACGCACTTCTGAGCGTGCCCTGATGACGGTCGCGCGCGGTATTACGCCAGCCGCGTTCGGTCGTACCGGAGAACACCCGGACGGGCGTACAGTGGCGTGTCTTCCATCACAGTCGGAGATTCGACATGGCGCTGGGCACGGCGGTTCCCGACCGAAAAGACCACAACCGAGCGATCTCCGAGGACCGGCCGGACGGCGAGCTGATCCGGATGGTCGAGGTCAGCAAGATCTACGGCACCGGGCACTCCGACGAGGTGCGCGCCCTCGATCGGGTCAGCCTGACCATCCGCGCCGGCGAGTTCGTCGCGATCATGGGCTCGTCCGGCGCCGGCAAGACCACGCTGATGAACGTGCTGGGCTGTCTGGACCCGCCGAGCGAGGGCCAGTACTACCTGGACGGCATCGAGGTCAGCAGTTACAACAAGCGTGACCTGGCGCGGATCCGGGGCGCCAAGGTGGGCTGCGTGTTCCAGTCGTTCAACCTGATCCCGCGCACCACCGCCGCGCGCAACGTGGAGCTGCCGCTGGTCTACGCCGGCATCCGGAACCGGTCCGCCCGGGCCGTGCGGGCGCTGGAGCAGGTCGGCCTCGGCGACCGGATGAAGCACATGCCGAGCCAGCTCTCCGGTGGGCAGCAGCAGCGGGTGTGCATCGCCAGGGCACTGGTCGCCGACCCGATGATCCTGGTGGCCGACGAACCGACCGGCGCGCTGGACAGCGTGACCGGCCGGGAGATCCTGAACCTGCTGGTCGAGCTGCACGAGGCCGGCCGGACCGTCGTCCTGATCACCCACGACAGGGAGGACGCGCGCTTCGCCGACCGCGTCATCCAGCTCCGGGACGGTCGCCTGATCGCGTCGTGAACCCGTTCGGACGCGTTCGGTGACCGGCTCGGGCACCCTGGTGCCCCAATTTTCAGCAGCTTGATCGAATGACTTGACTGAGACCCGTGGGACAGCGACGCTACCTGCGGCGTTCCTGGCTGTTCGTGGTGTGAGACAACCCCTGGCGACGATAGGAGCGGTGGCCGATGGGTGCCGACGCTGTCCCTTCCGCCGAGCGCGCCGGTGTGCTCATCCTGCACCGGCCGCAGACCCTGACCCCCGGCGCGGCCCGCCGGATCCACGTCTTCCTCGACGACCAACAGATCGCCGACCTGGAGATGGGCGGTACCGCGCGGGTGCCCTCGAACGAGGGGCCGCACCTGCTGCGGGCGCGCTGCCTGCCGCTGATCGGCGCGGAGCTGCCCTTCGTACTCGCCCCCTACGAGACGCTGCGGGTGAACATCTACGTCGGCGCGCTCGAGGAGCTGTCGATCGACCTCGACTGCGGCCCGTCGCCGGCCGATGCACCCGAGTCCCCCGATCCCGCGTCACCTGGGCCCCAGGCACCCGAGTCACCCGAGTCCTAGGTTCTCTGTCCCGAGCCCAAGGCGCCGCGATATCGAGGGGATGCGGGTATGCGGCGCGGGCGCTGCGCGAGTTCCCGCGGACCGGGCGGCGGCCGGAGTCGGTCGACTGGGTCCCGGTCCGGCCTGACGCGGCGGTCCGGCGGGACTCGGCCGTGCGCGGCCCGGACGCCGAGCCGGGCGAGCTCAGGCGTGCCGAGCCGGGCGAGCTCAGGCGTCGAAGCTGCGCCGTACGGCCGTGAGGATCCGGTCGGACAGCTCGTCGCCCTCAGTGGCGCGGGCCAGCATCAGCGCGCCCGCGAGTGTGGCGATCTCGACGAGGAGGGCGGCTTCGCGCGGGCCGGGTTCGGCACCGGGCGGGTTCTCCGCGCCGTAGGCCCGCAGCATCGTGCGCATGCCGTCGGCGAACGCTGTCCTCGGCCCGCTGCCGGGTTCGGTGTGGGCGACGTCGCTGGCCAGCGCGGCATTGGGACAGCCCGCGCCCGGGTCGTCGCGGTGCTCGGGTGAGAGGTAGTAGTCGAGCATCTCCCGGTGCGCGGTGGCGGAGTCGTCCGGGTGTGCGGCCGTGTAGCGGCCCACCCGCGCCAGCTGTTCGGCGAACGCCGCCTCGACCGCGGTGGTGACCAGGGCGTCCTTGGACTCGAAGTGCTTGTAGAAGCCGCCCCGGGTGAGCCCGGCCTCGGCCATCACCTCGGGCACGCTGACCGACCCGATGCCACGCTCGCGGAACAGCCTCGCGGCGGCTCCGATGACCTCTTCGTGGTGGCGCGCCGCGTCCGCCCGCGATGCCCGTGGCATGGCCGCTCCTCTCGTCGCCCCCCGAGACTAGTATAGAAGTTATTCAGCTTCTATAGCTTGACGGTGCTTGATCGGGACTATAGATTACTTATAGCTTCTATTTATCCCTCTCGCATCGGATGGAGCGTCGCCATGACGACCTTCCTCACCTCGGTCACCGCCATCACGTCGGTCACCTCTGCCGGCGACCCGACCTCCTACGCCGGCCTGAACGAGCTGCTGGCCCGCACTGCCGGACAAACCGCGGGACAGGTCAGAGCCGGTGCACCCGTCAGTGGTGAGCAGCTACGCGCGCTGCGCCGCCGATGGAACGCCGCCCTGTCCGCGCAGCTGGACCAGGCGATCGAGTTCGCCGGCGCGCGCCCGCTGCGCGATGCGGTGGCCGACGTCTGGCTGCGGCTCGCCGACGAGCAGCCGGCCCTGCGCGCGGTGCTGGACGCGCACCCGTCCGGCGCCCCGACCCAGGCCGACCACGAGTCGCGGATGCTGGCGCTCGCCGCCGGCCTGGTCGACCTGGACGCCTCGCCCGGCCGCGCCACGCGCCTGGGTGCGGCCTACCTGGCCGGGATCCGGGAAGGCCGCGCCACAGTGTCGACACACTGACCGGCCTCGGTGCCGCCGGCAGCGGGCCGCGTCGGAAGCGGCTGCCTGTGGTTACTGAGCTTCGCCTTCGGCTGGTTGTGGGCGTCGAGTCCCCGCCTGTGGTGTAGTCCTGTAACAACAGGGGACTTCGGCACCTCGAACCGGACAGGGACTGTTGTGGAGACCTTCGACTTCATCGTGGTGGGCGCCGGTACGGCCGGCTGTGTGCTGGCGGCCAGGCTGTCGGCGGATCCGGGCGTGCGGGTCCTGCTGCTGGAGGCGGGCTCGGCGGAGCGGCCCGCCGCGATGGCGAACCCGATGGCGTGGTTCGCGCTGGCCGGCACGTCGGTGGACTGGAGCTACCGGACGGTCCCGCAGGTCGGCACGGAGGAGGCGGTGCACCGGTGGCCGCGCGGCAAGGTGCTCGGCGGGTCGAGCGCGATCAACGGCATGATGCACGTGCGCGGCGACCGGTCCGGTTACGACGCCTGGGCGGCCGGCGGGGCGACCGGATGGACCTACGACGAGCTGCTGCCGTACTTCAAGCGCAGCGAGCGGGCGGTCGGCGGTGACCCGCGCTACCGGGGTACGACCGGGCCGATGGTGATCGAACCGGTGGCCACCGCCCCGACCGACCCGCTCTGGGAGGCCCTGTACGAGGCCGCCGCGCAGGCCGGTCACGCCCGCAACCCGGACGGCAACGGGGCCAGCGCCGAAGGCGTCGCGTGGTGCGAGAGCAACGTGGTCGACGGGGTGCGGCAGAGCGCGGCGGACGCCTACCTGGCGCCGATCACCGGGCGCGCCAACCTGACCGTGCGGACCGGCGCGCTCGCCAACCGGCTGCTGGTCGAGGCGGGTGTCTGCCGGGGCGTCGAGTACACGGTCGGCGGGCAGGCCCGTACGTCGCTGGCCGAGCGCGAGGTCGTGCTGGCCGCCGGGGCGATCGGGTCACCCCGGCTGCTGTTGCTGTCCGGCATCGGCCCGGGGCAGCACCTGCGCGAGGTCGGCATCGACGTGCTGGCCGACGTGCCGGGAGTCGGCGCCAACCTGCACGACCACCCCAAGTCGGAGGTGGCCTACACCGCCACCCGGCCCGTGCGCACCAGCCACTACGCCCGCAAGCCGCATGTCCTGCTGCGCAGCGAGCCGGCCGCCGACCCCGACCTGCAGATGATCTTCATCGACTTCCCCATGCACCCCCGCTTCACGCCGGGCCCGGAGGACGGCTTCTCGGTGATCTTCGCGCTGATGACGCCGGCCAGCCGGGGCACCGTGCGGCTGGCCAGCGCCGACCCCGACCGGGCTCCGCTGGTCGACCCGAACTACCTGGCCGAGGAGGCCGACCTGGCGCGGCTGGTCACCGGCCTGCGCCGCGCGCGGGAGGTCGGCGAGGCGCCCGCGCTCGCCGGCTTCCGCGACAAGGAGCTGTTCCCGGGGCCGGTCGCCCGCGCCGACGAGGCGCTGCGCGCCCACCTGCGGCGCAGCGTGTCCACCTACTTCCACCCGGTCGGCACCTGCCGGATCGGCACCGACGCCGGCTCGGTCGTCGACCCCCGGCTCGCCGTGCACACCGTGGCCAACCTGCGAGTGGTCGACGCCTCGGTGCTGCCGTCCCTCGTCGCCGGCAACACGAACGCCCCCGTGCTGGCCATCGCCGAGCGCGCGGCCACCCTGCTCGGCGCCCCCGGCTGAACTCGGTGTGCGGGGCGGCTCGGGCCCGTGCTGGGCGGCTCGGGCCCCGCGCGGGGCGGCTCGGGCCCGGGCGGTGGGCGGCCGGGCCCGGGCGGTGTGGTCCGGGGTTGGCTCAGCACGTCGCGGCGCGTATTGCCGCCCGTCCGGTTAGGTTCGGGGTCGGCGGGGTTGTGGTGGGCTGCGGGGGAGTGGGGCATGCGGGCGGATCGGGTCACCCCGACGGGCCGGGCGCCGGTGACCGGGCAACCGGTGCGCGTCATCGTGTGGGTGGCACACCTGGTGCTGCCGCTGCTCGGCCTGTGGCTGCTGCTCGCCGCGCCGGCTGTCGACCTGATGTGGCAGGACCACCTGGGCCACCTGTGGCTGGTGCTGGTGGTCGCGGCGATCAACGTCGTGCTCGCGGTGCTGATGGGCCGGGCGTCGCGGCGGCGCGCGGACGCGAGGCTGTTCCTGATCGCCCTGATGTTCGGGGCCAGCGCCGTGTTCCTCGCCCTGCACGCGCTGGCCACGCCGAGGGTCCTGCTGCCGACCGCCACCATCGGCTTCGACTTCGCCCAGCCGGTCGGGCTGACCATCGCCTCGATCCTCGCGGTGCTGTCCTCCCTGCGGCTGACCGGCTCGCCGCTGGCCACCGCCCGCTGGCAGGCCGCGCTGGTCGGGCTGGTGCTGCTCGCGGCGGTGGTCTGGGGTGTGGTGTCGCTGGGCTACCTGCCGCCGCTGAACGCCCCCGCCGGGCCGCGCGATGTGAACGGGCCGATGACCGTGGTCGGCGTGGTCACCATCGGGCTCTACGCGCTGTCCGCGATCCGCTACTTCCAGCTCTACCGGCGCCGCCCCGCCGCCGTGCTGCTCAGCATCATCACCGCGTTCGTGCTGCTCGCCGAGTCCGAGATCGCGGTGATCTTCGCGGTCAAGTGGCACCTGTCCTGGTGGGAGTGGCACCTGCTGCTGCTCGCCGCGTACGGGTTCGTGGCGTACAGCGCGCACGTGCAGTTCCGCCGGGAGGGCACCTCGGCGGGCATCTTCGACGCGGTGTCGCTGAACGAGACGGTCCGGCGGATCCGCGCCGAGTACGAGGAGGCGCTGGAGGAGCTCGTCGACCTGCTGCAGCGGCAGGAGCACGCCGGCCGGGCCAGCGGTGGCCTGGTGCTGTCGCGGGTGGCCGCCCGGTTCGGGCTGACCGAGGGGCAGGCCGCGGTGCTCGGCCGGGCCGGGGACGCGCTGGCCGCCGAGCGTGGGCTGTCGCGGCGGCTCGGTGCGCTGGTCACGGTCGGGGAGCAGGCCCGCGTCGGGTCGGCCGAGGTCGAGTTCCTGCGGGACGCGCTGGAGACGGTCACCGCCGCGTACGGCGAGGTGCGGATCGAGCTGGTGGCCGACGGCACGGTCCGGCTGGACGGGCGCGCGTACCGGGCGGGCGACTTCGGGGCCGGGCCGATCTCGGACGGTGACACGCTGCTCGTGCCGCTGACCGTGAAGGGGATCTTCGCCGGGGTGGTCGCCGGGGTCGCGCCGGGTGCCACCGAGCGGGACGTGGCCACCCTGCGCACCCTGGCCAGCCAGCTGTCCATCGCGCTGGAGAACAGCCGGCTCTACCGCGAGCTGGAGACGCTGTTCCGCAGCTACCTCTCGCCGGACGTGGCCGCCGCGCTGCTCGCCGACCCCGGCCAGGCGGCGCTGGGTGGCACCCTGGTCGAGGTGACCGCGCTGTTCGCCGACCTGCGCGGGTTCACCACTTTCTCCGAGCGCGTCGAGCCGGCGGCGATCGTGACCATGCTCAACCGGTACCACTCGGTGGCGGTGCCGTGCGTGCTGGACAACGGCGGCACCGTGGTGCAGTTCGTCGGCGATGCGCTGCTCGCCCTGTTCAACGCCCCCGCCCGGCAGCCCGACCACGTGCTGAGGGCGGTGCGCGCCGCGCTCGGCCTGCAGGAGGCGGTGGAGCGGCTGGCCGCCGGCGAGCCCGACTGGCCCCGGTTCCGGGTCGGCGCGAACACCGGGCCGGCCCTGGTCGGCAACATCGGCAGCGAGCAGCTGCGCGGCTTCAACGCGATGGGCGACGCGGTGAACGTGGCCGCCCGGCTGCAGACGCTCGCCGAGCCCGGCCAGGTCGTGATCGGCGACACCACCCGGCGGGCGCTCGGCGAGTCCGTGATCACCAGCCCGCTCGGCGAGCTGTCGCTCAAGGGCAAGACCGAGCTGGTCCGCGCCCACCTGGTCACCGGGCTGGTCGGCCCCCGGGACGGCACGCCGTGACCAGCGCGGTGGACCCGCCGAGCGGGGAGTTCCTCGAGCTGCTCAGCGAGGGAGAGCGGGCCGACCTGCTGCGCCGGGGCGGCCGCCGGCAGTGGGACCGCGACGAGGTGGTGTGCACCGAGGGCGAGCGCACCGACTGGGTCCTGCTGGTGCTGTCGGGCTGGGTGAAGGTGGCCAGCGACACCGCGCGCGGCGGCGAGGTGCTGCTGGCGGTGCGCGGCCCCGGCGCCCTGATCGGCGAGCTCGCCGCGATCGACCGGCAGCCCCGCTCGGCCACGGTCACCGCGATCGACCGGCTCACCGGGCTGGTCGTGCCGGTCGCCGAGTTCACCGGCTACCTGCAGGCGAACGGGCGGGTCGGATTCCTGCTGATGCGGCTGCTGACCGGGCGGCTGCGGGACGCGGACCGCAAGCGGATCGAGTTCGGCGCGCACAGCACCACCGTGCGGGTGGCCATCCGGCTGGTGGAGCTCGCCGTGCGGTTCGGCCAGCGCACCCCCGACGGCGTCCGGGTCACCGTGCCGCTGTCGCAGGACGAGCTGGCCGGCTGGACCGGTGCCTCCCGCGAGGCCGTGAGCAAGGCGCTCGGTGTGCTGCGCGGCTACGGCTGGATCACCACCGGCCGCCGGCAGATCGTCGTGCACGACCTCGAGGCACTGCGCCTGCTCACGGACTGACCCGGTTTTCCCCGCGCCGGAAATCCCTTGTGCGGATCGGCGCGAATGTGCAGAAGTACGCAGACGCTCTCGGCACTGGCTGATGTTGTGGTGTTACCGGCCAGTAAGGGTCGGTTCGACGCCGAGGAGCCACCCATGATTCGCGCCGCTGATCGACCACTCGACGCGGGCGCCACCCGATACCGCTTCGCTGTGCTCGGCCCCGTCCGGGCGTGGCGGGACGACGTGGAGATCGACCCGGGCTCGCCTCAGCAGTGCGCGGTCCTGGGCATGTTATTGGCGCGGCGGGGCCGGTTCATCAGCCTGGACGAGATCGTCGACGGGCTCTGGGGCGACCGCCCACCGGTGACCGCCGGAGCGACCGCCAGGACCTACATCTCGCGGCTGCGCCGGGCGTTCCGCGACAGCGCGGGTGTGCTGATCAGGGGCCTGTCCGGCGGGTACTCGATCGAGGCGGACACCGTCACCGCCGACTTCATCGGGTTCGAGGAGCTGCTCGAGGCGGCCCGGTCGTCGAGGGCGCGGGGTGAGGTGGCCATGGCGGCCGGTCAGCTGGAGCGGGCCCGCGACCTCTGGTCCGGCGGCACCGCGCTGGCCGGGGTGCCCGGCGACGCCGCCCAGCACGAGCGGACCCGGCTCGAGCAGCTGCGGCTGGCCGCGCTCCAGGAGCTGCTCGAGCTGAAGCTGGAGCTGGGCCGGCACGTCGAGGTGGCGGCGGAGGTGCCGGTGGTCATCGCGGCGCACGAGATGGACGAGCAGCTGCGCGAGACCTACATGCTCGCGCTGTACCGGTGCGGCCGGCAGGCGGAGGCGCTGGACGAGTACCGCAAGGTCCAGGCCCTGCTCGGCCGCGAGCTCGGGGTGGACCCAGGTCCCCGGCTGCGCTCGCTGCACGAACGGCTGCTGCGCGGCGACCCGAGCCTGCACCCGACCGTGCCGCCCCGGCCGTCGGCCCGCCCGGTGGAGGGGGCCGGGCGGGCCACGCGGGCCGGCGGTGAGTCGGCCGCCAGCGGGTCGGGTGGCTGTGGGCCGGTGCCGCTCGGTGTGCGGCTGCGGGAGCGCCGGCACCGGTTGTTCGTCGGCCGGGAGCGGGAGCGGCAGATCTTCGCGGCCGCCCTCGGCGACGACCCGGAGGACTGCTTCGTGCTGTACCTCACCGGGCTCGGCGGGATCGGCAAGACGGCGCTGCTGCAGTCCCTCGCCGACGACGCGCGCACGGCCGGCCGGGCGGTGCTGCGGGTGGACGCCGGTGCCCTTGGTGCGTCCCGGCGGGCGTTTCTGGCGGTGGCCGAGCAGCTGTCGGCGGTGTCCGACGCGGTGCTGCTGATCGACGCGTTCGAGACCCGCCACGAGCTCGAGTCGTGGTTCCAGACGCAGTTCCTGCCCCGGCTGCCGAGCCGGACCGTCGTCGTCATCGCCAGCCGGGAGCGGCCGAGCCCGGCCTGGCGCGCCGAGGGCGCCTCGGCGGGCACCCTCCGGGTCGTCGCGCTGGACGAGTTCACCACCCGCGAGGCGCTGGCCATGCTGAGCCTGCGCGGCGTGCCCGCCGACCAGCGGGCGGCCATCCTGGACCTCGGCGGCGGCCATCCGCTGGCCCTGTCACTGGCCGCCGAGGCGGTGCTGACCGGCGACGCCACCGCGGACGGCTTCAAGACCAGGCGGGCCGTCGTCGACGCGCTGCTGACCAGGGTGGTCGGTGTGCTGCCCTCGCCGGGCCACCGGCTCGCGCTGCAGGCGTGCGCCCAGTCCTACGCCGCGACCGAGGAGCTGCTGGCCGCGGTGCTGCCGGCGGAGCGGCCACCAGGGCTGTTCGACTGGCTGCGCGGCCTGCCCTACATCGACTCGACCGGGCAGACCCTGCACGTGCACGACGTGATCCGCGAGGCGCTGGAGTTCGACCTGCGCTGGCGGGACCCGGTCGGCTACACGGCGATGGAGCGACGCATCGCCAGCTACCTGACCGGCGCGTTAGGGCGGGTGGCGCGACGCCCGGTCACCGGGGACCGGGCGTGCTGAGCAGGGCCGGCCCGGGGGGCGTTGACGCAACGTCGATCGGGCAGCCCTACGTTGGCGCCGTGATCTCCTACTCCCTCCTTAGCTCAGGGCGACGGCTGGGCGTGGTGGTTGTCTCGGCCGTGCTGGTGGCCGGGTTGGCCGGCTGCGGGGTGTCCTCCTCCGGGTTGCCCGGGTTGCCCGGGCTGGCCGACGTGCACTCGTGTGCCAAGTCCGAGCTCGGTGACATCGGCGCGGATCCGTCGGGCGTGGTGCCGAATGTGCCGGTCGACATCGCGTTCACCTGCGGCAGCCTGGACGTGCCGCTGGACCACGGGTTGCTGCCCGGGGCGCGGGCCGACGGCCGGTTGACGCTGCGGGTCTCGGTCGCGGACAACGCCGACGCTCCGCGCGGGGTGCTGATCTGGCTGGTCGGCGGTCCCGGTGAGCCCGGGGTTCCGCTCACCGCCGACATCACCAGCGGCTTCGACCCGGCGGTGCTGCGCGACTACCGGCTGGTCTTCGTCAGCGGGCGCGGCACCGGGGAGGGCGCGCTGCGCTGCCCCGCGCTGCAGGACGGCGTCGGTGACTCCGACTTCGCGATCCCCCCGCCCGGCTCGGTCCCGGCCTGCGCCGAGGCGATCGGCGGGAACCGGCGGTTCTTCGCCACCGCGGACACCGTCGCCGACCTCGACCTGGTGCGCCAGGCGCTCGGCGTGGACAAGATCAGCCTGGACGGGGCGTCCTACGGCTCGTTCGTCGCGGAGCGGTACGCGATCACGTACCCGGACCGGGTCTCCCGCCTGGTACTGGACTCGGTGGTGCCGCACGACGGCTTCGACATGCTGAACATCGCCGGCTTCGCCCGCACCGCCGAGGTGCTTCGGCTGGTCTGCCGGGAGATCAGCTGCACCACCGACCCGGCCACCGACCTGTCCGAGCTGGTGCGTCGCCGCCACGACGGGGTCGAACTGCTCGACACCATCGGGGGGCTGTCGAGCGGCAAGCCGGACCTGAACGGCGTGCCGGCCGCCCTGCACAGCGCGGTCCTCGGCGACCCCGCCGCGCTGGACGCGCTGGTCGCCCAGGGCAAGAAGGCCGCGGCCACCTCGGCCGACCACCTCAGCCAGGGGCTGCACACGACCGCGATCTGCCAGGACATGCCGGGGCCGTGGGGTGAGGCGAACACCCCCGTGGCCGGTCGGGTCGCGGCGGCCGGGGTGATCGCCGGCCGGCTGCCCGATGCGGCGTTCTTCCCGTACGACCGGGACACCGCGCTCGGCAACGGGCAGATGGTGGCCTGCGAGCAGTGGCCGACCACGCCGGTCGTGCCCTTCCCGCCGGGCCGCAACCTGCCGGCCGTGCCGGTGCTGGTGCTCGCCGGTGACCACGACCTCAACACCCCGCTCTCGGACGCCAGGGCCGAGCTGGCCCGCGCGCCCCAGGGGCACCTGGTGATCATCCCCGGCTCCGGCCACATCACCCAGGACCATGCCAACGGCGCCGGCGGCCGGGAAGCCGTGCGCCAGTTCCTGACCAGCTGACCACCCGCGACCCGGACCGGGACCGCGCGCGAGGATCGGACACCGCACCATGCGAGTTCTCTGTACCGGCGTGCCCGCGCACGGCCATCTGTTCCCGCTGCTGCCCCTGGCCCGCGCCTTTCGCCGGCGCGGGGACGCGGTGGCCTTCCTCGTCCCCGAGGCGCTGGCGCCGGTGTTCGCGGCGGAGGGCGTCGAGGTGCTGGCCGCCGGGCCGGATGCCCCGACCATTCTCGCCGAGGTGGCCCGGCGCACCGGCGTCGACCTGCTGACCACGCCGACCCCCGAGGCCGAGATCGAGGCGTTCGCCGGGGTGCGGGTCGACCTGGCCGCCGAGCAGTCCCTGGCCGTGGCCCGCGAGTGGCGGCCGGACCTGGTCGTGCACGAGCCGTACGACTTTCTCGGGCCGCTCGTCGCGGCGGCGTTGGCGGTACCGGCCGCGGTGGTCACGTTCGGCGCCGACGTCTCGGCGGAGTTCGTCCGGCCGGCCGTCGCCACGGTCGCCTCGCGCTACGCGGCCCGGGGGCTGGCCTGGCGCCCGGCCGACCATGTCCTGGACACCTGCCCGGCCGCGCTGCAATGGGACGACTGGCAGCGCCCGGCCGGCTGGCTGCCGATGCGCCCGCTGGCCCACCGCGCCCCGGACGGCGTCCTGCCGAACCGGCCTCGCCCGCTGTCCGGCAGCCCGGGAATCCTGGTCACATTCGGCACCGTGTTCACCGACCCGGTGCTGCTCAGCCCGATCCTGCGGGCGCTGTCCGCGATGGGCGCCGGCCTCCGGGTGACATTGGGATTCACGGCCGCCGCCACGGACTTCGACGTCGACCACAGCGCCGTGGTGTTCGAGGAGTTCCTGCCACTGGACGAGCTGCTGCGGGGTGTCGACGCGGTGGTGACCCATGGGGGCGCCGGCACGACCATGGGCACGCTCGCCGCCGGCCTCCCGCTCGTGGTCACGCCACAGGGGGCGGACCAGTCGGTGCACGCCGGCCGGGCCGTGGCGGCGGGCGCGGCGGTGGTGCTGGCGCCGGACGAGGTGACCCCGCAGTCGGTGACCGAGGCGGTACGCACGGTGCTCACGCGGCCGAGCTACCGGGCGAACGCGCGCCGGGTCGCCGACCAGATCGCCGCGCTGCCCTCACCCGACGACGTCGCCGCGACCCTGGCGTCCACCCTGGCCGGCGCCCTGAACCGCACCTGATCGGGAGCCCTGTGAGTGGTATTGGTC
>DATAZG010000130.1:0-43273 GCA_036272155.1 Pseudonocardia sp.
TGCTGCTGCTCACCACCGACGGCCTGGACTCCGGAGGTTTCCTGGAGCACCTCAAGCTGCCGCACTACGTGACGTTCCGGTCGATGGTCGAGCGCAAGCAGGCCCTGCAGGCCGCGGCGGGGGAGAAGGAAGAGGCGGCACAGCAAGCGGCGCGGCTCGCCGAGCCGGTCGGGAGGGTGTGCTGATGACGACGACCGACACCCTGCTCACCGAACTGACCAGCATGAACGGTACGGACGGCCCGGTCGGGCTGCTCGACGAGGGTGCCAAGCGGGAGATCCGCCGGGCCGCGCTGACCGCCGTCTGCGTGCCCGGCTACCAGGTCCCGTTCGGGTCCAGGGAGATGCCGGTGGCGCGTGGCTGGGGGTCCGGCGGGCTGCAGGTCACGCTCGCGGTGATCGGCGAGGAGGACACCGTCAAGGTCATCGACCAGGGCGACGACGGCGGCGTGAACGCCACGAACCTGCGCCGGATGATCGCGGCCAGCACCGGCTGTGCGGAGACCGCCGACACCCGCGAGGCAACGGTGGTGCAGACGCGGCACCGGGTGCCCGAGGAGGCGATGACCGCCGAGCACGTGCTCGTGTACCAGGTGCCGGTGCCGGAACCGCTGCGCGGTGTGCAGAAGTCGGTCGCCGAGTGCGCCCGGATGCACGCCGAGGCGGACTACTCGCCGATGTGGGTCAGCCTGTACGAGGACCTCGTGCGCAACGGCATGATCACCAGGACCACGGGCTACCCGGTGCTGGTCGGCGGCCGCTACGTGATGGCCACGACCCCGATCCCGCGCTGGGACGTACCCCGGCTGCACCGGAGCGAGCAGCTCAACCTGTTCGGCGCCGGGCGGGAGAAGCGGATCTTCGCGGTACCCCCGCACACCGACGTCACACCGCTGGCGTTCGACGACGTGCCGTTCGAGGTCGAGCACGCCCCGGGCGCGCGGTGCCGGCGCTGCGGCAGCGACGACGTGTTCCTGGTGGAGGCGGGCGCGCGCGGCGGGTACCTGTGCAGCGACACCGAGTGGTGCGCCCGGGTCGAGGCCGGGGACGCCGACCTGGCCGCGCACCGGGCCCGGGCGCCACTCGCCCTGCGGCCCGACCCCGCCCGCCGCGCCAGGCGTGAGGTGTCCGCCGAGGTGCTCGGCACGCGGCCGGCGCCGGCGGACCGGGTGCCGGCGGTGGGCGGCCCGGAGTGGGCGCTGCGAGTCGACGGCCTCGGCAAGGTGTTCGGCCCCGGCGCCGCCGCCTCGGTACCGGGCACCGGCCCCGAGCACGGCACCGCGACCAGTCCGGGCACCGGCGCCATCGTGGCGGCCTGGGACGTGTCCTTCGACGTCGCTCCCGGCGAGGCGCTCGGCGTGATCGGCGAGTCGGGTTCCGGCAAGTCCACCGTGCTGGCCTGCGTGATCGGCGACGAGCCGGCCACCGCCGGGTCGGTCCGGCTGGCCGAGGTGGACGCCGGCCGGACCGACGTGCTGCGGCTGCCGGCCTCGGACCGCCGCGCGCTGCGGGTGGCCACCATGGCCGTGGTGCACCAGAACCCGGCGGTCGGCCTGGACCTGCGGGTCAGCGCCGGCGGCAACATCGCGGAGCGGCTCACCGCCGCCGGCTGGCGCGGTTACCACGACATCCGCCGGCGCGCCGCCGAGCTGCTGGACCGGGTGGAGATCCCGCTGTCCCGGATGGACGACTCCGTGCGCACGTTCTCCGGCGGCATGCGCCAGCGCGTGCAGATCGCCAAGGCGCTGGCCACCGACCCACCCGTCGTGCTGCTGGACGAGCCCACCACCGGCCTGGACGCCTCGGTCGCCGCCGGCGTGCTGGACCTGCTGCGCGGGGTGCTCGCCGAGCGGTCCGTCGCGGCGGTCGTGGTCAGCCACGACTTCGCGGTGATCGAGGCACTCACCGACCGCACGCTGGTCATGCAGCTGGGCCGGGTCGTGGAGCACGGCCTGACCGACCAGCTCTTCCACGACCCGCACCATCCCTACACCCAGCGGCTCGTCGCCGCGGCCAGGAGGTGAGGCGGCGGTGACCCAGCTGTCGCCGGTGCTCTCGATCCGAGGGCTCCGCAAGTCGTTCACGCTGCACACCATCGACGGGCGCACGGTGTCCTCGCTGCGGGGCGTCGACCTCGACGTGCACGCCGGCGAGCACGTCGCGCTGGCCGGCGCGAGCGGGGCCGGCAAGTCCTCACTGCTGCGCTGCGTACACCGCAGCTACCTGCCCGACTCGGGCTCGGTCCGGCTGCGGGTCGATGCCCGGCCGGACGGAGCCGGCGTCGAGCTCACCGGGCTGGCGGACCGGGCGATGGCCCGGCTGCGCGGTCGGGAGTTCGGCTACGTGACCCAGTTCCTGGCCGCGCCACCGCGCACCGGGCCGCTGGAGGTGGTGGCGGGCGCGGCGCGCCGGCGCGGCCTGGACCGGGCCGCCGCGCTGGACGCCGCCGCCGAGGCGCTGCGCCGGCTGAACCTGGAGGAGGCGCTGTGGGACGTGGACTGCTCGCTGCTCTCCGGCGGTGAGCGGCAGCGGGTGAACCTGGCGGCCGGCACGGTCAGCCCACCCCGGTTGCTGCTGCTCGACGAGCCGTTCTCGGCGCTCGACCCGGCCAACCGGGAGGCCGCGGTGGACCTGGTGGCCTCGCTGGCCGGCCGGGCGGTCGCGGTACTCGCCGTGTTCCACGACCTGGACGCGATGCGGCGGCTGGCGTCGCGGGTGGTGCTGCTGCGGGACGGCCGGATCGCCCGCGAGGGGACCCCTGACCAGATGGCGGAGGCGCTGCGATGAACACGGGACTGTTCCAGCCGGCGGTCGAGCACTGGACGCTCGGCACGCCGCCGCCGGACTACGTGCTCGGCCACGTCCGCGCGGTGCTGGCCGACCGGATCGTGGACGACGCGCTGGTCGCGGTGCGCGCCGGCACCATCGTCGCGGTCGAGCCGCACCCGCCCGGCGTCGGCGCCGATGTCGACGGACAGGGTCTGCTGTGTGTGCCCGGGCTGGTCGACGTGCACAGCGACGGGCTGGAGAAGGAGCGGCTGCCCCGGCCGGGCGCCGAGCTGCCGATCGAGTTCGCCCTGCTCTCGTTCGAGGGCAAGCTGCGGGCGGCGGCGGTGACCACGGTGTTTCACGGCGCCGGGTTCGAGGAGAGCCACGGCCGGGGGCTGGCGCGGTCGGTGGCGGGCGCGGAGCAGGTGTGCGCGGCGGTGGATGCGCGCCAGGACGGCCTGGTCGACCACCGCGTGCTGTACCGGCTGGACGTGCGCTGCCCGGACGGTCTGGCGGGGTTGCGCCGCCGGCTCTTGGGCGTTGCCGGGCCGGCCCTGGTGTCCCACGAGGACCACACCCCGGGGCAGGGCCAGTACGCCGACCGGAGCTACTACGAGCGGTACCTGGTCGGCACCCGCGGTCTGTCGGCTACGGAGGCGGCCCGGCACGTGGACGACCTGATCGCCGACCGGGGCGGCCGGCTGGACGTGCGAGAGGAGGCGCTGGGCTGGCTCGGCGAGCGGGCCCGCGCCGGCCGCATCCGGCTGCTCGGGCACGACCCCAGCTCGGCCGCCGAGATCGACGAGCTGGTCGGGCGGGGTGGCGCGGTCGCCGAGTTCCCCACCACGGCCGAGGCGGCCGAGGCGGCCCGGGACCGCGGGCTGCCGGTGGTGATGGGCGCGCCGAACGTACTGCGCGGCAGCTCGCACAACGGCAACGCCTCCGGCCGGGAGCTGGTGGCGCGGGGGCTGGTCACCGCGCTGGCCTCGGACTACCTGCCGTCCGGGCTGCTGGCCGCCGCGTTCGCGCTGGCCACCGCCGGGGTGGCGACGCTGCCGGCCGCGATCGCGCTGGTCACCTCGGGGGCGGCCGAGGTCGCCGACCTGCCCGACCGCGGCCAGCTGGCCCCGGGTCGGCGCGCCGACCTGGCGTTGATCGCGGCCGGTCCGCGCTGGCCGGTGGTCCGCTCGGTGCTGCGGGCGGCGTCGGAACCGTCGGGCGCTCCGGGCGGCCTGCCGTGCTGACCAACCCGACCTGGCCGGTGCCCGAACCCCAGCTGCCCGCCGAGACCGACCCGGTGCTGGCCGAGGCGACCCGGGCCGCGGTGGCCGCGTTCGCCGCCGCCCAGCGGGACCACTCGCGGGCACAGCTGGCCGAGAAGGTGCGGATGGGCGCCGACGGCACCCCGACGACCCGGCTGGACATCCTTGTGGACACCGCCGTCGCCGAGGTTGTCGACCGGCACCGGGTGAACCTGATCAGCGAGGAGATCGGGGTGATCGACCACGGCTCGGCGGTGACCCTCGTCGTGGACCCGGTGGACGGCACCGCGAACGCCACCGCCGGCGTGCCGCTGGCCTGCTTCGCCGGCGCGCTCACCGTGGACGGCGCCGTCACCGAGGCCCTGACGTGCTGGCTCGACACCGGCCGGTGCTGGCACACGGTCGCCGGCCGGCCGTCGCGGTACCGCACGAGCGGGCGCCGCGACCTGGACGGAGCGGCGGTGAGCCTGCTGCGCCCGCACGGCCATGACGACGAAGCCTGGTGGCGGGTGGCCAGGCGGGCGGCCCGGGTGCGGATCCTGTCCAGCAGCTGCCTGGAGGCGGTGCTCGTCGCCGAGGGGGCCACCGACGCGTTCGCCGACGCCGGCTCGGACACCCACCGGATCATGGACCTGGCCGCCGCGATGCTCACCGTGCCGGCGGCCGGGGGTGCGGTGCTGGACGCGTTCGGCCGGCCGCTCGAGATCGGTCCAGACCTGTCCCGCCGCTGGTCCGGGGTCGTGGCCGCCACCCGCGAGCTGGCCGAGGAGCTCGCCGACACGATCACCGGAAAGGAACGGTCATGACCCAGCTGACGACCGAGGAGCTGGCTTCGCTGGTCGACGGCCTGGGCGGCCTGCCCTACGGCGGGGAGGCGGTCGACCAGCGCACCCACGCGCTGCAGACCGGCTGGTTCGCCGCCCGCGCCGGCGCCGACGACGAGCTGCTGCTCGCGGCGACCCTGCACGACATCGGCCGCGCCCGGCCGGTCCGCACGGCGTACCCGGGGCTGCCGCACGAGGACGCCGGCGCCGCGTTCGCCCGCGACCGGCTGGGCTCGGCGCGGATCGCCTGGGTGATCGCCCAGCACGTGCCGGCGAAGCGGTTCCTGGTGGCCACCGACGAGTCCTACCGGGCGCTGCTCAGCCCCGTGTCGATCGCCTCGCTGCGCGTGCAGGGCGGCCCGATGGACGCCGCCGAGGTGGCCGAGTTCCGCGCCCAGCCGCTGGCCGCCGAGGCCGTCCTGGTCCGCCGCGGGGACGACGCCGCCAAGGACCCCACCGCCCCCACCCTCGCGCTGGCCGACCTCCTGGCCGCCCACACCCGCCTCACCGCGGCCTGACACGGCCGCCGTACCAAGGTCACCACCGGAGCTCCGGGCTAGGGGATACGGCCGAGGGAGAGGTCGGCCAGGACGGCGGCGATCGACTTGACCTCGGTGCCCGACAGCGGCAGCAGCGGCGCGGCGGTGCGCGGGTCGGCGATGAAACCGCGCAGCGCCATGGCCGCCTTGAAGGCACCGACCGCGGCCGCGGTGGGGCCGATCCGCCGCTGGTCGGGGATGGTGGTGATCGCGTACAGGCGGGCCAGCCGGTCCTGCTCGGCGCGCGCGGACGCCAGGTCACCGGCCAGGGCCGCCCGGTAGAGCCGCAGGTAGCCGTCCGGGTCGACGTTGCCGAGCCCGGGCACCAGCCCCGCCGCGCCGAGCGAGACGGCCGCGTCGGCGAGCAGCTCGGAACCGGTCAGCACCGGCAACCCTGGCGCGCGGCGCAGGATCTCCCGGAAGCTCGCCAGGTCCCCGCTGGAGTCCTTCAGCGCCACGACCAGACCCTGCTCGGCGAGCGCCGCGACCACGTCCGGGGTCAGCCGGGCGCCGACCGCGCTCGGGATGTCGTAACCGACCACCGGCAGCTCGACGGCCGCGCGCACGACGCGGAAGTGCTCGACGATCTCGTCCGGGTGCGGGTGCACGTAGAAGGGCGCGGTGACGACCACGGCGTCCGCCCCGAGCGCCCCGGCGTCGCGGGCCTGCTCGACGACCCGCCGGGTGCCGGTGTCCACCGCCCCGACCAGCACCGGAACCTGCCCGGCCACCTCGCTCACGGCCACCCCGACCGCGGCCCGGCGCTGCGCGGAGTCCAGCAGCGCCACCTCACCGGTCGACCCGCACAGGAACACGCCGTGCACGCCCGCACCGAGCTGGACGGAGATCAGCCGGCGCAGCGAGTCGGCGTCCACCTCGCCGGTCGAGTCGAACGGGGTGGCCAGCGGCGGGACGACCCCGCGCAGCCGGTCGGCCAGGTCAGACACAGGTACTCCGATCGTCGGGGGAGGGGACGTCACGCGGGGTCCGCGACGGCGTCGCGCTCCACGCGCAGGGCCCGACCGAGCCGCGCCGGCAGGTCGAAGCCGATGATCACCGCCACGACCGCGGTCAGGGTCACCGCGAGCACGGTGAGCGCCGAGCCGAGCCCACCGAGCCGGCTGGCGATCGCGGCGCCGGCCAGCGGGGCGACCGCGCCACCGAGGGCACCGACGTTGTAGCTGAACCCGAGCCCGGCGGCCCGCAGCCGGGTCGGGAAGTGGTCACCGATGTACTTCGGCAGCAGCCCGGAGATGCCGGAGCTGGTCGCCTGCATGCCGAACAGCAGCACCCACAGCGCCACCGTGTTGCCCGCCGGCAGCGCGAACACCGGGAACACGAAGGCCAGCGAGATGCACAGGCCCCAGACGTAGGTGCGCCGGGTGCCGAACCGGTCCGCGACCGCGCCCGCCAGGCAGCTGCCCGCCGCGTAGCCGAGCCCGGCCCAGGTCAGCGCGGTGGACACCTGCGCGGCGTCGTAGCCGAGCGTCGTCTTCAGGTACGTCGGCAGCAGCGACTGGATCGGCCAGGAGTACAGGAACGCGCAGAACACCGTGACCATGATCGCCAGCACCACCGGCCAGAGCCGCCCGGACAGCTGCACCGCGAACGCGACGAACCCGGCCACCACGACCGCCACCAGCACCGGCCCGAACCCGCCCGAGTGCTGGCTGAACAGCAGCACCAGCGCACCGGCGAGCACCACCGCCAGCGCCACGTTCGGCAGCCGGCGGCGCGGCGCGAACAGCACCGACGAGGTGGTGACCTCGGCACGGTCGCCGACCTCGGCCCGCCACTGGGCCGCCTCCGGCAGCGACCGCCGCAGGTACAGGGCCAGCGCGATCGGCACGATGCCGAGGAAGAACAGCCAGCGCCAGCCGCCCAGCGGCACCACCAGCCGGTACGCGAGCGCGGCGAGCACCGTACCGATGGGGTACGCCGACAGCAGGAACCCGGCGGCCCGGTTGCGCATCGCGGCCGGCCAGGACTCCATCACGTAGGTGGCGCTGGAGCCGTACTCACCGGCCATCCCGATGCCCACCACCGCGCGGAACGCGAACAGCGACCAGTAGCTCCAGGCGAAGCCGCACAGCGCGCTGCCGACCGAGAACGCGACGATCGCCAGGATCATCGCCGGCTTGCGCCCGTACCGGTCACCGATCGCGCCGAGTACCAGCCCACCGAGCCAGCGCGACACGAACGCGGCGGACACCAGCGTCGCCGCGTGGCTCAGGCTCAGCCCGAAGTCGCCGGCGATCTCGGTGAGCACGAGCGTGATCAGGATGAAGTCGAAGCCGTCCAGCAGGTAACCGAGCCAGGCCGCGAAGAACGCCCGGCGCTGGGGCCCGGTGAGCTGCCGGAAGGACCGGGGCGCCTCAGTGGCCCCCGACGCCGGCTGGGTCGATGGTGGCTGGGTCGATGGTGGCTGGGCCGATGGTGGCTGGGCGGGTGGCGGCACTGCCATGGCCTCGACCTCCGAGAATCGATCGGGCTCGACCGACTCGGCCGGACCAACGACCAGACATAGGACGTCCTATGTCTGGTCGAGACTGTAAGCAATCCGGAAGGCCGCGCGCAAGCGTTCCCGGTGCCGCCCGCACCCGGCGGCGGTACGTTCGAGCGGAACCGGTCGGGTGCGTCGCTGCGCGGGATCTCGGGGGAACCATGTCGGGTGGGAGGTCCGCCGACCGGCGTTCGGGCGCCGGTCGGATCTTCGCGCTGCTGGAGGTCTTCGAGACCGACCCCGGCCCGCTGAGCCTCAGCGAGCTCGGCCGCCGGGCGGGGCTGCCGGTGTCCACCACCCACCGGCTGGTGGGCGAGCTGCAGGACTGGGGCGCGCTCGAACGCACCGACGACGGTGGGTACCGGCTCGGTCAGCGGGTCTGGCGGCTGGGTGCGGCGACGAGCTGGGAGCGGCGGCTGCGCCGGACCTGCGCCGGGTTCGCCCACCGGCTGGCCGCCGAGGTCGGGCACGCCGTCGCGGTCAGCATGCTGGACGGCGACCGGCTGCTCTGCCTGGACACGGTCGCCGGCCGGCACGGGTCGATCCGGCTTGCGCGGGCGGGCGAGGAGATCCCGCTGTTCGCCACCAGCGCCGGCAAGCTGCTGCTGTCCTCGGCACCGCCTCGGCGGGTGGCCGGCCTCGTGGCCGGCGGCATCCCCCGGTTGACCTCGCGGTCGCTGACCTCGGCGTCGGTGTTCGCCGGCCAGCTGGAGTTCGCCCGGCGCAACGGGTACGCGGTGGCCTTCGGGGAGTCCTCCGCCGGCCAGTCCTCGGTGTCGGTCCCGCTCGGCCGCGCCGGCGTCGGCCCGATGGCGCTGACCATCCTGACGCCGATCAGCCACCCCGACCTGACCTCGCTGGTCGAGCCGTTGCGGCGGGCCGCACTGACCATCCGGGGCGCGCTCGCCGGTGCCGCTTTCCACTAGCTGGAAAGCTGGGTTCCCACGGCGCGGGCCGGTTCGCGCATGCTCGGGGGAAGGCGCGGGGCCGTGCGGTGGCCCCGCGGGCGGAGGAGGCAGTGTTGTCCGTGCGGTTCAGCATCTTCGACTCGTTCGACCTGGGGGATCGGCCCGACGCCGGCACGGTGCTGGGCGAGCGGCTCGACTTCGCCGTCGCCGCCGAGGCGGCCGGCATCGACCACTACCACGTCACCGAGCACCACGGCACGCCGCTCTCGGTCTGTCCCTCGCCGAACATCTTCCTCGCCGCGCTGAGCCAGCGGACCACCCGGATGCGGCTCGGCGCGCTGGTCAACGTGCTGCCGGCACACGACCCGATGCGCCTCGCCGAGGAGATCGCCACGCTGGACCAGCTCACCGGCGGCCGGCTCGACGTCGGCGTCGGCTCCGGGGTGAGCCCCTACGAGCTCGGCTACCTCGGGGTGGCGGCCGGGCAGGCCAAGGCGATCTACGCCGAGTCCCTCGACGCGCTCACCGGCGCCTGGCGCACCGGGCGGCTGACCCACCGCGGCACCCTGCTGCGCAACTACGACGCCACGCTCTCGGTACTGCCGAAGCAGCGCCCGTACCCGCCGCTGTGGTACGCCTCGAGCAACACCAAGACCGCGCGCTGGGCCGGTGAGCACGGGGTGAACTTCATCGGCCGGTGGAACGGCGGCACGCTGGCCAGTGCCGTCGAGGAGTACTGGGCCGCCTGGTCCGCCAACCGCGACGCCGCCGACCGGCTGAACGGGCACGTCGAGCGCCCCCTGGTCGGGCTGGCGGCCACCGTGGTGATCGCGCCGACCGACGCCGAGGCCGAGGCGACCTACCTGCGGGCGCACGAGGTGTTCGGCCGCGAGCTCACCCACCTGTGGCACCAGCACGGCGACCACCAGGTGGACCGGATGGCGGACGGCGCGGCCGCACTGCGCGCCGGCGCCGCGTGTGTCGGGTCGGCGGCCACCGTGCGGGACCAGGTCGTGCACCAGATCCGGCACACCGGCGCCAACTTCTTCCAACTGCTCGCGTTCTTCGGCGACCTCACCGTCGACGAGGCCCACCGCACCCTGCACACGTTCATGACCGAGGTCGCCCCCACCGTCCGCGCCGAAGCCACCCCCGCCGGCCCCCCGCTGTAACAACCGCCGGTGCACCGACCGCCGTGGCGCGCCCGCACCCCGCCACCGCGGCACCCACCCCGACCCGGCGGGAGTTGGTTACCCCGCGTCCGACCCACCTAGGCCGGTCCCGTGCCGACCGGGCCCGCGGCGGCGCGCTCGGCCAGCCGGGCGAAGGCCGGGGCCGCCGCGAGCAGCAGCTCGACGTCCCGGTCACCGAGGTCGGGCAGCATGCCGGCCAGCAGCGACGCCCAGGCGGCCCGGAGCAGGTTCCGGTGTTCGCTGGACAGCTCGGTCAGCCGCAGCAGCACCCGGCGCTGGTCGCGCGGGTCGGAGGCGCGCTCGAGCAGGCCTCGCTCGACGAGGTGCCGCACGGTGTTGCTCACGTTGCTGGTCTGCAGCCGCAGGCCCCGAGCCACGTCGGACACGGAGGCGGCGGGGTGCCCGCCGACGAACTCCAGCACGTCGAACTCGCTGCCCGGCAGTGGTTCCAGGCCGACCTGGATCTCCGCCGTGCGGCGCAGCGCCCGGGACAGCATGTGCGCGGCGGCGGCGATCTGGCGGAGCTCGACGGCGCTGGTCACGCTACCGACGATACCTCGCTATCTATGTATAGACGCATAACCGATCGTCTACGGCGTATACGTCAGTCGGTCTGGCTCCACACCGGACTGGGCGCCGACCGGATGATCGAGTCCAGGGCGGCCGTCACGATCGCGCGCGGGCGCTGCTGGCACGCCGCCCAGGTGCGCAGCGTGACCTCCGGGGCGACGAGCTCGCTCCACGGCCAGTCCGGCAGCAGGCGGGCCGCGCTGGGCCCGGTGAGCAGCACCGCGTCGGCGTCCGCGGCGTCCGCGCAGATCAGCGCGTTCTCGACGAACCTGGCGTAGCGCCAGCGCGGCGGCCTGCCCACCCGCGAGGTCAGCTCGATCATCCGGTCGTGCTCGGTGGGCACCTGGTCCCTGGAGTGCGCCAGTACGCGCACGTCCGCCAGGTCGACGAGCGGGCAGTGGGCGCGGCCGGCCAGCGGGTGGCCCGGCCGCACGGCGACCCCGAAGGACTGTTCGAACAGCGGCTGCTGGACCAGCGGGTCCGGGGGTACGTGGTGCACCAGCGCGATGTCGAGCTGCCCGGCGCGCACCATCCGCAGCTGGTCGACGCTGCCGACGTCGGCGAAGGTGAGGACCGCCTCCGGCACCTCGGTGCGCAGCCGGTTCAGCGTGGCGCGCAGCCAGCGCGGCGGCACTCCCGGCGGCAGCCCGATCTCCACCTGTTCCCCGACCGGGCCGGCCGAGCGGGCCACCTCGAGGGTGGCGTCGGCCAGCCGCAGCATGGTCAGGGCGTGGGAGTGCAGCGCGGTCGCGGCGGCGGTCGGGCGCACCCCGACGGACACCCGGTCGAACAGCGGCGTGCCCAGCTCGTGCTCCAGCAGGTGGATCTGCCTGGTCAACGCGGGCTGTGAGATCAGCAACAGCTCGGCGGCCCGGCTGATCGAGCGCGCCTCGAAGACGGCCTTGAAGTACCGCAGATGCCGCAGCTCCATACCTTTGAGTTATACCTGGCGAAACAGGTCGGCATTGGACCGCTGTCTCAACACCGTGTTCGACTGGTCTGGACCGATATCTGACCGAGGTCGGGGGAGGATCCGTGGCCGAGGTTGAACACTTCGACGTGGTGGTGGTCGGGGGTGGCGCGGCCGGGGTCGCCGCCGCGGTGGGCGCCAGGCAGTCCGGAGCGACCGTGCGGCTGGTCGAGCGGTACGGGTTCCTCGGTGGCGCCGCGACGAACAGCTCGGTGCTCACCTTCTGCGGCTTCTTCGACCAGCGGCGCAACCCGGTGGTCGGTGGTGTCGGCGCCGACATGCTGCGCCGGCTGGAGCGCCGCGAGGTGTACCGCGAGATGAGCCTCGCCTGGTCGGGCAACCACTTCGTGCTGCTCGACCTGGAGACGATGAAGCTGGTCTACGACGAGGTGGTCACCGAGGCCGGTGTGGACGTGCGGCTGCACAGCACCCTCGTCGACGCCGACCGGGACGCGGCCGGCGGGGTCACGCGGATCCTGGTCAACGGCCGGGGCGGCAACGAGTGGGTCGGCGCCGACGCGTTCGTGGACGGCAGCGGTGACGGGGTGCTGCTCGCCGCCGCCGGGGCGGGCGTGCGGGTGGCCCCGGTCGACGAGCGGCAGACCAGCACCCTGGTGTGTCGCTTCGGTGGCCTCGCGCACGACGCGGATCTCTCGCAGGAGGGCATCCGGGCCGCCGTGGCCGCCCACGCCGCCGCGACCGGTCGCCGCCCACCCCGGGACCATGGCATCGCGGTCCGGCTGCCGGTGACCGGCCAGGTGCTGACGCTGCTGGTCGACGAGCAGGTGGACGCGCTCGACGCGGCGGGGTTCACCAGGGACGAGATGAGCGCGCGGCGCCAGGCCTGGCACTACCTGGACGCGTTCCAGAAGCACCTGCCCGGCTGGCAGCGCGCCTACCTGGTGGAGACCGGCCCGCAGATCGGCATCCGGGAGAGCCGCCACCTGCTCGGCCGCGAGGAGCTCACCCTCGACGACGTGCTGTCCGCCCGCAAGCGCCCGGCCGACTCGATCGCGCGCTGCGGCTGGCCGGTCGAAGATCATGCGGGACCCGGCGTAACCCGCTATCGTCCAATTGATGGCAAGGGTTGGTACGACGTGCCGTACGGCGCGATCACTTCGGTCGACACGCCCAATCTCTGGGCCGCGGGTCGGCTGACCGCCGCCGATCGTGATGCATATGCCTCTGTCCGGGTCATGGGGACGGCGTTCGCGACCGGGCACGCCGCCGGGGTCGCCGCCGCCCAGTTCCAGCAGGGGCGGCCGCACGACGTCGACGCCATCCGCGCCGAGCTGCTGCGGCAGGGCGCGATCATCTAGCTGTCCGACGGTGGAGGTTCGACCGTGAGCACCGAGGCCCCCACCCGGACCCCTACCTCCGCCGGCTACCGCTGGGTCGTGCTGGCGATGTGCTGGGCGGCCTTCACGATGACCTCGGTGGACCGCTCGACCTGGGGGCCGGCCGCCGCCTCGGTGAGTGACTCGCTGCACGTCCCGCTGGCCGCGCTCGGGGTGTTCGCCACCGGCTACTACCTGGGCTATCTGGTGTCCAACGCCGGCGGCGGGGTGCTCGTCGACTGGCTCGGCGCCCGTGCCCTGCTCACCGTGAGCTGTGCCGGCGCGGGGCTCTTCATGATCCTGTTCGGGTCCACGACCTCGGTGTCGCTGGGGCTGGCCGTGCAGGCGGCGGTCGGCCTGTTCGCGGGCGTCGACTACGCCGCCGGCCTGAAGATGATCTCCGAGTGGTTCGCCGTCGAGCAGGTCGGGCTGGCGTCCGGGATCTTCATGACCGCGACCTCGCTGGGCACCGTGATCGCCAACGCCATCGTCCCGTCGCTGATCCTGTCGTCGGGCTGGCCGACCTCGTACCACGTGTTCGGCTCGGTCACCGTGGTGATCGGCGCGCTGTGCTTCGCGCTGGTCCGAGGGCGCGTGCCTCGGCAGGGCCGCCGCGAGTCGCTGCCGGAGCCGGCCGCGGTGCTGCGCAACCGGGACCTGCTGCTGCTCGGCATCGCCGGCTTCGGCGGCCTGTGGGGCACCTACGGCTTCGTGACCTGGTCGAACACGCTGATGGTGAAAGGCAGTGGGATCAGCCCGGTACGGGCCGGTGTGGTGTTGGTGATCTTCGCCGGCGTCGCGGTGGCGGTGAAGCCGGCGATCGGCTGGGCGTGTGACCGGCTGCGCCTCGGGCTGCGGGTGCCGATCGTCGTGGTGCTCGCCTACTTCGCGGTGATCCTGCTCGTCTTCGGCCGGCTGCACACGTTCACCCAGTTCCTCTGGGTGGCGCCGCTGCTCGGCATCGGGGCGTACGCCTACAGCCCGCTCACCGCGGCGCTCACCCCGCTGCTGTCCGGGCGGCGGTCGGCGGGCTCGGCGGCCGGCGCGGTCAACGCGTTCTGGCAGCTCGGCAGCGTGCTCGTGCCCGCCGTGATCGGCCCGGTGTTCGCGGCCAGCCACTCGTTCGGGCTGGCCTTCGCCACGCTGGCGGCCGGCCCCCTGCTCGGCGCGGTGATCGCCTTCTTCGTCCGCGAGCCCAAGGCCGCGCCGGAGTCGGCACCGGCCACCTGACCCGGCGCCCGGCGCCGGCCCGCTCAGCGCGGTTGCCCGGCTCGGCGGAGGGAGTCAGTCGGCGGTGAGGGCGGCGGCCAGGGTGTCGGCGGAGATGTTGGCGCCGCAGGACACGATGGCCACCCGCTGCCCGGCCAGCTCGGTCCGGCGGGCCAGCGCCGCCGCCACCGCCGCGGCCGCCGCGCCCTCGATGAGCTGGTGCTCGGTGTCGATCACCAGGCGCAGCGCGGCGCGGATCTCCGCCTCACCGACCAGCACCCACTCGTCGACCAGCGCCCGGCACAGCGGCAGCGTGATGGCGCCCTCCTCGACGCTGCCGGCGGTGCCGTCGGACAGCGTCGGCGCGGCGTCCACCGCGACCACCCGGCCGGCCGCGACCGACGCCGCCATCGCCGCGTCCACCGACGGCGAGGCCCCGTACACCCGCACGCCCGGCAGCCGCCGCTTCAGCACCGACGCGACGCCGCTGATCAGGCCACCGCCGCCCACGGCCACGACCACCGCGTCCGGCCCCCGCTCACCGGCCTGCGCGAGCAGCTCCACGCCGATGGAGCCCTGCCCGGCGATCACATCCAGGTCGTTGTACGGCGACACGTAGACCAGCCCGTGCTCGGCGGCGTACCGGCGGGCCAGCACCTCCAGCACGCCCGAGTCGGTGCCCTGGGCGCGGACCTCCGCCCCGAACCGCCGGATCGCCGCCACCTTCACCGGGGAGGCGGTCTCCGGCACGTACACGATGCCCCGGCCACCGAGCGCCGCGAGCGCGTGCGCCACCCCGAGACCGTGGTTGCCGGACGACGCCGTGACCACACCCCGCTCGCGCTGCTCCGGCGACAGCGTGAGCACCTTGGCCAGCGAACCCCGGGCCTTGAACGAACCGGTGCGCTGCAGGTGCTCGCACTTGACCAGCACCTCGGTGCCCACCTGCTCGGCCAGCCCGGCGAAGGGCAGCAGCGGCGTCAGTGTGAGGTGCTCGCGCAGCAGCGGGGCCACCTGCTCGGCGCGTGCGGCCACCTCCTCGGGCGACGCCGGGGCCACCGACGGGCCGGCGGGCGTCGACGGTTCAGCGGCCATGGCGCACCGCCGGGGAGGTCGTGTGTACGGCGTAGACAGGTTCCATCCGGGTCACCAGGTGATCTTAGGTCCGCCCCGGGAGGCCGCGGTCGGACTTTTCGGTGCCCGGGCCGGCCGGTTCCACCGGGCCGGACCGGCCGTCGGTTGGCACGATGCGAGTGGGACCGGACGGCCGTACACGGCCGCCCGAAACGGCACGGAGCAGGTACAGAGCGGCACAACGGTAGGGAGCGGACGGATGGCGGGGGCGGCCCAGGGCGTGACCCAGATCTTCACCTCGGCGACGGTGCATACGCTGACCAGCGAGAACCCGCCGGCGTTCGCCACTCTCGGGCAGTGGATCGTGGCGACCGGCACGGTCGACCGGTTGCGCGGCATGTTCCCCGAGGCACCGGTGCACAACTTCGGCGACCGGGTGCTGGTGCCCGGCTTCAACGACGCCCATCAGCACCCGAGTTTGATGGCCGGCCAGCTGCTGGACGTGGACCTCTCGCCGGAGCTGGTCGGGTCGGCCGCGCAGCTGCTCGGGCTGCTGGGCGAGCGGGCCGCGCGCACGCCGGCCGGGCAGTGGGTGCAGGGCAGCCGCTACGACCACACGAAGAGCACCGGTGGTGTTGTGCTCACCCGCGACGAGCTGGACCGGGCCTGCCCGGAGCACCCGGTCTTCGTCCGCCAGATCGGCATGCACTGGGGCGTGCTGAACTCCGCCGGGCTGCGCGCGGCCGGGCTCACCGAGGACAGCGCGCCGCCGGTCGGTGGCGAGTTCGGCCGGGACGCCGCCGGCCGGCTCGACGGGGTCATGTATGAGCGGGCCATGCACGAGGTGGTCGAGGCGGTGATCCCGCCGCCCGCGCTGCCCGACGCCCTGCGCGCGCTGGGGGAGTACCAGCGGATGATGCACGCGGCGGGCATCACCTCGGCCGGCGATGCGCTGGTCTCGCCGGCCGGGCTACGCCTCACGCAGGAGGCGCACGCGCGCGGCACGCTGTCCCTGCGGCTGAACCTGCTGCTCGCGTACCCGACGCTGGACGACCTCGAGGCACTGGGACTGCGCACCGGGCTCGGCGACAGCTGGCTGCGGATCGGCGGTGTCAAGGCGTTCGTGGACGGCGCGGTCGCCGGCGGTACCTGCCTGCTGGAGGAGCCCTACGAAGGCAGCTGCGCGCACGGTATCCAGGCGATGCCGACCGACGAGCTCAACGAGTTCGTCCGCCGGGTGCACGACGCCGGCAGCACGGTGTGTGTGCACGCCAACGGCGACCGGGCCATCCGGTTGCTGCTGGACGCCGTCGAGGGGGCGCAGCACGCCAACCCGAGACCCGAGGCACGGCACCGGATCGAGCACTGCACCGTGGTCGACCCGGAGATCCTGCGCCGGATCAGGGCGGCGGGCCTGGTGGCGGTGCCCTTCGGCAGCTACGTGGCGTTCCACGGCGAGAAGCTGCCCGGCTACTACGGCGTGGAGCGGATCGGCCGGATGTTCGCCCACCGCGACCTGCTCGACGCCGGTATCCCCGTGGCCGGCTCCTCGGACTTCCCGTGCGGGCCGTACCAGGTGCTGCTGGCCATGCAGAGCTGCGTGACCCGGCGCGCGGCGGACGGCACGGAGCTCGGCGCCAACCAGCGGATCACCGCCGCCGAGGCGCTCGCGCTGTACACCACCGGCTCCGCCTACGCCGCCGGCGAGGAGCACCACAAGGGCCGGCTGGCCGCCGGGTTCCTCGCCGACTTCACCGTGCTCGACCGGGACCCGCTGACCACCCCGCCCGGTGAGCTGGCCGGCATCGGCGTCCACCAGACCTGGGTCGGCGCCGCGCCGGTCTACCAGGCCGGCTGAGCGCCATCGGGGCGGATAGCGATGAGTCGTTGAATCCACTCGGAGCAGATAGCACCGGGAGATCACGCCGAGGCTCGATCACGTCGGAGCACCGGTCAGCAGGGCTGCTGCTCCTGGCTCGGGCGCGCCGGCTCGCGGGGCTCCTGACCCGGCCAGACCGGCCCGCCGGCGGGGGACTGGTGGGTGATCACGAAACGCAGCGCCCGACGCAGGCGACCCGGCGCCCGACGACGTCGGCGAGGCACCCCGGGACCGGAGTCGACCTCACGCACCAGAACCCCGGCCAGTGCACTCGGCACGGCGAGGACCAGCGCAACCGCGGCCCAGTCGAGCAACTCGACACGCACCTGGGCGGGCCACGGCAACGCCGCGCCGCCGGCCAGCCCGACGCCGACCCCCAGGCACAGCAGCGCCGGGCCGAGCCAGCTCGGGTGGATGCCGTCGAGGCAACGCAGCAGCGGCGCGTACCACCGGCCGGCCCAGGTACCGAGGCCGAGTACGACGAGCGCGAGACCGCCGAGCAGGCCCGGTACGGCCAGGAACTGTTCGGGTAACGCTGTCCCACTGCCGACGATAGCGATATCGTGTTCCCTCATGAATAACGATAGCAGCGTGGTGCGACTGGTCAACCGGTTAAGGGCCGAGGCCACGTCCGGGCACCCGGGCGACCAGCTGCCGTCGACGAGGTCGCTGGTCACCACCTACGGAGTCAGCCCGGTCACCGTGTCCCGGGCGCTGGCCCGGCTCACCGCCGAGGGGGTCGTGGTCGCCGAGCCCGGGCGCGGCACCTTCATCGCGCCCCGACCGGCCGCGGTCGCCGTGGAGGACGTCGGCTGGCAGACCATGGCGCTGTGCGACGCGCGGATCAGCTCCAGCACGCTGCACATGCTGACCAGCCAGCCCGACCCGGCGGCGCTGTCGCTGCTCGGCGGCTACCTCACCGAGGACCTGCAGCCCACCCGGCTGCTGGTCGCCGCCGGTGCCAGGGCCTCCCGGCGGCCGGGTGCGTGGAGCCAGCCCCCGCCCGCCGCCGGGCTGCCGGAGCTGCGGGCCAGCTTCGCCGCGACGGTCGGCGCCGAGCCGGACGATGTGATCATCGTGCCGGGCGGCCAGTCCGGCATCTCCACCGCGATGCGCGCGCTGACCTCGCCGGGCCAGCCGGTGCTCGTCGAGTCGCCGACCTACGTCCGGGCCATCGCGGCCGCCCGGATGGCCGACCTGCGCCCGGTCGCCGTGCCCGCCGACGCGCACGGGATCCGGCCCGACCTGCTAGCCGAGGCGTTCGCGCGCACCGGTGCCCGGCTGGTCTACCTGCAGCCCACCTACGCCAACCCCACCGGCACCGTGCTGGCCGCCGAGCGGCGGTCCCAGGTGCTGGCCGCCGCCCGCGCCGCCGGGGCGTTCATCCTGGAGGACGACTGGGCCCGCCAGCTCGGGCTGAGCCGGAGCACGCCGCCGCCACTGATCCGCGACGACACCGAGGGGCACGTCGTCTACCTGACCTCGCTGAGCAAGCCCGCCGCGCCGAACCTGCGGGTCGCGGCACTGGTCGCCAGGGGACCGGCGGCCGCCCGGCTGACCGCGACCCGGGCGGTGGAGGACCTGTTCGTGGCCCGCCCGCTGCAGGAGGTCGCCGTCGAGCTGCTCGAGTCGCCGGCCTGGGCCAGACACCTGACCGGGATGCGCGCCGCCCTGAGGGAACGGCGGGACGCCCTGGTCGCCGCGGTGCGCGAGCACCTGCCCGGGGTGGTGGTGACCCGGGTGCCGGAGGGCGGCTTCTTCCTCTGGCTGCGGCTGCCGCCGGGCTCCGACGACCTGGAGTTCGCCGCGAGGGCACGGCGGCACGACGTGCTCGTGGGACCCGGCCGGCCCTGCTTCGTGACCGAGCCGCCGGGCTGCTACCTGCGGCTGACCTACTGCTCGGCCACCCCGGCCGAGCTCACCGAGGGCATCCGCCGACTCGCCGCGCTCTGCTGACCGGATGCCAGGGCACGGCGCACCCTCTCCGGTCGCCGCGCACCCGCTGCAGTGGGTGCGCGGCGACGAAAGCGGGTGTACAGCTAGCGAGAGTCGGACCCCGCGCCCTGCCAGCCGGCCGGGTCCACGCCGCCGGGAACCGCTTCGCCCGGTTCGTAGGGCTGCCGGGTGAACACGAAGGTCCCCAGGTTCAGATGGGCCTGCGCGCCCTGCCCCACCACTCGGAGTGGCTCGCCCGCGAAGTAGCCGTCCAGCCCGGTCCAGGTTCCGTCCGCCTCCGCTCGGAACCGCGACGACCTGCCCTGCCCTCGGACGGGGGACAGATCGAGGCCGCGGTCGGCGAGCACCCGAAGGAGATAGCTGTAGGTGCCCCAGTACCAGGGGCCGGTTAGCGCCAGCAGCTCCGGATCGGTGGTGGACCGGGGCCGCCACGGCTCGGGCAGCCGGGGCTCGCGCTCCGCGACGATCCGGACCAGCTCGGCGGCCACGCCGGGTGCGGAGGTCGCGTTGGACAGGCTGATCCCGGCGAGCCGTTCCTCCGCGCTGATCCACAGGCCGGCCACGAAGCCGGGCATGGAACCCCCGTGGCCGAACAGCGTGCGCCCGTGGTCGCGCAGGAGTTGGATGCCGAGCCCCCAGCCGCCGGCCAGGTCCTGTGTCCGTGCCACAGTCAACGGCTCCCGCATCTCGGCGAGCGTCGCCGCGCTGAGCACCCGGTCGTTCCCGTCCAGCAGGAACGTGGCCCACCGGCCCAGGTCCTCGGCCGTCGACCACAGTTGCCCGGCCGGGCCCATCCGCCCGGTGTCGACAACCACCTCCGGCTGCATCACGTCCGCCCAGGGGTGTACCGCCCAGCCGCCGGCGGCCGGGGCCACCGGCAGCGGCGTGGTGCGGGCCATGCCCAGCGGCCGCAGCACCTCCTGTTCGAGCACCTCGTCCCACGGAGCGTCGCGCAGCCTTTCGACGAGCGCGCCGAGCAGCGCGAAGCCGGGATTGGAGTAGTGGAACCGCCGGCCCGCCGGGTGCGGCCGTGACTGATCGCCGAGCAGGTCGGCCGGTTCGGGGCGCAGGTCACCCGGCGTCCGCTCCCACCAGGGGTCGGTGGCCTCGGCGGCCAACCCGGCGGTGTGGCTGAGCAACTGGGCGATCGTCACGTCGGCGACCTCGGCCGGGTCCGGCAGGTGCTTGCCGAGTGGATCGGCCAGGTCCAGCAGGCCCTCGTCCCGCAACCGCAGCACCTCGACAGCGACGAAGGTCTTGGTGATCGACCCGATGCGGTACTGGGTGTCGGTGTCGGGCGCGTGCCCGTCGATCATGCTGCGCGCGCCCGACCACACCGCCGTGCCGTCCCGCACCACAGCGGCGACCAGTGACGGGGTGCGGCCCTCGGCCTGCGCGACGGCGACGCGGTGCAGCAGGGCCCGCCGGGTTTCCGGCAGGAGCGGCGTGGGCTCGGGCTCGGTGGTCATGGTTCGAACCCTACGACGCCCGTGTCGGTAGCCCTCCGGCATTGGTCACGGGCCGGGCGGCACCACGCACCCTCTCTCGTCGCCGCACACCCACCGCGGCGGGTGTGCGGCGACGAGAGAGGGTGCGCGGCTACCGGTACCCGGCCCGGAACCCGCGCGTACGGGCGGGGCAGCGTGTCAACCAAGGCCGACGGTTTGACCTTCCCCCAACGGGAGGGTTGACGGTGGGTGGCGCGGCCGGCAGGGGCGGCCGCACCGACCAGGCGGCGCGGAGGTAGTGATGACGACGGCGACAGCGGCCGGCGGATCCCGGACGGGGTCGCTCGCGGGCAAGCGGGTGCTGGTCACCGGCGGGTCGAAGGGCATCGGCGCCGCGATCGTGGCCCGGCTGGCCGAGGACGGCGCGCGCGTGGCCGGCACCGCGCGGGCCAGGCCGGCCGGTGGGATCCCGGCCCACCTCGGCCTGTTCGTCGAGGCGGACCTCCGCACGGAGTGGGGCGTGGGGCAGGTCGTCAGCGGCGTGCTCGACACGTTCGGCGGCATCGACATCGTGGTGCACAACGCCGGCGGCAACGACACCGCGGCGGGCCCGGCGGACTCCTTCACCGACGGCGACTGGCAGCGGAGCCTCGACCTCAACCTGCTGGCGCCGGTCAGGATCGACCGCGCGCTCGCGCCGGTCATGGCCGAGCAGCGATCGGGCGTGATCCTGCACATCACCTCGATCGCCCGGGCGCTGCCGCTGACCGGCCCCATGCCCTACGCCGCCGCCAAGGCCGCGCTGAGCAACTACAGCAAGGGCCTGGCCACCCAGCTGGGTCCTTCGGGCATCCGCGTCAACCGGATCCTGCCGGGCGTCATCGAGACCGAGGGCATGCAGGAGTACCTGGCCGGCCTCGCCGAGACGGCGGGCACCGACCAGAACGGCGCCCGCGAGCTCGTCATGGCCTCGCTCGGCGGCATTCCCCTGGGCCGGCCCGGCGCGCCGGGGGACGTCGCCGAGCTGGTCGCCTTTCTCGTGTCCGACCGCGCGAGCTGGATCACCGGCGTCGAGTACGTCATCGACGGCGGCACCATACCCACCGCCTAATTCTCACTTACCGAGAGTTCGCTGGGCTCCGGGGACACCGCTCTATACCGTCCTCGGACTATGAACAAGCGCGCGGACCTGGTCCTTTCCGGCCGAGTCAGGCTCGACGGCGAGTGGCGGCCCGGCGAGGTGGCCATTTCGGGCGGCGTCATCGAACACGTCGTGGCCGGACGCACCGACACCGTCGCGGAGCGCCGCATCGACGCCGGAGACGCGCTGCTGCTGCCCGGCATGATCGACGCGCACGTGCACTCCCGCAGCCACGTCAGCGAGGGCATCACGGCGGCGACCCGGGCGGCGGCGGCCGGCGGGGTCACCACGATCGTCGAGATGCCGTTCGACGGGGACGGCCCGGTCGACCACCTGGAGCGCTTCGAGGCCAAGCGGGAGCTGGTGGCGCGGGATGCGGTGGTGGACGTCGCGCTGCTCGGCACGGTGGCGCCCGGCGGTGGCTGGTCGCACGCCGCTGACCTCGCCGGCGCCGGCGCGTGCGGGTTCAAGATCTCGCTGTTCGACACCGACCGCCGCCGGTTCCCCCGGATCTCCGACGCCGAGCTGATCGACGCATTGAGCGCCATCGCCGACACCGGGCGCACGGTGTGTGTGCACGCGGAGAACAACGAGATGGTCAAGGCGCTGATCGCCCGGTACCGCGACGAGGCCCCGCGCGACCCGTTGGCGCACTGCCTCAGCCGGCCGCCCGCGTCGGAGTCGATGGCGGTGCTCACCGCGCTGGAGGCGGCCACCTACGCGGGCGCGCGGCTGCACCTGTGCCACCTCAGCCTGCCCCGGTCGGTCGATCTGGTCCGCTGGTACGCCGGCGACGGGCTGGACGTGACGTTGGAGACCTGCCCGCACTACCTGCTGCTGACCGAGGGCGACATGCTGGAGCTGGGCAGCCGCGCCAAGATCAACCCGCCGCTGCGGACCAAGACCGCCCGGGAGGGCCTCTGGGAGCGGCTCGCCGACGGCGCGATCGACGTCGTCAGCTCCGACCATGCGCCGTGGCCGTGGGAGTGCAAGTCGCACGAGTCGATCTTCGACAACCACTCCGGGGTGCCCGGGGTGGAGACCGGCCTGCCGCTGACCCTTGGCGCGGCCTGGGCGGATGGCCCAGAATCCGTCGCACAGGTGATCGACGCGATGTCCCGGCGGCCCGCCGAGCGCTTCGGCCTCGGCCACCGCAAGGGCCAGCTCGCCGCCGGGTTCGACGCCGACGTGGTGGTGTTCGACCCTCACCGCCAGTGGCGGGTGGCCGCCGCCGAGCTGCACTCCAACGCCGGCTGGTCACCGTACGAGGGGCGCGCGGTGACCGGACGCGTGGCGCTGACGCTGCTGCGCGGCGCGGTCGTCTACGACGGCTCGGACGTGGTGGGCGAGCCGGGTGGCGGCCGGTTCGTGGCGCCGGCGCAGGGCCGGCCGTGACGGCGGTGACGGAGGTGGCGGGGACGGAGGTGGCGGGGACCGGGGTGGCGGGGACCGAGGAGGTCCGCTCGTCCGCCCTGCTCCGGGGCCTGGCGATCGTGTCCGCCCTGGTCGAGCGCGGCAGCCTGCGCGTCGAGGAGCTGGCCGAGGTGGTCGACCTGCCGCTGAGCACCGCGTACCGGTACGTGCGCACGATGCGCGAGGCGGGCTACCTGGACGAGGTCGCCGGCGCCTACAGCGTGGGCCGCCGCCTGGCCGTGTCCGGGCGCAGCAGCGGCGCGCAGCACCTGGTCCGGCTGGCCGAGCCGCACCTGATCCGGCTGCGGGAGCGCACCGACGAGACGGCGATCCTGACCGTGCGCGTGCAGACCACCGCGCTCTGCCTGGACCGGGTCACACCCCGGCGGCGGCTGCCGCTGTCCTTCCAGCGCGGCGGCACCCGGCCGCTGTACGCCGGCGCGGGCGCGACCGTGCTGCTGGCCTACGCCCCCGACGCGGTGCTGCGGCAGGTGCTGGCCGCCCCGATGCCGGCGACCACCGCCCGTACCCCGACGCCCGCCACCCTGCCCGGCGTGCTGGCCGCGATCCGTGAGCAGGGCTTCGCGTTCAGCCACGCCGAGCTGGACCCACAGATGACCAGCGTGGCGGCGCCGGTGTTCCGGGGCACCGTGTGCGTCTGCGGCCTGAGCATCGCCGGCACCGAGCGCTCACTGCGCCGGCGGCGGCGGATCGACCGGTGCATCGAGGCGGTCCGCGAGGAGGCGGCCGCCCTGGGGCGCCGGCTCACCGGGGGCGCCACGGCGGCGTCCTGGACCCCGCAGGAGGACTCGTGACCCGCCCGAGGATCACCGCGCACCGCGGTGGCACGCCGCGCTGCCGGGGTTGGCGGCAGGAGGCGCTGCTGCGCATGCTGGAGAACGTCCTGGAGGTCGGCGAGCGCCCGGAGGACCTGGTCGTCTACGCCTCGCTCGGCAAGGCGGCCCGGGACTGGGGCTCCTACGACGCGATCGTCGAGGCCCTCACCACTATGACCGAGGATCAGACCCTGGTGCTGCAGTCCGGCCGCCCGGTGGGGCTGTTCCGCACCGGTCCGGACGCGCCGCTCGTGGTGTCCGCGGTGAACAACATGGTCGGCGGCTGGCAGACCCCGGAGCGCTTCTACCAGCTGATGGCCGAGGGCAAGACGATGTGGGGCGGGCTGACCGCCGGCGCGTGGCAGTACATCGGCCGCCAGGGCGTGCTGCAGGGCACCTACGAGCTGCTGAGCCGGGTGCTCGAGGAGCACTTCGGCGGCGTCCCGGCCGGACGCTGGCTGCTCACCTCCGGGCTGGGCGGCATGGGCTCGGCGCAGCCGCTGGCCGCCCGGCTGGCCGGGATCACCAGCCTCACCGTCGAGGTCGACCCGGCGAAGCTGGCGAAGGCCGAGGCCGCCGGGCTGCTGCACGCGGTTGTCTACACCGTAGACGAGGCGTTGGCCGAGGTCGCCAAGGCCACGGCGGGCGGCGAGCCGGCGGCCGTCGCACTGCTCGGCAACGCCGCCGAGGTGTACCCGGAGCTGGTCCGGCGCGGGGTCACCCCGGACGTGGTCACCGACCTGACGGCCGCCCACGACCTGCGCTTCGGCTACGCGCCGCCGGGGCTCACCATGGCCGGCTGGCGGCAGCTGCGCGAGGCCGACCCCGGGCGGGTCGAGGAGCTGGCCATGGACGGCATCCGGCGCGAGGTACGCGCGCTGCTGGCCTTCCAGGCCGCCGGCGCGGTGGTCTTCGAGAACGGCAACAACCTGCGCACCCACGCCTGCGCTGGGGGAGTCGGCGACGCCTTCGAGATCCGCGGCTTCATGGAGCGCTACCTGCGGCCGCTGTTCTGCCGGGGCATCGGGCCGTTCCGCTGGGTGGCCATGAGCGGTGACCCGGCGGACATCGCGACGATCGACGAGCTGGTGCCGACGCTCGTGCCGGAGCGCCCCGAGGTGGCCCGATGGCTCGCGCTGGCCGCCGCGCACGTACCGGAGCAGGGCCTGCCGGCGCGCAGCTGCTGGCTCGGCCACCGCGAGCGGTCCCGGGTGGCCGTGGCGGTGAACGAGCTGGTCTCGGACGGCCGGCTGAGCGCCCCGGTGCTGTTCACCCGCGACCACCTGGACGCGGCCGGGATGACCCACCCCGGCATCGGCACCGAGCAGATGCGCGACGGCAGCGACGGGATCAGCGACTGGCCGATCCTGGACGCGCTGCTGCTCTGCTCGGTCGGCGCCGACCTGGTCGCGGTGCATGCCGGCGGCGGTGGCTACACCGGCCACATGCAGAGCGCCGGCGTCTCGATCGTGGCCGACGGCACGCCGTCCGCCCAGGTCAGGCTCGCCCGGGGCCTCGACGCGGACACCGGGCTCGGCGTCATGCGCTACGCCACCGCCGGCTACCCAGAGGCAACCAAGATCGCCATCGAGTTCGGCACCGAACTCGGTGGCGAACTCGGCACCGAACTCGACACAGCGGACAACTGGATCGACCCGAGGAAGTGGACGCCACCATGCGAGAGCTGACCCAGCAGGACGCCGTCGACGCCGCCGTGGGCGGTGGGTTCTTCGCCGCCGGCGGGGGTGGCTGGGCTCACCACGGCGAGCTGATGGGCTCGCTGGCCACCACCGTCGGCACCCCGGTGCTGGCGACCGTGGACGAGCTGCCGGCCGACTCCTGGGTGGCCACGGTGACCGCGATCGGCGCGCCGGCCTCACCACACTGGGAGATCCGCCCGCTGGACTACGTGGCCGCGCTGCGCCGGCTCAGCGAGGCCGTCGAACACCCGATCGCCGCCGTGATGACCGCGCAGAACGGCTACTCGACCAGCCTCAACGGGTGGATCCAGTCGGCGGTCACCGGGGTGAAGGTGCTGGACGCGGCCGGTGACGTGCGCGCCCACCCCACCGGCAAGCTCGGCTCGCTGGGGCTGACCACCCGCCCCGGCTACGAGACGGTCCAGGTGGTGGCCGGCGGCAACCGGGAGCGGCACGGCTACTTCGAGGCAGTGCTCCGGGGCAGCGTCATGACCTGCGACGACGTGCTGCGCGACATCAGCGTGCGGACCGGCGGCTTCATCGCGGCCGCCCGCAACCCGGTGGAGCTGGACTGGGTGCGGGACTCGGCCGCGCTCGGCTCGATCTCGCTGGCCATCGAGCTCGGCCGGGACATCCGGGCCGCCCGACCGGACGGGGCCAGGGCGGTGATCGAGGCGATCTGCAACCGGGTCGGCGCCAAGATCGTGGCCGAGGGCCCGCTCCGGTTCACCGACCCGCTGCGCACCGAGGGCGGCTTCGACCACGGCACGGTCGGGCTCGGCTCCGGTGACGCGGAGGTGACCGTGCCGTTCCTGAACGAGTTCATGGCGGTGGACGGCGCCGGCCAGCGGCTGGCCAGCTACCCGGACACGATCGCGCTGCTCAGCCTGGACACCGGCCTGCCGCTCGCGGTGAAGGACCTGGCCGACGGTATGCCGGCGGCCGCCGTGGTGGCCCCCGCGGCCGGCCTGCCGTGCTCCACCAGTGCGCGCGACGAGCTGGCACTGCGCGAGGTCGAGCAGATCATGGGCCTCGAGCTGGTCCGCTACCTCGACGGAGCGGCGGCGTGACCTCCGATACCGCGCCCCGCCCCGCCGAGCTGGCGGCCGTCACCGAGGCCGCGCCCCGACCGCTGCCGGGACCCGGCGCCGGGGTGGAGACCGTGGTGCTGACCGGCAACGACCTCACCGTGGACCAGGTCGTGGCAGTGGCCCGGCGCCGGGCCAGGGTGGCGGTGTCGCCGGACGCGCTGCGCCGCGTGGTGGCGGCCCGCGAGGTGGTCGAACGGGTGCTGGCCCGCGACGAACCGGTGTACGGCCTGAACACCGGCCTCGGCTCGTTCGCGCAGTACCGGGTGTCGCACGAGCAGATGCGCCGGTTCTCCTTCTCCGTGGTGGCCGACCAGACGCTCAGCTACGGCCGGCTGCTGCCCACCGAGGTGGTCCGGGCGATGATGCTGACCAGGGCGAACGGCATGGCCAAGGCCGGCGTCGGGGTGCGCCGCGAGCTGGTCGAGATGCTGGTCCAGGCGCTCAACCTGGGGCTGCACCCGCAGGTGCGTGAGCTGGGGTCGGTCGGGGAGAGCGACCTCGCCGAGATGGCCGAGATCGGCAAGGTGCTGATCGGGGTCGGCCGGGCCGAGCTGCACGGCACGGTGCTGCCCGGCGCGCAGGCGCTGGCCAGGGCCGGGATGGCGCCGATCGAGCTCGCGCCCAAGGAGGCGCTGGCCCTGATCAGCGCGAACGGCCTGACCCTCGGCCGGGGCGCGCTGGTGCTCAACGACGTCGCCGAGCTGGTCGACTCGCTGCAGACCGCCGCCGCGCTGTCCCTGGAGGGCTTCGCCGGCAACCTGTCGGTGATCCACCCCGGGGCGGCCCGGCTGTCCCCGCAGATCGGCCCGAACACGGCCGCCACCCGGCTGCGCCAGCTGCTCGACGGCTCCTACCTGTGGCACCCGAAGGCGGCCCGCAACCTGCAGGACCCGCTGTCCTTCCGCTGCGTGCCCCGGATCCACGGCGCCTACTACGACGCGCTGGCCTACGTGCGCGGCGAGCTGGAGAGCGAGCTGAACTCGGCCAACGACAACCCGGCGGTGCTGATCGAGGAGGAGGCGATCGTGTCCGGCGGCAACTTCGACTCCTCCGCGCTGGCGATGGCCTTCGACCTGGTCCGGCTGGCGATCGCGAACGCGGTCAAGGTGGCCAACGAGCGGGTGCAGAAGCTGCTCTGGCGGGAGTTCAGCGGGCTGCCCAGCGCGCTGGCCACCGAGGAGGGGGTGACGAACGGGCTCAAGCAGCTCGGCCGCACCTGCGCGTCCCTGGCGGCCGACGCCCGCTCGCTGGCCAACCCGGTGTCGCTGGACTACGTCGGCCAGCTGGCCGAGGGCGTCGAGGACTACGCGAGCATGGCCCCGAGCGCGGTGCGCAAGACCTCCGAGCTGGTCGCGCTGACCCACAGCATGGTGATGTACGAGCTGATCGTCGCGGCGCAGGCGATCCACGTGCGCGGCCGGGTACCGCTCGGCGCCGGCACCCAGGCCGCGCTCAACGTGCTGCGCCGGCACGTGCCGGTGCTCACCGACGAGACCCGGTGGAGCCCCGACCTGGAGGGCCTGATGGAGGTCATCTCGAACGGCCGGCTCGGGGAGTCGGTCGCGCAGCGGGCCGGCGAGCGCCAGCCGCTGTCCGAGCAGCGCGGGCCCGGTGTGCTGGCCGACGCCGAGGTGCGCGAGATCGAGCGGTCCGAGGATCCCACGCACGGCGCCACCCCGGAGGCGGCGCTATGACCGACGCCGCGACCGGGACCGACGCCACCGCCGAGCTGACCGCCGCCGAGCAGCGCGGCTCGTCCCGGCGCTCGATGGTGGTCGCCGCCGCCGGGACGATCATCGAGTGGTACGACTTCTCCCTCTACATCTACGTCGCACCCGTGCTGACCAGGGTCTTCTTCGGGGGCGACGGTCACTCGCTGATCCTCACGTTCGGCGTGTTCGCCGCCGGGTTCCTGTTCCGGCCGATCGGCGCGGTGGTGTTCGGCCACCTAGGCGACCGGGTCGGCCGGAAGAACACCCTGGTCATCTCGGCCGGCCTGATGGCGGTGGCGATGTTCGGGGTGGCCGCGCTGCCCAGCGCGGCGTCGATCGGGGTGGCCGCCGGGATCGGGCTGTTCCTGTTCCGCTGCCTGGCCGGCTTCTCGGTCGGCGCCGAGTACACGGGCATCCTGGTGTTCCTGCTGGAGAGCGCGCCGGCGCACCGACGCGGGTTCGCCACCAGCTGGGCGGCGGCCAACAGCGAGGTCGGTGCGCTGCTCGCGGTCGGTGTGGCCACCCTGTTCTCGGCCAACCTGAGCACCGAGGCGCTGGACTCCTGGGGGTGGCGGCTGACCTTCGTGATCGGCGGCCTGCTGGCGGCTGTGATGATCCCGCTGCGCGGCATGCTGGAGGAGACGGTCGTGTTCCGCCGCTGCCAGGACAGCGGGGCGATCGTGAAGTCACCCGTGCGGGAGGTGTTGAGGCGCCAGCCCCGGGCCGTGCTGCTGGCGTTCGCCATCTCCACGGTGGGCTCGGTGTCCTACTTCCTCAACATCTCCTACGTGCCGACGTTCCTGGACAGCGTCGTGCACCTCACCCAGACCAGCTCGCTGCTGCTCGGCACGCTGGCCGCCGCGATCATCATCGTGGTCACCCCGGTGATCGGCTACGTGTCCGACCGGGTGGGCCGGCGGCCGACCATGCTGGTCATTGCGGTCGTGCTGGTGCTGACCACGGTCCCGTTCTTCGCCACGCTGCTCGGCGGCTCCACCACGGTGATCCTGCTCGGCACCGTCGCGCTGGCCGTGCCGGCGGCCGCCTGGAGCGCGGTGGCCGCCGCCGCGGTGCCGGAGCAGTTCGCCGCGGTCGGCCGGTTCTGCGGCATGGCGATCGGCTACAACGTGGCGACCACGCTGTTCGGCGGGCTGTCGCCGCTCATCGCCACGCTGCTGCTGGAGGCGACCGGGTGGCGGCTGGCACCGGCGGCCTACGCCACGGTGGTCGCGCTGGCGGTGCTGCCCGTGCTGCTGCTGATGCGCGAGACGGCCGGGCGGCCGCTGCCGGATCGGGTGTGACGCCGTGACCCTGGTTGATCTGGCGGGCCTCGCCCCAGATGCCGACCGGCTGGCCGCCGACCTCGCCGCGCTCGCCGAGTACCGCTCGCCCGATTCGCCGGGCTGGACCCGCGAGGTGTTCTCCGACCCGTACCGGAGTGAACGGGACTGGGTCCGCGACCGGATGCGCGAGGCCGGCCTCGAGGTCCGGGTGGACGCGGCCGGCAACGTGGTCGGCCGGCTCGCTGGCACATCGCCCGGCGCTCCGCCGCTGGTCACCGGCTCGCACACGGACACGGTGCACGGTGGCGGGCGCTTCGACGGCGTGGTCGGGGTGCTCGGCGGGATCGAGGTGGCGCGCCGGCTGCGGGAGACCGGCACGCGGCTGACCCGGGACCTGTTCGTGATCGACTTCCTCGGTGAGGAGGCGAACGGCTTCGGCATCAGCTGCCTGGGCAGCCGCGCGCTGGCCGGGGTGCTCATCGGCGAGCACCTGTCCCGCCGCGACGCTTCCGGCCGGCGGCTCGGGGACGCGCTGGCCGGCTTCGGCGCGGACCCGGACCGGGCGCTCGGGCTGGCCTGGCGGCCGGGCAGCGTGCACGCCTACCTGGAGCTGCACATCGAGCAGGGCCCGGTGCTGGAACGCCGGGGCACCGCGCTCGGGGTGGTCACCGCCATCGCCGGCATCGAACGGCTGCTGGCCACCTTCGACGGCCGGGCCGACCACGCCGGCACCACGCCGATGACCGAACGCCGGGACGCGCTGGCCGCCGCCGCCCAGGCCGTGCTCACCATCGAGCGCACGGCCTGCGGCGCTCCGGTGCACGCGGTGTCCACCACCGGCCGGATCGAGTCGCTGCCCGGGGCGTTCAACGTGGTGCCTGACCAGGCGCGGCTGTGGGCCGAGGTACGCAGCGTGGACGCCGACTGGCTGGGCGGGGTCAAGCGGCGCCTCGCCCAGGAGATCGCCGACGGGGCCGCCGCCCGGGGTGTCACCGCGATGGTCGAGTGGCTGACCGACCAGGACCCGGTGCCGACCACCCCGACGGTGCGCGACCACATCGGCCGCACTGCCGACGAGCTCGGCATCGACTGGACGCCGATCCCCAGCGGGGCCGGCCACGACGCTGCCCACATGACCCCGCTCGGCCCCCTCGGCATGATCTTCATCCCGTCCCGGGGCGGGCGCAGCCACGTACCCGAGGAGTGGACCGACCTGGCCGACATCGCGGTCGGCGTGCACGCCCTGGCCGCCACCCTGCTCCGCCTGGACCAGTCCGGCCGGGGCTGACACAGGTACGGGGCGCGCACCGGCCCGGTTCACACACAGGTGCCAGGTACACGGTGCGTGTGGCAGCCCGCCGGAGCGCCCCGTATACGTCGTACCCACTTATCTACGGCGTATACCTCAGTCGGGCCAGGGTTATGGCTGGTCGGCGGCACGGCGAGCCCGCAGAGCTCGGACGCGGCCCCGGCTGGCGCACGACGGAGCGGGGCACCAGCGGCGGCGGCCGGTCGGGTCCAGGAACACCCAACGGCAGTCGTGCTCGGCGCAGCTCACCAGTTGGTGCCGCTCCGGCCCGGTGAGCTGCTCCAGGGCCTGGCGGGCGACCCGCGCCAGCGCCTCGGCGGTGTCCATCGGTGGTAGCCGGCGCGGCGGCCAACCCTCGACCAGCCGCACCGGACCGGGCTCACCGGCGGCGCACTCCCGCGCGGCGGCCAGCACGTCGCCGCCGGGGTCGACCCCGTCCACCAGGGCCAGCGCGAGCGTGCTCAGGGTCTGCCGGAGTGCCCGGGCGCGGTCCAGGTCCTCCATCGTCGGCGGCTCGAGCGGGGTGAGCTCGCAGCGGGCCAGCCAGTCGGCCAGCCGCGCCGGCGTCGCCAGCCGTTCGATCGGGCGCGGGCCGAAGCTCTGGCCCCGGGTGCCGAGCAGGTTCAGCCAGGTCGCCCCGCCGTCGAAGCGGAACTCGCGCTGCCGGTCCGTTGCCACCCCGAAATTGTAACGCCTATGCCGTTACGAAGCGGTACGGTGGCGGATGTCGTCGACCGAGACCACCACCGGAGGACCCCTATGGACGCAGGAGAGACGGGCCTCACCCCGGCCACGCTGGACCGCGCGGGCGGCTACCAACTGCTCGGCGAGCTACAGGACGAGCAGACCCGAGCAGGCTGGTCGGGCATGCTGGAGCGGGACGTGCCCGGTTTCGCCGACTGGGTGGTCACCGCGCTGTTCGGTGGGACCTACCAGCGCGAGGGCCTCAGCCTGCGCGACCGCCAGCTGGTCAACCTGGCCACGCTGGCCACCCTCGGCGGGGTCGACCCGCAGCTCACCGGCCACGTGAAGACCAGCGTGCGGATCGGCATGAGCCGTGCGGAGATCCTCGAGGTCTTCGTGCACCTGGCGCCGTACATCGGCGTGCCGAAGGCGCTGGCCGGGCTCCGGGTGGCCACCGCCGCGCTCGCCGAGACCGACGGCGAGTGATCATGAGCCCGACCGTGCGCACGGTGCTCGATGACATCCCCGCCGAGCAGCTCGGGGTCTGCGACTCGCACGACCACCTGTTCTTCCGCAGCCCGCTGCTGGCCGGCCAGGAGCTCGACGACCCGGCAGCCGCCACGGCCGAGCTGGCCGCGTTCGGTGCACTGGGCGGCCAGGCGGTGGCCCAGTGGACCCCCTACGGGATGGGCCGGCAGGTTGCCGGGCTGCGGGCGGCGGCGCGGGCCACCGGCGTCAGCGTGCTGGCCGCCACCGGGATGCACCAGGCCGCGCACTACGACGCGGCGCTGCTCGACAGCGCGAAACCCAAGCTGGCCGAGCTCTTCGTCGAGGAGCTCACGGTCGGCATCCGGGAGGGGTCGGGCGGTGAGCCGGGGGAGTCCCGGGCCGGCATGATCAAGGTCGCCGGCGAGTTCCACGCGCTGTCCGAACACACCCGTACGGTCATGACCGCCGCCGCCGAGGCCCACCACGCCACCGGCGCCCCGATCGGCGTGCACCTGGAGCACGGCACGGCCGGCCTGGACGTCATCGACCTGCTGTGCGGCGAGCTGGGCGTGCCCGCGGCCTCGGTGCTCCTCGGCCACCTCAATCGCGAGCCCGACTCGTACATGCACCGCGCCGCTGCCGACGCCGGGGTCTACCTGGCCTTCGACGGGCCGTCCCGGACCAACCACGCCACGGACTGGCGGCTGTTCGAGTCGCTGGCCGCGCTGGTCGCCGCCGGCCACACCGACCAGCTGCTGATCGGCGGTGACACGACGACGGCGGCCGCGCGGGCCGCGACCGGCGGTGGTCCGGGGCTGCCCGGGCTGCTCCGCCGGCTGCGCCCCCGGCTGGTGCACGAGCTGGGCGGGGCGGTCGTCGAGCGGCTGTACGTCGCGAACCCGGCCCGCGCGTTCGCCGTGGCCTGGCGATAGCGCGCGGGCCGGGTCCGGCTCGCCTTCGGTTGCGGCTCAGCTGTTGGGGTCGATACCCCGCTTGCGCAGCGCGTCGGGCGTGTACTCGTTGCAGCCGGCCGCGTTCGCCTCGTGCTGGCAGCGCTGGTAGGTCTGCCGCTCGGTCGGGTTCAGCGGGCGCAGGCCGCCGTTGTTGCCATTTCCGTGGCCATTGCCGCCGCCGTTGGCGCCACCGTTGCCACCGCCGTTGCCACCGCCGTTGCCACCACCGTTGCCACTGCCATTTCCGTGGTTCCCGTCGGTGTTCCCACCACGGTTTCCGTTGTGGCCCGATCCCCGGGTCTCGGTGGTGGTGACCGGGGCCTGGGTGACGGTCACCGGCGCCTGGTTGACCGTGGTCGGCACGACCACCGTGGCGGGGGTCGAGCCGGAGTCGGTGCCCGAGTCGGTGCTCGAGTCGGCGGTCGACGAGGCCGAGTCGGTGGGGGACGCCGACTCCGAGGGCGCGACGGTCGACGAGCCGCCGTTGTTACAACCGGCCAGCAGCACGATCAGCCCACCGACGACCAACAGTGAGCCCTTGTGTTTTCTCATGTCCTCCCCAACGCGCAGGTCGGACAATGGACGCGAGAATGAAACCTCGGCGGGCCGTCGAGTTCTCAGGAATATCTCATAACATTACGACGCCCTCACCCAGCGCATAGCGAAGCTGTTTATTCCCTGTGATTTGCGTAGCGTGGAGGGACCCGCTCGCGTTCGAACTGGGGGACATCGCCATGCCTCGTCTGGACCGCCTTCCGGCCAAGACCCAGGCCGTGCTGCGCGCCCAGCCCGTTGCCGAGTACGACAGCACCCCCGATGCCGGCCCGGTGCGGCTGGCCGACGCGCGGGTGGCGCTGGTGACCACGGCCGGGCTGCACCTGCGCACCGACCGGCCGTTCGTCCGCGAGGATCCGGGCTACCGGGTGATCCCGGCCGACACCGCCGGTGCCGACATCGTGCAGAGCCACTCGAGCATCGGGTTCGACCGCACCGCGATGCAGCGCGACCTGAACGTCGTGTTCCCGCTCGACCGGCTCCGCGAGCTGGTCGCCGAGGGCGTGCTCGGCGGGCCGGCGCCCCGGTTCCTGTCGTTCATGGGCGCCCAGCCCGACCCCGAGGCGGTGCTCGCCGAGTCGGCCGGCCGGGCCGCCGAGCAACTGCTCGCCGACCGCGTCGACGTCGTCCTGCTCACCCCCACCTGACCGCTGTGCACGCACACGGTCGGTGTGCTCGCACGCAGGTTCGAGGCGGCCGGCCTGGCCACCATCTCGATCAGCCTGGTCCTGGAACACACCGCGGTGCTGCGGCCGCCGAGGGCGCTGTACGTGCCGTTCCCGTTCGGCCTACCGTTGGGCCATCCGGGTGACGCTGCTCAGCAGCGCCGTGTGCTGGATGCGGCGTTGGCGCTGTTCGACGGTCAGCCGCCGGTGCTGCGGGAGCTCACCGGTGAGGCCGACGAGGACGAGCCGGGCGCGCCGGTCCAGGTGTCCACCCTCGGCCTCGGCGGGTCCGGCCGGGGCGGTGACGTGGCCGCCGAGGTCACCCGGATGCGGCAGTACCAGCAGCACTGGGTGGCCCGCACCGGGCGCACCTCGGTGGGGCTGACCGGGGTGCCCCCAGCCCGGTTCCGCGGCCTGGTGCGGTTCCTCGAGGCGGTCGCCGAGGGGCGGCTGGAGCGTCCCCGGGAGTGCCCGCCGGAGACCGAGCTGCCGTACTTCATCCGGTGGTGCTGTGACGACCTCAAGGCGCTCTACGCCGAGGCGCGGTTCGTGATGCGCCCCGAGGACTCCGGTGACGCCGTGGCGCGCTGGCTGTGGGCGGACACCGCCCTGGGTGACCTCATCCGGCGGGTGGGACAACGGCTGAGCGAGTCCGACGACCCGCTCGCCCGGCAGGTCGCCTACGGCATCGCGCGCTGACCGCGCTCCGGGTCGACCTTGGTCACGACGGTGTCGTCCGGGCCGAGCCGGCGGCCGTCGGCGGCGTGCACCCGCAGTGGGTCGAGGCGGCGCCCGTCCCGGCGGTCCACCAGCTCCGAGTGCGGCTCGCCGGGCGTGAAGAAGTGCACCTCACCCCACTGGCGCAGCGCGACCACCACCGGGAACAGGTCGCGGCCCTTCGGGGTCAGCTGGTACTCGCGGTAGGCGCTGCCGTCGGACGCCGGGGTGATCTCGAAGATGCCGGCCGCCACGAGCTCGCGCAGCCGCGCGGACAGGATGTTCTTCGCCGCGCCGAGCGAGCGCTGGAACTCGCCGAACCGCCGGCAGCCGTCGAACGCGTCCCGCACGATGAGCAGCGACCAGCGGTCCCCGATCACGTCCACCGACCGGCCGACCGGGCAGTCGCTGTCGTCGAACCGCGTCCGCTCGACCATCCGCCCTCCCCGCACCGCCACTCGATTCTGGTTGCAACATGCTACCCAACCGGCTAGCGTCCGCCGCATTAGGTAGCAACTTGAAACCAAATCTTCTGGGGAGACGCCGTGACCAGCTGTGACCGAGCGATAACGACCGGCCCCGGCACCGCGCCCACGCACCCCGCGCCCACACACCGTGCGCAAACCCGCGCCCGGCTCACCCGGCTGACCACCCTGTTCTTCGCCGTGGCCGCCGGCATCGCGGTGTCCAACGTGTACTTCGCCCAGCCGCTGCTGGTCAGCATCGGCCTCGACTTCGGGCTCAGCGCCGGCGTGCTCGGGCTCGTGGTCACCGCGACGCAGGTGGGCTACGGGCTCGGGCTGTTCCTGCTGGTGCCGCTGGGTGACATGGTCAACCGGCGGCGGCTGATCGTGGCGCAGTTCGGGCTGATGGCCATCGCGCTGCTGGCCGCGGGGGCGGCACCGAACGCGGTGGTGCTGCTGGCCGGGATGGCCGCGGTGGGACTGCTCGCGGTGGTCACGCAGGCGCTGGTGGCGTTCGCGGCGGCGCTGGCGGAGCCCGACCGGCGGGGACGCGTGGTCGGCACGGTCACCAGTGGGGTGGTGATCGGCATCCTGTCCGCCCGGGCGGTGTCCGGCGCGCTGGCCGACCTGGCCGGCTGGCGCGCGGTGTACTTCGCCTCGGCCGCGCTGGTCATGGTCATCGCCGTGGCCGCGCACCGCGTGCTGCCCCGGGGCGGCCCGGCCGGCGCCTCGGTCGGCACCCGGATGCCCTACCTCCGGCTGGTCGGCTCGACGGTCGAGCTGCTGCGCCGGGAGCGCACGTTCCGGCTCCGGGGCACACTGGCGCTGCTCACCTTCGGCGCGTTCAGCACCCTGTGGAGCTGCCTCGCCCTGCCCCTGAGCGCCCCGCCGCTGTCGCTGTCGCACACCGCGATCGGCGCGTTCGGCCTGATCGGCGTGGCCGGTGCGCTTGCGGCGGTGCCGGCCGGGCGGCTGAACGACCGGGGCTATGCCCGCTGGACCACCGGCGGCGCGCTCACCCTGCTCACGCTGTCCTGGCTGCCGATCGGGCTCGCCGGGCACTCGCTGTGGGCGCTGGCCGGCGGAGTGGTCCTGCTCGACCTCGCGGTGCAGACGGTGCACGTGACCAACCAGAGTCTGATCCTGGAGCTGGCCCCGGACGCCGGCAGCCGGCTGATCGGCGGCTACATGATCTTCTACTCGGTGGGCAGCGGGTTCGGCGCGATAGCCTCCACGGCCGCCTACTCGCTCGCCGGCTGGACCGCGGTGTCCGTGCTGGGCGCCGCGCTGAGCCTGCTGGCGCTGTGGGTGTGGGCGACCACCCAGCGCGTGTCCCTCAGCTGATCCGGCCGCCATGGGCCAACTCGTGCCAGGCTGACGGGGGCAGGTCGAGCACCACCGGGTGCGCCGCCGCGAGCATGGGGGAGGGCACGGGGATGAGAGTCTGGGGTGCCATCGTGGTCGGGGTTCTCTGCGTGCTGATCGGTGCGCTGTGGTTCCTGCAGGGCATCGGCGTGGTCGGCGGCAGCTTCATGACCGGCAGCAAGCTGTGGCTGTTCATCGGCGTCGTCGTGGTGCTGGCCGGCCTCGCGCTGCTGCGCACCGGTTTCCGCGCCCGGGGGCGGGCCGGTCGCCCGTAACCGCGGCTAGACGCCCGGCGGCGCCAGCCGGTAGACCGCGCCCGCACCGTCGTCGGTGATGTAGACCGCCCGGTCAGGGCCCTGCACCGCCGCCACCGGGCGCCCCCAGCGGGACCCGTCGGCCAGCTGGAAGCCGCCGACCAGGGTGCGCTGCGCGCCGAACGTGCCACCCGCCCACGGGAAGAACGAGACCTCCGGCGGCTGGGGCGGCGTGCGGTTCCACGACCCGTGGATGCCGACCAGCGCGCCCTGGCTGAACGGCGCGGGCAGGCCGGTGGTGACCGTGCTCAAACCGAGCGGCGCGGAGTGGGCGCCGAAGGTCTGCTCGATGGGGGGCAGTGACGCGCAGTCCAGCTGGTCGCCCTTCGGGTTGGTCTGCACGTCGACCACGAACTTCGGCGCGGTGAACCGGTACGGCGTGCCGGCGACACCCGGCTCGACGTCCGGGTCCGGGTTGCAGAACGGCCAGCCCAGGTCGCGCCCCGGGGTGAGCCGGGCCAGCTCCTCGACCGGGTGGTCGTTCACGTAGGCCTGGATCACGTCGCCGAGCGAGGAGCCGGACTCGGTGCCGTAGGGCCGGTCGTACGGGTACTGGATGTTGTCCCGGTTGTTCACCGCCGTCCACACCGAGCCGTCCGGCGCGATGGCCAGCCCGGTGCCGTTGCGCACGCCCCTGGCGAACACCGAGGGCGGTCCGCCGCCGGGCGGGATGCGCTGGATGCTGGCCCGCTGCGGGTTCGCGGACCGGTCCTGCTCGGAGATGTTGTCGGTCGAGCCGATGGAGAAGTAGACCGACCGGTCCGGGCCGACGGCCACGCTCTTCAGCGCGTGCGCGTAGGCGCCGCCCAGATCGGCGCTCTTCGCGTCGGGCAGCCCGCCGGCCACGGTGCGAGGCTCCGTGGCGGCGCCCCCAGCGTACCGGTAGGCGTCCACCTGGTCGCTCTCCGCCACGTAGAGCGTGTCACCGTCGAAGGCGAGCCCGTGCGGCTGGTCCAGCCCGTCCAGCAGCACCGACGAGCTGGCCCCGGCCGAGCCGCCCGGCACCAACCGGACCACCTGGCCGGCCCCGGGGCGAGAGACCAGCAGCGCGCCGTCCGGGGTCCACGCCGCCAGCCGCGCCCCGGGCACCCTGGCCCAGAGGGACATCCTCCAGCCGGGCGGGAGCAGCACCTGGCGGGCGCGGTCGAACGGGGCGGCCGCCAGCTCGGTCGGCACGCTCAGTGGCGTGGACACCAGGTCGGTGGGGACCGCCGCCGGAGCCGCGCCGCTCGTGCCGTGCAGGGCGACCGGGGACCCGCCGCAGCCCACCGCGGCCGCGAGGACCAGCGCCAACCCGACGGCGAGCGAAGGACGGCGACGCGGCGACATGACTCCCAGGGTGCCAGGAACCGGTCAGTAACCGTGGTTCGCGTAGTTGTGGCTGTCGTCGTACTGGCTGTCGTTGTGCGAGTTCTGCGCGGTGTGGCTGTCGGTGTGCGACTCGTCCGCGTAGTGGCTGTGCGTGCTGGTGTCCGACTCGTGCTGGTCGGCGTAGTTGCTCGCGTGCCCGTCCGGCCCGGAGGCGTTCACGGTGGTGGAGCCGTCCCCGGAGTTGTAAGCCGCCGTGTGGGTGTCGCTCTGGGTGTTGTGCCCGTCGGCGTTGCCGCCGATCGACAGCGAGCCGCCGTGGCCGAGGTCGCTGTGGCCGAGGTCGGCCCGGTTCGCCGCGCCGGTGCCGAACGCGGTGGTGCTGTCGTCGCCGGTCACCGCGTGGTTGTCGTCGCCGACCACGTTGCCGTTGCCCGGGGTGATCTTGCTGTCCCGGATGTCGCCGTGCGCCGCCACCGCGCCGTCCCCGGACGCCACCACGGGGTCGTTGTCGATGTGCTGGTCGAAGTCACCGCCGTGGGTGTCGATGTCCTGGTGGATCGAGTTGTCGACGTACGTGTCGTGCCGCTCGATCGTCTCGTAGTGGTTGATGTAGTGCCGCAGGTAATGACCGCCGTCCTGGCCGTGGTGGTGCGGCGGGGGCGGCAGGTGCACGGCGTTGTCGGCGTGGGCCGGTGCGCAGTCGACCGCGAGGCACAGCGCCTCGTGCATGTCCGCGCCCGACACGTCGGTGAAGCCGTGCGAGGCCGCGTATCCACCCGGGTCGGCCTGGAATGCGGAGCGGGCTGAGGAGTCGCCGAGCAGGTGCAGAACCCAGTCGAGGAGCGAAGGCGAGGTGGATGTCGTCATGACGGTCATCTCCTGGTCGGTTGCCGGTGCAGGCCACCGTGGTCTGTCGGTACAGCTACGTCGACGGATACGCTAGGTGTTGTCGTCACTCACAAGATCGAGAAACAGTCGACCAGGCGACACTCGAACAGGTGGCTTGCTATATCGGTTATCACTTTTGAGTGAATACCGAGAAAGTCGGTCAAAGGCGCTCCGGCGCACTTGCTGAGGCCATTCTCAGTATTTCGAGGTTGCCATTCTTGGCCAACTCGGCCCGCTGACCAGCCGACTTGCGCAACCCGGTTCCTCGTTGATAGCGCAACAACCTGAGAACGGCGCGGCTCACCGGCGAAACCGGCACCGCCGTGCCTCGTTGGAGAAGCAGTCACCGCCGTGGCAACACGGCCCGATGGGGGCCCGGTCCCCTCGTAAGGTCAAACGAATGCCGGTATGCCGGCACCGATGAGCTTCGGTGACTACTCAGCCACTTCGGGAGGGGGCGGAATGGCGCTGACTACGGACGCACAGGGACGACATTCGGCAATGTACGAGCAGGACCAGCACCTGTTCGACACAGCGGAGTATGCCAATCAGGGGCCTGATTTCGCGGCAATTCGCGGCGGAGCCGAGTTCGGCGTGTTGCGGCGGCGGCTTCGGCGGTTCGTCTTCCCGATGAGTGCCCTGTTCATGGCCTGGTACATGACCTTCGTGCTGCTCGCCGCGTACGCGCACCAGTTCATGTCGACGCCGGTGCTCGGCCTGATCAACATCGGCATGGTGCTCGGGCTGGCCCAGTTCGTCAGCACCGTGCTGATCATGCTGATCTACTGCCGGTACGCCGCGCGCAGGCTGGACCCCGCCTTGGAAGCCGTGCGCGCGAGCTCGGGGGTGTCGGAGTGAGCACCGCCCTGCTGACCCCGGCGAAGCCCGCCGCCGTCGCGAAGTCCGCTGTCGTCGCGAAGTCCGCGGTCGTCACCAAGACCGCCGTCACCGGCACCCTGGCGACCAAGGCGGTCGCGGCGAAAGCCGCGGTGGCCGTGCTGGCCGCGACCACCACCGCCGTCGGCAGCAACCCGGTGATGAACCTCGGCCTCTTCGTCGGGTTCGTGGCGATCACCCTCTACATCGTGCACCGGGTGAGCAGCGGGAACACGACGACCAGCAGCTACTACGCGGCCGGCGGGCAGTTCACCGGTGGCCAGAACGGCATCGCGCTGTCCGGCGACTTCCTGTCGGCGGCCTCCTTCCTCGGCATCGCCGGCGGCATCGCGGTGCACGGCTACGACGGCTTCGTCTACTCGGTCGGCTGGGTGGTGGCCTGGCTGGTCGGCCTGCTGCTGATCGCCGAGATGCTGCGCAACACCGGCCGGTTCACGATGGGGGACGTGCTGGCCTTCCGGATGCGCCAGCGCCCCGTTCGGATCGCGGCGGCCACCTCGACGCTGCTGATCTCCTACGTCTACCTGCTCGCCCAGATCGCCGGCGCCGGCGGCCTCGTGTCGCTGCTGCTGAACATCACCAGCAAGTTCGGCCAGGCCATCGCCATCGCGGTGGCCGGCATCCTGATGATCCTCTACGTGCTGATCGGCGGCATGAAGGGCACGACCTGGGTGCAGATCATCAAGGCCAGCCTGCTGCTGCTGTGCATGGCGCTGATCACCGTGTTCCTGCTGGGCAGCTTCGGCTTCAACTTCTCGACGATCCTCAGCCGGGCCACCCAGCACAACAGCCTCGGCACCGCGATCCTCGGCCCCGGCACGATGTACGGCAAGAACGAGCTGGACTTCGTGTCTCTCGCGCTCGCCCTGGTGCTCGGCATCTGCAGCCTGCCGCACGTGCTGATGCGGTTCTACACGGTGCCCAACGCCAAGCACGTGCGCCGCTCGCTGGTCTGGGCGATCTGGTCGATGGTCGGCTTCTACTTCTGCACCCTGGTGGTCGGCTACAGCGCGACCGCGCTGGTCGGCTCGGACGCGATCGTGCACGCCCCCGGTGGGGAGAACTCGGCCGCGCCACTGCTGGCCTACGCGATCGGCGGCTCGGTGCTGCTCGGCCTGGTGTCGGCGGTCGCGTTCGCCACGATCCTCGCCGTGGTCGCCGGGCTGACCCTGACCGCGTCGGTGTCCTTCGCGCACGACGTGTACGCCAGCATCCTCAAGCGCGGCCTTGCCGAGCCGCGCAAGGAGGTACGGGTGGCCCGGCTGACCGCGGTCACGATGGGCGTCTTAGCGATCTTCGGCGGAATCCTGGTGAACGGCCGGAACGTGGCGTTCCTGGTCGCCCTGGCCCTGGCCCTGGCCGCCTCGGCCAACCTGTCCACGCTGCTGTACTCGCTGTTCTGGAAGCGGTTCAACACGCCCGGCGCGCTGGCCAGCATCTACTCCGGCCTCGGCTCCTGCATGCTGCTGATCATCTTCTCTCCGGTGGTCTCCGGCGCCAGCACGTCGATCTTCCCGAACGAGGACTTCCACTGGTTCCCGCTGAGCAACCCCGGGATCGTGTCGATCCCGCTGTCGTTCGTGTGCGGCTGGGTGGCGACCATGCTCGGGTCGCGCCGAGAGAACCCGGCCAAGCAGACCGAGATGGAGGTCCGGGCGCTGACCGGCATCGGCTCCGGCCTGCCGTCCTGACCCTCGGACAGTTCTCCAAGATCGTCAGCTCGGCCGGGCCACCCAGCTCGGCCGAGCTGACGATTCGCTGAGCCCGCGGTTGCCGAGCGGCGACCCGGTCCATAACTTGCACTAGCAATGATCGGCGCCCGTGGCGCCGGAAGGGGGAACGGCTTCATGCCCGACGCTGGGTTCCTTGATCGCTCGCGCACCGTCGCGCCGGCGAACTGGAGCCGCTGGCTGGTACCGCCGGCGGCTCTGTCCATCCACCTGGCCATCGGCCAGGCCTACGCGTGGAGCGTGTTCAAGGATCCGCTGAGTGCGACCCTGCTGAAGGGCAGCAGCTGGGCCGGCACGCTCAGCGCGCTGCCGTTCACCCTGGGCATCGTGATGCTGGGCATCTCCGCCGCCGTGTTCGGCACCGCCGTCGACCACCGGGGGCCGCGCTGGGCCATGGTCGTGGCGACCACGTGCTTCGGCGCCGGTTTCCTGATCTCCGCCGCCGGCATGGCGCTCGGCCAGTACTGGCTGGTGGTCGTCGGGTACGGCTTCGTCGGCGGGATCGGGCTGGGCATCGGCTACATCTCGCCGGTGTCCACGCTGATCAAGTGGTTCCCGGACCGGCCGGGCCTGGCCACCGGCATCGCGATCATGGGCTTCGGCGGCGGCGCGCTGATCGCCTCACCGTGGTCCACCTCCCTGCTCACCACCTTCGGCGGCAGTGGGGCACACGCCCAGGCCGGCGGCATCGCCAAGACGTTCCTGGTGATGGGCATCGGCTACGCGATCTTCATGTCGCTGGGCTGGCTGCTCATCCGGGTACCCGCCGACGGCTGGGTGCCGGCCGGCTGGGACCCGGCCCTGGTGCGGGAGAAGCCGCTGGTCACCTCGGCCAACGTATCGGCGCGCAACGCGATCAGGACGCCGCAGTTCTGGCTGCTCTGGGTCGTGCTGTGCTTCAACGTGACCGCCGGCATCGGCATCCTGGAGCGGGCCGCCCCGATCTACCAGGACTTCTTCAAGGGCGACACCCCGGCCAAGACCCTGACCGCCACCGCGGCGGGCTTCGTCGCCATCCTGTCGCTGGCGAACATGCTCGGCCGGTTCATCTGGTCCACCACCTCCGACGTGGTCGGCCGCAAGAACATCTACCGGTTCTACCTGGGTGCCGGCGCGGTGCTGTACCTGGTGCTGCTGTTCGCGGGCAACGCCAACAAGGCGATCTTCCTGATCGCCGCGATGCTGATCCTGTCCTTCTACGGCGCCGGGTTCGCCACCGTGCCGGCCTACCTGCGGGACCTGTTCGGCACCTTCGAGGTCGGCGCGATCCACGGCCGGCTGCTCACCGCGTGGTCGGTCGCCGGCGTGCTCGGCCC
>DATAZG010000131.1:0-1564 GCA_036272155.1 Pseudonocardia sp.
CGGGATCCGTGTTGGTCGAGTTCGGCAGCACCCGGGTGCTGTGCGCGGCCAGTGTCACCGAGGGGGTGCCGCGCTGGCGGTCCGGGTCCGGGCTGGGCTGGATCACCGCCGAGTACGCGATGCTGCCCTCGGCCACCCACACCCGGAGCGACCGTGAGTCGGTGCGCGGCCGGATCGGCGGCCGCACCCACGAGATCAGCCGGCTGATCGGCCGCTCGCTGCGTGCCTGCATCGACCTGGCGGCCATCGGCGAGAACACGATCGCGATCGACTGCGACGTGCTGCAGGCCGACGGCGGCACCCGGACCGCGGCCATCACCGGCGCCTACGTGGCGCTGGCCGACGCGGTGACCTGGCTCGGCTCCGAGGGCCGGCTGAACGACCCGAAGCCGCTGTCCTGCCAGATCGCGGCGGTCAGCGTGGGTGTGGTGGACGGTCGGGTCCGGCTGGACCTGCCCTACGACGAGGACTCGCGCGCCGAGGTCGACATGAACGTGGTGGCCACGGATGTCGGCACGCTCGTCGAGGTGCAGGGCACCGCCGAGGGCGCCACGTTCACGCGCTCGACGCTGGACTCGATGCTGGACATGGCGCTGGCCGGCTGCGCCAAGCTCGCCGCCGCCCAGGCCGCCGCCCTCACCGAGCCGTACCCGAAGGCGAAGGAGCTGCCCTCGGACGGCGACCCGGGGTCGGCGTGAAACTGCTGCTGGCGACCCGGAATCCGGGCAAACTGGCCGAGCTGCGCCGCATCCTCGGTGATGAGCTCGGGTCGGACGGCGGTATCGAGGTGATCGGGCTGGGCGACGTGCCCGAGTACCCGGAGGCGCCGGAGACAGGAGCGACGTTCGCGGAGAACGCGCTGGCCAAGGCGCGGGATGCGGTCGCGGCGACGGGGCTGCCGGCGGTCGCGGACGACTCCGGCCTGGCGGTCGACGCGCTGAACGGGATGCCCGGGGTGCTGTCCGCGCGGTGGATCGGGCGGCACGGGGAGGACGTGGCCAACCTGGAACTGGTGCTCGGCCAGCTGGCGGACACGCCGGACGAGCGGCGGGGGGCGGCCTTCGTCTGCGCCGCAGCGCTGGTGGTGCCCGGTGGCGAGGAGACCGTGGCGCGCGGGGAGTGGCGCGGCCGGCTCATCCGCGAGCCGCGCGGCACCAACGGCTTCGGCTACGACCCGATCTTCGTACCGCACGGCGAGCAGCGGACCTCCGCCGAGCTCTCCGCCGACGAGAAGGACGCCGCCTCCCACCGAGGCCGCGCCTTCCGCGCCCTGCTCCCCGCACTGCGCGCGCTCGCGGACAGCTGACGCGGTCGGTCGTGGCTGGCGGGAGTCGACGGGGCCGGTGGGCTGGCGCGGTTGGGGCGGGGCTGGCGCGGTCGGGCGACGCTGGACTGGCTGGGCGAGGCTGACTGGCTGGGCGGCGCTGACTGGCGGGGGCTTCTTCGGGCCCTCCCCCTCCCCCTGGATGGCCCGTGGTTGAGCTGGTGCGCGGCCCCGGCCCGTGCCCAACGGGCCGGGAGCCGTGCACCGATCGCCCCGGCCGGCGTCGTGTCCGCCGGCGGG
>DATAZG010000132.1:0-27370 GCA_036272155.1 Pseudonocardia sp.
CTGACCCTGCTCGGCGCGGTGCTGATGTGCTACCTGATCGCGGTCGGCATCACCCAGTTCACCCGCCGGCAGGCGGCCGCCGGGGGCATCTACAGCTTCGTCTTCCAGGGCCTCGGCACCCGGGCCGCGCTGACCTCGGGCGTTGCGCTGCTGGTGAAGTACCTGGGCAGCGCGGCGAGCACCCTGTACAGCGGTGGCCAGGCGCTGATCCTGGTGCTGGGAGCGGTCGGCATCCAGGTCACCGGGGTGCTCGGCACGCTCGCGCTGTACGCCGCCGTCGCGGTCGCCGTGGTGGCCGTGCTGGTGCGCGGGGTCCGGTTCGCCGCGTTGGTGATGCTCGCGGTGGAGGCCTGCTCGCTGCTGTTCATCGTGGTGCTGACGGTGTGGCCGGGGGCGGCGGCCGGCCCGGTGCCGCCGCCGGGCTCCGCCCCGCACGGCGTGCTGCACATCGCGCTGGCCGCGATCTTCTCGCTGGCCGGCTTCGAGAGCGCCACGTTCTTCGGCCCGGAGGCGAAGAAGCCGCTGCTGTCCGTCACCCGCACCGTCCTGCTCACCCCGCTGATCTGCGGCGGGCTGTTCCTCTTCGCCACCTGGGCGGCCTGGACCGGGCGCAGTGCGACGATCCTGGACGCAGCGGCCAACGGCACCGCCTCGGGCGCGCCCACCGCGCTCGTGCTGGCGCTGAACATCGGGCTGGCCTGCTCCTGGCTGACCTCGGCGACCGCCTCCTCGCACGCCGCCTCCCGGCTGGTGTACTCGATGGGCGTGGAGCGGCTGCTGCCCCGGTTCTGCGTGGTCGTGCACCCCCGGTTCCGCACCCCGTACCTGGCGCTGCTGGCCATCGTGGCGCTGGTGGCGGTGGCCGGCACGGCGCTGGCACTGGGGCTCGCGCCGGCCCGGGTGCAGCTGGTCCAGGTGGTCCGGGCGATGGTGGTCACCGCGTACGTGCTGGTGGCGGTGGCTTCGGTGCGCTTCCTGTACCGGATCCGCGAGCAGACCCTCGGCGTGGTCGCGGCCGGTTCGGTGGCCGGGCTCGCCGGGGTGCTGCTGCTCGGCGCACTGGTCGTCGTGGAGCGGTTGGAGGCCGACCACCCGGTGTCGGTGATCATCGTCGGGCTGCTCGCCGCCGGGGTGCTGTGGCGGTTCCTGCTGCGCCTGCGCCGGCCCGCCACCCTGCGCGGGATCGGGGTCTTCGACGCCGCCGAGTCGGCCGACGTGCTGCCCGGCGCCGGTGTGTTCGCCCCGGACGCGAACGGTGACCTGGTGCTCGTCGGCAGGCCCCGCGGCCGGCCCGCGCAGCGTCGGGCGGGCTGATGGCCTCCCGGGAACCGGGTGGCCACGAGCCGAAGGCGGTGCAGAAGGCGTTCCTGCTGCTCGAGGCGGTCGCCCAGCTCGGTTCGGGGGCCACCGCGCGGGAGCTGTCGCGGCTCAGCGCCATTCCGCCGGCCACCGCGTACCGGTTGCTGAACCTGCTGGTGGCCGACGGCTTCCTGGTGCGCACCTCGGACCTGTCCGGCTTCGCGCTCGGGCGGCGCACCCGCGAGCTGGCCGGGGTGGCCGGTGCGGCCGACCCCGCGGTGGTGCACGACGACTTCCGCCCGGTGCCGGCCATCGTCGAGGAGCTGCGCGCCCAGGTCCGGTTCGGCATCTACGCGGCGTCCTACACCGGCGACCACGTCCGGCTGGTGGACCGGGACCCGGACCACGAGCTGATCAGCGAGAGCGCCATCGTCACGCACCTGCACGCTTCGGCGATCGGCAAGCTGCTGCTCGCCCAGCGGCCGGAGCTGGCCGGGGCGCGGCCGCTGCGGCCGCTGACCACGCGCACCATCGTCGAGCCGGACACCCTGGCCGCCGAGCTGACCGCGATCCGGGCGACCGGGGTGGCCCGCGAGGTGGACGAGATCCGGCTGGGCCGATCGGCACTGGCGGTAGCGGTGCGCGACCGCCGGGGCGGGCTGATCGGGTGCCTGGTGGCGATCGGGCGCACCGGCCGCATCCGGGTCGACGACGGCCGGCTGACCGAACTGCTCCGCGACTACGCCGCCCGCGCCACCGCCGACCCCGACCCCGCCGCCCAGTCCGCCCCCGCCCCCGCCCCCGCGAGTCGGGACTCTCAGCACACCGAGTCGGGGCTCTCAGCACACTGAGTCGGGCGTGCTCGCACCCCCGACAGCGCCGCCCGAGGTCAGCGCGCCCCCAGCATCAGGTTGAGCGCCGGCGCCACGTCGCGGTGGTCCCGGATCGGTGCCAGCCGGCCGTGCCCGAGCCGGGCCAACTGTCCGCCCAGGTCGGCGTCGTGCTCGCCGTCGGTCTCCAGCAGCACGTGCAGCGCACCGAACCGGGCGGCCACCAGCCGGGGGTCCGGCCCGGCGTTGTGTACCGAGTCGGACAGCAGGATGCCGCAGCGGCGCCGGGCCCGCGCCGACCGCAACTGCGCCAACCCCGTGCTCAGCGCGAAGGACACGTTCGTCAGCCCCTTCGCCGGGATGCTGAGCAGCTCGTCCAGCAGCCGCATTCCGGTCGGGGCCGGCCCCATCGGCCGCACGATCGCCGCGTCCTTCCAGAACGCCACGACGGCCAGCTCGGCCGCCCCGCCCGCGCTGGCCAGCTCACCGGCCAGCGCGCCGACCGCGGCCGCCGCGATCCGGGTCTTCTCGCCGCGCATCGAACCGGATACGTCGATCATCAGCACCACCGCGCGCGGCAGCCGGACCCGCTCGCGCACCACGATGTCGGTGTCCTCGGGCACCGGGCGCTCGGTGAGCACGTCCAGGGTGCGGTCCAGGTCGATGTCGTCCGAGTTGTACCGGTAGACGACGCTGGCCAGCGGGCCGCTGCCGCCGCCGCCCGACGCACTCCGACCCCGACCGCGGTGAGGTACGGACAGCCGGGCCGCGATCCGCCGGGACAGCGCGCGCACGTCGGCGGAGAGCACGCCGTCCTCCCGCACGTCCTCGAGGGCACACCGCTCGCCCGTCTCGGCGGTGGCCACCCAGCCCTGCGCCGGCGGCCGGCGGCCCACCGGGACCGGTCCGGCACCCCGGTCAGGGCCGGCGGTCTCGGTGACCGTGCCCACCGAGGCGGCGACCTCGGGCCGGTACAGCAGCGGTTCGGTGTCCAGCTGTTTGGGCCTGCGGCGCAGCGGGGCCAGCCCCCGGGGCGCGGACCGGCCGGCCGTTCAAGGCGGCTCGGTCACCGCCACCGCATGCCCGCCGCCGGCCGCCCGCCTCGGGTCCAGCACGAAGTGCGACTCCCACAGCTCGCGGATGATCAGCTCCGGGCTGGCCTCGACGGTCTCGTCCACCGCGATCCGGCCGGACAGCGCGAGCAGCGCGGCGTCCAGCACGACTGCCCGGTAGTCCTCGGTGCCGGTGCCGGCACCGTTCGTCTCGGGCCCCGAGGCGCCGGTCGTGGCGAGGCCTCGGATCTCGGCGAGCGGGCCGGCGACCGCGACCAGGTCGATCGCTCCCCGGACGCTGGAGCCCTGCCGCACGTCGGGGTGCGACCGGGTGGCCCTGGTGATCGCCACGGCGTCGGCGACCAGCTCGGCGCGCGCGCACCCGGTGCGCAGCGCGACGATCTCCCGGTCCTCCGCCGGGGACTGGTAGTCGACCGCGAGGCGGCACAGCCGGTCGTACACGCTGGCGCTGATCCGGGTCGTGCCGATGTTGTCGAACGGGTTCATCGAGGCGACCAGCCGGAAGCTCTCGGCGGCCCGGATCCGGCCGACCCTCGGCACGTTCACCTCGCGCTCGGCCATCGCCGTGAGCAGCGTGTTCAGGGTGTCCTCGGGCGCCCGGTTCAGCTCCTCCACGTACAGGAAACCGCCCTCGCGCATCGCCGCGACCAGCGGGCCGGGCACGAAGTTGTCCGCGCTGTAGTCCTCGCGCAGCACCCGGGCCGGGTTGTGGTGGCCGACCAGCTTGGCCGGGGTGAGCTCGGCGTTGCCCTCCACGAAGTGCAGCGGGATGCCCCAGGACGTGGTGATGGCCCGCAGGATGGTGCTCTTCGAGGTGCCCGGCGGGCCTTCCAGCAGCAGGTCCCGGCCGGCCACCACGGCGGCCAGGATCAGGTCGAGCTCACGGTCCCGCCCGACGACGAGCCGGGCCAGCTCGGCGCGGCGGGTGGCGAGGTTCTGGTTCGGCGGCATCCGGCGTCAGACGTTGGGGTACTTGTAGGCCATCGTGGCGCCCGCTTCGACCGGGAGCTGGATGCCGGTGATGTAGCGGGCCTCGTCGGAGGCCAGGAACAGCACGGCGTTGCTGATATCGACCGCCTCCACCCACGGGATGGGCAGCGCGTTCATCGCCTTCATCAGGGCCTGCGCGTCGTCGCGGGACGGGCCCTCCACGGCCGGGAGGAACAGCTGGCGCACGGCCGGGTTGTCGATCATGGGGGTGTCCACCGTGGTCGGGTGGACGGTGTTGACCCGGATGCTGTGCTGCGCGAGCTCGACGGCGAGCACCTTCATCAGCCCGACCACACCGTGCTTGGCCGCGGTGTAGTGCGCGAGGTTGCCGAACCCCACCAGGCCGGCGGTGGAGCTGGTGATGATGATCGAACCGCCCTGGCCTCGCTCGAGCATGTGCGGGATGACGGCCCGGGTGCTCTTCCACACGCCGGTCAGGTTGACGTCGATCATTTCCTGCCAGACCTCGTCGGTGAGCTCCCAGGACGGCCCGAAGCTGGCGATCCCGGCGTTCGCGCACAGGATGTCGATGTGGCCGAACTCGGCGATCGCCTCCGCCACCACGTCGGCCAGCGCGGCGGAGTCGCGCACGTCGGCCCGCCGGGCCAGGATCCGCCGGTCCAGGTCCTCGACGAGCCTGACGGTGGTGCTCAGGTCGTCCGGGGTGGCCATGGGATACGGGACGCTGTCCGCCTGGGCGCAGATGTCCACCGCGATGATCTCGGCGCCCTCCTGGGCCAGCCGCACCGCGTGGGACCGGCCCTGCCCCCTGGCCGCCCCGGTGATCAGCGCGACCTTGCCCTCGACCCGTCCCATCCGTTGACCTCCGCACGTCGTTGTACCCAAGGTTTACGGCCCAGTGTCGCGCAACCTCGAAGGTGTAGCACCCCGGCCGTGATCACACTCAGGTCCGCCGAGGCCCGATTACGCACTTGTACGTATGGCTCCGGGACGGCCCGCGCGGTTGGCTCCGGGCGAGTCGCCGGCGAACCCGCTGGTGGTGACCTCGTCAGGAGGATGATCATGACGGCAACGGAGCCGGCACCCGACGCACGGCAGGTGGACCAGGCGGCCTTCGAACAGCTACTCGGCCAGGTGATCTCGGATCTCGGCGCCGCGGTGACCGTGCCGCTGGTCCTGCTCGGGGACCGGCTCGGCCTGTTCACCGCGCTCGCCGCCGGCGGTCCGGTCACGGCGACCGAGCTGGCCGGGCGCACCGGTCTGGTGGAGCGCTATGTGCGGGAGTGGCTGCTGGCGATGGCCGCCTCGGGCTACGTGACCTACTCCGGTGGCGACCCGGCGGCCGGGCAGCCGGACTCGGCGGCCGCGGCCCGCTACGCGCTGTCCCCGGAGCAGGCCGAGGCCTTCACCAACCCGGACAGCCCCGGCTACGTGGCCGGCGCCTTCCAGAACCTGACCGCCGCCACCCGGATGCTGGACCGGCTCACCGACGCCTTCCGCACCGGCGAGGGCATCGGCTGGCACGAGCAGCACCCGGACATGTTCGAGGGCACCGAGCGGTTCTTCCGGCCCGGTTACGTGGCCAACCTGACCAGCCTGTGGATCCCCTCGCTGACCGGCGTGGAGGACCGGCTCAAGGGTGGCGCCCGGGTGGCCGACGTCGGCTGCGGGCTCGGCGCCTCGACGGTGATCATGGCTCAGGCGTACCCGGCCAGCACCTTCGTCGGGGTGGACTACCACCGGGACTCGATCGACCTGGCCCGGGGCCGGGCCGCCGACGCCGGCGTCGCCGACCGCGTCGAGTTCCAGGTGGCGGGCGCCGCCGACCTGGAGGGCAGCTACGACTTCATCGCGTTCTTCGACTGCCTGCACGACATGCCGGACCCGGTCGCCGCGCTGCGGGCCGCGCGGGCGGCGATGGCCGACGGCGGCCGCGTGATGCTCGTCGAGCCGATGAGCTGGGACACCGTCGCGGAGGCGCTCAACCCGCTCGGCCGGCTGCTGTCCGGTGCGTCGCTGTTGATCTGCCTGCCCAGTGGGCTGTCGGCGGAACCGGCCGTCGGCCTCGGCAACCAGGCCGGACCGGCCCGGACCTGTGCGCTGGCGCTGGAGGCCGGCTTCGCCGCCGCCCGGGTGGCCGCCACGACCGACTTCAACCTGGTCTACGAACTCCGGCCCTAGGGCTCGAGGTCCTAGGTCCCAAGCCCGGGGTCCTCGGCGCTGGGGCGCGGAGTCCGCTAGTCCCTGCGGTAGGCCGCGCCGACGGTGACCCGGGGGTCGGCGTGCGGGTCGCCGCTCTCCGCGCCCCGGTGGTGCGGCACCGCCGGTTCGCGGGGTGGCTCGGGCAGGGACTCGATCGCCGCCGGCTCGAGCATGGCGTCGGTGACGAGCGCGGCGCCCCCGGCCGGGGTGGCCACGGTGGCCGGGGCCGCGGCTGGGGCCCCGGCTGCCGGTACCGCGGCGGGCTCGGGCGCCGCCGCGGTCTCGGCCGCCGGCGAGCCGCTGTGCAGGAACAGCGCCAGCACCACGGCGGCGGCGGTGAGCACGCAGCAGACCAGGAACACGTTGCTGTACGCGTCGGCCATCACGTACAGGCTCAGCTGCTGGTAGTAGGCGTAGATCATGCCTTGGCCCTGCGCGACGATCTGCTGCACGGGCGCCACGCCGGAGGTGGCGGGGATCAGGGCGGCGCGGTCGGCCATCAGCTGGGCCTGCTGGCTGGTCGCAAGCACGGTCAGCCCGGCCAGGCCGAGCGAGCCGGAGACCCGCTGGGCGATGTTGTTCACCGGGCTGCCCGAGCTGGCGAACGCGGCCGGGATCGCGGCCAGCCCGGCGGTCATGATCGGCATCATGGCCAGCCCATTGCCGGCGGCGCGGATGCAGGTCCAGATCACCACGTCCTGCTGGGTCATGCTCGGGTTGATCCCGCACAGCAGGTAACCGCCGTACGCGGCGATGAGCAGCCCGATCACCGCCGGCCAGCGGGGTCCGATCTTGTCGTAGAGCGTGCCCGCGACCGGCATCAGCACGGCCATCATGAGTGCCTCGGGCAGCAGGGTCAGGCCGGTCTGCAGTGCCTGGATGCCCTGCCCCTCCTGCATGAACAGCGGCAGGTAGAAGAGGATCGCGTTCAGCCCGATGGACAGCACGCTGATCAGCAGCAGCGAGTTCACGAACGGCCAGACCAGGAACACCCGCAGGTCCAGCAGCGGCTCGTCCAGCTCGAACTCGATCACCACGAACAGAGCGAGCGCGAACCCGGAGTACACCAGCAGCCCGACCACGGCGTAGGAGCCCCAGCCCCAGTCCGTGCCCTTCGACGTGGCCAGCAGCATCGCGAACAGCCCGGACCCGATGGTCAGGAAACCCCACACGTCCAGCCGGCGGGTCGACGTGGGCATCATCTTGGGCAGCAGCGCAACGCCGGCGAGCGCGCCGACCACGCCGATCGGCACGTTGATGTAGAAGATCAGCCGCCAGTCCACGTACTCGACCAGGTAGCCGCCCAGGGTCGGGCCGATCGCCGGGCCGACGATGATGCCGAGCCCGTAGATCCCCATCGCGCTGCCGATCTTCTCCCGGGGCACGATCGCGTACAGCATGGACATGCAGACGACCGGCAGGATCCCGCCCGGGATCGCCTGCAGGATCCGGAAGAAGATCAAGCTGTTCAGGTTCCAGGCCAACCCGCACAGCGCCGACGCGCCCGCGAAGGCCACCAGGCACACCAGGTAGACCCTGGTCATGCCGACCCGGTCACCCAGCCAGCCGCTCAGCGGCACGATCACACCGAGCGCCAGCGTGTAGGCGGTGGCGATCCACTGGATGTCGTCGGTGGCGGCGCCGAAGTCCTTCTGGATGGTCGGGATCGCCACGTTCACGATGCTGGTGTCCAGTACGGACATGAACATCCCGAAGATCAGCACCACCAGCGGCACCATCCAGCTGGCGGTTCCGGTGGCCGGCTGCGGTCGGGCGGCCGTGGCGGTCGTCATGGGCGCTTCCTACCCGTCGGATGCCCCCGAGCGGGTGATCGTCACCGTGCTGGGTGTGTCGTCGTTCACGAACGTGAAGAACAGCCTCAGCCGAACCTCGGTAGCGTGGCGGCACGACCGGTCGCGCATGGCGGCGGGCCGGTGGGTCGGGAGGCCGGCGTGGCGGACTGGAACGGCTCGGGGCTGCCCCCGGTGGCGGCCGCCAGGGTCGCGCGGGCGGCGAGCAGCGGGCTGCGCACCTCGCTGCTGTCCGCGCCCGGGGCGGCCGGGGTGGAGTCGGTCGGGCTGTCCCCGATCGGCGAGGTGATGGGCTGCATCGTCGAGCACATCGGCTTCGCCGGCTGGCAGGGCTGCGGGTACTACGGCTTCGGTGGCGGCGGTTTCGGTGGCCTGGGTGGCGGGGCACTGGGCGGGGGGATTCCGGGGACCTTCGGCGGCGGCATCGCCGGCGGCGTCTCGCGCACGGTGACCTCCTCCGGAGGGCGGTACTCGGGCTTCGCCCCTTACGTCGACGCGCTCTACCGCGGCTACCAGACGGCGCTGGCCCGGATGGAGGCCGAGGCCAAGGCCATCGGCGCCGACGGCGTGGTGGACGTGCGGCTGCGGGTGAACCACATGGAGAACAGCAACCGCGAGTTCACGGCGCTCGGTACGGCCGTGCGGGCGCGCTGCGCGACGCGCCCCGGGCGGGTGTTCACCACCGTGCTGCCCGGCCAGGACGTGGCCAAGCTGCTGCATGCCGGCTGGGCGCCGGCCGGCATCGCGCTGGGTATCTCGGTGGCCATCCGGCACGACGACTGGGCCACCCGTCAGCAGGCGTCCTGGGGCTCCGGCAACACCGAGGTGTCCGGCTACACGGAGCTGGTCAACCACGTGCGTGCGGACGCCCGGCAGCGGTTCCACCAGTCGATCGGGCGGATCGGCGCGGACGGCGCCGTCGCGTCCGACCTGAGCCTGCGGATCTGGGAGATCGAGCCGGCGGAGAACCACCGCGACCACGTGGCCGAGTCCTCCGTGTTCGGCACCGCGGTCGTCCGGTTCCACCGGGGCCCCACCGCGCCGACCAGCTCACTCAGCATCCTGCCGCTGCGCTCCCGAACCGCTTCCCCGAACAGGAGGGCACGATGACCACGCCCCACGGCACCGACGGCTCGGTCGACGGAAGTCCCGCCGGCGGTGTCGACAGCTCCGCGCTCGGCATTCCCGAGGACGCCATGCGCCGGCTCGCCGAGATGCGGCCCGGCCAGTCGACCACCCTGTTCACCTCGGACCTCTCGGTCAACGAGTTCCTGCTGGTCCGCGAGGCCGGGTTCCGACCGCTCGGGCTGGTGCTCGGCTCGAGCATCTACCACGTCGGCTTCCAGATGGGCCGGTGGAGCCGCAACCAGGAGCTCGAGACGCTGTCCCAGGCGATGTACCACGCCCGCGAGCTGGCCATGGCCCGGATGGAGGCGGAGGCCTCGGTGCTGGGTGCTGACGGCATCGTCGGGGTCCGGCTGGAGATCGAGTTCAAGGAGTTCGGCACCGACCTCGCCGAGTTCGTCGCGGTGGGTACGGCGGTCCGCTCGGACGAGCCGCCGGCCACGGGCGGCACCTGGCGCAACAACAAGGGCGAGCCGTTCACCTCGGACCTGTCCGGGCAGGACTTCTGGACGCTGATCCAGGCCGGCTACGCGCCGCTTGGCATGGTGATGGGCAGCTGCGTCTACCACATCGCCCACCAGCGGTTCTGGCAGACGATCGGCAACATCGGGCAGAACGTGGAGATCCCGCAGTTCACGGAGGCGCTCTACGACGCCCGCGAGCTGGCCATGAGCCGGATGCAGGCCGAGGCGGAGGGGCTGGCCGCGGAGGGCATCGTCGGCGTGCAGCTGCTCTCGCTGCCGCACCGCTGGGGCGGCCACACCACGGAGTTCTTCGCGATCGGTACCGCCGTCCGCCCGCTGCGCCCCGACCACACCATCGCCAAGCCGCAACTGGTACTCCCGCTCACCGACTACTGAGCCGCCCCGGCACCGCGCACCCTCTCCGGTTGCCACGCACCCGCTGCGGCGGATGTGCGGCGACGAGAGAGGGTGCGCGGCGGGGTGGTCAGCGGCCGATCACCGAGACCGTGTCCGCTTCGAAGTTCGGCACGTAGGCGCGGCCGGTCAGCGGGTTGATCGCCACGTCGTAGGGCGAGCCGGGATTCGGCACGTAGCTGGTGACCGCGTTGGTGAGCGGGCTGATCACCGCGACGGTGTGGCCGTTCGGGATCGGGGTCGGGCTGCTGTAACCGCCGGAGTCGGCGACGTAGACCTCGTTGGTGAGGGCGTTGACCGCGATGCCGGCGGGGCCCTTGCCGACCGGGATGGTCGTGGTGACCGCGTTCGTCAGCGGGTCGAGGACCGAGACCGTGTTGCCGTAGAAGTTGCTGACGAAGATGCGCCCGAGCACCGGGCTCACCGCGATCCCGAGCGGGTGGTCGCCCACCGCGACGGTCGCGCTGACCTGGTTGGTGGCCGAGTTGATCACCTTGATGGTGTTGTCGACCTCGTCGGCGACGTAGACGGTCCCGGTCACCGGGTGCACGGCGATCCCCTCGGGGAAGCTGCCGACCGGGATGGTGGCGGTCACCGCGTCGCTGTTCGGGTCGATGACCACGACGTGGCCCGGCCCGTCGCCGTAGTTGACGACCGTCACGTAGAGCCGGCCGGTCAGCGGGTTGATCGCGACGTGCCGCGCGCTGTAGGGCACGGCGATGGTCGCGGTCACGGTGTTGCTCGCCGGGTCGATCACCTGCACGTTGCTGTGGTCGTGGGTGCCGGAGAAGCTGTTGTCCACCACGTACACCCGGCCGGACACGGGGTTCACGGCCACCGACTCGGGGTCGGTGAGCACCGGGATCGTGGCGACCACCGTGTTGCTGCCCGGGTCGATCACCGACACCGAGTCGTCGTCCCGGTTGACCACGTACACCCGCCCGGAGCTCGGGTTGAGCGCCACCGCGATCGGGCTGTCGCGGACCGGGATCGTCGCCACCACCTTCGGCGGGTCGAGCAGGGCGATCCCCGTCGCGGCATGCGCCTGCGGGGCGCCCGGGGCGGCGAGCGCCACCCCAATGGCGGCCAGCGTCACGCCGATGGCGGACGCCACCCGTCGGGTAGAGCGCGGCCTCCCGCGGGGCGCCCCCACGGGGACCGTGCCGGCCCGTTCGGCCGCGCCCGGCCACATCCGCTTGCCCCGTTCACGCATGGTCCGCGTCCCCTCGGTCGGGCGGGCGTGCCATGCTTGATGGAACGCTCCATGTCTCTGCGAAGCGCAACGACCGGGTCGCGGGTTGGTCACTGTCCGCGTATGCCCGCTTACCGCGGGTGTTCAGATTCCGGGAGAGATCACCCGGCTCACCGGGCTGCCGCCGCGCCCGGTGTGCCGGGCTGGCGCCGGCTGCCAGGGCTGGCGCCGGTCTACCGGCTCACCGGGCCGGTGCCGCCAGGGCGGTGGGCCCGGTGCTGCCCGGCGCGGTGACGCCGGCTACGCCCAGCCGCGCCGCGAGCCAGGGCAGGGCATCGGAGAACGCCGTGCTGGCGAACTGCCAGCTGTGCCGGCCGGCCTGGGTGTGCAGCGTGCAGGTGATGCCCTTGGCGGTGGCCGCGGTGCACAGCTGGCTCGCCGCCTGGGCCTCCTGGCCGGGCTGGTCGCCGCCGTCCGGGCGGCCGCCGTAGCCGGCCGTGCCACCCGTCCGGTTCCCGAAGCCGCCCGGCCCATGACCGCCCGGCCCGTGACCACCGCCGCCCGGACCACCGCCGCCCGAGCCGCCCCCGCCCGAGCCGCTCGGACCGGAGCCGCCGCCCGGACCGCCGCGCCGCGCGCCGCCGTGCCGGAACTGCCCACCCGCCGGGCTGGCCGAGTTGTCGAACCAGCCGGCCGTGTTCGGGTACGGCGCGTGCCCGGCCAGCACGGTCATCGGGTCGAAGCGGGCCCAGGCGGCGGCGTCCCCGCCGTACAGGTTGGCGACCGTGGTGGCCTTGTCGCCGACGTTGGGGCCGAGGTCGCCGGCGATGTCCTCGAACGTGCCGAACTGCTCCGGGTGCATGACGGCCAGGTCGAGCGCGCAGGTGCCGCCGGCGGACCAGCCGACGATGCCCCAGCCGGCCGGCGCGGTGGCCACGTGGAATTGTGACTCCAGGTAGCCGGGTACGTCCTCGGTGAGGTAGTCGGCGACATTTCCGCGGGGGCCGTCGACGCATTCGGTGTCATTGTTGAACGAGCCACCGGAGTCGACAAAAACGAGTACCGGTGCCATTCCGCCGTGTTGCGCGGCAAAGGTGTCGACAATCTGTACGGCATTGCCGACGCGAATCCAGTCGGCCGGGGTGTTGTACTCACCGCTGATCATCATCAGCACCGGCAGCGTCGGCCGGTTGGTGTCGAACCACGCCGGCGGGAGGTAGACGTACTCGGTCCGGTGCACGAAGTGGCTGGCCGTGGCGGGGATGGTCACCGGGACGAGCCGGCCGGTGCGCAGGCTTGCGCCGGTGCCGGCCAGCGCGGCCAACTGGGCGGGGTCCACCTCGTCGGGCAGCGCGCCGGCGGTGAGCTCACCCCAGGCCTCGGGCACGGTGGGGAAGTAGCCGACCCAGTCGTTCAGCGCCACGCCGACACACAGCACGGTCAGCGGGACGGCGGCGGCGGCCAGCGCGCGGCGGGCCCAGCCGGCGCCCCGCCAACCCAGCGCGACCAGCGCGACGGCGCCCGTGGCGACCCCGGTCCAGATCCACAGCGCGGCCGGTGCGGGATCGCTGGTCAGCCCGTTCGCGCTGACGTAGTGCCGGACCAGCAGCACGACCGCCACCCCGAGCACCGCCAGCACTGGCAGCCGGCTCAGCCACCACCGGCGCGGCCGCCGGCCGATCGCCGCGAGCACCACGAGGCCGGCCACGATCTGCAGGGTGAGTGGCAACCAGCCGGTCAGCAGCGATATGCCGTGGCCCGCGTATGCCGGGAACTCGGGCGGGGCGGCGGATTGGCTGGGTTGCCACACATCCACGAACTATGCCGGCCGGGTGACACAGGACATCGAGAAAGAACTGTGCATTTACTAAGAATGTCGCTGAGGTGAGCGCCGGTGCGAGGCCCGGTCCGGTCGCCGCCTGACACCGCCGGCGGTAATCTGGCCGTTCATGATCTTCGGTGGAGAGGGATTCGCCGCCGTCGAGATCGAGACGAGGAGTACCCATGGAGTACACGCGGTTGGGCCAGTCCGGCCTGGAGGTGTCCAGGGTCGTCCTGGGCTGCATGAGCTTCGGCGACGCCTCCCGGGGCACCCATGAGTGGGTGGTCAGCCTGGACGAGGCGCGCGCGTTCGTCCGCCAGTCGCTCGAGGCGGGCGTCACCACCTTCGACACCGCCAACGTCTACTCGATCGGCGCCAGCGAGGAGATCACCGGCGCGCTGCTCGGGGAGTTCGCCAAGCGGGACGAGGTGGTCATCGCGACCAAGGTCAACGGCAGGATGGGGCCGGGGCCGAAGGCCGCCGGGCTGTCCAGGGGCGCGATCTTCGCCCAGGTCGAGCAGAGCCTCCGCCGGCTCGACACCGACTACATCGACCTCTACCAGATCCACCGGTACGACCCGAACGTGCCGATCGAGGAGACCATGGAGGCGCTGCACGACCTGGTCCGCGCGGGCAAGGTGCGCTACCTCGGGGCGTCCTCGATGCACACCTGGCAGTTCGTCCAGATGCAGTACGTGGCCGACCTGAACGGTTGGACCCGGTTCGTCTCCATGCAGGACCAGTACAGCCTGCTGATGCGGGAGGAGGAGCGGGAGATGCTGCCGTTCTGCCTCGACCAGGGCGTCGGCGTGCTGCCCTGGAGCCCGCTGGCCAGGGGCAAGCTGGCCAGGGAGTGGGACGCCACCACGAAGCGCAGCGAGACGGACGCGTTCGGCAAGCGGCTGTACCGGCAGGCGGTGGAGTCCGACCGGAAGATCGTCGACGCGGTCGGCGAGATCGCCGGCGCGCGGGGCGTGCCCAGGGCCCAGGTCGCGCTGGCCTGGCTACTGCACCAGGACGCGGTCACCGCCCCGATCGTCGGGGTGACCAAGGAGCGCCACGTCACCGACGCGGTCGCGGCGGTCGAGCTGGAGCTGTCCGAGGCCGAGCTGGGCCAGCTCGAGGAGCACTACGTGCCGAGGGCGCCGGAGGGCTACTGACTCCCCGCCGGGGTCGTCGCCGGCCCGATCGCCGTGCGGGGTGTGATCGCGCGCGGCGGAGTCGTGCACGGCAGAGTGGGGCCATGACGACGACCCCGGCGACCGGCGAGCAGCTCGGCGCCGTCCTGGTCCACGGCATGTGGCACGGCGGCTGGGCGTGGGACGCGGTCCGCGCCGAGCTGGACGCCGTGGGTGTGCCCAGTGCGGCGGTGGAGCTGCCGATGACCGACCTGGCCTCGGACGTCGCGGCCACCCGCCGGGTACTGGACGAGTTCGGCCGGCCGGCGGTGCTGGTCGGACACAGCTACGGCGGTGCGGTGATCACCGCCGCCGGCGTGCACGACCACGTCCGGCACCTGGTCTACCTGGCCGCGTTCCAGCTCGACGAGGGCGAGTCGGTGCGCAACCCGCTGGCCGAGCTGGCGCTGCCGCCCACCCGGCTCGGTGAGGCCATGCGCTTCTCCGCCGACGGCACCGAGATCGGGCTGGACCCGGCTCTCGCCGTGGAGTTCCTCTACGGCGACGCCGCGCCGGCCGACGCCGAGGCCGCCGTGGCCCGGCTGCGCGCCGTGCGCCGGGACATCCTGCGCGGGGTGCCGGCCGAGATCGCCTGGCGCCGGGTGCCGTCCACGTACGTGGTGTGCGCCGAGGACCTGGCGATCAACCCCGACCTGCAGCGCGCCATGGCCGCCCGGGCGAGCGACCGGGTGGAGTGGCCCGGCGGGCACAGTCCCGCGTGCACCCGGCCGAAGGCGGTGGCCGACCTGGTCGCTTCCCTCGCCGCGCCCGCCGGCTGAGCCGGGTCGCTGAGCCGGGTCGCTGAGCCGATCCGCTCAGCCGATCCGCTCAGCCGATGCGGAGTACCGCCACGGTGCCGGCGTCCCGGTTGGCGACGTACGCGCTGTGCCCGTCCGGGGTGATATCCACGTCGATCGGCGCGCCGCCGACCGGCAGCGTCGCGGTGACCGAGGCCGTCGCGGTGTCGAGCACCGAGACCGTGCCGGAACCGGTGTTCGTCACGTACGCGTGCCGGCCGTCCGGGGTGAGCGCCACGCCGGACGGGTTCTGGTTCACCGGCACGGTCGCGGTGACCTTGTTGCTGCCCGTGTCCAGGACCGAGACGGTGCCGGACGCGCGGTTGGTCACGTAGGCGCGGCCGCCGTCCGGGCTGATCGCCACCTTCACCGGCTGGTTGCCAACGGGCACGGTCGCGGTGACCTTGTTGCTGGCGGTGTCGATGACCGAGACCGAGTCGGACCCGTAGTTGGTGACGTAGGCGTGCCGGCCGTCCGGGGTGAGTGCCACGCCGTCCGGGTTCTTGCGCAGCGGGATGGTCGCGGTGACCTTGTTGCCGGCGGTGTCGAACACCGTGAGCACGCCCGGCGTGGAGCTGGCCACGTAGAGGCGCCGGCCGTCCGGTGAGATGGCCAGCCCGTTCGGCTTGGCCGGCGCGCCGAAGGTCGCGGTGACCTTGTTGCCGGCGACGTCGACGACGGAGATCGTGCCGGCGTCGGCGAAGTTCGTCACGTAGGCGAAGCGGCCGTCCGGGGTGAACGCCGCCCGGTCGGTGCCGGCGGCCACCGGGATCTTGACCGGGGCGGTGTTCTGGGCGGTGTCGACGACGGACACCGTGCCCGCCCCCTTCGCGTCGTTCAGCACAAATGCGTGCCGGCCGTCCGGCGCGACGGTGATTCCGGTCGGCCGCGAGCCGAGGGTGATCGTCGCCGCCACGCCCGGCGCGGCGGCTCCCGGCGGTGCTGCCTGGGCCGGTGGGGCGGCGGCCGCCTTCGGGGCGGAGGGTGCGGCCGGGGCGCTCGGCGCGGGGGCGGAGGCGGCCGACGGGGGCGGGGCGGCCACTCCGCGGTGCAGCACGGCGAACGTGACGACCGGGATCACGACCGCGACGGTCGCCGCCAGGAGCACCCGCAGCCAGGTGCGCGGGTCCGCCGACCTGCCGCCGCCCGTGCCGCCGTCCGACCCGGTGTTCGTCCCGGTGTTCGCCTCGGTGCCCGCTCCGGTCCCGGTGGCCCCTCCGGCCGGTTCGCCCTGCCCCGCCGGCGAGGCCGGTCCGCGTGCGGAGGCCGGTCCGTACGGCCACTCGCCGAAGCGCCCGGTGCCGCGCGGCCCGGTCAGAGGGTTCGGCCCGGTCGGCGGGTTCTGTGCGGGGTGCTGGGGACTGCCCGGCCACGCCGTTGGTGGCTGGCCCTCGGGGGTGCGCCTGAGCTGCGGCGGGATGCCCGACTGGCGGTACCCGCCGGCGGTTCGGGGCGGGGTGGCGAGCGCGGCCGGCGCGGCGGTGGTGGGGGCGGCGGTATCCGGTGCGGGACCGGGGGTGATCGGGATGGCGGTCGTGGGTGCCGCGGTGAGGTCGGGGGTGATCGGGATCGCGGTGGTGGGTGCGAAGGTGAGGTCGCCGTGCGGCTCGGCGGGCGTCGGGTCTGTCATACCGCCGTTGCTCGGTGAGCTGAAGCCCGGCAGGGCGGCGCCGTTCACTCGCGCGCCGTTGACTTGCGCGCCGTTGACTTGCGCGCCGTTGACCTGTGCGCCGTTGAACCGGACACCGTTGAGCTGGCCGCCGTTCACCGGGGCGCCGTTCACCTGTGCACCGTTCACCGGGGCACCGTTCGGCCGGCCGCCATCGCTCCACGCGCCGCCCGCTCCGGCGCCCACGGACGCGGCGCGCGGCGAGGGCGCGGCGCTCGGCACCTCGGTGGCCAGGTCGGCGAGCACGGCCGCGCCGAGGGCCACAGCGTGCTTGGGGTGGGTGTCCAGCACGGTCGGGCGGCCCAGCTCCTCGGACACCATCCGCCCCACCAACGGGATCCGGGAGGAGCCGCCGACCAGCAGGACCGCGGTCAGCTCGTCCGGGCTGACCTGAGCGGAGCGCAGCGTGCGGGTCAGCGCGCCGACCGTCGACTCCACCTGCGCCCGGATCAGCTCCTCGAACTCGGACCGGGTCAGCCGGACCTCCAGGTGCCGCCCCGGCAGCCAGACCGGCAGGGTGACCTCGGTGTCGACCGAGAGCGCCTCCTTGGCCAGCACACAGTCCTGGCGCAGCCGGGTGAGCGCGACCATGACCTCGGGGTCGCGGGGGTCCAGCTCGGACAGCGCGCCACCGCAGGCGTAGTCGACGTGGCTGAGCACGGCGTCGTCGAAGTCGATCCCGCCCAGGCGCTCGATGCCCTCGGGTACACCGAGGATCTCGATGCCGTCGGGGCGCTTGCGCAGCACGGTGACGTCGAAGGTCCCGCCGCCGAGGTCGTACACCGCGATGATCTGGCCGTCGGACAGGTGCCGGGTCGCCGCGTAGTGCGCCGCGGCGGCCTCCGGCTCGGTCATGATCCGCGCGTCCGGCAGCCCGACCTGCAGCGGCACCTCCTCGAACAGCCCCCGGCGGAACGGCCCCCAGTTCGCGGGGTGGGTGAGCACCACGTGCTCCGGCGGGGCGCCCTCGGCCTCGGTCACCTCGGCCAGCACGTCCCGCAGCAGCGCGGCGAGCAGGTCGACCACGCTGTGCGGCTGCCCGCCCAGCATGACCGGGGTCGGGTCGCCCAGCCGGCGCTTGAACCCCCGGGCGGCCCGGTCGGGTTCGCTGGCGGCCCGCCGGCTCGCGGTGTCCGAGGTCACGACGACGCCGTCCTCGCGCAGGTAGACCACCGAGGGTGTGACCATCGAGTGGTCGCCGAGGGTGACCATCTCGGGCTGGGCGTGCCGCGAGATCGCGGCCGCCACGAACGTGGTGCCGAGGTCCACGCCCAGGCTGTAGCCGGGCGCGCCGTTGTCCGCCATGTTGATCCTCGTCCGTGCACGCAGATGCAGAGGTCCCCCGACCGCGCACCACAGTGCCAGGCGGACCTTGCAATCAACTTGCGGACGGAAGTTGCCGCACCGCCGTAACCTGACCGGCTATGAGCCTTGACGTGGTCGCCGAGGTCGAGCGACAGCACCGGCTGCTGGCCAGCTGGCTTTCCTCCACCGCCGGGCCGAGCGTGCTGGAGGCCCTGCGCGCCGCGCACACCGACGGGTTCTCCATGGTGACCGCCGACGGCCACGTGCTCGACCGGCCGGCGCTGCTCGACTGGCTGGCCGGTGCCGGCAACAGCCGCCCCGGGCTGCGCATCCTGACCAGCGACGTGGCCGTCGTGGCCGACCTGGACGCCTCGGTGCTGGTCCGGTTCCTGGAGACCCACGTCGAGCAGGGGCACACCAGCTCGCGCCGGGTCACCGCGCTGCTGCGCCGCGACCGCACCGTCCTGCGCTGGGCCCACGTCCAGGAAACCCCGCTCCCGGCCTGACTCCGCGAGACCTGCTTCGCCCGCTCCAGCTCACCGCCATATATCAGCTTGACCGTATATACAGAGAAGGTGATACTTGGTCCCGATCGCCGACGAACAACGGGAGACCACATGCAGCCACCGAGCGTCGCCATCGCCTACTACTCGGGACGGGGACACACCGCCGCCCTCGCCGAGGCGGTGGCCGCCGGCGTAGGGGACGCGAGCGCCACGGCCACCGTGCTCGCGGTCGACAAGATGGACGAGCCGGGGTGGGCCGTGCTCGACGGGGCCGACGCGATCATCTTCGGCAGCCCCACCTACATGGGCAACGTGTCGGCCGGGTTCCAGACGTTCGCCGAGTCCACCTCGGGCCGCTGCATGAGCGGCGCCTGGCGGGACAAGGTCGCCGCCGGCTTCACGAACTCCGGCGGTAAGAGCGGTGACAAGCTGCACTCGCTGATGTCGATCCTGGTGCTCGCCGCCCAGCAGCACATGCACTGGGTCAACCTGGGGCTCGCGCCCGGCTGGACGAGCTCCACCAGCAGTGAGCACGACCTGAACCGGCTGGCCTTCTGGCTCGGCGCCGCCGCACAGACCGATACCGACGTCTCGGCCGGGCACATGCACGGCTCCGACGTGCTGACCTGTCGGCACCTCGGCCGGCGGGTGGCCGAGGTGACCGCGCAGCTACTGGCCGGCCGGTCCGGAGCCAGGGACCGGTCGCGCGGGGAGCTGCTCAGTTCTGCGCGGTCGGCCGAATGACGAGCTCGTTGACGTCCACGTTGTCGGGCTGGGCGATCGCGTAGCCGATGGCCTCGGCGATCGCGGCGGCCGGGATGGCGAGCTGGTCGGTCGCGGCGCGGACCGCGGCCCTGACCTGCTCGTCGCCGCCGTGGTCGGCCAGCTCGGTCTGGGTGAAGCCGGGGCTGACCACGGTCACCCGCAGGTCCCGGCTCTCCTGACGCAGCCCCTCGGACAGCGCCCGGACGGCGAACTTCGTCGCGCAGTACACCGCCGCGGTGGGGTCGACCCGCAGTCCGGACGTCGAGGCGATGTTGATGATGTGGCCGGCGCGGCGGGCCCGCATCAGCGGCAGCACGGCGGCGATGCCGTGCAGCGTGCCGCGCAGGTTCACGTCGATCATCTGGTTCCACTCGTCGATGCGCAGCGCGCCCAGGGTGGACAGCGGCATCACACCGGCGTTGTTGACCAGCACGTCGATCCGTCCGTGAGCCTGGTGCGCGGCGGCCACGAACGCCTGCACGCTGTCCAGGTCGGTCACGTCCAGGGAGTGCTGCTCGGCCCGGCCGCCCGCCGCCCGGAGCTGCTCGACGAGCGTGGCGAGGCGGTCGGTGCGCCGCGCGCCGAGCACGACCTGGTGGCCGGCGGCGGCGAGGTGGCGGGCCGTGGCCTCGCCGATGCCGCTGCTCGCTCCGGTGATCAGCACGACCTTGGGCTCGGCGTGCGCGGGGTTCGTCATGGTGCGTCCTCGGTCCTGGTGGGGGCGGTGTGTCCGCCGTCCCCACCAGCGTGCGGCCGTGTCGGCGGCTGGAGAAGGCCGCCGCTTCCTGGGTGCGCGACACCTAGGAAGCGGCGTCGCAGTGGCGCCCGGGTCAGGCCTGGTTCGGGGTGCGGGCGTGCAGGGAGCCGAGCAGGGCGAGGGCGTCCGCGCTGCCGCTGCCGGGCTCCGGGGTGCCGACGAGCAACTGCTGGCCGGGGGCGTCGCGCACGTCGAAGGTCTGGTACGTCAGCTCGATCCGGCCGACCTCGGGGTGCACGAATACCTTGAACGCCCTGGTCAGGCCCCGCACGTGTTGGTCGTTCCAGAGTGCCCGGAACTCCGGCGCCGACTCCAGCAGCTCGGCCACCAGCGCGCCGATCTCCGGGTCGTCCGGGTAGTGACCGGCGTTGAGCCGCAGCGCGTGCACCGAGGCCTCCGCCACGATCGGCCACTCGGCGAACACCTCGCGCGCAGCCGCGTGCCCGAACAGCACACGCAGCATGTTCCGGGTATCGCCGAACGGGGCGAGCAGGGCGGCGGCGATCGGGTTGGTGGCCAGCACGTCGAGCGCGGGGCCGAGCACGTACGCGGCCGCCGCCGGGAACGCGTCCAGCAGCTGCCGCAGCGAGGGGTGCACCAGGTCCGCCGGGCCGGCCGGGCGTCCGGGGCCCAGCCCGGCCAGCCGGAACAGGTGTCCCCTTGCGTCCGGAGCGAGGCGCAGCGCCCGGCCGATCGCGGCCACCACCTGCGCCGACGGATTGCGTTCGCGCCCCTGCTCGAGCCGGGCGTAGTAGTCGGCGCTCACGCCGGCCAGCACCGCGAGCTCCTCGCGGCGCAGCCCCGCCACCCGCCGGGCGCCCCCGCCGCGCATGCCGACGTCGGCCGGATCCACCCGGGCGCGGGCGGCACGCAGGAAGTCCCCGAGCTCGTTGCTCGTCCGGGCGGCGGTCACGCCATCACGCTAGTGCAGCGGCCGGCGACGTTCACCGTGTCCGGGCGGCGCCGAACCTGGTCAACCCGACGGTGGCCGAGCCGCCGTACCACCGCGGTGGCCACCGGCGAGCTAATTCATGGTGCTACCGGGGCGAGGTCTGCGAGCCTGGCCGTCATGCTGAGCAAGAGCGCGCTGGTGGGGTTCGTGGGGGTGTCCGACCTCGATCGGGCCCAACTGTTCTACGGGGGCACGCTCGGGCTCGAGCTGCGCGACGAGCGCCCGTACGCCCTGGTGGCCGACGTCGGCGGCACGATGCTGCGGATCACGGCGGTGGGCGAGCCGGACCCGCGCCCGTACACGGTCCTCGGCTGGGCGGTGCCGGACATTGCGGCCGCGGTCGACGACCTGGCGGGTCGGGGGGTCGAGTTCACCCGGTACGAGGGCATGGGGCAGGACGACCGGGGCATCTGGACGGCGCCGAGCGGCGCGAAGATCGCCTGGTTCCCGGACCCGGACGGCAACAACCTGTCTCTGACCGAGTTCGTGGGCTAGGGCTCAGTGGGCCAGGGCGCCGGCCGGTTCCGCGTCAGGCCACCGCCACGCCGGGACCGGGCTCGACGTCGATGTCGGTGGCGCGCATCGGCTCGCCGCACTCCGAGCAGCGCAGCTCCACGTGGCTGATCCGGCCGCAGGCGCGGTGCCGGTACAGCACCGGCGGCCCGGCCTCGCCGGCCAGCCAGCGGTCGCCCCAGCGCACCATCACCAGCAGTAGGTCGCACAGCTCGGTGCCCTTGGCGGTCAGCCGGTACTCGTGGCGGGGCGGCCGCTGCGAGTAGGCGTGCCGTTCCAGCACCCCGCTCTCGACCAGCCACTTGAGCCGCTCGGTGAGCACCTTGCGGGAGATCCCGAGGTCCTGCTGGATCTGCTCGAACCGGTTCATGCCCACGAAGATGTCCCGCAGGATCAGCGGTGACCAGGGCTCCCCGATCACGTCCAGGGTGCGGGCGATCGAGCAGGCCATGTCGCCGAACTGAGTTCGCTGCATGAACCCAGTCTAGAACATTCGGGTTCCCTAAGGGAACCCTCTTTGCTATGGTCTAGTTAGTCAGTCTCTTAAAGGAACGTTTTGTTCGAAGGAGCCTCAGATGCCCAGGACCCTCACCTCCGCCGAAAGTGCCGAGTTCCTGGCCCAGCCGCGGGTCGGTGTGATCAGCGTGGCCGATGTGGACGGCGACCGCCCGCCCCTGACCGTGCCCGTCTGGTACGCCTACCGGCCCGGCGGCGAGCTCACCTTCTTCACCGGTACCCAGGGCCGCACCGCACGCAAGATCCGACTGCTGGAGCGCGCCGGCAAGTTCAGCTTCTGCGTGCAGCAGGGGGAGTACCCCTACAAGTACGTCACCGTGGAAGCCACGGTGACCAAGGCCGACCGGGCACCGGCCGTGGACCAGGTGCTCGAGATCACCAGCCGCTACCTGCCGGCGGACATCGCCCAGGGCTTCGCCGAGGCCGAGACCGGCAATCCGACCGGCACGTTCGTGCTGTTCACCGCCCACCCCGAGCGCTGGCTGAGCTTCGACTTCGCGGAAACCGACTAACGGGTTGTCTTGGTACCTACCCGCCACAGGTCCACGGCGATCTCCCGGTGGTACTCGCTGAACGTGCGGGCGGGGCTTGCCTCGCGGAGCAGTTGGCGCAGCTCGGTCTCGAACGCGGCAAAGCGGTCGCCGAACAGTCGGGGCGTCGAGCTGGACAGCGAGAACACCGACGCGACCACGTCGTCGGCGGTCCGCGTCACGACCCGGCCGGGCACCGTGTGGCGCTCGGGCCCTCGGAACCCGGCGGCGCGGTACACGGCGTCCTCACCGCCCGGGGTGCCACCGGAAAGTGCGCCCTGGCCGGCCCGGCGGACGGGTCCGAGGTAGCGGCGCACCAGCCCGGCGATGGCCTCGCGCGGCGGTTGCGGGTGGGCGAGCGCGCGACCGGTGGCACTGCCCGCGTGGGTGGTGGCGTGCACGTGCACGCAGGTGCCGCCGTCGACCAGCATCCCGCGTACCGCGGCGGCGACCCGGACCCGGTCCATCCAGTGGAAGGACTGGGCGAACGTGACCATCCGGTACGTGCCCAGGTCGGCCGGCAGGTCCTCGCCGCGCAGCTGCCGCCAGGTCACGCTGGTCACCCCCGTCCCGGCGGCCAGGCGGGCGGCCTCGGTGAGCATGTGCGGGTCGGCGTCAATGCCCGTGACCTCGGCGAACAGCGGCGCGAGCAGCAGTGTGAGCGAACCGGGCCCGCAGCCCACGTCGAGCAGCCGGCCGGAGCCGTCGAGCCCCGCGGCCGCAGCCAGCGCCTCCGCCACACCCGCCGGATACGGCACACGGCCGCCCCGGGCGTAGTACGCCGCGCTGCCGGCGTACAGCGACGGATCCCAGCTCCACCCGCCCTCAACCACTGGTCGCTCCGAGCGCGGCCGGGCTACCCGGTCGCGGGGACACGGCCTCGCCGAGCCAGCGCAGCGCCAGCAGCGCGAGGTCCAGATCGAGGCCGCTGTCCTCCACCGGGTGGCCGAGCAGCCGCTCGGCGGACCGGATGCGGTACTGGACCGTGTTCTTGTGGCAGCTCAGCAGGCGCGCCGTCGCGGTGGCGCTCCGGTTCGCCGCCGAGTAGGAGCGCAGGGTCCGGCGCAGTTCCTCAGCGCGGCGCCCGGGCGCGGCGAGCTGGCCGAGCGTCTCGGCCACCCAGGTCCGGGCGCGGGGCAGGTCGGCGCAGAGAAAGGCCAGGCTGGAGACCTCCCGGTAGGGAAAGACCGCGCCCACCTCCGGGCCGGCGGCCAGTCCGATCTCGTGGGCGGCGGCGGCCTGGCGGTGCGAGGTGAGGAACCCGTCGAGGCCGCTGGCGGGTTCCCCGAGCGCGACCCGGACCTGGGCGTGCTCGGCGCCCAGTGCCTCGGCGGTGGCCGCGACATCCAGCCGGGCGGCGCGGGCCAGGGGCAGCCAGACCCACAGGGTCGTGTGGTCGCGGGCCACCAGCAGCGGCCGACCCGGGCACCGGGCCAGCTGTGCCAGCCGGGTCGCCGCGCGCTTGACCCGGACGAACTCGTCGCCCGACTCCTGCCGGCCGGTGCACCAGACGACCACCGCCAGGTGACGTTGCCGGAGCCGGTAGCCGATGCTGGCCTCCGCCTCGGCGAGGTCGGTGGTGGTGCCCTTGAGCAGCGCGGTGACCGGGCCGAGGCGCGCCGACTCCTCCTGGCGGCGCCACCGCCCCCGCTCGGCCTCGTACTCCGCCGAGAGGCGCCGGCAGACGCGGTCGATGTAGGCGTGCACAAGGCCGCTGACCTGCGCCGTCCGGGCCACGAGCTCCCCGACGTCTTCGGTCATTGTGGCGATCTCCCGCATGCACAGCTGCACCCACGACCACTCGGCGAGGTGGTAGGCGCGCACGATCTCGTAGAACGGCACGTCGTGCTGGGCGATCCTGCGGACCAGGGCGACGCCGGCGAGGGGCGGTTGCACGAGGGCCAGCTCGTCTGGGTGCGTCATGACCCGCAGCAGCAGTTCGACGTTGGCCCGCGCGGAGGCGCGCACCCACTCCAGCTCGCCCTCGTCGGTGCCCAGGCTCTCGATCTGGTCACCGATCAGGTCAGTCAGTGAGTCGACGAAGTACGCGGTGCGCGCGGCCAGCCGGCCGGCCAGCGCGGGCTGCACCGGACTCTCCGTCGTCACCTGGGCAGGATCGCGGAACTTGGTCGGTTCGCACAAGTTCGATCGGCAAGCCTGTCCGGCCGGCCGATGCTGTGCAGCGCTGGAACAGATGAGATGGCTTCCGGCACGTGCCGAACGCGGAACGGCTCATGGCCGATCAGGACGAGTCCGGTCGCACAGTGCTCCGCGTACACCGACCGAGAGGGGCAGCGCGGGTGGCGACACTGGACAGGACCTCCACGAGTGGTACCTGGGCATCGGGGGGCGGCGGGTCGCGGCCGATCGACACCATCGTCGTCGGCGGCGGGCACAACGGCCTGACCTGCGCCGCGTATCTCGCGCGGGGCGGCAAGCGGGTCGTCGTACTGGAGTCGCTGCCGACGGTGGGGGGCTACTGCACGACCGAGCCCACGGTCGCTGAGGCCCCCGGCTTCCTGATGAACACCGGCGGCATCGACCACATCTTCACCAACATCGCCCCCTCGGTCGTCGACGAGCTCGGGCTGGCCAACTACGGGCTCCGCTACGTCGACATCGATCCACTGGCCAGCTATCTCGGGCCGGACGGGGCGTGCCTGCCGCTGTGGCGCGACCTCGATCGCGCGTGCGCCGAAGTGGCCCGGTTCTCGCGCCGGGACGCGGCCCGGTACCGGGAGTTCGCCACCGCGCTCGCCGACGCGGTGCACGTGCTGACCCCGTACCTCGCCGGCCATCCGACCCGGGTACGCCCGCTCGACGTGGCGCGCATCCTGCGCCGGGCCGCGGTGCACCGGCGCAGCCTCGGCACGGCGCTGCGCATCCTGATGTCGTCGGCGACGGCGGTGCTCGACGAGTGGTTCGAGCGCGAGGAGGTCCGGTCGGCGCTCGGGGCGTACACCACGTTCACGCTGACCCCGATCGACACGCCCGGCGTCGGGCTCACCCTCGTGCCGATCATGCACCGGTGGGGGCTGCGCCGGCCGGTGGGCGGCAGCGGTGCCTTCACCAGGGCGTTGACGGAGTGCGTCCGGGCGCACGGTGGTGAGGTGCGCACCGGTGCGGCCGTGCGGGAGATCGTGGTCAGCAACGACCGCGCCCGGGCCGTCGTGCTCGACTCCGGAGAGACTCTGCACGCGGAGCACGTCGTCGGCGCGCTCGACCCCACCACGCTGCTGACCAAGCTCCTCGACCCCGCGGTGCTGCCCGACCGGACGCGCGCCGAGCTGCGCGGCCTGCAGGTCGGTCAGCACAACCTCGGCTGTTTCAAGGCGGACATCGCGCTGCGCGGCCGGCCCCGCTTCCCCGAGCACGGCGCCGGTGACGAAGCTGTGGTCGCCCAGGCCATGCTGGCCACCTTCGGCGACGTCAAGGCGGCCACCCACCAGGCGATGGCCGGTGAGCTGCCCGACAACCCGCCGGTCACCCTGTGGACGCCCACGGTGTTCGACCGCGACCTGGTACCGCCCGGCAGCACGGGCGACTCGCTCTACCTCTACCCGATCGCCACGCCGAGGCAGCTCTCCGGCGGGCGGGACTGGCAGGTCGTGAAGCACGAGTACCTGGACCGCTGCCTCGACGTGGTGGAGAAGTACGCCCCGGGGACGAAGGACCTGGTCATCGGCGCGTACATCCGCAGCCCCGACGACTTCCCCTCACACAACGGCCACATCTACCACGTGGACATGCACCCCTGGCAGTTCGGACCCTGGCGGCCGACCCCTTCGCTGTCCGGCTACCGCACCCCGATCGAGGGCCTGTGGCACACGGCGGCGGGCGCCCACCCCGTCGGCGGCCTCTGCGGTTGGAGCGGCCGGACCACCGCGCGGACGATCCTCAAACAGGACACCCCCAGCCGGGCACACCGCGCAGCCACGCCGGCGGTGGGCACCTCGGCCTAGGCTCATCCGGTTTATCCCTCTACCTCGCGAGTACTAGTGTGCGGGCGTTGCGGCGTGGTGTTTGGTGGTGGTCGTACCATTTTGGTGGAATGAATTCTGGTTGGCCGTGGCGTATTCGCACTGACCAGTCGGAGTCGTGGACGACGTTGTGGTGGGCGCGGCAGAGCATCACCAGGTTGTTGATATCGGTTCGTCCGCCGTGAATCCAGTGAATGATGTGATGCACCTGGCACCAGTTGGGGGTTTTGTCGCACCCGGGGTAGGCGCAGCCCCGGTCGCGGGCGGCGATCGCTTTGCGCTGGGCCGGGGTGGCACACCGCTTCTCCCGGCCCACATCCAACGGTTGACCGTCCCCGCCCAGGACGACTGGGGTGATCTTCGCGTCGCACAGCAACCGGCGCAGGTCGGCCGCCGTGGTCATCCCGCCGAACTCCAGTTGCACTCCCCGGGCCTGGGTGCGCTGGGCTTCGAAGTCGATGATCGCGCTGATGTGCGGCCGCTCGCCGCCTTCGGTGGGGAGGTAGCCGTCGTCGAGGGCGTGTTCGCAGATCGCGCCGAGTGCCTCGGCTTGGCGTTCACCCAGGGACTTGTCGCGCCCGAGTGGGTCGGGCTCGACGGGCGGCAGGCTGGCCCGGATCGCCCGCTTGACCGCGTCGAAGGTCGCGGCGTCGAGCTGGCCCTTGATCCGACCACCGCCACCGGTGCGGGATGTGGACAAGTGTAGCTCGTTGACCAGC